>DATCBU010000072.1:0-63068 GCA_036511675.1 Acidimicrobiales bacterium | reverse complement strand
CCGGGCCGATCGACGCCATCGTCGTCGCGCCCGCCGGTCCCCCACCCGGCGCCACCGCCCCGGTCGGCTGGGAGCAGGTGCTCGCCGAGCATCGTGGCATCGTCGAACACCTCCATACCGACGCCGCCTGGGCCCGGGCGGCCACCGAGTACGCGGCAGGTGCCGGCCGCGGGGTCCGCCTGGTGACCCTCACCGACGCCGTGACCACCGGAGGCCGCAGTCGAGCCCAGGCGGCGGCGCAGCTGGCGCGAGCCGCCGCGGGTGCGACCGAAGGGCGGGTCACTGCCTTTGCCGCCAGCATCGAGGCTTCGGAGGTGGCGGCCGGGCCGCCCGTCGGTGTCCTCGTCGCCCACCTGCTCGGCGAGCCCGAGGCGACGGCTCTCGCCGGTGCGGAGCTGGTGGTGGGCGATGGCTGGCTCGGCCTTCGCAGTCACCCCCGACCCATCGGCAGCATCACCTACGGCGGACCCGCCGTCCCCGACTGGCTCGACGCCACGCTCCGGGAGGTCCTCACCGGCGACGGCCACCAGCCGGCCATGGAGCCCCGATGACCGCCCAGCCCACCCGCGTGGTCGACGCTCATGTGCATCTCTGGGACCCCGCCCGCACGGACTGGTACCCGTACCTCTCGCGCCCCCCGCAAGGCGGTGGGGGGGACGCCTCGAGGATGTACCGCCGCTTCGATGTCGACAGCTATCAGGCCGAGACGGCCCGGTGGAATGTGGAGAAGATCGTCAACGTCGCCGCCGCCACCGGACGTCACTCGATCGAGGAAACCATCGAGCTCGATCACAACGCTGCTGCTAGCGGCCGTCCCGACGCCATCATCGGCGGTCTCCCTCCGACCGACACGGTGGCTGAGGCCATCGAGCTCATCGACCGGCAGATGACCGCTTCACGTTTCCGAGGGGTCCGGCCCATGGGAGCCAACATGGGGCCGGTCCCCGACGCCGGAGTGCTTCACGCCCTCCAGGAGCGGGCCCTGCTGTTCGAGCTGATGACCCATCCCGATCAACTTCGAGTCGCAGCCGAGCAGCTCACCGGCTTCGATGATCTGACCGTCGTCGTCGAGCACACGGGATGGCCCCGCTCGAATTCTGACGAGGAGCGAGCCTTGTGGGAGGCCGGCATCGACGCGCTAGCCGGCCTCGGCGACAACGTCGTGTGCAAGCTCTCGGGCTTGGCGATGCCCTTCGGGTCCATGGGCGTCGATGCCTTCGCCCCCTGGCTCGAGTACGCCATCGAGGCCTTCGGCGTCGACCGCTGCATGTTCGCCAGCAACTTCCCCGTTGACTCGATGTACGGCACCTTCGACGAGCTCTACGCCACCTTCAGCGCCGTGACGGCCGGCCTCGACAGCGAATCCCGCGAGAGGCTCTTTGCCGGGAACGCAGAGCGCGTCTTTCGCTGTTAGGTGCGTTGGCGCACCGTTGCCATCACGAATCCTTTCTGATCTCGGCCGCCAACCGGGAGGCAAGTTGGCGTGACACGCTGAATGCTCGTCCGACGTCTGCCATAGAGGCTCCCTGTTGCAGAGCCAGCGAGAGGAGCGCCACCCGGCTTTCGTGACGAGCACCGGCCAGTTGATCGAGAGCGTCGCTGAGCTCCGGTCGGTGGCGAGAGGCATGGACCCGTTCCAATGCTTCGAGCGTCGGAGTTCCACCTTCAATAAGGTGCATGAGGGCGATGTTCGCCTTCTTGTATCGAAGAAGCACGGCACGAAGGCTCCCGATGCATTGGTCGAGCTCGGCCATCTGTCGGTGGAGGTCGTCGCTGGTGTTCGGCATCGAATGATCCATTCCGCGGCGGTTGGTCGATAAGAAAATGCGACACGATCGACTACACCCAGGTCCGTGGGAACGTCGAGACCTCGGTGGCATCGCCCGACGCAATGACGGGGCGGCTCACCGCGGAGATAGTACTGACCCGCCGGCGCACGTCAGCCTCTTGTCGTCCGGGTCGAGGCCGGCTCAGTGTCGGGTGAATCGCAGCACGGCGAACAACGCCGTGACCCACAGGGCGGCGGTGATCAGCACGATCTCGATGCTGTGCGAGACATGGATTGTCATCATGGTCGGACCGCCTGTCGACGAACGTGGTCTTGGTGATCGGGCGCTCATGGAATTCCCAGGTTGGCATCGGCTCGCAGTCCGGGGAACTTGACTCGTCACCGGGTCCCCCGCTCCGACCGGGCCCGGGACGGGGGCTCTCGAGGGGGCAGGGGTAAGGCTCCCGGCGCCGCGGACCGATCAGCTCCCCGGAGTCCCCGGCAACGGTGAGATGGGCGTCGTGCTCCTCGAGCCGAAGCACACGAAGACCGAATGGGTGCCGGGGACGACTCTCGCGACGAAGTGGCCGTCGACCACCTCGACCGCCGCTCCGCAGTACGGCGGCCGGCCCGTCTTGGCCGTGGAGTGGGCGGTCGTCCAATTGACCGGTGCGTTCAACCCCCCTCCGTTGAAGGCCGTCACTTTGTTGAGCGCGGCGACCAGCTTCTGCTGGGTCAGGTGGCGGCCCACGGTCTTCAGGCCCGAGACGAACAGGGCGGCGGAGATCCAGCCGTCCAGGGCCACCTCGTCGTAGGTGGACGAGGGCTCGTAGCGTTGCATCGCCTGGAGGTAGGTCTCCATGGCGGGGTACACACCCGGGAACGCCGATGCTGCTTCGAACGGGACGTGCTGGACCCCGAAGTACACCCCGTTCATGATCGACCCGTACTGCTGCAACGTGCCCCGGTCATAGCCGTCCAGCCACAATTGGTGCATGGTGAGGTCGTTCTGGCTGATGGCGCGGGCGAATGCCACGTTCCCGTTGAGGTCGAGGCACGACAAGAGGAAGTCGACATGGTCGTTCTTCATCTGCAACACCGACGGAGTGGGGTCGGCCCCGTACACCAGGTTCAGGTCGCTGAAGGAGACGTCGAGGCCGAGCCTGCGCAGGCCGGTGACTGCGGCCTGGCAGGCGGCCGCCGACTGCGGCACGCCATAGGCGACGACGCCGATCGACGTGGCCCCCAACTGCCGGGCGAGGTACGCCTCGCCCGGGACGGCGGTGTGAAATGTGAGCACTGACCCGTAGGTCCCGAACAAGGTGGGCTTGTCCGCCCAGTCCGTCGAGACCATGTAGCCGAAGGTCGGGGTCCCCTGCTGGGCCAGGTAGCTCGCGCCTCCGAAGAAAGGTGTGCCGACGCCCACGACGGCGAACACGTGGTCCCGCTCGACGAGCTTCTGGGCCACGGAGAGATCGGTGGTAGGGCTCCCCTGGTCGTCTTCTTGGTAGGCGAGCTTGAGTGTGCGCCCCGCCACCCCCCCCTCGGCGTTGACCATCGAGAAATAGGCCTGGACGCCGTCGACGACGGGGGCGAAGTCCGACGAGAGCGGGCCTGTGACATTGGCAATGCTGCCCACCTTGATCTGGGTCGGGCTCACGCCGGGATTGTCCAGTCCGGGACCGGTTCTGAGAGGAATGTTCGAGCACCCCGTCATCCCCAGAGCGAGGATCGTCAGCGCCGCCACGCCCGTCCACAACCTCCGCACCGTCACGCCACGTTCACCGAACGTCTCGACGCCGGGACGAAACCCAGAAGGAGTTGTTGGCTGCCGAGAAGTCCGTGGTTGAAGAGCGCAGCCTCCTTCTGCGCCAGCACCACGGCCCGTCGGCACGGACGGTGACGGGCGCGAACATGGCTTATAGAGTCCCATGCGATCCTTGGTGCCGCCAGGGTGGACGGGAGGCACGTGCCACCGGAGCACCCAGTCGACGCGAGAGACGTGCCCACGCGTCGCCGCCGCTCCCTCCGCCCGATCGTGGCCGGTCTCGGCGTGGTGCTGGGGTTGTCGGGGTGTGGATCGTCGCCCCCGGGTCTGCTCACCGGTCCCGATATTCCGGGCTCACTGGGTGTGAAAGCCAACGCCGCCGCCGCTGCCACCGAGGCCCGCCAGGAGTCCCCGTCGCCCCATTGCAAGCGATCGGGCGTCGCCGTCTTCAGCGTGCCGGGGCAGGCGGTGCCAGTGGAGTCGATCTTGACCTCGGCCCGGTCCACTTGGATCGTCAGTGTCGAGATGTCGTGTACCAGCGCTTCGGCCGCCCACGTCGCTCTGGAGTCAGAAGCCAAGATCGAAGGTGGCCACCCGGTCGCCGGGATCGCCGACGAGGCTCAGATCCTCGACCTCAGCAGTGCTGGTGAGCGGGCGTACATCGTGGCGTGGCGCGCCGACGACACGCTGGGTGCCCTGCTCGTGGTGGGCCCGAAGCACGACACGCGCATCGACGCGAGGTTGGCGCAGTTGCTGGCACGACGGGCGGCGGCGAGATCGTAGCGATCGGCGGTGAGCAGATGGTTCACAATCAGGTCGAGGGGAATCGGTCGAGCATCCAGATCGACGGATGCGGGAACGCCCCGCGGTAGGGTGGCCCTCGCCGCACATGACCATCGCAGTGACGATCGGAGGTTGGCATGCTGATCTCGACGATGAACGACCTCCCGGGCTACGAGATCACCGACGTCCTCGGTGAGGTGTTCGGTCTGACGGTGCGAAGCCGCAATGTCGGCTCTCAGATCGGCGCATCCTTCAAATCGCTGGCCGGGGGCGAGCTCAAGGGCATGACGAAGAACTTGATCGCCAGTCGCCAGGAGGTGACCGAGCGAATGGTGCAAGAGGCTGCGGCCAAGGGCGCCGATGCCATCGTGGCCATGCGCTTCGACACGTCGGAGATGGGCGGGAACTGGACCGAGATCTGCGCCTACGGCACGGCCGTCAAGTGCCGGAAGCTGTAACGCACCCCAAGGTTGGCAGCGCCCCACGCCGCCGTCCTGGCTGATCGTGTCCTGCACGGAATAGAGGGGGGGTGCGCCCGCCAAACCTGCTCCGTGGAGGGCGGGGCCGATCACCTCCCCGAATGCTGCGGATGACGCTTCGTCTTCCCACACGTCGACGACGGCGGCACCCGTCGCCATCACCTTCTCGTACGTGTCCACCGACTCACCGGGGAACTCGAACACTGCCACGATTGCCATCGTCGCCTCCTCTGAGGCCACGATCGAGACGCTCCCCACGTTCGGCGCCGTGGGTCGGCACCGGTTCACCCGGACACCGCCGGGTGCCCCGGCCCGGAGCCGAGAGAGGCCGCACGGTAAGCTCGCCCGGCCACCGAGGGCAGGGTCCACCGATGGCAAGGGTCACTCGTGAACCCGGTGGGGGGAGTGTGCCGATGTCATGGACTACGAGATTCGTCGTCGCCCTCGTGCTCGTGGTGGCGCTCTTCGGCCTCCGGGCCGTCCCCCGGGCCCAGGCCTCGGCGTGGTGGACTCCCCCGCTCGGGAGTCAGCCCTGGCAATGGGAGCTCAGCCACCCGTTGAAATTGAGCAACGCCCGGGACATGGGAACGCACGACAAGCTCCCCAACGGTCGGCGGGCACCGGCCCCGGTCATCTACGACATCGACGGCATCATCAATCCCCGATCGACGGTCACGGCACTGCACGCCCAAGGCAAACGTGTCGTGTGCTACGTCGAGGTCGGAGCGGCGGGGAATTACTACTCCGCCGGGCAGGAGGGCACCGCCACCACCTACTACCAGCAGCTGCACAACGCCGGCGTCTTCGGGAACAAGGTGCCCGGCTATCCCGAGTACTACCTCGATATCCGGGCTCCCGCCACCGTCTCCATCATCGAGTCCATGATCGCCGCGCAGTGCGCGGCCAAGGGATTCGATGCGGTGGAGACCGACATCGACGAGGAGTACGCCGACGGCAGTGGCTTCCCGCTGACCCAGGCCGTCGAGGAGTCGTACATGACGATGCTGGGCGACTACATGCACGGGCTGGGTCTCGGGTGGTGGATCAAGAACCCCGACGACACCGGTGACCGCTACGCCAGTGACATGTTCCCGCTCGCCGACGCCGTGCTGACCGAGCAGTGCAACCAATTCTCGACCTGCGGGGCGCTGTCCGCGTACCTCGGGCACAAGGCGGTCTTCAACGCCGAATACCGGTCGAGCCCGGCCTCGTTCTGCCCCAAGGACGACCTCCGTGGGCTCAACGGCGCCAAGTTCAACCTCGGGCTCACGGGTGTGCGGAAACCGTGTCGGTGAAGCCAGCCGGCGCCACGGTGCGGGCCATGATGCCCAGGGTGGCTCGCAACGCCCCTTCGGAGATGACGGGGAATATCGCGCTGTCCTTCCACACCGGGTCGATCGAGGACCAGTCGTAGTACGACGTGACGAGGGTGCCCCCCTCGATGGGGACCAAGGTGTAGCCGTAGACGTGCCCTATCGGCGGCCGGATCGTGCCCACGACGGTCCAGGCGATCTCGCCGTCGGGGACGAAGGTCGTGATCGTCACCTCGACGTCGTAGCGACCCATGGGATAGTCGTTGAGAGACTCCCGGTCCATGTGCACCACGAATTGGTCGCCCACGGCGGTGACGGGATCCCCGGTGGCGTCCATGAGCATCCCCGAGGCGTCGATGGCCACATGGCCCTTGGGGTCGCACAGCAGCCCGAAGATGGCCGCCGGACTGGCGGCGATGGGCCGCTCAACCTCCAGGCGTGTCGTGGTCACGACGGCATCCTGCCACGACTGGTCCCCCGGGTTTTGGTCGCGCCTCAGGGAAGTCGACGGCGGTAGCGGACCTCGTCGACGGCGATGTCCCAGACCTCCACCACCCGTCGATGGCCGTCGGGCACCCAACCGTCGGCGTGGTAGAAGCGTTGGGCTCGGTCGTTGCCCACCAGCACCCACAACGTGGCCTCGGTGAACCCACCTCGGCCCAGGTGCCCCCGCCCGTGGGCCAAGAGCCGTCGTCCCACCCCCAGCCCCCACGCCTCGGGGTCGACGTAGAGGGCGAGCAGCGCTCCCCCGTCGGGGACATCGGCGTCTCGGGACGGTCCGGTGGTCACGAATCCGCAGACGGCACCGTCTCGTTCCGCCACGCCGGTCGACGGGACCTCGGGGTCCGAGGACCCCAAGGTGTACCGGCTCATGCGGTCCTCGGGGCGCAGTCCGTCGAGATAGTCGTCGGGGAGCAACCCGCGGTACCCGGCCTGCCACGAGCGGACGTGGACGGCGGCGACCGGGGCGGCGTCGTCGGGTCGGGCCGGGCGCACGCGCAGCACGGGCGCATTCTCGCAGGCACCCGGCGGTCACCAGGTGCGGCCCCGAGAACACGGCCGGTAGGCGTTAGGCTGAGAGGGAGGCGCCATCGGGAGGGTGGTGGCCCTCGGGGGAGATGGGTGATGCGCAGGGGGGGAATCGGGATGGCGGTGCTCGTAGTCGCCCTGTCGACGGTGGCGGGATGCTCGCTCCCCAGAGCGCCGTCGTCGAACGCGCTGGGCCTGTTCGTGTCCTCGCAGAGCCCTAGTGACGCCAACGCCCTGGCCAGTCACCTCGGCGTCACGTTGCAGGGCATCTCGGGATACACCAGTCAGTCCTCGTGGAGCGCCATCGGCACCTACACGCCACCCTCGACATCGCTGCGCATGTACCTCGGGGTGACCATGTCGCCAAACAACAGCAGTCCGGCCCAGACCCCGGCCAACCTCGGCGTCTACCAGCAGCTGGCCCAGAACCTCGTCAACGGCGGGCAGTCCTACGCCATCCTGCGCGTGGGATGGGAGTGGTCCACGACGCATTTCTCGTGGGGCGTGCAGAACACCACCCCCGCTCAGTACGTGACGGCCTTCGACGACATCGTGACCACCATGCGCAGCGTCCCGGGGCAGCACTTTTTCTTCGACTGGTGCGCGGCGGCGGACGAGACGCCCACCAACGGGTCGTACGCAGCGTCGTATCCCGGCGACCAGTACGTCGACTACATCGGCACCGACCAGTACGACAACCCGGGATCGAGTTGGACGGCCACGCTCGACACGGTCGGGGGCCTGTCGTACACAGTGAACTTCGCCAAAGCGCACGGGAAGTACGTGAGCGTCCCCGAATGGGGTCTGAACGGCGCCGACGACCCGGCGTTCATCAACGACATGTACGGGTTCATCGTGAACCCGAACAACGACGTGGGCTACAGCTCGTACTTCTCCTACGACGGGGTGGTCGACTCCGCCATCACCCAGTTCCCCAACTCCGAGGCGGCGTTCACCCAGGACTTCAAATAGGGCCGGCGACGCGCCGGGGTGGGATCAGGCCGTCAGCTGGCTCATGAACTGGTTGAGGTCGAAGTAGTCGCGCCACGCCTTGATCAGGCCGCCCTCCAATTCGAACGTGCCCATGACCGGCAGGCTGATCGTGCGTTCGGCGGACACGAAGTGGTCGACCCGCTCGGTGAGCACCACGTCGCCCTGGGCCAGCGCGTGGCGGACCTCGAAGTCGACCCGGTCCCACCCGGCGGTGAACCCAACGATCATCTCCCGGATGCCGTCGCGCCCTACGAGGGGGTCCACGGGGATGTTGTGGTAGACGGCATCGGCGTGGAAGTACCCCATGATCTCGTCGATGTCGAGCTTGGACCATCCGGCACAGAAGTTCAGGACGACATCAAGCGGGGGTGTGGGCACGGGATCACCTCTCTGTCGGCGTCGGGGTGGCGTCATGCGTAGCACCGCCGGCGCCGCCCCGGCATCTTTGGGCAACCTGGCCACAAGATGACCATGTTCGGTGCCATGCTGTGCCTGTGCGAGCCGATCGTCTCGTCGCCACCCTCCTCTTCCTGCAGTCGCGAGGTCGGGCCACGGTGGCCGAGGTGGCCCAGGAGCTCGAGATCTCGCCCCGCACGGCCCGCCGCGACCTCGAGGCACTGGCCATCGCCGGTGTCCCGGTGTACTCCCAGGCCGGACGGGGCGGCGGATGGTCGCTCGTGGGCGGGGCCCGCACCGACCTCAGTGGGCTCACCGCGGCCGAGGCCCGGGCCCTGTTCCTCGTGGCCGGCCCCGGAGCCGCCACCCCCGACGTCAAGGCGGCCCTGCGGAAACTGGTGCGGGCGCTGCCCGAGACCTTTCGCGCCAGCGCCGAGTCCGCCGGAGGGGCGGTCATCATCGACGCCTCGGACTGGGACCGCCTTCCCGTCGACCCACCCCCGCACCTCGGCGCCTTGCAGCAGGCCGTGGTGGAGGGTGTCCAGGTCCGACTGCACTATGCGGGGCGCGACAAGGAGCCGGGCGAGCGGACCGTCCACCCGCTCGGGCTCGTGGCCAAGCGCCAGACCTGGTACCTGATCGCCGACACCGACGCCGGGATGCGGACGTTCCGGGTCAGCCGGGTGCGGGCCGTGGTGCTGAGCGACCAACCCGTGCGACGACCCGCCGGTTTCGACCTGGCCGAGACATGGCAGACCGTGCTGTCGACGCTCGACGAACGGCGCACCCCGTGCAAGGCGACGGTGCTCGCCGAGCCCGGCATCGTGGGAGTCCTGCACGGCGTGCTCGGCACGCGTGTCACCGTCGGGGACGCCGGCGACGACGGTCGGGTGACCGTCGAGGTGCGGGGTCACTCGGCCCACATGGTGGCGGCCGAGCTCGCCGGGTTCGCCGACCACCTCGAGGTGGTCGCCCCCGACGCCGTGCGCAGCCACCTCGCCCATCTGGGCGGCCGCCTCAGCGACCGCTACGGCCGCCGGTAGGCCCGCCCTTCGTTGACCGGCCCGAGGCCGGGGTGTAGGAGTCTGGGCGTGGACGAGCGGAGGCGGGCGGTCATGGGCGTGTTCGCCTCCGCCCTCAGGAACCGGCCCTTGCGGCGCCTCGAGCTCAGCTACGGCCTGTGCATCGGGGTGGAGTGGTCGGCGTGGATCTCCCTGCTGGTCTACGCCTACGACCACGGGGGCACGGCGGCGGCATCACTGATCGCCGTGGTCCAGCTGGCGCCCTGCGTCGTGCTCGGCCCCCTCATCGGCGCCTTCGTCGATCGCCACCGACCCGGACGCGTGCTCGTGGGGGGCCTCGCCGTCCTGGGTGTCGCCTTGGCGGGGGTGGCGGCGGCGATCGCCGTCGGCGCGCCACGCGACGTCGTGTTCATCCTGGCGCCGGTGGTGAACCTCGGCATCACCGTGGTCCGCCCCGCCCAAGCGGCGATGGTCCCTTCGATCGTCCGGACCGCCGAGGAGCTCACGGCGTCCAACATCATGGCCGGTTGGGTCGAGCAGGCGAGCCGGTTGGTCTTTCCCGCGGTGGCCGGGTTGCTGCTGGCGATCCGAGGGCCGGCGCTGTCCATCGGTGTCACGGCGGCGATGACGGTCGGGGCCGGAGCGCTCGTGGTGGGCCTGCCCGAAGGCGCCGCCTCCGCCGAGCCGGGCGAGGAGTCATTGCGGGAGAAGCTGGGCGCCAACCTGTCCGTGGTGCGCCGTCGGGGGCCGACCCGGCTGCTGTGCTCGCTCAGCCTCTTCTACCAAGCCTTTGTCGGCACGCTCGACCTCCTGGGCGTGGTCCTGGCCGTGAGCGTGCTGCATCTGGGGCAGGGCGGTGCGGGATATCTGACGGCGGTGATGGCGGCGGGGGGGCTGGCCGCCGGCGCGGTCACCGCCATGGTGGTGGGCCGGCCCCGCCTGGTGGGCTTTCTGATCGGAGGGATCGTGAGTGCCACCGTCGCCCTCGCCCTCGTCGCCGCCCATCCCACCGTGGCCGTAGCCTTCGTGCTCTTGGCCCTCGTGGGCCTGTCGGGCAGCGTCATCGACGTCACCGGCTCCACGCTGTTGCAACGGGCCGCGCCCTCCGATGCCCTGGCCGGGATCTTCTCCGTGCGCGAGTCGCTCATGGACCTGGGCCTCATGCTCGGCTTCGTGGTGGCGCAGGTCAGCGTGACGGCGGGCGGGTACCGGACCGCGCTGGTGTCGCCGGCGGTCCTGGCCGTGGTGGGGGTGCTGGTGCTGTGGCGGCCGCTGCGCGCCGTCGACGCCGCCGCCGATGTCCCCCAGGTGGAGATCAGACTGCTGCGTTCCATCCGGATCTTCGCCGGCCTCCCCGCCCCGGCGCTCGAAGGAGTGGCGCGCCGGCTCGTCCCCGTCACGGTCAAGGCGAACACGGTGGTGGTTCGAGAAGGCGAGTCCGGTGATCGCTACTACGCCATCGGCGACGGGACACTCACGGTGCATCGCGGCGGTGTCCTCGTGGCCACATTGGGGCGGGGTGAGGGATTCGGCGAGGTGGCGCTGGTGCACGGGGTGGCGCGCCTGGCCTCGGTCATGGCCGAGACCGACTGCTTGTTGTACGAGCTCGACAAAGAGCCCTTCGTGCTCGTGCTCACCGGGCACCCCCTCGCCGCCCGGGAGGCCGAGGCCATCACGACGCGCCACATGGGGGGCCACCGCGACGGGCCCTCCGGGCGGGACGTCGGCGCGGAAGCCGAGACGCCGCCGGAGGGTTGACCGGCGTCAGCCCGCGGCGTCGCGGACGTCGAGGGCGGCGGGCATGGGCCGGAGGCCGGCCTCGTCCTCATGGGTCTGGCCCTGGACGAGTTGGCTGCGGCTGATGGCCACCACCCCGGCCACGAGCCCTCCCAGCGCGGCCGCTTCGACCACGACGGCCAACGGGGAAAGCTGGAGGTGCTCGGCGAAGATGAACACGCCGAGCAGGCTGGCCACCAGCGGGTCGACGATGGTGAATCCCGGTTGCGAGGCCGCCAGCGGCCCGGCCTGGAAGGCGTGGGTCGACAGCAGCATCGATGCGGCCCCCACGGCCACCAACGCGTAGGGCGACCAGGTCAGAAAGATGCCGAAGCCGGCGCCGGTGTGCGAGCTGAGCTCCTTGATCACTGCGGCGACGAATCCCCACGAGATCCCGGTGGCCACCCCCAGGGTGGCCGCCTTGCGGGCCGGAGACGGGGGCGAGCCGCGCCGCATGGGCGTGAACGCCATCACCGCGGCCAGCGAGGCGAGCCCCAGAGCGGAGATTCCCGCGAACCACCACGAGGCGGCCTGGGCATGGAGGTGCCCACCCGAAGGGCTGGCGGTGAAGAGAAAGACCCCGAGCCCGGCCGCCATGGCGGCCGCAGCCAGCCAGTCGTGGCGAGCCACGCGCTTGGTGCCGATGATCGCCATGTAGGCGAACACGAAGAGCAGCTCGGTGGCGAGGATCGGTTGGACCAGCGCCAGGTCGCCGTAGTGCAGCGCCGCCACCTGGAAGACGAAGCCCAGGATCAGGCTGGCGATGCCGGCCAGCCAGATGGGTTGGCGAACCAGGTAGAGCAGCAGTTTGGGGCTCAGGCGCTCACCGCCGGGGGCGGTGGCGGCTCCCAGGCGCTGGCACACCGAGGAGGTGGCGGTGCAGAAGCTCGCGGCGAGCGCCAGCATGACCGCCTTCACCATGAGCCGATTCCCCGAGCCATTGACCTTCCCGTGCCGTACCCCCCGCCTGCATGCTATTTGCTCGGCAGGGTGACGGCGGTCGACGCTTCAGCAAGGGTCGACCATCGCCCCGCTCGGGCTCCGCAGGGCCAGGCGGGTGCGGATCCCGGTGGCGGGTGGTTCGGGCCCGACCAGGCGCCATCCGGCCCGGATGAGCACCTCGCCGAGCACGCGCGTCGCCCTGCGGTTGGTGCCGTGCGACGGCGTGGCGCCGCGAGCCTCGTGCGACGCCCGGGCGCGCGCCGCCTCGCGGAGCAGGTCGTGACGGCGCTCTAGGGCCAGCTGCTCCAGTGTCCACAGATGCATCACGGTCTCCTGAAGAAGAAAGACTCTCGGGGATGAGGCGTGCGCACCGCACGTCCTCAATGTCCTTGCATCGTACCGAAATATATGTATATAGTCAAATCACTATGCCTTCACTGGACGACACCGGCGGCACCCGGCCCGGGCCCCGGGTGACGGTGCGCGCCTCGGCCCCCGTCGAGCTGTGCTGGGCCCTGCACGCGGCCACGAAGGTGGACTTCCGCTTGAGCCACCCCGCCCTCGAGGCGCTGTACGACGACCATCCCGAGCTCCTGGAGCAGGCCGCCGCGTTCTGGGACGACGACGCCTCGCCGGGTCTCGGGTTTCTCGAGCTTCTGGTCCTGGCGCACGAGGGCGACGAGCTCTTCGCCGTCGACCTCGCCGGGCTGTTGTCCAAGATCGATGCATTGTGCTCCCGGCCCCAACCACACCTGTCGCTGGCGTCGGAGTCCAGCGCCGACCGACAGGTGGTCATCGACCGCTTGGCCCGACTCCGACGTTCGGCGCGGTTGCGACGGAGCTACCGGTCCCTGCTCGCGTCGGTCTGGGACGCCATCGGCCCCACGTGGCAACAGTGGGGGCGGCGCGCCGTCGAAGCGGTGTGCGCCGACAAGCGCGAGCAATTGGCGCGGGGGGCGGCGTGGCACGAGATCACCCGCATCGAGTGCGACATCGGGGACCTGTTGTCGCGACTCGTGGCCGGCCTCGACGCCGAGGACGGGGATCTCGTGGTCATCCCTGCCTACTTCACGCACAAGAGCCTGCTCTTCGACCTGCCCGGCCATGTCGTGGTGGGCGTGCCTGCCGACCCGTCGGGCGCCGAGAGCCGGGCCCGCACCCAGGCACTGGCGCGCCGGCTCAAGACCCTGGCCGATCCCACCCGCCTGGGCATCGTCGACCATCTGGTGCAAGGCCCGAGCACAGTCTCGGAGCTGGCCCGGCATTTCGAGATCGCCCAACCCACAGCGTCGAACCACGTCAAGCTCCTGCGCGACGCCGGGCTCGTCACCGACATCCGGGTCGGGTCGCGCCGCCGGCTCGCCCTCGACCCCACCACCGTGGAGGACCTGCTCGAGCACCTGCGCGCCATGCTCGAGCCCATGGCCCACCCCGGCTCCGCCCCCGCACCGCACTGAGCCGTCCACCCCGCCCGGCACCCCTTGCATGCCTGCTCCCGGGCTTGGCGCCACAAATCCCTTGCCCGGGAAATAAAGATAGAGAAAACTATCTTTATATAGGTGGGCGGGAGCGGCTCCGGAGGAGGGTACGGACATGGGCATCGCCGTGGTGACAGGGGCGTCGACAGGACTGGGACGGGCGTTGGCGCGTGAGTTGGCCGAGCGGGGATGGTCGCTGGTGCTCGACGCCCGCCACGGTGCCGCACTGGCCGAGGCCGAGCGGGCCATCCTCCCCCACGTTGGTCCCGGGGCGTCGGTGCTCGCCCTACCCGGCGACGTCGCCGACGAGCGCCACCGAAGCGACCTGGTAGCGGCGGCCGAGCGCCTGGGCGGGCTCGACCTCGTCGTCAACAACGCCAGCACCCTCGGCGCCACCCCCCTTCCGGCGCTCGTGGCCTATCCCCTCGACGAATTGACGCGGGCCCTGGAGGTCAACGTGGTGGCTCCCCTCGCCCTCGTGCAGCAGGCCATGGCAGCGTTGCGCCGCGCTCCACGGCCCGCCCTGCTGAACATCACGTCGGACGCGTCGGTCGAGGCGTACGAGGGGTGGGGTGGGTACGGGTTGTGCAAGGCCGCCCTCGACCACATGAGCGCGGTCCTTGGTGTCGAGGAGCCCACGCTCCTCGTGTGGGCTGTCGATCCCGGTGACATGCGGACCCAGATGCACCAGGACGCCTTCCCGGGCGAGGACATCTCCGACCGGCCCTTGCCTGAGGAGGTCGTGGCCGAGCTCGTCGACCTGATCGAGACGGGCCCGTCCAGCGGGCGCTACCGGCTGTCGGACCTGCGATCCGCAGCGCTCGTGCTCGAGGCGCGACCCTCGTGACCACGCTCAGCGACACCGGCTCCCGGAACATCGTGGGGCTACCCACCTTCGTGCTGCCCCCCGAGCTCGAGGCCAGCACGCCTCCCGAAGCCCGGGGCATGACGCGCGATGCGGTGCGCATGCTCGTGGCCCACCGGCTCGACGGCACGCTCGTCCACTCCCACTTCTCCGAGCTGCCCCGATTCCTCGATGAAGGGGACCTGGTCGTCGTCAACACCTCGGGAACGCTCGCCGCCGCCGTGCCCGGCGTCGACCGGGCCGGGGGCGCCGTCGAGGTGCACTTCTCGACGCGACTGCCCGCCGATCTGTGGACCGTCGAGTTGCGCCGAGGCGACCAACCATGGTTCGGGGCCGAGCCCGGCGAGCTGATCACGCTGGACGGTGGTGGTCGGGTCGAGCTGCTGACGCCCTACGCGCCCCACCCGAGCGGGGTCAGACTGTGGATCACGGCGGTGGTGACCCCGGAGCCGTTGCACACCTATCTGGCCGTGCACGGCCATCCCATCCGCTACGGGTACGTGCGGGGCAGTTGGCCGATCTCGACCTACCAGAACGTGTACGCCACCGAGCCCGGGTCCGCCGAGATGCCGAGCGCGGGCCGGCCTTTCACCCCTGAGGTCCTCACCCGTCTCGTGGCGCGCGGGGTGGGCGTCGTCCCCGTCGTGCTGCACACCGGTGTGGCCTCACTCGAGGCATCCGAGCCGCCCTACCCCGAGTACTACCGGGTCACGCGTGCCACCGCCCACCGCGTCAACGACACGCGGCGCGAAGGCGGACGGGTGATAGCCGTCGGTACCACGGTCGTGCGCGCCCTCGAGACCGTGGTGGACACCAGGAACGAGGTGCACGCCGGCAGCGGGTGGACCGACACGGTGGTAACACCCGACCGGCCGGTAACGTCGGTGGACGGAATGCTCACCGGTTGGCACGAGCCCGAGGCGTCGCACCTCGCCATGCTCGAAGCGATCGCGGGCAGGGCGCTCCTGGAGCAGTCGTACGCGGCAGCGATCTCCGAGGGATATCTGTGGCACGAATTCGGCGACGTCCATCTGATCCTGCCGTGAGCGACCGCACCCCGTCAGTCGAGCCGCCCCTGGCGGCGGTGACGATCGAGCCGCCCCTGGCGGCGATGCCCACGACGCGGCGCGCCATCTTGCTGGCGCTCAAGCGCAATGGCTCGATGCGCGCCCACGATCTGGCCGAGCAGTTGGGGATCACCGTCGCCGCCGTGCGCCAACAACTGCTTCGTCTGCGCGAGGACGAGCTCGTGACGCACCGCCCCGACCCCGAGGGCAGGGGCAGGCCGTCGCACGCCTACACGCTCACCCCGGCGGCCGAGATGCTGTTCCCCAAGCGCTACGGCGATCTGACCACCGAGCTGCTGGGCTACCTCGGCGGCCCCGACAGCGAGGAGGTGACCGAGCTCTTCGAGCAGCGTCGCCAGCGCCGCCTGGCCGACGCCCGGGCCCGTCTGGTGACGATGACCCTGGAGGAGCAGGTGGCCGAGCTCACGCGGATCCTCGACGAGGACGGCTATCTGGCCGATGTCGAGCGGCTCGACGACGGGGGCTGGCGCATCACCGAGCACAACTGCGCCATCCTGTCGGTGGCCACAGGCTTTCGCCAGGCGTGCTCCAGTGAGATCGCCTTCATCCGTGACGCGCTCCCCAGGGCCCGCGTCGAGCGCGTGGCCCATCTGATGGACGGTGCGCACGTCTGCGCCTATGAGGTCCACGCCTCGTAAGCTTCGGTGGCGACCACTCAGCGCGAAAGGCCCGCATGGAGACGACAACCGACCAAGTCCCGCAGAGCCGGCTGGTGCGGACCGAGATCCCCGGCCCCCTGTCGCGCCAACTCATGGATCGGCGCACGCAGGCGATCCCGGCCGGGGTGGGGACCACGCTCGGGGTGTTCGTGGCCCGGGCCGCGGGCGGGATCATCGAGGACGTCGACGGCAACCGCCTCATCGACCTGGCCTCGGGGATCTCGGTGACCAACGTCGGCAACGCTGCGCCGCGCGTCGTGGCCGCCGTGCACGAGCAGGTCGAGCGCTTCACCCACACGTGCTTCCAGGTGACCCCGTACCTCGGCTACGTCGAGGTGTGTGAGCGTCTCAACGAGTTGACACCCGGGGTGCACCAGAAGCGCACCTTTCTCATGAACTCCGGGGCCGAAGCCGTGGAGAACGCCGTGAAGGTGGCCCGGTTCGCCACGGGGCGCAGCGGCGTCGTCGCCTTCGACCATGGCTTCCACGGGCGGACCCTGTTGGGGCTCAGCCTCACGGGCAAGGCCATGCCCTACAAGCAGGGGTTCGGCCCCTTCGCTCCCGAGGTCTATCGGGCGCCGTACTCCGACCCCTTCCGGGGCACGGGGACGTTGGCGCAGACCATCGACGTCCTCGAGACCACGGTGGGGGCGTCCTCCATCGCATGCGTGGTGGTGGAGCCCATCGCCGGTGAGGGCGGGTTCGTGGTCCCCGAGCCGGGCTGGCTGGCCGGATTGGCGCAGTGGTGTGGGGCCAACGGCGTGGTGTTCGTGGCCGACGAGATCCAGTCGGGATTCGGACGCACCGGTGCCTGGTTCGCCTGCGAGCACGAGGGAGTCGTCCCCGACATCGTCACCACCGCCAAGAGCCTGGGGGGCGGGTTGCCCATCGCGGCGGTGACCGGGCGCGCCGATCTCATGGACACGGTGCACCCCGGAGGCCTGGGGGGGACCTTCGGGGGGAACCCCCTCGCCTGCGCGGCGGCGCTGGCGGCCATCGACACCATGGAGAGCGAGGGGCTGTTGGCGCGTGCCCGGCGCATCGGCGACGTCATGATGGAGCGCCTCCGGGCCATGGCGGCGTCGAGCCCCGTGGTGGGCGACGCCCGGGGCCGCGGTGCCATGGTGGCGATCGAGCTCGTGGGCCCCGACGGCATCACCCCCGACAAGGCGGCCACGGCCCGCGTGGCCGCCGCCTGCCACGCCCAGGGACTGCTGGTGCTGAGCGCGGGCACCTACGGCAACGTGCTGCGGCTGCTCCCTCCGCTCGTCATCCCCGATGATCTCCTCGTCGAGGGCCTCGACATCCTGGAGACGGCGCTGTCGGCGGCCTGAGCCGTCCACGAGGTGCGCGGCGTCACGAGTCGAGTGACGACATGACGTGCTTGATGCGGGTGTAGTCCTCGAACCCGTACACCGACAGGTCCTTGCCGTACCCCGAATGCCGAAATCCCCCGTGGGGCATCTCGGCCACGAGGGGGATGTGGGTGTTGATCCACACGCACCCGAAGTCGAGGCGCTTGGCCATGCGCATGGCGCGCCCGTGGTCGCGCGTCCATACCGACGATGCCAACCCGTACTCCACCCCGTTGGCCCACGCCACGGCCTCGTCCTCGTCGGTGAAGCGCTGCACCGTGATGACGGGGCCGAACACCTCTTGTTGGACGATGTCGTCGGACTGGACCACGTCGCTCACCACGGTGGGCTCGAAGAAGAATCCCCGCTCACCGATCTGGTGTCCGCCGGCACGCAGGGCGGCGTGGACGGGAAGGCCGTCGATGAATCCCCGCACCCGGGCCAGCTGATCGGGGTTGTTGAGCGGTCCGAAGTCCGCCCCTTCGACTTCGGGCCCGGCCACGGTCTGGCCTCGGGCCTGTTCCACCAGCGCCGCAGTGAAGTCGTCGTGGACCCGCGGCCCGGCCAGCACCCGGGTGGCCGCCGTGCAGTCCTGCCCGGCATTGAAGTAGCCGGCGATGGCGATGGCCTCGGCCGCCTTCTCCACATCCGCGTCGTCGAAGACCACGACGGGGGCCTTGCCACCGAGCTCGAGGTGCACGCGCTTGAGGTCCTGCGCCGCGGCGATGGCGACCTCTCGCCCGGCGCGCACGCTGCCGGTGATCGACACCATCTGGGGCACGGGGTGCGCCACCAGGGCCCGGCCCGTGTCTCGACCGCCGCACACCACGTTCAAGACGCCGGGCGGCACCAGCTCCGAGACGATCTCTGCCAGGAGCAATGTCGAGGTGGGCGTGGTGGGGGCAGGCTTGAGGACGACGGTATTGCCCGCCGCGATGGCGGGCGCGAACTTCCACACCGCCATCATCATGGGGTAGTTCCAGGGTGTGACCTGGGCGCACACCCCGACGGGTTCGCGCCGGACATACGAGGTGAACCCCGTCATGTACTCGCCGGCCGAGCGGCCCTCGAGCAGCCGGGCGGCTCCCGCGTAGAAGCGGATCTGGTCGACCATGGGGGGGATCTCCTCCGACAGGGTCAGGGCCCGGGGTTTGCCGGTGTTCTCGCATTCGGCGTCGACGAGCTCCTCGGCTCGCGCCTCGACGGCGTCGGCGATGCGAAAGAGGGCGAGGCTCCGTTCCGATGGCGTCGTCTGGCGCCACCCCTCGAAGGCCTGCAGCGCCACCGCGAACGCCCCGTCGACGTCGGCCTGGCCCGAATCGGGCATGGTGGCAAAGACCTCACCGGTCGAAGGGTTCACGAGATCGATGCTCGCCCCGTCCTTGGCGTCGGCGTACTCCCCGCCCACGAAATTCCTCAGCACGCGTCGGTCGCCACTCATGGATGCTCACTCTCCCCCGTCGTCGGGACGGCATTGCCTCGACGGCCCACAATCGCACTCGCGGCGGCCGCCGACAAGCACACCGGGCCCGTGGCGCCGACGCTCGTGGCCCGGTGGCCCGGGCTGACGCCGGTACTGTCGGAGCCGACAAGGAGGCCGACATGCGCGTGCTGCTGGTGGGAGCCGGTGGGGTGGGGACGGCTCTGGCCCGGACCGCGGCCCGGCGGGAGGTCTTCGAGCACATCGTGGTGGCCGACCACGCGCTCGAGCGGGCCCAACGGGCCGCGCACGCGTCCGACGACCGGTTCGAGGCCGTGGCGCTCGACGCCTCCGACGAGGGTGCCATCGAGGAGCTCCTGCGGGCCAAGCGCTGTGACGTCCTGGTCAACGCCATCGACCCGCGCTTCGTGATGCCCCTGTTCAACGCCGCCCTGCACGCCGGGGTCCACTACCTCGACATGGCCATGTCCCTGTCGCACCCCCACCCCGAGCACCCCTACGCCGAGACCGGCGTCAAGCTCGGTGACGAGCAGTTCGCCCTGTCCGCGGCGTGGGAGGCCCGGGGGCAACTCGCTCTGGTGGGCATGGGCGTCGAGCCAGGCCTGTCCGACGTCTTCGCCCGGTACGCGGCGGACAACCTGTTCTCGCACATCGACGAGGTCGGTGTGCGAGACGGCGCCAACCTCGTGGTCGAGGGCTACGAGTTCGCGCCTACCTTCTCGATCTGGACCACCATCGAGGAGTGCCTTAACCCGCCGGTGGTGTGGGAGCGCGAGCGGGGCTGGTACACCACCGAGCCGTTCAGTGGGCTCGAGGTCTTCGAATTCCCTGCCGGTATCGGGGCGCTCGAGTGCGTCAACGTCGAGCACGAGGAGGTCCTGCTCGTGCCGCGCTGGGTGGACACCGGGCGGGTCACGTTCAAGTATGGCCTGGGCGAGGAATTCATCTGGGTGCTCAAGACCCTGCACGCGCTGGGCCTCGATTCCACCGCGCCGGTGAAGGTCGGCAAGAACGAGGTGTCACCGCGCGACGTGGTGGCGGCGTGCCTGCCCGACCCGGCCGAGCTCGGCGACAGGATGCACGGGGTCACGTGCGCCGGCACCTGGGTAACCGGAACGGGCACCGACGGCCGGCGCCGCGAGGTCTACCTGCATCACGTCGTGGACAACGCCTGGACCATGGCCGAGTACGGCTCGCAGGCCGTGGTGTGGCAGACGGCGGTCAACCCAGTCGTGGCCCTGGAGCTGGTGGCCTCAGGGGCGTGGTCGGGTGCGGGCGTGCTCGGGCCCGAGGCGTTCCCGGCCGAGCCGTTCCTCGAGCTCCTCGTCGACCACGGCGCGCCCTGGGGTCTCGATGAACGGACCCCCGGGCCCGGCTGAGGACCGGTTCAGGGTCGAGCGGGTTCGTCGGGCCAAGGAGGCTCGGTCCCCACCGGGGGCTCTCCCAGGTCCAGGTCACGAAGGGCGTGCTCGAGCACGAGCTCCGACAACTCCGCGGCGCTGGCATCGAGGATCCTGGTATTGAACGCCATCCGCCGGGCATCGGCCTGGGCGGCGGCGAATTGCTCCTCGAGACGACGGCGACGGCGGGTCCAGTGCAGGATCCCCGCGGCCGCGGCACAGCCCAGGAGCAGCACTTCTGCGGCCAGCGCGCACACCAGGGCCGTGGTCACCCCTCCACCCCCATCACATCCCAGGGTACTGCGGATCGTTTCCTTCGGCTCGGGCGCCCCCTCCTTGGGACGGTCAGTCCTCGGGGGCGGGGACCACGAGGACGGGCACCGTCGAGCGGTGCAGGAGCTTGTGGGGGACCGAACCGAGGATCGCCCCCACGATGGGGCGCTCGCCGCTCCCCCCCACCACGATGACCCGGGCCTCGCGTTCGAGCGAGGCCTGGAGGAGCGACTCCACCGGGCGCAACGCGGCCACGATCGGTTCGGTCGCCACGGAGGGGTCGATGGCCTTCGCCTCGGAGACCGCAGCGTCGAGATGGTCGGTCCCGATCTTCTCGAGTTGGTTCTTGTAGTCGGCGGTCTCCCCGCCCATCGGGTTCGGCTCGTACCCGAACACCACGGTGAGGGGCGCGTCGAAGGCCTTGGCCACCGCCACCGCCACCCGTAGGGCCGCCTTGGACCCCTCGGAGCCGTCGTAGCCGAGGATGATGTCGCCCGCCATCAGTCGGTCACCGGGATCACGCCGAGGGTGAGCGGCGGGGCCGACGCCTCGAGGGAGACGGCTGCCTCACGGCTGCGTCGGAAGAAGTCAGCATGTTTCAGCCTCCACAAGAGCATGAGCGGAAACCCGATGAGCAGCAACCCGACCCCGATGACGAGAATGGGTGACACGCCCTTGGTGACGTACAGGTGCAGCCCGAGCACGTGCACGTTGAAGGAGATGAATTTGAACCACGCTTGGCCTCCGCTGGCGGAGTTCGCCGGGTTCGAGTAGTAGAAGATCGAGATCACGAACATCGCCGCCAGCATGAGCCCGCCGATCAGGGGCGCCAGGCCGATGAACACGAAGTTCTTGACGCTTTTGAACAGAATGCGCCGGTAGTAGATGACACAGGCGAACCCGGTCATCCCGTAGTAGAAGCTGATGCCGAATCCCAGGGCCAGGATCGAGTTGGCGAGCACCACGCCCGGGCTCAGGATCGTGAGCCCGATGTACCACGCCACAGCGACGGCCCCGAAGACGAGTGTCGAGAAGCCCGGGCTCAGGAACTTGGAATTGATGCTCCCGAACCGGGGCGGGAACGCCTTGTGCACGGCCATCGAGAGCGAAGAACGCGCCGCGGGGAGAATCGTGGTCTGCGTCGACGCCGATGCCGAGGTGAGCACGGCGATGATGAGCAGCTTGTCCCATGGCGATCCGAGCACGTCGTGCCCGAGGGCGTTGAGGATGTCGCTGCTGTTGTTGGTCAGGAAGCCGGGTCCGTGGAACGACTGCGCCGCGATGGAGACGATGAGGTAGATCGCCAGGAGCACGAGCGTCGATAGCAGGGCGGCGATGCCCGGGGTGCGCTTGGCGTCTTTGGACTCCTCGTTCACCGTGACGGCGGTGTCCCAGCCCCAGTAGATGAAGACGGCGGTGAGCATCCCCACCGACAGGGTGGAGATCGAAAGCTTGAACGGATCGAGCCACACCCACTCCGGGCGGATGCTGTGGGTGATGTGCTGGGTGTACACCCTGATCAAGGCCACGGCGGCGAAGATCGTGAGGATGATGAGCTCGGCCCCGAGCAGCAGCACCTGGGTGAAGGCGGACAACTCGATGCCGATGTAGCAGATGGCGGTCATGACGATGATCCACGCCACGCCGACGAAGGTGACCCAGAACGTGCTGTTGGCGAGACCGTTGGCGTTGAAGAGCGTGAATGAGTAGTACCCGGCGATGGAAGCCAGGCTGGGCATGACCACGAGGTCGGTGACCAGGATCCCCCACCCCGACATCCACCCCGTTCGGGGACCGATGGCGCGGGTGACCCAGGTGAACGTGGTGCCGCAGTCCGGGTCGGCGTGGTTCAGGTAGAAGTACGCCGCCGCGATGAACAGCATGGGCACGAAGGCCACGAGCATGACCGCCGGGGAGTACTTGAACGCCACCAGGGTCACGAATCCGAGCGACGCCGCCAGGCTGTAGGCCGGGGCGGTGGAGGCCACGCCGATCACCAGGCTCGAGACCAGGCCGAGCGCTCCGGTCTTGAGGCCCTTCCCGCCCGCCGCTTCACCCGTCGGCGAGGATCCCAGCTCCCCGGAGTCTGCGGTCGTCGTCGTCAATTGACCCCTCCCCCGTTGCGCTGCGAGCATATTCGCAGACGAATTGCTCGCTGACAAGCAATCTCGTTGCATAATGGGCACAACGACTGCGGATTCGCACAGTGGCTCCCGCCAACCGAACGGGGGCGCCAGCGGGCGGTGGGGAGGACCCCGAAGCGCCATGAGTGACGACAAGCACCAGACCACCGGCCCGCACGAGACGGGCCCGAACGAGACCGGCTCCGACGACGAACGTCTCGGGGCCAGGGCTCGGGAGCTGTTCGCCACCGAGCACGCCGCCTTGCTCGAGGCCACACCGCAGTCGCGGCGGCTCTTCGAGCGGGCCCTGAAGTCACTGCCCCTCGGCGTGACGTCGTCGTTCCAGGCTGCGGACCCCTACCCCATCTACCTGGCGCGCGGCCTCGGGGCCGAGGTGTGGGATGTCGACGGCCGGGGGTACTTCGACTTCCACAACGGCTTCGGCTCGACCGCGGCGGGCCACGCCCACCCGCGCATCGTGGCCGCCATCGAAGGCGCGGCCCGGTCGGGCACGCAGTTCGCCGTCACCACCGAGCCCGCCGTCGCCCTGGCCGAGGAGCTGTGCCGGCGGTTCCGGCTCGATCGTGTCCGGTTCACGAACTCCGGGACCGAATCGACCATGGACGCCATCCGCCTGGCGCGCGGAGTGACGGGCCGTGACGTCATCTGCAAGATCGAAGGCGCGTATCACGGCCATCACGACACGGTGATGTTCTCTGTCGCTCCCAGCCTGAGCCTCATCGAGGCCACCGAGCAGACCGGCTCACATCCACCGGCTTCAAAGGGCATCCCGGTGGAGATGGAGAAGTGGACCTCGGTCGTCCCCTACAACGACCTCGGCGCCCTCGAGCGCCTCCTGGCGGCACGCGGTGACGAGATGGCGTGTTTCATCCTCGAGCCCGTCATGATGAACATCGGCATCGTGCTTCCCCAACCCGGGTACCTGGAGGGGGTGCGCGAGCTGTGCACGCGCTACGGCGTGGTCCTGATCTTCGACGAGGTGAAGTGCGGCGCCACCATCGCGGCGGGCGGCGCCATCGAGCGCTTCGGGGTCCAGCCCGACTTGGCCTGTTTCGCCAAGTCGGTGGCGGGCGGTATCCCCGCCGGTGCCTTCGGGGGTCGGGCCGATCTCATGGACGAGATCGGCAAGGGCATCGCCCAACAGGGCACGTTCAACGGAAACCCCCTGGCCGCGGCAGCAGGACTGGCGTCGCTCACCGAAGTGCTCACCCCCGACGCCTACGAACACTTCAAGCAGATGGGCAACCGCCTGGCCGAGGGATGCGCTCAGGCCATCGCCGCCCACGACATCCCCGCCCATGTCGTCGACCTGGGCTGCAAGGGGTGTGTGTCGTACCGGCGCCAACCCCTCGTCGACTACCGCAGCTTCCTCGAGACCGACGCGGACCTGTTTGACGCGTCATGGGCGTGGCTCGTGAACCGGGGGATCTTCATGACCCCGGGCAACGAGGAGCAGTGGACGTTGTCGGTGCAACACGAGGCGCGCCACATCGACCGATTCGTCGACGTGTTCGGCGAGTTCTGCGCCGCCGTAGCGGGATGAGGGGCCGGCATGCTGGCCGCGGCCCGGGCCGCTCAACGCCCCAGGGCGTCGCGCACCTTGAGCCCCACGCCCGCCGCCGCCAATAGCCACGGAACCCGGACCGGCCACGGGACGGTCGGCCACGACCTTGCCGCGAACGCCGGCAGATCGCCCTGCCCCGACAGCCACCGGCCCACGGCCCGGCCGAAATGGACGGACAGCGCGACACCACTGCCGCAGTACCCCATGGCGTACACGACGCCGGAGTCGGGATGACGACCCACGTGAGGGAAACGATCGGTGGTGAGCGCCACCTGCCCTCCCCAGGCCCGGTCGACCCGGACCCCCGCCAGTTGCGGGTGGAACCCGACCATGGCTGCGTACAGCAGGTCCCGGGACCGCTCGACGGTCGTGGGCGAAAGCGACGTCCGGCCGCCGAAGAGGATGCGGGACCCGTCGGGCGACAACCGCCAGTAGTGGAGAAGGTTTCTGGTGTCGAAGAACATGCGCCCGTGGGGGTTGACCGACGCCGAGAGCTCGGGGTCCAGGGCCTCGGTGGCGATCATGTAGCTCCCGATCGGGAGGACCCGCCGTCCCAACCACGGCACCAGCGTGCGATCGGTGGTGCCGTTGGTGGCCACCACCACCTCAGCGCACTGCAGCGCGCCGCGCGAGGTCTCGACCTCGTAGCCCGGACCGCGTCGCTCCAAGGCCAGGACCGTGGTGGCACCCTGCAACACCGCACCCGACGCGGCGGCGGCACGGGCCAGGCCCGCCGCCAATTTGGCGGGATGGATCCCGGCGCTGCGCTCCACGAGCAGGCCCCCGCAGAAGCGATCCGACCCGATCTCGGCCCCGAGCTCGACGCGGTCGACAACGCGCGCGTGCTCTCCGATCGAGGCGTACGCGGCGGCGATGCGGCGCTGATGGTCGGCGACGCGGGGATGGTGCGCCAGCTCCAGGTGGCCGCGGGGCTGCCAGTCGAATTCGACGCCGAGCTCGCCCTCGAGCAGACGCAGTCCTTCGAAGGCGGCGACGGTCTCGTCCCAGAGCTGACGCCCCGAGGCCTGGGCGAGGAACTCCGAGACGTCGCGCTTTCCACCGGGGTGCACCATTCCCCCGTTCCGGCTGCTGGCCCCGGCCCCGATGTCGTCACGATCGAGCACCACGACGTTGCGCCCGGCCCGGGCGATCTCGAGCGCCGCTCCCAGCCCTGTGTACCCTCCCCCCACCACGGCCACGTCGACCTCGGCCGGCAACGGTGCGGGCGCGGGTTGGGGCAACTCGACCTCGTCCCACCAGTAGGGCTTCGTCTCGTAGCCCCGGGTCAGCGGTGCGGCGGGGGTCATGGCTCAAGGTTCGCATCGGGCGCCTGTCTCGACAACATCGGGCCCCGGTCATGAGCCCCGAGGGCAAGGGCGTGCTCGACGAGACCGACAAACGGATCATCGAACAGCTCCAGCAGGACGGTCGGCGGCCCTACACCCAGATCGGTCCCGCCGTGGGCCTGTCCGAAGCGGCCGTGCGCCAACGCGTCCAGCGCCTCATCGACTCGGGCGTCATGCAGATCGTGGGGGTCACGGACCCGAAGATGCTTGGTTTCGGTCGCCAGGCCATGATCGGGTTGACCGTCGAAGGTGACACCCGCACGATCGCCGACGCTGTGGCGGCGTTGGACGAGGTCGTCTACGTGGTCCTCACGGCCGGATCGCTCGATGTGCTCGTCGAGGTGGTGGTCGAGGACGACGAACATCTCTTGGACCTGCTCAACAACAAGATCCGGTCCATCGACGGCGTCCGAGACACCCAGACCTTCATGTACCTCCGGATCCACAAGGAGACCTACGCATGGGGCGCGCCGTGAGCAGCGGCCCCGACCGGCTCCAGGCCGACGCCCGGCGCCATCTGTGGATGCACTTCTCCCGGCTGGGGGGATACGAGCATGCCGAGATCCCCATCTTCACCCGCGGCTCGGGGACGCGCCTCTACGACGTCCACGGCCGGTCCTTCCTCGACGGCCTGGCCAGCCTGTTCGTCGTGCAGGTGGGTCACGGACGAGCCGACATCGCCGAGGCGGGCCGGCGTCAGGCCCAAGAGCTGGCGTACTACCCGATCTGGTCGGCGGCGCATCCCTCGGCCATCGAGCTCGCCACACGCCTGGCGGCACTGGCCCCCGGGGATCTCAACCGCGTCTTCTTCACCACGGGCGGGTCCGAGGCCGTCGAGTCGGCGTGGAAGCTCGCCCGCGCCTATTTCAAAGCGATCGGGCAACCCGAGCGCACCAAGGTCATCGCACGCCACCTCGCCTATCACGGCACCACCCTGGGCGCCCTCGCCATCACGGGGCTGCCGGCGCTGCGAGACCAGTTCGAGCCGGTCATGCCGGGTGCGGTCCACGTCACCAACACCAACCGGTTCCGATCGCCGTTCGACGCCGAGGTGGTCGGCGACGACGACCGGTTCTCGGACGCCTGTGCCGACGCCATCGAGGCCGCCATCGTGGCCGAAGGGCCCGAGACGGTGGCGGCGGTCTTCCTCGAGCCCCTGCAGAACACGGGAGGCTGCTTCGTCCCGCCTCCCGGGTACTTCGCCCGGGTGCGCGCCATCTGCGACCGCCATGGTGTCCTGCTCGTGTCGGACGAGGTCATCTGCGCCTTCGGACGCCTCGGGGCCTGGTTCGGCGCCCAGCGCTACGGCTATCAACCCGACATGCTCACCTTCGCCAAGGGAGTGACGTCGGGCTACGCACCCCTGGCCGGCGTGATCTGTCGCGACTTCCTGGCCGAGCCGTTCCTGCACGGAGACGCCAGCTTCGCCCACGGCATCACCTTCGGAGGCCACCCCGTGTCGTGCGCGGTGGCCCTCGCCAACCTGGCGGTGCTCGAGGACGAGGGGGTCATCGACCACGTGGCCGCACTGGGTCCCGAGCTCGGAGCCCGCCTCGAGTCGCTGCGCGACCTACCCGTCGTCGGAGACGTCCGGGGAGAGGGCTTCTTCTGGGCCGTCGAATTGGTGAAAGACCCCCAGCATCCCGAGTTGCGCTTCACGCCCGAGGAGCGCTCGACGTTGATCCGGGGACTGGTCGCCCCCAGGCTCTTCGAGGAGGGCCTCGTGTGCCGGGCCGACGACCGGGTGGACCCCGTGGTGCAGGTGTCGCCGGTCCTCGTGTGCGGGGACGCCGAGCTGGACGAGATCGAGGCGACCCTACGCGGCGTCCTGAGCGAAGCGGGCAAGCACCTGTCGCTGGCATAGCGCCAGGGCGTGTCCCGACGATGCCGTCCCAGGGCGACCGTCGGTACACTGGCCGCCCGTGGAACCCTCCGAGATCGACGCCATCTGTCAGCTCAAGTACGCCTACTTCCGACTCCTCGACCTGAAGCGCTTCACCGAGCTCGGGGAGCTGCTCACCGAGGACGCCACCACCGCGTACCAGTCGGGTGAGCTGCGCCAGAGCGGCCGGGAGGCGATCGTGGCGTTCCTCCAAGAGTCGCTCGGGGACCCCGGCATCGTGACCATGCACAACGGACACCACCCCGAGATCGACGTCGGTGACGACGGCACCGCCTCGGGGCGGTGGTACCTCGAGGACCGCGTCATCGTCCCCGCTCACGACTTCGAGCTCCACGGCACCGCGCTGTACGAGGACCGCTATGCCAAGGTCGACGGGGCGTGGCGCATCGCCCATACCGGATACGACCGGATCTACGAGGAGCACATCCGCTACTCGAATGGGGACGTGCGCTCGGTCCGCGCCGGCGGGCAGACCACCACTTTCTGAGCCCTCACGGGGCGGCGAGGGTCAGGGAACGAGGACGACCTTCCCCGTCACCGTCCGGTCCAGGAGCGCCGCCATCACCTGGGGGGCGTCTTCGAGCGGGCGCTCGGTGGGCTCGATGGGGTGGAGCCGTCCGCTCTGGACCATCTCCATGAGCTCGTCGAGCATGGCACGGTGGCCGTCGGGGTCGCGCATGGCCCACGCTCCCCAGTCGACGCCCACCACGGTGCGGTTGTTCAGCAGCACGTGGTTGAGAGGCACCGACGCGATGGGGCCCGAGGCGAACCCGATCACGCAGAACCGGCCGAAGGCTCTGGTGGACCGCAGGGCCGGCTCACTGTGGCGCCCACCGACGGGGTCGACCACCACGTCCGCTCCCCCGTCGGTCAGCTCGCGCACCCGGGACTTCAGGTCATCGTGCTCGTACTCCACCGTGGCGTGCGCACCCATGCCGCGGGCCGCCGCCAGCTTCGACGCACTCGACGCCGCGGCGACGACCCGCGCCCCGAGGGCCAGGGCCACGTCGACGGCCGCCAACCCGATGCCGCCACCGGCGCCCAGCACGAGCACCCACTCACCCTCGCTCACGCTCGTGCGGCGCGCCAGCGCGAACCATGCCGTGCAATAGCTCTGGATGAACGCGGCGGCCTGGCTGAAGGCCAGCGCGTCGGGCACCGGGTCCAGTGACGCCGCGGCCACGGTGACCTGCTCGGCGAAGGCGCCGAAGCCGGTCATGGCCATCACACGATCACCGACCTTCACCCGGGTGGCACCGTCACCGACCGCACTCACCACACCGGCGATCTCCCCGCCCGGCACGTAGGGGACGGCAGGCTTCATCTGGTACCGGCCTTGACAGATCAGCCCGTCGACGAAGTTCACCCCGGCGGCACGCACGTCCACCACGACCTGGCCCGGGCCGGGCACCGGTGTGGAGCGCTCTTCGACCACGACGTTGTCGAGCGGGCCCAGTTCTCTACACACCACCACGCGCACGGTCTCGGACACTACGGCACCTGCTGGACCCCGACGCCGTGCTGCCGGCGCTGCCCCGTGCCCGACCGGGAAAGTTCTTGCATCGGAGATGTAAGTTTCTTTACGATTGCCCCGTGGTGTCCCTGGCTGAGCACACGACCGGAGACGGCCGGCTGGCGCGCGGCGTTCGCACCCGTCGAACTCTGGCCGAAGCGTTGATCGCCCTGCTCGAGGAGGGCGACCCGCAACCCACGGCCCGGCGCATCGCCACGCGGGCCGGAGTATCGCTCCGGCTGGTGTTCCACCACTTCGACGACCTCGAATCGATCCTGCGCGACGCAGTGCGGATCCAGGAACAACGCCATTGGCACCACATCCGGCCCGTGGCGTCGACATTGCCGGTCGACGAACGGGTGATGCGCATCGTCCGCCAACGAGCCACGGTGTTCGGGGCCACGGCCCCGGTGCGCCGTGCGGCCGAGCACCTCGTGTCCAACTCCCCCACCGTGGTGGCCGAGCTCATGCGCGGACGGGAATGGCTCCGGAGCCAGCTCGCAGCCACCTTCGCTCCCGAGATCGGGTCCCGGCGTCACGGCAAGGCCCGGCTCCTCCTCGACGCCCTCGAGGTGGCGACGTCGTGGGAGACGTGGGAGCAACTCGAACGGCTGGGCCGGTCACCCTCGAACCGCCGACGGGCCATGGAGGTGCTCACCCGCGCCGTGTTGTCCCTACCCCCTCCGGGAGGAGAATCATGAAAGTCCTTCGGACCCCCGACGAGCGTTTCGACACGCTCGTCGATTTCGACTTCGCTCCCCACTACGTCGAGGTCCCGTCGGGCGAGGGAGACGGGCGACTGCGCGTGCACTACCTCGACGAGGGACCCCATTCGGGGACCGAGAAGATTCTCCTCATGCACGGCGAGCCGTCGTGGTCGTACCTGTACCGAAAGATGATCGGTCCGCTCACCGGTGCGGGCTTCCGGGTCATCGCCCCCGACCTTGTCGGGTTCGGTCGCTCGGACAAGCCCGCCGACCGGGGCGACTACACCTATGCGCGCCACGTCGAGTGGATGCGTACCGCGCTGTTCGACGAGCTCGGTCTGACCGACGTGACGTTCGTGGGCCAGGACTGGGGAGGCCTCATCGGCCTGCGCCTGGTGGCCGAGCATCCCGACCGCTTCCGCCGGGTGGTGGCCGCCAACACCGGCCTGCCCACCGGCGACCTGGACATGGGCGAGGCGTTCCTGGCATGGCGGAAATTCTCCCAGGAGGTGCCCTCGTTGCCGGTGGGGGCCATCGTGGGCGGTGGGTGCGTCTCGGATCCCCCTCCCGGGGTGATCGCGGCCTACAACGCGCCCTTTCCCGACGAATCGTACAAAGAAGGAGCGCGCCAGTTCCCCGTCCTCGTGCCGTCGCGCCCCGACGATCCCGCCGCTGACGCCAACCGGCGGGCGTGGGAGGTGCTCCGGGAGTTCGACAAGCCGTTCCTGTGCGCCTTCAGCGACCGCGACCCGATCACCCATGGCGCGGAGCGGATCTTCTGTGATCTGGTGCCCGGGACACGGGGCCAGAACCACACCACCATCACCGACGCCGGCCATTTCCTGCAAGAGGACAAGGGCGAGGACCTCGCCACGGCGGTGATCGACTTCGTCCACCTCAACACGGGCCCCTGAGAAACCGGCACCCCATTCCACCGAACGATCGGACCATCCATGGGACGCAAGATCCTCTTCGTCACCACCGACCAACAGCGCTACGACGCGCTCGGATGTACGGGCAACACCATCGCCCGCACGCCGGTCGTCGACTCTCTGGCGGCGCAGGGCATCGTGTACCACCGCGCCCATAACCAGAACACGGTGTGCACGCCGGCGCGATCGACGATGATCACGGGGCAGTACGTCCGCACCCACGGCGTGACCTCGAACGGCGTGCCCCTGCCCGTGGACGCGCCCTCGGTGGCCGAGCACCTCCACGACACCGTGGGCTACCGCACTGCCTTGGTGGGAAAGGCACATTTCCAGCCCGGCTTCGACCCCGACGGCAAGTGGATCGAGAACTGCCTGGCCAAGGACGGTTCGACCGGGCCCTACCGCGGGTTCGACCACGTCGAGCTGGCCATGCACGGCTATCTCCGACGCTGGCACTACGACAAGTGGCTCGAGGCCAACGGGCCGCAATGGCTCGACGCCTTCTACCCGCTCATCAACTTCGCCAGCATGGGCCTCAACGACGAGGGCGGTGGCGACACCGACGCCCCTGAGGTCAAGCACAATCCCATGCCCCGCGGGATGTACCACACCGACTGGGTGGCCGACCGCACCATCGCGTGGCTGGACTCTCTGGACCCGGCCGACGACTGGTTCTGCTGGATGAGCTTTCCCGATCCCCATCACCCCTGGGACCCGCCCGTGGACGAGGTGCGGCGGCGCGTGGACTGGCGCGAGCTCGACCTCCCCCCGGGGCACCCGGGGTCGCCAGACAAGGCGGTGGAGATCCTGGCCCAGAAGCCGCATCACTGGCTCGACTGGTACGAGGGGCGCTTCCAGAACATGGAGGGCGGGCCCATGAAATTCGTCCCCGGGAACATGACCCACGACCAGGTGCGCGAGGTCAGCGCCCTCATCCACGTCGAGAACGAGCTCATCGACGAGGCCCTCGGCCGCGTCATGGCGCGCATCGAGGAGCGAGGTTGGGGCCGCGACACCGACGTCGTGTTCACCACCGACCACGGCGAGCTCCAGGGTGACTTCGGCTTGCTGTTCAAGGGCCCGTACCACGTGGACGCCTTGATGCGGGTGCCCCTGGTGTGGCGCCCGGCGCCGAGTGCGGGCGTCGTGCCTTCCGAGGTCGCCGAGCCGGTGGGTCACGTCGACCTCGTCCCGACCTTCTGCGAGATCGCCGGGGCGGCCGTCCCCGACTGGGCCCAAGGCCGCGCCCTGCCCATGGCACCGGGATCCGACCGCCAATGGGCCATCACCGAGTGGGACAGCCAGTTCCCCCATATCGGCATGCACCTGCGGTCGATCTTCCGAGACGGATGGCTCTGCACCGCCTATGAACCGGGCCCGCTCTACGAGGGGACAGAGGGAGAGCTCTACGCCCTGGGCGAGGACCCCCTGCAGTGGTGCAACCTGTGGGACGACCCCGCGTACCGGGCGAGACGCGACGAGCTCGTCACCGACCTCTACGACAACCTGCCCCCCGAGCGCGCCACCAAGCTGGCCGTCGAGGCGCCGGTCTGACCGACGAACAGGGCCTCACGGGCTGCGCATCGGGGGCACCGTCTCGTTGTAGCGGTGCAACACGGGACCGTCGGCGCCCCACCCGATGCGGGTGATCGACGCGGTGGCCAGATAGAGGCGCCACACCACGGCGTCCCCGACGCCGAGCGCCCAGGCCACGGCGGCCTTGATGGGCGAGACATGGCTCACCACCACCACGTCGGCATCGGCCCTCGCGCCCTGGCCGGCCACGGCGAACAACTCGGCACAGGCGTCTCGGACCCGCGCCCCCACGTGGGCCAGCGACTCCCCACCTGAGGGTGCGAACCCCGGGTCGGCCCTCCACCGCCACCACAACTCGGGGGGGACCGCCGCCAGGGCCCGGCCCTCGAGTTCCCCGTAGTCCACCTCGATCCAACGATCGTCGACCTCGACGGGCAGGTCGAGCCCCAGTGCCTCGGCCGTGAGGCGCGCCCGGCCCAGGGGACTGCACACGAGCCGGCTGACGGGGCCGAGCGCCCCGCCCAGGGCAACGGCATCGGCCCGACCGCGCTCCGTCAGCGGTGACTCGGCCCGCCCCAGCAGCTGCCGGGCGGCATTCCCCTCGGTCTCGCCGTGACGAACGAGGACGAGCACGACGACGTCAGGGCACCAGGATCCGGCCGCACTGTTCGCAGGTGATCACGGCTTCGGGAGGGGCCTTGCGCACGCGGTCGAGCTCCATCGAGGACAGCGTCAGGTGGCATCCGCTGCACGACCCACCCGCCAGCCGAGCCGCTCCCGTGCCGCCCAGCTTGGCCCGCAGCTGCTCGTAGCGGGCCAGCAGGTCGTCGCGCACTCCCGACGCGGCGGCGGCGCGCGCCCGGTTCTGCTCGGCCAACTCGGTGTCGAGCGCCTGCTCGGACTGGGCGATGACGGCCCGCAACCGCTCGGCATCCGCCTCGAGGGTGTGGCGCGTCACATCCCCGGCGGCCAGCTCCCGGTCGACCGGCTCGAGCGCTTCCATCACCTCGATCTCACGGTCCTCGAGCTCACTGATATGCCGGGCGAGGTGCTTCACCTCCTCGTTCATGGCCTGGAGCTCGCGCGAGGCGACGACCTGACCGCCGAACAGGCGCTTCTCCAGGGTGTCGCGTCGAGTGCGAGAGGCATCGATCTGATGCTCCAAGACGCCTTGCCGGTCACCGAGCTCGTCTCGCTGCAGTGCCAGCTCCTTGGTGCGGATCTCGAGCACGCCCAGTTGCCCGTCCACGTTGGCCAGCTCGCCACGTTCGGACAGTGTCGCCCGGCGGTGGCGGATCTGGCCGACCACGGTGTCGTGGTCTTGCACTTCGAGCAGCCGAGCCAGTGGCCGCACCGGCGCCTCCGGCTCCTCGTGGCCCGACTCCGGGGCACCCTCTCCTGTCGTCATCGCCTGCCTGTCATCTCGCATCGTCTCCCCCATTGTGCCGGGGACCACGGCCTGTGCCGACCGCACCGGGCCGAGCACGAGGTACCGCCCGCGTTTCCGGGTCCAACTCGGCTGGGACCTCGGGTTGGCGCCGGGCGCTCCGGAGCGCGCCGACGAGGGCTTCGTCGGCCACATCGGCAGCCTCCTCCCACTCGAACCAGCGTGCTTCGGGGCTCTCGCCCGGCGGAGGGCTCGGGTCCCGGTCGGACGCCATCAGGAGGTACCGCAGGTCGAGGTGGGTGTGGCCGTGGGCGGCGTCGTGCACGTCGACGTGGATGAGGCGTGGACCGTTGTCGGGATGGGTGAGCTCGAGGCCGGTCTCCTCTCGGGACTCGCGCAGCGCCGCAGCCGACGGCTCCTCTCCGGGCTGAAGGTGGCCGCCGGGCTGCAACCACCGGTGCAGGCGTTTGTGCATGTGGAGCACCGTGCCGCGACGCCCCACCACCACAGCCGAACCGGTGACGTGCTCAAGCCCGGCGTGCTCGTCGAACGGGCTCGCCAGGCGCTCGAGGTCCACCATGATGCGAGCCCTCGCCCGGGCTTCACGGCCGTCGACGGGCACATGGGCATCGAGGGCGGACCGGATCCGGCCCGCCAATCCCGAGGGCCAGCCACCCTGGTCGATCGGACGCCGCACGCCTTGCGACACGGTGCATGGCTACCACACCGTGCCCCGAGTCACCGGGGCGACCACCGCCGACGTGCCGAGCGCTCCAAGATGGGGGGATGAAGCAAAGCATCCGGCTCGTTCGGATCGGTGGTGTTCCGATCGGGGTCCATTGGAGCGTGGCGTGCATCTTCGCCCTCGTGACCTGGGAGCTCGCCACCACGGCATTCCCCGACGCCTATGGCGCCGGGTCGCACCCTGCCTACTGGGTGGCCGCCGCCGTGGCGGCGACGCTGTTCCTCGTGTCCCTGCTGGCCCACGAGGGCTCGCACGCGGTGGCGGCCCGGCGTCACGGCGTCGGGGTCCGGTCGATCACGTTGTGGCTCTTCGGCGGCGTCGCCCAGCTCGAAAGCGAAGCCCGGAGCCCTGGCGCCGACTTCACGATCGCGGCGGTCGGCCCCGGCATGAGTGTGGCCCTGGCGGGTGCGTTCGCCGCCGCCCAGCTTCTGCTGGAGCGGGCCGGATCCCACGGCCTGGTCGTGGGGGTGTGCTCCTGGCTGTGGCAGATCAATCTGCTTCTGGCCGGGTTCAACCTGATCCCGGCCGCACCGCTCGACGGAGGCCGCATTCTGCGAGCGGGGCTGTGGAAGGCCACGGGCAACCGGGCCCGCGCCTCGATGATGGCGGCGCGGGCCGGCTCGGGATTCGGCATCGTGCTGATCGGCCTGGGTTTGTTCGAATTCGCCACCGGGAGCCCGATCGGGCTGTGGTCGGCGGTGCTCGGATGGTTCCTCTTGGGGGCGGCTCGGGCCGAAGGGGCGGCGGCGATGACGGTCGGGGCAGTCGACCACAACCCGGTGGGCTCGATCATGGTTCTTCATCCTCCGGTCGTGGCGTCGGCCATGACCGTGGCGGAATTCCTGGCCGGACCGGTGCAGGGGTGGCAGGACCGGGAGGTCGGGGCGGTGGTGGGTCCGACGGGTTGGCTCGAGGGCGTGGTGACCCTCGCCTCGGTGGCCGCCGTGCCCTCGGGTGCGCGCACGACCACTCGCCTCGGTGACGTCGCCGAGCGGATCGAAGCGATCCCGGTGGGCCGGCCCGAGGAGCCCCTGTCGGTCCTGCTGGGTCAGATGGACGCCGTGGGAGCACGGTCGGCGGTGGTCCTCGACCCGGCCAACCGGCTGGCCGGCATCATCACCTTCGACGACGTGGCACGCGCCCAGCGGCGATCCGAGCACGCCACCGCCCCCGTCGGCTGACACCCGGTCGCCGGACGGCGGAGCGGTATCGTCTCGGCCGTGGCACAGACGAGGGCCGCCATCGCGTTCGACGCCACCATCGAGACCCCGACCCGGGACCCGGGGCCTGGGCCCGCCGGCCTGGCGGAGCACTTCGCGTGGCTCGCCTACACCCACCGACGGGAGTACGTGCAGTGGGTGATGGCGGCCAAGAAGCTCGAGACTCGGGCGAAGCGGGTGGCGAAGGCGCTCACCATGCTGCGCCACCGCAGCACGCTGTCGTGACCGACGCCGCCGGGCTGGTGCGAGAGGTCCTCGCCGCACGCCAGCGGCTGATCGACTTCGTCGACCGATGCCCCGAGGAGCTCTGGACGGCGCGCCCGTTGGCCGAAGACGATCCCCGCACGCTGGGCGTGATCGTCGACCATGTGGCCGACGCCTATGAGTACCTGGGCTCGTTCGTAACCGGGCTCACCCGCGACGAGCCCGTCGAGGTGTCACCCCAGATCGTGGACGATCTCAACGCCCGCCACGCCGCCGCCGCGCCGGCACCGACGCGCCAAGGTGTGGTGGAACATCTGCTGCAGAGCGGGGACGCCTTCGTGGCGCTCATCGAGCCGCTCACCGAGCACCAACTCGCCTCCGGTGAGAATGGCGTCACGGTCGCCAGGTTCGCCGACATCGCGGCCCGCCACGCCGACAACCACCGGGTCGAGCTCGAGGCCGCCCTCGGGCTGGCGCGCTGAGCATCGGTCGGGGGTCTACCCCCGGGCCAGAGTCATCCGGCGCACCCGCGGCGCGCTGAGCACCACCAGGTACACCCCCGCCGCCACGGCGATGACACAGAAGCTGGGCGGGAGGTGGGGGAACACGTAGCTCAGGCTGAGCCCTCCCCACATGTCGCCGATGGCCAGGGCACACGACAGGGCCAACGCCCGGTAGGGACGGGCCGTGAGCCGCTGCGCCGTCCCCGCAGGCGCGGCCAGCAACCCGAGGAGCAAGAGGGCGCCGACGGCCTGGGTCGCCTCGGCCGCGCACGCCCCGACCAGGGCGAGGAACCCGAGGCCCAGGATGACGACCGGGACCCGGCGCGCCGAGGCCACCGCCGGATCGAGACTGGCGAACAGCAGAGGTCGGGCCACGAGCACGATGGCGATGGCGATGACGATGGCGACGACGGCGGCGACGACGGCCTGGCCCTGGCTGAGACCAAAGATCGAGCCGAACAGGACGCTCACACCCGCGGTGGAGTCAGCGGTGCTCCTCGACGTCGTGTAGATGGTGAGGAACAACACGCCCAGGCCGAGGATCCAGGCGAAGACGCTGCCCACCACCACGTCGTCGGCCTGGCCCCGCGGACCCAACGTGCCCATCAGGATCCCCACCCCGATAGTGGCGACGAACAGACCCACTCTGGGGTCCACGCCGAAGGACAACGCCGCCAGCGCACCGGCGAAGGCCACGTGGCTCAGGGCGTCGCCCGTGAAGACCTGGCTGCGCAGGACGAGGAAGTAGCCGACGAGGCCACAGGCGGCCGCGATCGCCGTTCCCGCCAGAAACGCGTTGCGCAGGAAGGGCTGGCCCAGGATCCCCGCCACCACCGGGCTCCACCGCAGCAGGCAGAAGCTCGCCACGGCGGTCATGCCGGGGCTCGCAGGGCGTGTCTCGTCCGCCGTCGCGCGGTGCCGACACCGGCGGCCACATAGGTGCCGAAGGCGAGGGTGGTGACCCAGAAGCCGATCGGATACGGGGAGAAGTAGGCGATGGCGAGCCCGGCCCAGGTGACCACCAGGCCCAGGGCCACGGCGATGGCACCCCCGAGGAGGGGGCGGGGCGTGAGGCGCTGGGCGGTGGCAGCGGGCATGACCAGGAGCGCGAACACGAGGAGGGCGCCGGTGATCTGACTGGCCTCCGCCGCGGCCAGGCCGAGGAGGAGGAGGAACACCAACGACAGCCCCCGCACCGGGACACCGCGCGCGGCGGCCACGTCGGGATCGATCGACGCGAAAAGCAAGGGGCGGCTGATACCGGCCAGGATCCCGAGCGCAACCACGGCCACCACCAGCAGCGTCAGGACCTGGCTGTCGGTGATCCCCAGGAAGTTCCCGAACAGCAGGGAGTTGATGCCGTCGAGGTTGCCCCGGTACAGGCTCACGAACAGGAAGCCCAACGCCAGGAGCAAGGTCTGGACCGTCCCGGTGACGGCGTTCTCCTGGCTGAAGGCCTTCCCCCGGGAGTGCGGCACGGCCGAGATCACCACCGCGGCCACGATGCAGAAGGCGAAATACCCGTACAGGGCGCTGACCCCGATCAACGTGGCCCCCGCCGCCCCGGGGAAACCCACCACGGCGATGGTGTGCCCGGCGAAGCTCTGGCGCCGCATCACCATGAACCACCCGATCGCCGCGGCCATGACGGCCACCACCGTCCCCGCCCGCAGCGCGTTGACCATGAACCCGAACTGCAGCAGCTGCCGGAAGTCAGCGACGAGGTTCCACGTCAACGCGGCGCCGGCGTCAGTGAGCGCCATGGGCTGCGCCTCCGTGACGATCGGCGTGATGGGCGGGTGCCTCGGGATGTCCCACGACCACGAGCCGCCCGTCGGACGTGGTGAGCACCTCGATGGAAGTCCGGTACAGGCGGCTCAGCGTGGCGCTCGTGATCACCTCGTGCGGTGTCCCCGCCGCCACGCCGCCTTCGGCGATGTACACGACCCGGTCGAGGTAGGAAAGGATCGGGTTGACGTCGTGGGCCACCATCATGACGCTCACCCCCGCCTGGCGACAGATGGTGCTGACCAGGGCGGCCACCGAGCCCTGGTTGGGAAGGTCGAGGCTGTCGAGCGGTTCGTCGAGCAGGAGCAAACTGGGACGGCGTACGAGCGCCTGGGCGATGAGGATCCGCTGCTGCTCCCCGCCCGACAGCTCCCCGATGGGGCGGTCGACGAGCGCCGATGCGTCGACGAGCTCCACGACCTCGGTGATGCGTTGCTCATCGGCGCGCCGGCGCTCTCGGGAGCGACGTGAGATCGGGAGCGGGATACCGAACCGGTCGCCGTTGAGCCCGAGCCGCACGATGTCGATGCCTCGGACCCGCAGCGACGGCTCGAAGCTACGCCGTTGGGGAAGGTACCCGATGCGGTCGTTGTGGTGCCCAGGTCGATCGTCGAAGACGGTCACCACACCGGCCGACAGGGGCAGGAGACCGAGGATCACTTTCACCAGGGTCGACTTCCCCACGCCGTTGGGCCCGAGCACCGCCACGAACTCCCCGGCGCCGACCGAGAGATCGACCCCTGCCCACAGAGTCCGACCCCCCACCCGGACAGCCGCCCCCGTCAAGCTGACGACATCGCCACCCCGAGCTTCCACGTCAGTGCCCCGTGGCGCGCTTCAGGGCGGCCTCGATGCCCCGGAGCTGGCGCACCTGCCACGCCTGGAAGGTGGCGCCGGCCGGAGCGAGCGTCTCGGTGACCGTGACCACCGGGATGCCCCGGGCGCGCGCCGCCCGGACCTGGGCGGTCACGTCCGGGGTGGCGTTCTGGCTGTTGTAGACGTAGATCTTGATCTGCCCGTGCTGGATCTGGGCGTCGATGGTGGCCTTGTCCGCCGCGGTGGGGTCATTGCCCTCGCTAATGGCGTCAAGGAACGTCTGGGGGGTGAGCAACCGCAGTCCCAGTGCGGCGGCGAGGGGGGTGACGATGCTTTCCGACGCCCCGATGGGCGTCCCGCTGTACTTGGCCCTGATGGTGTTGACGAGCGCGTGGTATGGCCCCAGCCCCACGGTGTCGAAGGAGCGTTCCTGACCCTCGACGTACGACGCGTCGGCGGGGTCGATGCGCGAGTAGTCGGCCGCGATCTGGGCGACGACTTTCTGCACATCGGCGGGGTCGTACCACCGGTGGGGATTCCCCCCCGCCGGGATACCGACCAGCGTGCCCACATCGAGCACCCTGCGCCCCGGGGCCGGATCGGCGGCCAGCAGGCCCTGGCTCCAGGGGTCATAACCCACGCCGTTGACGATGACGAGCTGGGCCGTGGCGAAGAGCCGCCCGTCCTGGGGCGTGGCCTCGTAGGAGTGGGGATCGGTGTCGGGGTTGGTGATGATGCTCGTGACGGCCACCCGGTCGCCGCCGACCTGCTTGGCGATGCTCCCCCAGAAGTTCTCCGCCGCCACCACCGAGATGGTCCCACCCGGTCCCGAGCCCGCCCCGGCGGAGCCGAGGGCGCACCCGCCAAGGCAGACCGCCACCACCAGGGGTGCCACGACACCCACGATCGGCCTGATTGGGCGCCGGGGCTGCACCTCCCCCACGCTAAACGAGAGTGATTCTCAATACAAGATAGAATCAGGAGCCGTGGCCCGGGGCCGACCCGGGGAGGCACCCGAGGACCGACATGGCGCGATGGCATAGTGATCCCATGGCCCAGGACAAGGCGTCCGAACAGGTGACGTTCGGGGGTGCCCCGCGCCACACCCGACAACGGCGCGCCGTGCTCGCTGCGCTGGGGCAGACCGGCAGCTTCCGCAGCGCCCAGGCCATCCACGCCTCGATCCGCCAGACGGGCGAGAAGATCGGGCTGGCCACGGTGTACCGGGCGCTCAAGATGCTCAGTGACGCGGGCGAGATCGACGTGGTGCGCGACGATGCCGGCGAACAGCTCTACCGGCGCTGCGGGACGTCGCACCACCATCACCTGGTGTGCGTCTCGTGCGGCACCGCCGTGGAAGTCGAGTCGGCACCCATGGAACGTTGGGCCGTGAAGGTGGGCGAGGCGAACGGCTTCTCCGACGTCTGGCACTCGCTCGAGGTCTTCGGCACCTGCGCGCACTGTGCCGGCGGCTCCGAACGCGTTGCCGGTGACAGCGCCCGCTAGGGCGCGCTCAAACCTCGAAGCGGTAGAAGGGATTCCACAGGGCGATCCCCTGTTGCGTTACTGCTTGCAGTGACGTCTTCTCAGGGTGCTTTGGGATCAGAAAAAGGCGGGCAGCGCTCGAGGCTCAGGTGCGGTCTGTGTCGACTATGAGGAGGCTGCAGGGGCACTGATGCGACACCTTGTTAGGAACGCTTCCAAGCACGAAGCGTTTCATCCCAGCCATGCCTCGGTTCCCAACTACCACGAGGTCGGCATCCACAGCCTCAGCAATCCTGATGAGTGCATCAGCCGGGTCACCCTCGGGATTGTGCACCTCGGCAGACACTCCGTGGCGTTCGGCCTCGGCAAGCAGCTGCGTCCGGACGCGGTCAGCGTGGTCGCGCAGACCGGCACTTGTGGCCTGCGCCGCTCCGGCCACGTCAGAGAATCCCGCCGTGGCTGCGAGGTGAACCGCATGAACGGCATGCACCTTCGCCCCTGTCATCTTGGCGAGGGCAAAGGCCTCTATGACGGCAACCGCGGCGCGGTCTGACCCGTCCGTGCCAACGACAATCGCTTTATACATGAGGGCTCCTCTCACCCATCGCGGCATCACGCGAACGTCCTGGTGCTGACGTCTTCCAGGCAATCTATGTGCGTCGGTCCGCTACTTCAACCGAGTTCAGCGAGTGTCCATCGATGACGGGGTCCTTCACCCTTCAGGCACGTCGACGATCCTTGCCACCAACACGTTGACAGGTCATCCTGGAAGTGCCGATCCTTCTCGCCTCGCCTTGGAGGCACCCGCGCAGCATTTTCGGCGCTGATGGCCTGGGTTCTGCCCCTTTAGCTACCCGTACTCACACCGGCAGCTCCGGACGGTCTTGGCTCGTCGATCGGGCGACCCGGAGCGGCACCTTTAGGGCGGTCCGGTTTGGGGCCAAACGTGATCAGCGACGCAGCCATTCTCGAATAGACAGCACACGCGTGCCAATAACTACGGCGCCAAGGACGACGAGGATGCAGCCGATCGCAACAAGCCACATCGCCTGCACCCCGAGAGCCCATGTAGGGAGCACGATGGCCAGAACCACGGCGCCGACAATGAGCCTGTAGAGGTTCATTCTCCAGGTGAATAGGCGACCCATCATCACGGCTCAGAATGCCATACGTCGCCCCGGCGGGGCGCTCGGAAGTGCCGGCTACCGGTGCGCTGACGGGGCCATCTCGGCTGTCTGGTACCCAGTCGGGATCACTAGATATACCGGACTGGGATGGAGGTCCAGTGGAACTGCCAGGGGCTCACCCGAGTCGGGCGAGGCCCTCGTTCAGCTGCAAGACGTCGATGTAGCTGCTGCCCATGAAGCCCAGCTGGGCGCCGTTTGTTTCCCGAGAGATAAGAGCCCGAAGTGTCGACGGATCGATCCCGGTGGCCTTGGAGACCATGGGGATCTGGGCCAGCGCGTCCTGGGGCGTGATGTCGGGGTCGTAGCCGCTGCCCGAGGTCGTGACGAGATCGGGGGTCGGGTTCACACCGCGCTTGTGCCAATAGGCGACGAGCTGCTTGGTGTCGGCATAGAGGACCTTCGAGCGCGGGCCGAGGTTGGTGGCGGCCGACTCCCCGCTCTTGCCATTGGCGACCAACGGGTTGTCGCCGCTGTAGGGGCCGAGGTCGTCGGGCCGACCCTGAAAGACACAGCTCCCCACCGGGTGGCCCGGACAGTTGGTGCTCGACCAATTCTGGCCGATGAGGGTCGAGCCGTTGGCCGTGAGCGACCCGTTCGCCTGGTGCTTGAACAAGAGCTGAGAGACGCCGGTGCCCACGAAGGCGAACAGGAACGTCAGCACGATGGCGACGAGAGCGAAGACGACAGAACGACGGAGGTGGACGAGCATCACAGGATCTCCATCAGTAGGCGTGGAGGGCGACGAGAATGAGGTCGATGAGCTTGATGAAGATGAAGGGGACGATGATCCCGCCCACCCCGTAGATCCAGACGTTGCGGCGCAGAATGGCTGCTGACGATGCCGCCCGGAAGCGGACGCCTCGAAGTGCCAACGGGATCAGTGCCACGATCACCAAAGCATTAAAGATGACGGCCGAGAGCACAGCACTCTGCGGGCTGTGCAGCTTCATGATGTTGAGCGTGTTCAGAGGTCCCGGAACACCCGGTCGCGTGTAGAGGGTGGCGAAGAGCGCAGGAATGATGGCGAAGTACTTGGCCACGTCGTTGGCGATGGAGAAGGTGGTGAGCGAACCCCGGGTGATGAGCAGTTGTTTGCCGATCTCGACGACATCGATCAGCTTGGTCGGGTTCGAATCGAGGTCGACCATGTTCCCCGCCTCTTTGGCCGCCGTCGTTCCCGTGTTCATCGCCACCCCGACGTCGGCCTGGGCCAGAGCGGGGGCGTCGTTGGTGCCGTCACCGGTCATGGCAATGAGTTTTCCGCCCTCTTGTTCGGAGCGGATGAGCGCCATCTTGGCCTCGGGCGTGGCCTCGGCGAGATAGTCGTCGACCCCTGCCTCTTGGGCGATGGCCGCGGCGGTGAGCGGGTTGTCACCGGTGATCATCACGGTACGGATGCCCATCCGGCGCATCTCGTCGAACTTCTCCCGGATGCCTTGCTTCACGACGTCCTTGAGCTCGATGACCCCGAGGATTCTGGTTCCGTCGGCCACCACCAGCGGCGTGGATCCCGCCCGAGACAGGCGCTCGACGATCTCATTGAGCCCCTGGGGGCTCGTGCCACCTTGTTCCTCGACCCAGCGCCGCACCGAGTCGGCCGCCCCCTTGCGGATGTGACGGCCATCGATGTCGAGGCCCGACATGCGGGTCGTCGCCGAGAACGGCACGAAGGTGTGTTCCTCACCGAGATCACGCTCGCGGATGGCGAAGCGTTCTTTGGCCAGCACCACGATGGACCGTCCTTCGGGGGTCTCGTCGGCGAGTGAGGCCAACTGAGCGGCGTCGGCCAGCTCGTCCTCGCTGTGGCCGCCGGCGGGGAAGAAGGCGGACGCCATGCGGTTCCCCAGGGTGATGGTGCCGGTCTTGTCGAGGAGCAGCGTCTGCACGTCGCCGGCCGCTTCCACGGCCCGGCCGCTCATGGCCAGCACGTTGCGCTGCACCAGGCGGTCCATGCCGGCGATGCCGATGGCAGACAGCAGTGCCCCGATGGTGGTCGGGATGAGACACACCAACAGCGAGACCAGGATCACCACCGACACCGTGGTGCCCGAGAAGTGCGCGAACAGCTGTAGGGACACCACGACCGGCAGGAACACGATGGTGAGCACGGCCAGGAGGATGGTGAGGGCGATCTCGTTGGGGGTCTTCTGCCGGTTGGCCCCCTCCACCAGGGTGATCATGCGGTCGAGGAAGGTCCGCCCGCGCTCCGCCGTGATCCGCACCACGATGCGGTCGGAGAGGACCTTGGTCCCGCCCGTCACCGCCGAGCGGTCGCCCCCCGACTCCCGGATGACGGGGGCCGACTCTCCGGTGATCGCCGATTCGTCGACCGAGGCAATGCCCTCCAGGATCTCGCCGTCGGAGGGGATGACGTCGCCGGCCTCGCATACCACGAGGTCGCCTTTGGCCAACTCCGCCGCCGCCACACGCTCCTCGGACCCGTCCGGACCCAGCCGGCGCGCCTCAGTCTCGGATCGCATCCGACGCAGGGTGTCGGCCTGGGCCTTGCCCCGTCCCTCGGCCATGGCCTCGGCGAAGTTGGCGAAGATGACGGTCAAGAACAACCAGATCGTGATGGACCAGTCGAAGATGCCGGGATGGGCGATCGACTCGATGAACACGACCACGGTTCCCACCAGAACTACGAACATGACCGGGTTCTTGATCTGCACCCGGGGGTCGAGCTTCTTGAAGGAGTCGACAAACGCTCGCCGCAGAATCTCGCCGTCGAACAGGCTCCGGGCCTCGGCCACGCCATGTGGCGTAGAACCGGGCTCCGGCTGGGGCTGCGATTGGGCAGTCAGAGTCGTCATCAGAACAACTTTCCATGGCTGAGCTGCTCGACGATGGGGCCGAGGGCGATGGCGGGGAAGAAGGTCAGGCCGCCGATGATCACGATCACGCCGACGGTCAAGCCGACGAACATCCCGTTGTCGGTCCGGAACGTCCCGAGCGACTCGGGGACCACGTTCTTCGCCGCCAGGGTGCCCGCCAAGGCCAGGGCCGGGATGATGATGGCGAAGCGGCCGAGGAGCATGTCGATCCCCCCCACCACGTTGTAGAAAGCGCTGTTGCCCGTGAGCCCCCCGAAGGCGGAGCCGTTGTTGTTGCCCTGGGATGTGAGCCCGTACAGGATCTCGGTGAACCCGTGCGGCCCGGCGTTGAGCGGGCCCGCCCGCCCGGCATGAAGCGACACCGCCACGGCGGTGACCACGAGCACGACGATCGGCATGACGAGCGCCCCGAGGCCGGCGAGCTTCACCTCCTTGGCCTGGATCTTCTTTCCGAGATACTCGGGTGTTCGCCCGATCATCAGGCCGCCGATGAACACGGCGATGATGGCGTAGATGAGGATCGTGTAGAGGCCGCTTCCCGTGCCTCCCGGTGTGACCTCACCGAGCATCATGCCCGTGAGCAACCCGAACCCACCCATGGGGGTGAACGAGTCGTACGAGGCGTCGGCGGAGCCGGTGGAGGTGTTGGTCGATGCCACTCCGAACAGCGCCGTGGTGGTGTCTCCGAAGCGGACCTCCTTGCCCTCGGTGTTCCCCGTCGTGGAATGCACTCCGGCGGCGACGACGGCAGGGTTGTTCTGGTGCTCGGCGTAGCTGGTGAAGGTCACCCAGGATCCGAAGATGATCACCATGGCGGCGAGCAGGGTGGCGCCGTGGCGGACGCTTCCCACCATCTTGCCGAAGGTGTAGGTGAGGGCGAAGGGGATCGCGAGCAGCAGATAGATCGAGAGCCAGTTGGTGAGGCCCGTCGGGTTCTCGAAGGTGGTGGCCGAGTTGGCGTCCAGGAACCCGCCGCCGTTGGTGCCGAGCTGTTTGATGGCCTCCATGAACCCGATCGGGCCTCGGGGGATGGTCTGAGAGACGCCGTTCAATGCATCTCGGAAACTGATGGGCCCGGCCAGGGTCTGCACCGCACCCTCGCCCACGAAGATGATCCCGGCGATGAACGCCATGGGGACCAGCATGTAGAGCACGCACCGCGTGATGTCCACCCAGAAGTTCCCGATCGTCGCGGACGAACGTCGCGAGAACCCACGCACCAGGGCGATGGCCACGGCGATGCCCACCGCCGGGCTCACGAACTGCTGCACGGTGAGGGCGCCGATCTGCGAGAAGTACGACATCGTCGTCTCGCCGCCGTAGTTCTGCCAGTTGGTGTTGGTGACGAAGGAGGACGCTGTGTTGAAACTGAGTGCGGGTGGCACGGCTCCGAAGTGTTGGGGGTTGAGCGGGAGCGAGCCTTGGATCCGGATGAGCAGGTAGGTGATGGCGATGGAAACGCCCGAGAAGATGACCAGTGAGCCCGCGTACCGTTTCCAGGTCTGCTCCTGCTCGGGACCGGTCCCCAGCAACCGGTAGACGGGACGCTCGGCCCAGCCCAGGAAGTGCACCCGGCCTTCGAAGACCGCCGCCATGTAGGAGCCCAGGTAACGCCAGGTCAGTCCGAGGGCGATGACCAGGGTGGCGATGGTCCAGAAGTAGCCCACCTAGAACCACTCAGGCTTGAACAGCGCCACGCCCAGGTAGATGAACACCAGAATGGAAACAGCGAGAAGGATGCCCTGGACGACGGTCATACGTGCTCCAGTCCCCAGATCAGCCCGAGCATCACCGCGACGAAGGCGATGATGCCGAGCACAGCCATGAAGTCACCCATGGAGACGAGTATGAGGCGAGCCACATAAATAGGATGTGAACAGGTCGAGACGGGTGTGAATAAGACGTGAACGGACCTTCCGGGGGCGCGTCAGGAGCCCAGCGCACCACAATCCGCCGTCGCTACCATGCGGGGATGTCCGAAACCGCGACCCGCTACGGGACCGTCGCCGCCGGCTTCACGGCACGAGCCGCCTCCATCGCCCCGGAGCAGTGGTCGGACCCGACGCCGTGCCCGGACTGGACCGTGCGCGGCCTGGTCGCCCATGTCATCGATACCCATTGCAGGGTCATGACACGAATCGACGACACGGTGTCCGGCGACGTGGATGAGAGCGGTGACCTGCTGGCCCAGTGGCACCAGGCGAGCCGGGCCATCGCCGAGGCGCTGGGCAACGACACCCGGGCATCGACCATCGTCGGAGGCATGTTCGGCGAACAGCCCTTCGAGTCACTCGTCGGTCGCCTGGTCTGCACCGACCTGCTCGTCCACACCTGGGACCTGGCTCACGCCACGGGTCAGGACGAGCGACTGGACCCGGGGGCGGGGTCGAGCGCCGAGGGGTTCCTCACCTCGATCGATGATGCCATTCGCCGACCCGGTGGATTGGCGCCGAAGATCACGCCTTCTCCCCAGGCCGACGCTCAGACTCGGTTCCTCAACTTCTGCGGGCGGGTCGTCTGACGCCTGGCCCGTTTCGACCCGGCACGACCCCACCGGCCGCACCTGGGCTCGCTGGACATGACCGGGGCGAGGCCACATCACAGGGAGCCCAGGTGCCCCCGTCGCCTCAGGCGGCGGGTTGGGTGGTGCTGGAACTGCTCGAGCTGCCAGAACCGTTCGCACCGTTGGGGGGAGCTCCGGTCCCGGTGCCCGCATTGGCACCAGGCCCGTTACCGGGTCCGCAGCCGCCGGCCACCAGGGTGTCGATGGCGGTAGTGCCGTCGGTCGTGACCGTGCTGAAGCCAACCATGTCTCCGACCGCCAGCGCGCTCAGGGTCGACTTACCGTTCTTCTCGATATCGCTCGAACTGGTCACCTCGTACGTCTCGGTATCGCTGCTCGTCTTGATGGTCGCGCTCGAGGCTCCGACGGCGGTGATCGTCCCCTGCAACGGGAGGGCGGGGCCCGGTGGTGTCCCCGGTCTCTGACGACCGCTGGTGGGAGCGGTTGTCGAGCTCGTGCTCGACCCAGCCGTGCCTGTGGTGCCCGTGGTGGTCGTGGTGGGGGCCGCGCTGGCGCTCATGGCCGTCGACGCGATCCCGCCGCCCACGGCACCCACCCCCAAGAGGGCGAAGCCGCTCATCATGGCCTTGCTCATGCGACGCCGGCCTCCCTGTCGCGCGTCACCGAGTTGCTGGTCACCGAGTTGCTGGTCACCGAGTCCCGGATCACCGTCTGCCGGATCATGTGGTTGCACTGTGAGGCTCCTTCCGAGCCCACCCGACTCTCGGGGGGCAACGGTGAGCCTGCGCTCCCGCCCTTCGCGCACCCGTAGCGCAACCTGTGTGCCACATAGGAGTTGCAGACGCGGTTGCGTCGCTTCCACAGCCGCACCACACCAAGTTCACAGGACCTGGGATCAGGCGATCGTCAGGGCCACATGCGCCAGCGGTCGACGTCGATGGCCAGGACCGGTCCCGGTGGAGGCGTGCGGCGGTACTGCTCGTACTTCGCCGCCAGCAACCCCAGAGCCTGGTGCCGCTCGAGGTTCTCGTCGACGATCCGTCCCGGGCCGTCGACGCGCACCCACCACAACGTGGTCCAATCCTCTTCGTAGTGATCCACCAGGAGCGAGGCCGCCCCGTTGGACCGGATGTTCTGCAGGCGCTGCAGCGCCAGTGTGGACTTGGGTTTGGCGTCGATCGCCGTATAGACCGTGTGCTCGTCCAGTGCGAAGCAACACGGCACCAGGTGCGCACGGCCTACAGGTGTCACCGTCGCCAAATGGCCGACTCTTGCCGACGTGAGGCGACGTCGGGCCGTTCGAGCGTCCACGTCGCGGACTGTACCGACCTACCCGTCGAGCAGGTCGTGAGCGCCGTTGTGGACGCAGGGATGCCGGAGCTTCGACATGGCCTTGGCCTCGATCTGGCGAATCCGCTCCCGAGTCAGGTTGAATTGCTTCCCGATTTCTTCCAGGGTCCTCGGGGCGCGCCGGTCGAGCCCGAAGCGCAGGCGAATGATCGTCTCTTCGCGCTCGTCGAGCGGGGCCAAGAGGCGGGTGATCTCGTCGGCGAGGAGGGAGTCAGCCGCATAGTCGAAGGGTGATACGGCGTTGGCATCGGCCACCAGATCGCCGAAATCACTGTCACGCTCGTCGCCGAGCGGTTCGGACAGCGACAGGGGCTCGGACCTCCATCGCAGAGCTTCGGCCAGCTTCTCTGGGGACAGCTCGGTCTCGGACGCCAATTCGTCCAACGTCGGTCGGCGACCGAGCTTGAGCTCGAGCGAGGTCCGGGCCCAATGGATCCGGGTGAGCAGCTCCCCGGCATGGGCCGGCAACCGGATGGTCCGGCCGGTGTTGGCGATCCCCCGGCTGATGGCCTGGCGGATCCACCACGTGGCATAGGTCGAGAATTTGAACCCTTTGTTCCAGTCGAACTTGCCGACGGCGTGAATCAGGCCCAGATTCCCCTCCTGGACCAAATCCAGAAGGGGAAGGCCCGATGCCTGGTATTTCTTGGCGATCGACACCACCAGGCGCAGGTTGGCCTGGACGAAGGCCTGGTGTGCCTGTTCCCCTTGCAAGACGGCTCGACGAAGGTCGCGCCTGTGGCCCGGGGTGAGCTCGGATGAGGAGGTTTCGGTTGCCGATGCCTCACGGCCGGCATCGATGATCTTGGCCAGCTGAGTCTCCTCGAGCTTGGTCAACAACGCATACTTCCCGATGCTTCTCAGGTAGAGCTTGACGATGTCGGACTCGTCACGCTCGGCCCGCTGATCCGCTATCACCAACGGCCTCCTCGGCACGGCGCGATCGAAGCCCACGGTGCAGTGCCTGGGGAGCAAGCGACGAGCGGCAGGCTCTGTCGGGGTACCGAAGGCACATCCATCGTCACCGCTCCCTTGTGCGAACAGTACCAGGTCGTCTTCGAAACACACCGCGTGCGTCGTAACGTCCCGGACCGGTAGCATGGTGGTGAGTCGACCCGGTCCCAACAGCCACACGGCCGTTCCCGAGCGATGCGTCGAGCTCGTGAATGGAGAAACCATGGCCACTGGTACGTTCCAGCGGTACGACACTGCACGCGGTCTCGGTTCGATCGCACCCGGCAGGGCAAGGTCGGTGCGTTCTGCCTAGAGGCCGAGAACCCCGATCACGGGACCAGGACCGCGACCGCGACAACGATCGCGAGCGCAAGGATTCCCGTGGCCCCCGCCGCGGGAGCAGCGACGAGGATGCGTTGCGCCTTCGTGAGGAGGGCCGCACCTATGCGTCTGTGGCCCGCTCGTTGAATCTCAAGCGTTCCAACGATGCCCTGGCCGCATTCTTGCGGGCGGTCCATCAGCGTCCCGACGCCGAGAGAGCCGAATTGATTGGCCGCGAGAGGGTCCGCCTCGATCAGCTCGAGGTTCGGATCCGAGATCGCGACAAGGACGACCCGACGCGACTGGACCGTCGACTGGGAGCCCTCGAGAAGCTGCGAAGCTCGCTTTCCTGACCGTCGTTCGGTGCGCCGGCTCTGCTGGGCGCTCAGACGACCATCACGTTGCAGGCCTCGTCGCCCTTGCGGCCCGGCGTCACTTCGAATCGGACCTGTTGTCCCGGTCGCAGCGCCGTCGGGCCGAGCCCTTGGATGCTGCTCACGTGGACGAAGACGTCGCCGGCGCCGTCGGGCCGGGACAAGAACCCGTAACCTCGCTTCGCATCGAAGAATCGGACCGTGCCGACCGGTGCACCTTTCGGCCGCCGACGGAGGTCTCTGGGGGCGGCGGGACCGGGTCCCTGGGCCCGGGGAGCCCGACGCGCCGGAGCACCTTTCGCTCGCGGCTTCCCCCTCGGAGGCGATGGGCGTTGCGCCACGGCAGTTCGCGCCGGGCGCTCCCGCTCGACGGGGCGGCTGGGACCGACCTTGGAACCCCTCTCGCTGCGCACCGCCCTCGAATCCTCTCGGGGGTGGACCACGGTCTCGAAGCCCAGGGACTTCTGGAGCACGCGGTTGGCCGACCGTTGCTCCTCGGCCACGAGTGAGACCACGATGCCGGTCTTTCCGGCGCGGCCCGTGCGCCCCGAGCGGTGGAGGTAGTCGGTGTGGTCCGCCGGGGGGTCGAAGTGCACGACGCACGGGAGATCCTCGACGTGAATGCCACGTGCCGCCACATCGGTCGCCACCAACGCCCCGGCTCGGCCGGCCGCGAACGCCGATAGCGCCCGTTCGCGTTGGGCTTGTGTCTTGCCACCGTGGATGGCCAGAGCCTTGACACCCCCGGTGTTCAGTTGCACGGTGACGCGATCAGCGCCCCGTCGGGTGCGGCAGAACACCAGGGCTCGGCCGTGCTCGCCCACGAGCGCAACGGTGACCGGAACTCGCTCTTGCCGAGGAACACTCCAGAACAGGTGTGCGATGTCAGAGTCCCCGGGTTCATCGGGGGACACGTCGTGACGAGCGGGATTGGTCTGGTACCGACTGACCAGCGACTCGATCTCGGGCCCCAACGTGGCCGAGAACAACATCACCTGCCGGTCGGGGGCGGTGAGGTCGAGGAGGCGCCGCACCGAGGGGAGGAATCCCATGTCCGCCATGCGGTCCGCCTCGTCCACCACGACGGTGCGGACCGCGCTGAGGTCGATGGCACGCTGGGCGATGAGATCTTCGAGGCGGCCCGGACAGGCGACGACGGTGTCGACACCACGCGCCAGGGCTTGTCGGGTGGCTCCGTACGCCGTGCCGCCGTACACGGCGATCACCCGGCCCCGACCCGGTCCTGAGAGCAGGGCGAGTTCGCGCTGCACCTGGGCGGCGAGCTCGCGGGTGGGAACGAGGACCAGCGCACCGGGATGCCCGGGCTTCGATCCGTTGGTCCTGCTCACGACGGCCAACCCGAACGCCAGCGTCTTCCCCGAGCCGGTCGGGGCGCGACCACACACGTCGCGCCCGGCGAGAACGTCGGGGAGCGTCGCCTCCTGGATGGGGAACGGGCTGGTCAAGCCGCGGGCGTGCAGGCGGGCAACCAGTTCGGGGCGCACCCCGAGATCAGCAAATGAGACGGTCACGTGACTCCAGACGAGTGAGGTAGGCCAACTCGAACTGGAATCGAATCCGCCCCGCCGCCAAAGGCGACGATCGGTCGACGAATGCCGACCTCGTGTCACCAGACTAGCAGATCATCCTCATGACCAGGACCAACAGAGCCACGGTCGTCGCCTCCATTGTCTGGTGGCGTCGTCGTCGGCGTCGTCATCCACGGCGTGCGGCCGGCGCGCCCCGGGCGGGATAGGCGCGTACGTAGGAGGGTTCCTCCACCCCGGGCGGGAGGCCTCGGTCGGCCACGGCGACGCCGGTCCCGACCGAGAGAGGGATATGGCCGGCCCAGATCAGCGCGTCGAGGTCTTCGGGCTCATCGATGGGTCCACCCGTGCGGATCTTGGCCGACCCTTCGACGATCGGGACCCGGATCATGAGCGCGGCACGGAGCTCCTCGGGGGACGGTGGACGCGCATCAGCGCTGCGGCCGGTCGCGATGTGGTCGAGCAGCGCCATCGTCGCTTGCTGCTTCTCGTCGTCGCCCTCGACCCGGCTAGAGGTGCCGAAGAGCATGACCGAGCGGTAGTTCATCGAATGGTGGAACGCGGAGCGGGCCAGCACCAGAGCGTCGAGCAGCGTCACGGTGATGCAGACCTCGGCCCCTTCGCCCAGGAACCGCAGCATGCGGTTGCCGGTGGCGCCATGGAGGTAGAGGGTGCTGCCTATCCGTGCATATGCCATGGGGATGACGAAGGTCGAGCCTTCGACGCTGAAGCCGACATGGCATACCAAGCCCTCGTCGAGGATGGCGTCGACCACGGTCCGGTCATAGGCGCCACGCTCCTTCTTGCGGCGAAGTGTGGTGCGGTCCGTCGGAACCAAGGCGTCGACCGGGGCTCGCTCGGCGGGCTCGGACACCGCTCCATGATGCCCCATGGCTCGGGCCGCACCGGACTTCGAAGACCGAGGAGACGTCAGGTTCAGCGCCAACCGGGAGTTGGCCCGAGGCGGCGACGATGGCGGCATCGTCCGATGTAGTCCCCGCCGTCAGACGGCCGAACTCCGAGGCCACGCACGCCCGACCCGGTCGGGCCGGGCCCCCGCTGGGCCGGAGGCGTCGTGGGGACCTCTCCGGCTGAAAGCATGGGTGGGTGCACCCCGCTGACGGGCCCGCTCCGGCCTCGCCCCGCTCGAGGCGGTCGATGATCCCCAAGTGGCTGCGCCACGGCTTGCTCATCTTCCTCATCCTGCTCGTCATCGAATACCTCGTGATCCCCGAGCTCGTGGGGGCGAGCAAGAACCTCCATCTGCTGAGCAAGCTCAACATCGGGTGGCTCGTGGCCGGGATCGGCCTCGAGGCCGGCGCCATCGTCTCGTATGCGATGTTGACCCGGACGTTGCTGCCCGGCGGCGGACCCGGGCTCTTCAAACTCGTTCGCATCGTCTTGGCCACGACGGCGGTCGCCCACGTGATCCCCGGAGGGGCCGCCGGAGGCGCCGGCGTCGGGTACCGACTGCTCACCTCGAATGGCGTCGAGGGGGCCGACGCCGGTTTCGCCATGGCGACCGAGGCCATCGGCTCTGCTCTTGTGCTCAACGTCATGTTGTGGCTCGCGCTTCTGATCTCCATTCCCCTCGCCGGCCTCCACCCCATTTACGTCGTCACCGCCCTGGTCGGGTTGCTGGCCCTGTTCGGTGCCGCCACGCTGGCCTACACCCTCACCCGGGGCGGGGAATGGGCCGTGCGCGTGGTGCGGTCCGTCGGTCGGCGCATCCCGCGGGTGGGTGCGGACCGTTTGGAGCGTCTCGTCCGCCAAGTCGGCGACTCCGTCGTCCACCTGGCGCAAGAGCGTGCACTCCTGAAGCGCGCCCTGTTGTGGGCAGGTCTCAACTGGCTCCTCGACGCCGCCTCGCTGTGGTCGTTCGTCACCGCCTTCGGGCACTTCGTCGACCCGATCGAGCTCTTCGCCGCCTATGGCATCGCCAACGTGCTGGGCGCCATCCCCATCACCCCCGGCGGCCTCGGAGTGATTGAGGCCTCTGCTGCCACGTTGCTCGTCTCATTCGGCGTCACCCGGAACATCGCCACGCTGGCCGTGCTCGGCTGGCGCCTGGTGAATTTCTGGCTCCCCATCCCGATCGGGGGTGTGGCCTACATCTCGCTGCGTGTCCCGCGCGGCGCCGGGCTCCGAGCCCAGCGCCAGGCGCTGGTCGACATGGCGGCGGATGCGAAGCGCCCGGGTCAGGAGCCCGAGTCCAACCCGACGTCGGAAGACGCGACGCCATGAGCTTGGGGGTCTTCCACCACCACTTGCGCCCGGGGCTCGTCTCCATCGTGGTGTTCTCGCTGGCCAGCGCAGCGTCCTACGGCATGGCGGCGGTGCTCCAGCACCAAGCGACGATGAGAGAGCCGCCGGAGCTCTCCTTGCGCGCCGGACTGCTCGTGAGCCTGGCGCGACGGCCCCTGTGGCTCGTCGGCAACGTCCTCGACGGTGTGGGCTATCTCTTCCAATTCCTGGCGCTGCGCCGGGGATCGTTGGCCCTGGTCGAGCCGCTTCTGGTCTTGAGCCTGGTGTTCGCGCTCCCCGTAGGCGCCTGGCTCGAGCACCGCCGAGCCTCGGCTGCCGACGTCACCTCCACCGTCATCATCGCCGCGGGCCTGGCGCTGTTCCTCGGCGTGGCGCGACCGGGGATCGGCCACCCCCACGCCTCGAACGCCGCCTGGGGCCTCCTGACGGCGATCGTGGCGGCATCGTGCGGAGCGATGGTCTTCGGGGCCCGCGGGGGCAGTCCTCGGCGCGCCGCGGTATTCCTGGCGGCGGGATCGGGCACGGCCTTCGGGTACGTGGCCGCCGTCACCGAACGCACCGGCCATATCTTGGACAAAGGAGCCGTACACACCCTGACGACATGGGCGCCCTATGCCTTGCTGCTCGGTGGGGTGGGGGCGTTGCTCCTTACCCAGAGCGCCTTTCACGCTGGGGCGCTGCGACTGTCACTGCCTACGTTGACCGTGGCCCAACCTCTGGTGGCGGTCGCCATCGGCCTCGGGTTCTTCGGGGAACACGTGGACTCGCGCGGCATGGCACCGGTCTTCGAGCTCGTCGGCCTCGCCCTGGTGACCGTGGGAGTGTTCCTCCTGGCACGGTCCCCGCTCATCGGCGCCCAGGAGCCCTGACCGTCGGCGCGGTTGGGGCGGACGGGATCCTTAGGGAGACGTCGCCTGGCGTAGGCCACGGGTGAGGAACTGGCGACAGAACTCGCTCGGGTCCGGAGCGTCGAGCAGGTCGGAGCGACGGCGCACGGCCCCGAAGGGGGCGTTCCAGAAGCTCGGGTCACCGGGGCGGGGCGACCCCCAGGGACCGACGTAGACATAGGGCTCGGACTCGAAGCCGTCACCGGGCGAGAAGCCCAGGTTCACGGGCTCCGCCGTCGGAAGCGTCACTGTCGTGGCGGCGTCGAAGTGCTCGGGCCAGAGTTGGATGGTGGCGACCTCGGATCCACCCGGGACCGAGGCCAGCACGTCATCCAGGACACGCCAGGCGAGCGCGAACCAGTCTCCCATCTCGGACACCGCCGTGGGCACCAGCTCCAAGGGCGTGTCCACAGGCCCGAGGACCGGGGTGTCGTCCCCGCAGCTGAAGGGCTCGTCCAGGTCCACGTCGACGAAACCGGCCAGCTGGCGAAGTGTCGATCCGTGCAGCGCCAGGCGGGTCGTGGTCCCCCCGACCTCGCGCACGAGGGTGCCCCCGGCCGTTCGGACCGTCTCGAGGTCATCGCCGAAGGTGGGCGTGGCGATGCCACCGGGCGAGCTCCGCAGGCCGAATCGCCCGCTCACGGCAAAACGCCGCCGAGCCAGGATGTGGGCGGCGACGCGGTGGAGCACGGCGCGGGTGGCGGACGGCGATGTCACGGCTGCGATCTCACGGCTGCGATGTCACGGAGCCGGGCAGATCACGGATGCGAAGGCCCCGGTGGCTTGTCGGCCAGTTCGTAGGTGACATCGTCCACGTAGCACCAGAACCAGTCTTCACCGGGCTCATAGGACCGGACCACGGGATGGGCCACAGCCTGAAAGTGCGCCGTGGCGTGGAGGCCCGGCGAGCTGTCGCAGCAGCCGACATGGCCGCAGGTCTGGCATACGCGGAGATGGACCCAGTCCCTCCGGCCGGCGGCCAGACAGTCCTGGCACCCGTCAGAGGACGGAACCGGATCGACGATCTGGTGGACATGGCTGCACAGCGCTGCGCTCATGAGGTGCTCCCTGCGGGGTCCGGGGGTCTGTCCCATCGTAATGGGAGAGTCCCATTCCCCGGGCCCGAGCGCCGGGCAGCGCGGATCACCCGGTGACGGGGAATGATCCCTGCTGCCAACCGATCGTGCCCGGTGCTCCGGCGCTCGGGGTGGGAGCAGTACTCAAGGGTGTGGCCGCACATGACGTCGAATCGGGCTCGAAGCCATACCAGGTCGCCGATGTCGAGAACCAGACGAACCAGCATGTCCCGGTCTTCGACGACGCCGCCAGGGTGACACTCCCGAATCCGAGGGGACCCGAGGGCGCACCACCGGCGTCGGTGGCGTCCATCACGGCACCGCTCACGACGGAGGCAGCATTCGAGGGGCCGCTCTGCACGCCGTATTGGACCAGGTCCGAAGACGACAACCCCCCGTTGCTGATGGCACCGTCTCGCACGTTCTGCATGGCGCTCGACAGGGCCGACTGGGCCTGGACGTCGTAGGCCTGGTCGACGGTGGGGTTCAGAGACTTCGAACCGGATCCCGTCACCGTGCCCCCCGCAAAGGCCTTGAGGGCGCCGACACTCAAGAGCGCGACGAGCAGGAGCGAGACGACGATGCTCACCAGGCCCAAGCCGGCCTCGTCGTTCGACGTACGCGGCACCACACCGATATCTGCCACCTACATCTCATCGGCACCCAGGCGCCAGAAGGTTTAGCCCGGTGCCAGCGGGGTGCCTGGCGAGGTTGCCAGGGCCCTGCCCACCCTCAGCCCAGCGCGTCGGCGATCCTCGCCCCGATGGCGGCCGTCTCGACCAGGAACCCGTCGTGACCCACCAACGAATCGACCACTTGGACCTCAGGCGCGCCCGGGAGGAGCCGGGCCATCTCGTGTTGGAGCTCGATCGGGTAGAGGCGATCCGAGGAGATCCCCACCACGGTCACCTGGGCCGTGACCCCTGCCAGGGCGGCCGCGATCCCCTCGCGCCCACGGCCGACGTCGTGATGGTTCATGGCCTCGCTCAACACGATGTACGAATTGGCGTCGAAGCGGCGCAGCAGGGTGTCGCCCTGATGCTCGAGATAGGACTCGATGGCGTAGCGACCGCTCTGCAACGGTTGCTCGGCCCCTTGGGCATCCCTCCCGAAGCGAAGGTTGAGCTCCGACGCCGTCCGGTAGGTGACCTGCCCCATCCCCCGGGCGATGGCCAGGCCTCGAAGCGGGCCCTCGTCATGGTCGTAATAGTCACCCCCGGCGAACGCCGGGTCGGTCCGTATGACGCGGGCCTGCAGCGAGCACAGCCCGATCTGTTCTGCGGTGGCGGCGGGGCCCACCGCAACCGCCACGGCCCGTTCGACACGCCCGGGCGATCCGACACACCACTCGAGCACCCGCATCCCGCCCATCGAGCCGCCCACCACCCCGGCCCACCGGGGGATGCCGAGATGATCGGCCAACAGCTCCTCGACGTGGACCTGGTCCCGGATGGTGATGACGGGAAAACGCGAGCCGTAGCGTTGTCCGTCGGGGGCGACCGAGGCGGGACCTGTCGTTCCCTGGCATCCGCCCAGCACGTTGGGGCAGACGACGAAGAACCGGTCCGTGTCGATCGGGCTCCCGGGTCCGATGAGGTCCCACCACCACCCCGCGCTCGGGTGCCCTGGGCCGACGGGACCCCGCGCGTGCGAGTCCCCGGTCAGGGCATGCAGGACGAGTACGGCGTTGCCGGCGCTGGGATCGAGCTCGCCCCAGGTCTCGTAGGCGACGTCGACCGGGCCCAGGCGGCCGCCGGCCTCAAGGCCGAGTCCGTCCGCACCCGTCACCCGGGCGAAGAGCCGGTCACCTACCTCGTCGCCAACGCTCCAGGCGCCGGTTGGTGTGATCCGCTCAACCGACCTTGGCGGCACGGAAACCGGCATCGAGGTCGGCCAGGATGTCTTCGAGGGTCTCGAGGCCCACGCACAGACGGACGAGATCAGGCGAGACGCCGGTCGACAATTGCTCGGCCTCGGTGAGCTGTGAATGCGTGGTGGACGCGGGATGGATCGCCAGACTCCGGACATCACCCACGTTGGCGAGGTGGCTGAACAGCTCCAGACCCTCGATGAACCTACGACCGGCCTCGGCGCCTCCGGCGATGCCGAATCCCATGATCGCCCCTGCGCCGTTGGGGAGGTAGCGCTTCTGGCGCTCGTGCCACGGGCTCGATGCGAGGCCCGGGTACGACACCCAGGAAACCTCGTCGCGCTTCTCGAGCCACTCGGCGACGCGCTGCGCGTTGGCGACGTGCCGTTCCATACGGAGACTCAGCGTCTCGAGACCCTGCAAGAACAGGAACGAGTTCAACGGGGCGATGGAGGGCCCGATGTCGCGCAGGTACTGGAGGCGCGCCTTCAGGACGAAGCGGGCCGGGAAGAGTGCTTCAGGGAGCTGCGAGAACACCAGCCCGTGATAGCTGGGATCGGGCTCGGTGAAGCTCGGGAACCGGCCGCTGCCCTCGTAGTCGAAGGTCCCTCCGTCCACGATGATGCCGCCGATCGACGTCCCGTGGCCGCCGATGAACTTGGTGGCGGAATGGACGACGATGTCGGCCCCGTGGCGCAGCGGCTGGGCCAGGTACGGCGTCGTCACGGTGTTGTCCACGACGAGGGGGATGCCGTGCCCGTGGGCGATGCCCGAGACACCCTCGAAATCGAGCACATCCCCCTTGGGATTCCCGATGGTCTCGGCAAAGAAGGCTTTGGTGTTGTCCCGAACGGCACGCTCCCATACGTCGAGGTCGTCGGGGTCGTCGACGAAGCTCACGTGGATGCCCAGCTTCGGCAGCGTGTAGTGCAACAGGTTGTAGGTCCCCCCGTAGAGCGAGGCCGAGGACACGATGTGCCCACCGTTCTCGGCCAGGTTCAGCAGGCTGACGGTCTCGGCCGCCTGACCGCTGGCGACCGCCAACGCCGCCACTCCCCCTTCGAGGGCCGCCACCCGCTCTTCGAACACCGCCTGGGTGGGGTTCATGATCCGCGTGTAGATGTTGCCCAGCTCCTCGAGCCCGAAGAGCGCGGCGGCGTGGGCCGTGTCGCGGAAGGTGTAGCTGGTCGTCTGGTAGATCGGGACGGCCCGCGCTCCCGTGGTGGGGTCCGGGACGGCGCCCGCATGGATCTGTTGAGTCTCAAATCCCCATTGCGACATGGTGATCTCCTATTTCGCGTCCCGCCCCGAGGCGGCGTCGTCCCGAAGTCTAGGCAGGTGCTCCCTGCGCGATCTCCTGGTCCCTGGGCTGGGTCCGGCGTCGACGTTCGAACCATGCGCTCCACGCCTGGTAGCCGCCGACGAGGTCGGCCGACCGTTCGAAGCCCAGATCGGCGAGCGACGCAGCGGCAAGGCTCGATGCGTATCCCGCCGAGCACACCACGACCACCGGCTGGTGGAGGTCGCGGACTTCAGCGAGGCGGTGGGCGGAGGACGGGTCGAGACGCCACTCGAGCACGTTGCGCTCCACCACCAGGGCACCGGGCAACGTCCCTTCCTGTCGCCGCTGCTCGGCGGGCCGGATGTCGACCACCAGACCGCCTTCGGCCACCAGACCCTCGAGCTCGTGGGGGCCGACCCGCTGGATGCGTCTTCGAGCGCGCTCGACGAGGTCGTCGACAGAGATGCTCATGCGACGGCTGTGGCGAGCTGACCGTGGATCGTGTCCCGCGCGTGGAGCACCCCGTCAGTGAAGCGGTAGTACGTCATCGACGTCAGGCGCGGGGCGTAGACGTGCACGCTGATCGCCGGGGTCTCCCCCGCGTTGACGATGTCGTGGACGTGGCGACCCCCGAAGGAGATGTGCCGGCCCACCGCGATGGCGGTCGTCTGCAGGGCCACGCCGCCCGAAGTCTGGTCCACGACGCTTGTCTCTAGCAGTTTCCCGGCAGCCACGACGACGGCGCCCGCCGACCCCCCGTGATCGTGGAGCTCGATCGCACCTCCGGGCGGCCAGGCGATGACCCACGCCTCGAACGCGTCGCTCGCCGCCATCAGATCCCAACAGCGGTGGCTCGGACTGGTCATGCCCGGCCACGACGGTGCTCGTGCCGCCAGCTGGAGTGCGGTGGTGACCAACCCCGGGCGCGCCAGTCGCTCGGCACCATCGAACCCCGTGAGTGGACCCGCCGGCCGGTGCGGCAAGGACATGGCAACCTGCCGGGGGCCGGCGCCGCTGAGGAGCGGGGGTGGTGCCACAGCGGGGCTGCCGGCGATCGCCATGGCAGGACTGTAGAGCCTAAAAGCTGATTAAGTCAATCGTCTTTATGGAAATAGTGGTCTCTGCACCCGTGGCGGTCGGTCGGAGATGGTCCGTTCGCCACAGGACTGGGGGGCGGCGCGCCGCCAACGGGTTGGGAGATGACGCCACGCGCTACGGCTCGTCGTGCCGGTCTCGGTGTCTGACGGGCGGCCCTCGTAGCGAGGGCCCGTCAGGGACGTGCCCTGCAGCGGCGGCGCGCCAGAGCCGTCGCCCCTTTGCAGGGGCGTTGTCGAGTCCCGCTACCGGCCCAAGAGCCAAGCGGCGGCGCGGGTCGAGGCGGACACCGCCCGACCGGTCAGTCCTCGAGCTGCGTCCGGCGCGCCCGCCAACCCGCGGCCGAGGCGTCGCCCGACTTCATCGACCGGTCCCACCCAGGTCGACGCGCTCTTCAGCACATGGCGCGACGGCGTTGCGCTCGGGTCGCGCTCGACCGGCGCCTTCGTGTTTCGAACGGCACCTCGGTCGAAGATGCCGGCCAGGGCGCGTTGCGGCACGTTCAGGAGCATCAACAGGAGAAGCAGCCCGAGAAGAAGCAGCACCCCGCCCATCACACCGAGCAGCCCCACCCCGCGGCCGGGGCCGGTGGCGGCCAGAGGCGTCGGGGAGGGCGAGCTCACCGCCGCGGTCGTGGCACTGCTGGCGCCGGTGGCGGGGGCGACGGTCGTCGCCGTGGTGGGAGCTTTGGTCGTGGCCGTGACCGGTGCAGCGGTGGTGGGCGGAGCCGTTGTCGTCGCGGAGGGAGGGGTCTCGGCGCCGAAGAGGATGTTGACGGTTGTCCCGCCGTCACCGGCTGAATCGCCGTAGGTCAACGTGCACACGTCACCGATCGCCTGCTGGGCCGGCGTGGGGGGACACGGGTACAGCGCGGCGTCGGCGGTCGGTGAAGTTCCCGCCGAGTCGGTGGCAGGGCAGGCCACGACGGCGGGCGCCGGACCGCACGGAGGTCCGACGGTGCCCTGCACAACGGGGAACGTCCCCGACAGTCCCCCTGTGGTGCTCGTTGTAATCAGGTGCGAATATGAGGGGGCATTGCAGCTCACCGAGATTGTCGAACTGACGGGGGCCGGATCCATGACCGTCGGTTGCTTCGGGTCGGAGTTGCACTGCACGACATTCCCGATCGACGAGGCCGTGAAGCCGCTGCCCGTGATCATGACCGATTGACCGTTGCTCAGGCCGGTGTTCGGGGTGACAGTGATGGGAACGTTGGCGTTGCCGGCGGCGGATGCGGATCCGGTACCCGCCACCATGGTCAGCCCCGCGATGATGAGCGCGGTGGCCCCCAGCGCAAAGAGTCTCGAACGCGCCCGTCGGGACCCACCGGTGCGGGTACGTGAGACGGTGTGCGACACAGCATTAGTCAACGCATGCTTGGACAAGAGTCACCCCCACCGAGGGGACGAACCCCCTCAATTCCTCTTTCTAACGATATTTGAGCGCCGGACACGGCACATCATCACTTTTGGGTACGTCGATTGCGCACCGCAGCACCAAACATGAGGACGCAGTGTCGGATGTGGCGGCTGGTACTGACTCACGGTGTCCGCGTGTCATTGGGAAGTGCAACGGCAGACGCCGCGACCGACCTCCACAACCTCGTCAAAAATGAGGATTCCTGGAGGGCTTGGCTCCCATATTCTTTCATTGGGTACGTGGGTGTGGATCTTGACCGCAACGCGCGTGCGCATCAGCACTCGTCGGAAGCGGTCAACGCGGGGGGTGGGTCGTGATCAGGTCCAGTCGGGCGAAAGTCACTGCGGTGTTGTCGGGCGGGCGCGACGCCCGGGCCAGGACTCTCATGGTGCTGGCGTCGGTCCTCGTGGTGAGCGGGTCGGTGCTGCTCGGCACCACGATGTCTGCCTATGCCGCGACCACGTTGACCGGGAGCCCTACGACAGGTTTGGTCAACGGCTCAAAAGTGACCCTCACCGGGAGCGGGTTCGCCAAGAGCTCGATCGGCAATGTCCTCGAGTGCAACAGTGACGCCAAAGAGCCCACGGTGTTGGTCGGAGGCCTCGTCAACTCCACCATCTCGGTCAGCTGCACCGCACCGTCGTTGTCGGCCCTCGTGACGACAACCTCCAAGGGCACCGTCTCGACGGTCTTCGCCGTGGTGGAGGGAACCGTCGGTCCACCGTGTGGTCCGGCTCCTGACGCCGGGACGTGTGCGGCCACCGACTCTGCCGGCAACAGCCCCACCGCAGACGCGGCCCTGTACCCGTGCCCACCCACCGCGGCCCAACTCGCCGCGGGTGACGTGTGCACTCTGACGTACGGAGACCAGGCCAACGACAGCGGCGTGGTCAACATCTCGTTCGCCGGTTCTACGACCACGACGACCACCACCGCCGGCACCACCACCACGGCGGGGCCGACGACGACCGTGGCACCCACCACCACCACGACCACCACCGGCGGGACGACCACGACCGTGGCGCCCACCACGACCACCACGGCGGGGACGACCACGACCGTGGCGCCCACCACCACCACGACGGTGGCGTCGACGACCACCACGGAAGCGCCCACGACCACGACCACCGAGGGGGCGACCACCACCACCGAGGGGGCGACCACCACCACCGAGGGGGCGACCACCACCACGGTGGGGTCGACGACCACCACCGCACCACCGCAGGTGCTCACCGGGGCCTATGAGCTGTACTGCCCGGGCACGCCGGTGGGCACGGTGGTGCTCAACGACGCCGTGACCGCGGCCACGCTGTCTCCGGCGTCGCCCAACCCGGGCCAGGCCTTCAGCGTCACCGGGTATCAGACGGTGGTGAACCTGCCCCAGTCGCTGGCCCAGGCCGCCGCCGCGGTGGGGGGCCCGAGCCTCATGGGCTCGGCCACGGCCCAGATCGACGCCAGCGGC
>DATCBU010000071.1:0-60831 GCA_036511675.1 Acidimicrobiales bacterium | reverse complement strand
ACCTTCGAGACCTGGTTGCGTCGCAACACGCTGACCGCCTCGGGCCGGATGCTGCTCGCCTTGGGGGTCGAGGCCGTCTTCGCCTGCGAACCGGGCGACGTGTCGCTCCTGCACGTGCTGTTCTACGCCCACTCGGCGGGTTCGTTCCAGATGGCGATCGACACCGGCGGTGGCGCGCAACAGGACCGTTTCGTGGGTGGGTCCCAGCGCGTCTGTGACCTGATGGCCGAGGCACTCGGCCCCGATGTCGTGCGTCTCGAGGCCCCGGTGCGCCGCATCCGCGTGGGGGGGGACACCACCATCGTGGACTCGGACAACGGGACGTGGTCCTGCCGGCGCGTGATCGTGTCGGTGCCCCCCATGCTGGCGGGCCGGATCGACTACGACCCCCTCCTCCCGCCGTGGCGGAGTCAACTCACCCAGCGCACCCCCATGGGATCGGTCATCAAGTGCAATGCCATCTATGACGATCCGTTCTGGCGCGCCGAGGGTTTGAGCGGCCAGGCCACCGGTGACGGCGAAGGGGCACGAGTGGTGTTCGACAACTCTCCGCCCGACGCCGCACCGGGCATCCTGCTGGGCTTCCTCGAAGGCGACGAGGCCCGGCGCTTGGGACGCGTCAGCGCCGGGGTGCGGCGCCAGGCCGTCCTCGACTCCTTCGTGCGCTACTTCGGGCCCAAGGCGGCCAACCCGGTCGACTTCGTGGAGCTCGACTGGCAGGCCGAGCCGTGGAGCGGGGGGTGTTACGGCACGCTGTTCGGGCCCAATGTCTGGACCCGGTACGGGCCTGCGCTGCGCGAGCCCGTGGGCCCCATCCACTGGGCCGGCACCGAGACGGCCACTGTGTGGTCGGGCTACATGGACGGTGCCGTGTCCTCGGGCCAGCGCGCCGCCACGGAGGTCCTCGCCACGCTGGGGTGACCGGGCGGAGTGGCGGCGAGGCGGCCCTTCGCAACGGAGACCCAACTCGCAGGCCCGGTCCGTTGGCTCGGGCACCGGGGCGCCGATGGAGAGGTATGGACGGCATCGGGCGCGACGAGGTGGGGCAAGGCACTCTGACCACGCACCTCGTGGGACGCCTGTCGGCGGCGCTGTGGATCGGGACCGGGTTGCTCGTGACCGTGGCCGGGGCGGCGCTGCAGTTCCGATCGGGCGCCTCGCGACCCGGCATGGTGGGTGTGGGGTTGGCGTGTGTCGTCATCGGCGCCGCGGTCTATCGGGTCCCCTGGGCGCGCTGGCGGCGATCGTCCACCTTGTGGCTCGTGCCGGTCGCCCTCGGCATGATCACGCTGTACAACGTGTTCACGGGCTACGACGCCTTCCTGTACGGCACCTTCTTCCTGGTCGTGTTCGTGTGGATGGGCCTGGGTCACCCCCGCTGGACCTGTGTCCGCTTCGCTCCCCTGCTGGCCGTGGCGTATGCGCTCCCCATGCTCGAGATCGCCCCGGCGCGCCGTGGCATGGGGCTCAGCTCGGCGCTCTTCGTCGTGCCGTGTTGTGTCCTGGTGGGCGAGGTCGTGGCCTGGGTGGGCGGATTGCTGCGGCGATCGGAGTCCGCCATCTTCGAGGCCGAGGCCCGCTTTCGCAGCGCCTTCGAGAACGCCCCCATCGGCATGGGCCTGGCCCTGCCCGACGGGCTCCTGGTGCGAGTGAACCGCGCCTACGCCGCCATCCTCGGCTACACACCCGAAGAGCTCGTGGGCAAGACCATCAGAGACGTCACCCACCCCGACGACTGGGATGCCAACGGCGCGCAATTCGACGCCTTGGTCGCCGGGGACATCGACCGGTACCACATGGAGAAGCGCTACAACCATGTCGACGGCCATGAGGTGTGGGTCACGGTCAGCGCCAGTTGCGTGCGCGACGACGCCGGGCACCCCTTGTACCTGATCGGGCAGATCGAGGACGTGACCGAGCGCCGCCAGATGCGCGAACGCCTGGCCCACGCTGCGGTGCATGACCAGCTCACCGGGCTCCCCAACCGTGTGTTGTTCACGGACCGTCTGGAGCTGGCGCTCAGCCGGGCGCAGCGGGACCACCACTGCGTGGCGCTCATGTTCCTCGACCTCGACCGCTTCAAGCTCATCAACGACAGCCTCGGCCACGAGATGGGCGACAGGCTCCTCGAGCGGGTGGCGGACCGACTCGGTGCGGCGCTGCGGGCCGTCGACACCCTGGCTCGCTTCGGCGGCGACGAATTCACGGTCCTGTGCGAGGTCACCGACAAGACCGAAGCGCTCGAGATCGCCGAGCGCCTGGTGCAGGCCATGCGCCAACCCCTGGTCCTGGCCGGCAGCGAGCTGTTCGTGACGGTGAGCGTAGGCGTGGCCCTGTCGCTCGACGGCTCGGAGTCCGGGACGGAGTTGTTGCGCAACGCCGACGTGGCGATGTACCGCGCCAAGGAGATCGGGCCGTCGCACACCGAGGTGTACCGCACCGACGACGAGACCGGCACCATCCGCCAGCTGCGCACCTCCAACGAACTGCACCGTGCTCTCGATCGCGACGAGCTCGAGCTCTACTACCAGCCCATGGTCGACCTGCACACCGAGACCATGGTCGGCGTGGAAGCCCTCGTCCGCTGGAACCACCCCACCCGCGGCTTGCTCCTGCCGGGCGAGTTCATCGCCCTGGCCGAGGACTCGGGCCTGATCGTGCCGCTCGGGGCCTGGGTACTGCGCGAGGCGTGCCGGCAAGGGGCGCACTGGGACACCTTGCGCAGCGCGGCGGGCCAGAACCCGGGACTGCTCAACATCTCGGTGAACGTGTCGGCCCAGCAGTTGGCCGACTCGACATTCCCCCGCCAGGTCGCCTCGGCTCTGGCCGGGTCGGGCTTCAATCCCGACAGACTGTGGCTCGAGATCACCGAAAGCACGCTCATGAGCACCGGTGACGCCAGTGTGGCTGCGTTGTCCGCACTGCGGGGGCTCGGGGTGCACCTCGAGATCGACGACTTCGGCACCGGGTACTCGTCGCTCAACTATCTGAAACGTCTTCCCGTCGAAACCCTCAAGGTGGACCAGAGCTTCGTCGACGAGCTCGACTGCGATACCGACGACGTGGCCATCGTGCGGGCCATCGTGGGCCTCGGTGACTCGCTGGGAATGGCGATCGTGGCCGAGGGGGTGGAGCGTCGGGCCCAGGCCAACGCGCTCATGGCCCTGGGGTGTGCCATCGCCCAGGGCTATCTGTTCGGGTACCCCCTGCCGGCGAGCGCCCTGGCACCCTTCCCCCTCGACGACCTAAGCAGCTGGGCACCTCGGTCCCGGGTCCGAACCAGCGCCTGAGCGGGGCGACGGTGGCGCTCAGCCGAGGGGCACCGGCATGCCGCCGGCACCCGAGGAGCGGTAGGCGGCGTCGACGAGGCGATGGGCCACGACGGCCTCGTCGAAGCTCGGCGAGGGAACACGATGGTCCGTCACGGCGTCGAGAAACGCCCGATCGGCCTCGACGTAGGCACTGATGGCAAGACCGATGTCGTCGTCGCCCAAGGCCAGGTCTCGCACCCAGCCCGGGGGCGGACAAGGGCGGACCTCGGTCCCGCCCGTCGTCTGGACGTGCAGTGGCCCGAGGAAGTCGTTGTCCAGCCACGCCATGCCCTGGCGACAGAACACCTCGACCCGGCGCGTCGAGCCGCGGCTCAAGATGTCGTGCCACACGCTCACCAGCTCGGCCGAGGCCCCGGAGGCGAACTGCAGCGACACCGTGGCCAGGTCCTCGACGCCTTCGTGGCCCGAGAAGTTGCCCGTGCGGGCCGTCACCGCCGACACCTCCCCCAGGCAGAACCGGAGGATGTCGAGGTCGTGGATCGAGTGCTCGATAAGGCACCCGCCTCCCGCCACCTCGACGTCGCCGCGCCAGGTCGAGCTGTAGACGCCCTGCACCGGGAAGTACTGGTCGTCGCGGAGGATCGCCGTCATGGGTGGACCGAGCTCGCCCGAGGCCAGGATGTCGCGCAGGGCCCGGAACACCGGCGCGCACCGCAGCACCAGGCCCACCTGGGCCGGGACCCCGGAGTCGGCGACCAGGGCGGCGAGTGCTTCGGCCCGGGCCAGGTCCGGTGCCAAGGGCTTCTCACAGAACACGGCGCAGCCCCGGGCGACGGCCGCCTCGACCACGGCGCTGTGGGCGGCGGTGGGCGTGCACACCCACACCGCCTCACACCGTTCGAGCACCGCGGGCGCACTCGACACGACTTCCGCCCCGTTGACCGCCGCGAACCCCGCGGCGCGCTCGGCGTCGAGGTCGTGCACGGCCACCACCGCGGCGTCGACCACCTCCGCCCTGATCATGGCCTGGAGCCCGATGGCATGAGCCCAGGCGATCACCCCCGTCCCCACGAACCCGATTCGCACCACGGCCCTGCAAACTACGTTGCCCATGATGGATCGCGACGAATTGCTGGCCGCCGGGGACCACAACCTGGCCGAGACGATGCGCCTGTATGCCTCCACCGCCCCTGGCGCGCTGCTCGAGGACGACGGTCGGCTGCTGCTGTTCTCCACGTCCAAGACGTGGCCCGGCCCGTACCACAACGGGGCCATCCGGTTGGACCCGTCGCTCCCCTCCGCCGACGTCTTGACGAGGACGGCGGCGTTCTTTGCGGAGCGACCCGGGTACTGCGTGTGGATCGCGGCGCACGCCGACACCGACCTCGAGAAAAGCGCGCTGGAGGCCGGCTACGCCTCGATCTCCCCGGTCGGAGCGCCGCGCCTGGCCCTTCACCACAGGATCGGCGCCGGCACCGTGCCCCCGGGATTGACCCTCGAGGAGGTCACCGATGACGAGTCCAGGCTCGACTACCTGGCGGTGACCGTCAAGGCCTATGCCGACTCGTTCCTCCCCCGCGACGCGGCGGAGGCCCAGCTCGCCTCCATGGACGCTGTGCGAGGCCCCGACGTGCGCGCCGTGGTGGCCCGCCGCGGGGGCCGGCCCGTGGCCGCCGCCATGGTCGTGGGAAGCGGCGAGGTGGCCGGGATCCAACTGGTGGGGACGGTTCCCGGTGCCCGGGGCGGCGGGCTCGGTGAGCTGTGCACCCGCTGGGCCGTCGAAGCGGGATTCGAGCTCGGTGCCCGGGCCGTCGTGCTCGAGGCGTCGGAGGCGGGTGAACCGCTTTACCTGCGTCTGGGCTTCGTCGAGGTGTCGCGATACCGCTGGTGCTTCGGGCCGCCGGCGTGACGTGCACGGGGCCCACCGCCAGCTCGGGGGAGAACGACGATGGATGACTCCGGTGGAGGCGGCGACGTGAAGGTTCCGGGCCTGGCGCCCACCTTCCGTCACCTCGACGACGCCGACGTCACCTGGCAGCAGGTGAAGGCCATCCGCAACGCCGACGGGTCGGTGTCGTCGGTGTGGGAGAAGTGGCTGGCCTTCTCCCCCGACCCCCAGTACCTCTCGCTGTACGCCAAGTGGGACCCCGGCGTCGTGGTCCGGCGTCATGGCCACTACAGCCCGCACGTCCTGTTCGTCGTCGAGGGCGACATGTGGTGCGGTGACCGGCACTGCCCCGCCGGCACCCACATCGAGCTGCCCTTCGGCGCCGCCTTCGGCCCGTTCGTGGCCGGAGATCGGGGCACGCTCCTCCTCGAAGTCATGATGGGTGACCCCCGGTCGTGGGGTGACGATCCCGAGGCCTTTCACCGTGCCTTGGCCCAACATGGGGCCCAGGCACTGCCCGATCCCGAGATCGAGTTGCCGGCATGGCTGGCGGACCTGCGCTCGCGCTGGGTGGTCGACGGCGAGGTCCGTGATGTCTGACGGTCGCCACGAGGCCGGGCGGTCTCGGCCTCCCGGAGCTCCCGACTCGTGACCACACCACGACGCGCCCCCACGGTGGCCGTCGTGGGCGCCGACACCGGTGCGGGCGCGGCGTTGGCGTCGGGCCTCGAGGACCGGGGCGCGTCAGTAGCACGGCTCCCTGTCTCGGCATTGGAAGGCCGGGCCCGATTCGGGGCGGCCCTCCAGGAGGTGGTGCCGCGATTGGGAGCCCTGGAGGGATTGGTGGTGGCGTCGGTCGGCACCGAGCCCACGAGGGGGGCGGCCGTCGCCGATCTCGACAGCGACACGTGGAGCGCCATGGTCGAGCGACCGCTGCAGCGGACGCTCGTCTGCTTCCAGGGCGCCTTCGACGTCCTTCGCCAGGCGGGCGGGACCATGGTGCTGGTGGTCCCGACGTTGTCTCTGGTCGGCGCCGCCGGCTTCGGGCCCTGGGCGGCGGTGACCGAGGGCCAGCGCGCTCTCGCCCGAGCAGCCGCACGGGCGTGGGGATCGCGCGCCGTGACAGTGCACTGCGTGGCCGTGCCCGCGTCGTTGCTCACGGCGGCGCCGACCGAGGACGGGCCATACCCCGATCGACCGGGCCAGCCTGCTCCTGCTCTGCACCGACCCGACATGGGCGCCGACGTGTCGTCGGTGGTGCACTCGCTGCTGTCCCCCGCCTGGCGGTCGGTCACCGGTGCCACCGTGGCCGTGGACGGCGGCGTGTGGATGACGCCGTGAGCGACCCCACCGAGGGACCACTCGGGGGGAAGGTCGTCCTCGTCACCGGGGGCGGGGCGGGTATCGGCCGGGCCGTGTCCCTCGCGTGTGCGGCGGCGGGCGCGGCGGTGGTCGTGGCGGGCCCCGGCGACAATGCGGCGCAGACCGCTGACGTGGTGAACGAACGGGGCGGACGGGGCGTGTTCGTGCGGACGGACGTCACCGTGGCGGCCCAGGTCGAGGTGGCGGTGCAGACGGCACAGGACCGCTTCGGCGGGCTCGACGGCGTGATCCACAACGCCACCAGTCGGCACTCGAGCGAGGTCGTGGCCATCGACGCCATCGACGACGGGTGGTGGGACGACCAGGTGGCGGTGTCGCTCCGGGGCGCGTACCACTGCGCGCGCTTCGCGTTGGCCCATCTACAACGCCGCCGCGGGCGTTTTCTCCTCATGACGTCGCCCGCGGCCATGGAGGGAAGCGTGGCGCTGCCCGCCTACGCCGCGGTCAAAGGCGCGGTGCGGGGCCTGGCCAAGAGCCTGGCGGTGGAGTGGGGTCCCCTGGGAGTGGGCGTGGCCTGCGTGTCGCCGCTGGCCCACACGCCGGCATTGGAACGGGCCTACGTCGAGAACCCCGAGCTGGCCCGACGTCTGGCCCGGGTCGTCCCGCTCGGGCGGGTGGGTGATCCCGATACCGACATCGCCCCCGTCGTCGTGTTCTTGTTAGGCGAAGGGGCCCGCTACATCACCGGCCAGACCGTGGTGGTCGACGGCGGGCGCTTCACCGCCCTGTGACAGGATCGCCCCCGTGGACCCCAGTCGACCCGTGGACACGAGTCGACCCCTGGCCGCGGGATCGATCTCGCTTCGGCTCTATCCCCACCTCGAGCTGTCCGCCCAGGAGACGGTGCGCGAGTTGCGGGTCCAGGCCGTGCTCGGCGTCGAGGCCGGGTTCGACGGCGTCATGACGAGCGAGCATCACGGTGGGTTCGCCGGCTACATGCCCAATCCCCTCCAAGCGGCGGGATGGCTCCTCGAGGCCATGCCCACCGGTTGGGCGGCACCGTGCCCGCTCCTGTTGCCACTGCGCCCCCCCGCCCTGGTGGCCGAGGAGGTGGCGTGGCTGGCGGCGCGCTTTCCCGGGCGCGTCGGGCTCGGCCTGGCGGCCGGTTCCCTCGACGCCGACTTCGACATCATGGGCCTGACCAAGGACGACCTCACCCGGCGCTTCGAACAAGGGATGACACTGGTGGCAGGGGCATTGGGCGGCACGGACCCGGGGCTGCTGGCCCATGACCCCGCCATCGCCCGGTGCACGATCGACCCGGTGCCCGTGGTGAGCGCGGCGATGAGCACGGTGGCGGTGCGCCGGGCGGCGTCGCTCGGCGTGGGCCTGCTGTTCGACTCCCTTTCGGCGCCGGCGCGGATCCGCACCCTGTCCGACGCCTATCGCGCCGCCGGAGGGCACGGTCCCTGTGTCCTGGTCCGACGGGCCTGGGTGGGGGCCCCGCCCACCGACGCCACGGCGCGGCAGCTCGACCGGTACCGAAGCTACGCCTCCGCGGGTGCGCAGGTGCATTGGCAGGACGACCAATTGCTGGCCGCTCCCGACGGCGCCACGCTGGCCGGCGATCTGGCCGCGGTGACGGCCCGGGCGGGGGTCGACGCCATCAACCTCCGCATCCACGTCCCCGGCGTCTCACCCACCACGGCCCGCGATCAGATCGCCGCAATGGGTGACGTCCTGACCGAGCTCCGCCGCGCGACCGGCCCGGAGGGACCTCGACCTCATCGATCCCATGGATCACACCACGCCCCCTGAGAGCCGCCGCCGATCCGACCACCCCTTGTGAATCGTCAATCATGACGATGCGCCAGGGGCCATGGAAGTGGCCAACTTGGCGCCGGGGATACTGACAGGCGGGTTCGCTTCCCGTGGACAGGGTGGCTACCCGGCGGAGTCTTTGGGGGAAAGATCATGGCTAACGCGGTGACGCGACGTCCCACCTTGCTGGCCGCAGTGGCGGCGCTGTTGGGAGTGACCGGTCTGCTTGTCGTGACGAACGCCGCCACGGCCACGGCGGGGGTCTCGTGGAGCGCGGTCAATCCGCCCATGCCGGCCAACGCCGTCGCCGGACAGGGGCTCACCTACGCCTCCACCTCGTGCCCGGTCGACGGGTGGTGCGTGGCCGTGGGCGACTACCTGGCGCTCACCGGGACCACGTACTACGAGCCGGGGTTGATCGCGACCGAGTCCGGAAGCACATGGAGCGCCTCCCAGGCGCCGCTGCCCGGCAACGCCGCTGTCGATCCCCAAGCGCTCTTGCAGTCGGTGACGTGTACCGGTGTCGGATCCTGTGTGGCGGCCGGACGGTATCTCGACGCGTCGGGCGCCACCCAGGCACTGGTCGAGCAGTTGTCCGACGGGACCTGGACGGCGTCGGAGGTCTCGCTCCCCTCGGACGCCGTGGTGACAGGCTCCACCGCCGACGCGCAACTCGCGACCATCAGCTGCCCGTCGACCGGATGGTGCACGGCTGCAGGCTTGTACACCTCGCAGACCGCAGGTGAGCAGGCCCTCGTCGACACCGAGGTGGCCGGGAATTGGAGCGCGGCGGCGGCACCGCTGCCCACAACCGCGTCGGGATCGCAGTTCCTGTCCCTGGCGTGTCCGGCGGTGGGCTCGTGCGTGGCCGCCGGCACCTACGAAGTCGGCGGGATCTACCTGGGCCTCGTCGACACCTTCTCGGCAGGGACCTGGACGGCGGCGACGCTCCCACTCCCCCCGGGCACGTCCTCGCAGGCTTCGATCGCCAACAACGACCTGTCCGTGTCGTGCCCGGCGGCGGCCTCCTGTGTGATCGCGGGAACCACGTTCGACGGCAACTACGAAGGCCTCGTCGACACCTTGTCGGGAGGGTCGTGGACGGCCACGTCTGTCCCGACACCTGACGGCTCGGCCTCCACCGACCTGCAACTGACGTCGGTGGCGTGCCCCGACGCCAGCGACTGCGTGGCCACCGGCTTCTTCCTCGAGTCCGGCGTCGAGCAGGGACTCATCGACACCCTGGCGTCAGGGGCCTGGACCCCGTCCGTGGCCCCCACCCCGCCGGCAACCCCGGTGGGGGCGAACATCGAGATCCACAACGTCGCCTGCCCCGCCACGGGAACCTGTGTCGCCGTCGGCCAGTCCGACACGGCCGGGACGGTGGGCGCTCTGCTGTGGAACCTCACCTCGGGATCGTGGGTCGTGACCCCGGCCCCGCTGCCGGCCGACGCCAGCGCCAGCTCGGACCCGTCATTCGCACCGATCACGTGCCCGGCCGCGGGCGTGTGCCTCGCCGTCGGCACTTATCTCGGGACCGGGGGTCGGGAAGGCGTGGTGGAGACCGACCCCTCGCTCGCCGCCACGACGACGGCGGTCAAGCTGGCACAAGCCTCGAGCTCCGCCTTCACCTACTCCGCCACGGTGACAGGGGCGGCGGGGCCGACCGGCTCGGTCGTCTTCTCCGCGGGTCTCATTCCTCTGTGCACGGCCACCATCACCAACGGCTCGGCCAGCTGTACCGGTCCCATGCCCAAGGCGCACACCGTCGTGGGCTCGTACTCCGGTGACTCGTCTTCAGCGCCGTCGTGGGGATCTGGGGCCAGCCCGACCATCCTGGCCGCCGTCACGGCCACCGCCGGCTACTACCAGGCCGCCAAGGTCAACACCTTCTTCGCAACCCGGATGCAAGCCAAGGTCACCGACACCACCGGCGCCCCCGTGGCGGGCGTGGTGGTCACCTTCACACTGCCGGCGACGACAGGTGCGTCGGCCTATGTGTGGGGTTCGACCACGGCCGTGACCAACGCGGCGGGGATCGCCATCTGCCCCTACCTCTCGGCCGACGGGGCAACGGGCATCTACGGGGTATGGGCCACGGTGAGCGGGATCTCGGGCTCGGCCGGCTACCTCCTGGCCAACGTGAAGTAGTACGGGCGGGGTGCTACCCCGGTCACCGGTGGCCCCGGCGGCGCAGGCTACCGGCGGAGCTGCGCGTACTCGATGACCCTGGTGAGGATCACGTCGTTGCTCTTGGCCACAGACCCCGTGTCGAACGGGGGCTGCGGGTCGTACTCGATCATGAGTTGGGCCGCCTGAGCGGCAGTTCGGTCCACCACGAGCTCGACCACGCGCAGCGCCATGTCGATGCCGCTCGACACACCGGCGGCGGTGATGATGCGCTTGTCGAGGTGCTCCACCACGCGCCTCGCCGTAGGCACGGCACCATGCGCCTCGAGCTCCGTGTAGCACGACCAATGAGTGGTGGCACTGAGGCCTTTGAGCAGCCCCGCAGCCCCCAACACCAGTGAGCCGGTGCAGACCGACGTCGTGAGACGAGTGGTGAGGTGTGCACGACGCACCCACTCGAGCACCCGGTCGTCGTGCTCCAGAGGGCGCGTCCCCACCCCACCGGGGAACACGATGATGTCGGGCACGGGGATGTCGTCGAAGGTCGCGTCGATGGTGATCCCGAGCATGCCGTTCTCGCTCCGCACCTCTCCCCGCTCGTGCCCGATGAAGGTGACATCGATCGAGGGGATGCGTTGCAGCACTTCGTAGGGGCCCACGCCGTCCAGGGCGGTGAACCTCGGGAAGAGGGGGATGGCGACCTGCAAGGTGTCACTCACGCCGGGGTCCTTTCGCCGGAGTCGACGCGGAAACGTCGTCGATAGAAGTCGGGGGCCACACTGAGCCGGCGGTGGAAAACCCGTCGCAACGTCTCCGCCGTGCCGAAACCACAGCGCGCCGCCACCACGTCGAGGGTGTCGTCGGTGGTCTCGAGCTCGTGGCGCGCCGCCTCGACCCGCACGCCTTCGACGAACCGCCCGGGAGTTTCCCCCACCTCGGCGGTGAAGACCCGGGTGAAATGGCGCACGCTCATGGCCGCCGCCGCCGCCAGGGCCGGGAGACGGTGGTCGCCGCCGGGAGCCGCCTCGACCAAGGTCTGCACGGCGCGGACCGTGGAGCGCTCGGCCCGTGGCACCCATACCGGCGAGGCGAATTGGCTCTGCCCTCCCGGTCGGTGCAGGAACATCACGAGGTGCCGGGCGACGGTTTGGGCCACCTCGACGCCGAGGTCGTCCTGCACGAGGGCGAGCGCCAGGTCGATACCGGCCGTGACGCCGGCGCTGGTCCAGAACTTGCCGTCCCTGATGTAGATCGCATCCGGGTCGACCTCCAGTGCCGGGAACTCGGTGGCCAGCTGCTCGGCCCGGGCCCAGTGGGTGGTGACGCGCCGCCCGTCGAGCAGACCGGCCTCGGCCGCCAGGAACGCCCCCGTGCACACCGTGGCGACGCGACGGCAGCGAGGTGCCACCGCCGAGATCCACGAGATGAGTGCCTCGTCGCCACGCACCGACTGGGCTCCGTCGCCCCCGGCGAGCATCAGGGTGTCGATCCGCCCACCGGGGTCGGGCAGCGCCACGGTGCCCAGGGACAGCCCGCTCCCGGCCCGGACGGGCTGCCCGTCGATCGAGGCGAGCACCACGTCGTACCCGCCCGCCCGGCCCATGAACCCGACGACCCGAGTGGCGCCGGCGAAGACCTCATAGGGCCCGACGGCGTCGAGAGGCTGCACCCCCGGATAGGCCACGATGACGACGGCGCGTTGCTTCATCACCGCCAGCCTGCACGGCCCGGGCCATAGCGTCAATGACACACTTCCCACCAATTAGGCCATCGAGCCCGGCAATGACCCCGTGCGAGAGGATGGGCCGTGGGCCGGCGGAGGCCCGGAGGACGACCATGGTCACGTTCGCAGACGCCAAGGCGCTTGTCGCACACCTCCCCGAGGTCACCGAGTCCACCTCGTACGGGACCCCGGCGCTGCACGTGCGCGGCAAGAGCTTCTGCCGCATGTGGGGAGAGCGTGAGTACGACCGCAACGACGTGCACGACACCGAAGTGCTCGTCGTGTTCTGTGGGCTCGACGAGAAGCCCTTCCTCATCAAGATGGGTGGGGGGGCGTTGTTCAGCACATCCCACTACGAGGGATACGGGGCGGTCCTGGTCCGCCTCGAAGACGTCGACCGAGACGACCTCGCCGCATACCTCGAAGAGAGCTACCTCCTGAAGGCGCCGGCCTCCTTGCGAACGTCGCTCGACGAACGCTGAGAGGTCGCACGAGCTCGAGGTTCAGACCGACACCAGGTCGTGGGGACCGCCACTGTGATCCCCCTCGGCCGTGCTCTCGCTCTTGGCCTCTTGGCCGTGGTCGAGCCCGATGTGGGGGAGGAAGCGGTCAAGGGTCTTGGGGAACCACCAGTTGGCCTTCCCGATGAGCAGCATGACGGCGGGGACCACGGCCATGCGGATCACGATGGCGTCGACGAGGATCCCACCGGAGAGTCCCAATCCGAACTCCTTGATGACCCGCTCTCCTCCCAGGATGAAGGCGCCGAACACGAGGATCATGATCAACGCGGCAGCGGTGATGGTCTTCCCCGTGACCGCCAGACCGTTGCGCACGGCCTGTCGGTTGTCGCCGGTGTTCAACCACTCCTCGTGGATGCGGGTGACGAGAAACACCTGGTAGTCCATGGACAGCCCGAAGAGGATGGCGAACAACATCACGGGCAGGAACGCCTCGATGGGCCCGGCTCGGTTCACACCGAAGACTCCCCCCAGCCAACCCCATTGGAACACCGCCACCAGGATCCCGAATGCCGCGCCGATCGAGAGCAGGTTCATGACGGCGGAGACGAGGGGGATGACGATGCTGCGGAAGACCAGCGACAGCAACAAGAACGACAGCAGGACGACCAGGCCGATGAAGAGGGGGAGCTTCGCCGACAGGACATGGGCGAAATCGATGAAGATGGCCGTCGTCCCCCCGACGAGCACGGTCAGCCCCGTTCCCGAGACCGCGGCCGGAATGGTGACCTGGCGCAGGTGGTAGACGAGGTTGGTCGTGGCCCCGTCCTGCGGTGCGCTGGTGGGATAGACGTTGATCAGCGCTACGTGGGTGCCGTTCTTGGCCGGGATCAGCAGCGGCGGCGCCACGCGGGCCACCCCGGGCTGAGCCCCGACGTCGCTCACCACCCGACGCAGCGCGTCACCTTGCGCCGTGCCGTGGACGACGGCCACGAGCTCGAGGGGGCCGTTGAACCCCGGGCCGAACCCTCGCGCCAACATGTCGTACGCCTGACGGGTCGTGGAGCCCACCGGGTCGTTCCCCTGGTCGGCCGAGCCGAGCCGCAGCGAGAAGAACGGCAGGGCGATGATCACGATGAGCACCAGGGCGATGCCCGCCGGAAGCGCGGGGCGGCGGCGCACGATGTCGGCCCAACGGGGCCAGAAGCCCTTCGAACCGGTACCCACGATGCGGGGGCCGTTCTTGGCCAGGGTCGCCTTCTGGCGTCGTGACAGCACACGCGGGCCGATGAATCCGAGGAGCGCCGGGAGCAGGGTGAGCGCGGCGATCATCGTCAGTGCCACGCCCAGCGCGGCGGCCACGGCCAACCCGTACAGGAACGACACGCCGAGGGCGAACATCCCGAGCAGAGCGATACAGACGATGATGCCGGCGAACAGCACAGCCCGGCCCGAGGTGTTCACAGCGGTGACGATCGACGACTCGACGTCACGCCCGGCGATGAGCCCCTGTCGGTGACGGGTCACGATGAACAGCGCGTAGTCGATGCCCACCCCCAGCCCGATCAGGAGCACGAGGGTGGTGGAGAACTCGGGCATCTTCATCACGTGGCTGAGCAGTCCGATCAGCCCCACGGCGGTGCCGAGAGAGGCCAGGGCCGAGATCAGAGGCAGGGCCATGGCGAAGACCGAGCCGAACACGAGCAGCAGCACCACCGCCGCGAGCAGGACCCCGATCCCCGTCCCCCCGATCGACGGCCGGTCCGCCTCTTCGGCCAGTTGGCCCGACACCGCCACCTGGAGCCCCGACGTGTCGGCGGACTTCGCCGTGTTGACGAGGTCTTTGGCGATCGTGGTCGAGAGGTTCTGTGCCTGCTCGTCGAAGGTCACCGTGGCAAAGGCCACCTTGCCGTCCGCGCTGACCTGGGTGGCGCCCTGGGGCACGTAGGGAGAGACGATCTTCGAGACGTGGGGGACCTTGGCCTCCCGGGCGAGCATGGCATTGATGCGGCCGACCACCGCAGGGTCTTTTACACCGGAGCTGCCCGTTGCGCTGAAGACGATCTGGTCGACGTCGCCCGACACGGTGGGCGAGGCCGCCTTGAGGAGGTTGATGGCGTCGGAGGACTCGGTCTTGGGCAACGAGAAGCTGTTCGAGTAGTCCGAGCCCACGGAGGCGGAGATCAGACTGACGACGACGAGTGCAGCCGCCCAGAACACCACCACCAACCGACGGTGTCGGACGCACCAGGTAGCGAGACCACGCATTGCCAAACTCCTCAGGGATCGAGGCTGGGATGTCCAGCCAACCAAAAAATGTCTTGTGCTCTCAGGTCGGGGTACCGACGCCCGGTCCCGACCTCATGTCTCGTGCTGAAGCACCTGTCGGGCCGACGATGAGCCGTTGGCCACCCCGGGCGGGGCGGTGGCCAAGGGCAGGATCACGTCGTGCATGACCTGCTCGGCGAATTGGGCATCGGGGAACTCGCCGAAGATCAGGACGTGCTGAATGGCAAGAGCGGGAAAGAGCGAGACCAGGAGGTCGAGATTGCGATCCTCGGCCACCTCCCCCCGGGCCACGGCCCGTTCGAAGACCTGCTTCAGTCGGGCCTTGTCGGGATCGATGAGCCGCTCGCGCACGACGTGGCGAAGCTCCCCGTCGTGGGCCAGCGCGGTGATGAGGCCGATCACGAGTTGGGCGTCGATGGGGGTGTCGGTGTTGGTGGAGCCGTGGACGATGGCCTCGAGGTCTCCTCGCAGCGAGCCCGTGTCAGGGACCGGCGCGTTTCCCTTGAGGCCGTTGAGGGCGTCGACGACCAATTCGGCCTTTCCCGACCACCGTCGATAGATCGTCGTCTTGCTGGCCCGGGCCCGGGACGCCACCGAGTCGATAGTCAACCGGTCGTATCCGATCTCGGCCAACAGCTCGAGCGCGGCCTGCCGGAGGGCGACGTCACGGGACGCGTCGAGCGGGCGGCCGACGTGATGCTCGGCCTCGGTCGCCTTGGCCGTCGTCACGGCCTGCCCCCTGGCGTGAGTACGGGGGGTCGAGTGGTTGTATTTAGAAACGATACCGTATCGTACTCTATCTCCGGGGCCCGGTGCAACCCGGGCCCGTCCCCGGTCGGCGGGGGACACCGCCCCGGCCCGGTGGCGACGTCGGCCTCGCCGTCGGCGCTCGGCGTGCGAGGCAGGATGGAGCATGGCCGACAACACCGTCTACGACAAAGCGCTCCTGCACCTTCAGGAAGAGTTGGTGAAGATGGAGCAGTGGGTTCGTGACGAGGGAAAACGAGTAGTCGTTGTCATCGAGGGTCGCGACGCGGCGGGAAAGGGAGGTGTGATCAAGCGCATCACCGAGTACCTCAACCCTCGCTGGTGCCGCGTCGCCGCCCTCCCGGTGCCGAGCGACCGGGAGAAGACCGAATGGTACTTCCAGCGCTACATCATCCACCTTCCCGCCGGTGGGGAGATCGTGCTCTTCGACCGCAGCTGGTACAACCGGGCCGGGGTGGAACGGGTCATGGGGCTGTGCACCGACGAGGAGTACCACCGTTTCCTGCGGCAGTGCCCGGCCTTCGAACGGATGCTCATCGACGACGGCATCATCTTGGTCAAGTACTGGTTCTCGGTTAGTGACGAGGAGCAGGAGCGCAGGTTCAAGGAGCGCCTCAATGCCCCGCTGAAGCGGTGGAAGCTGAGCGAGATGGACATCGAGGGCAGAAATCGCTGGGTCGAGTACTCCAAGGCCAAGGACGAGATGTTCGCGCACTGCGATCTACCGGACTCGCCGTGGTACGAGGTCGAGGCCGACGACAAGAAACGGGCCCGGCTCAATTGCATCGCCCATCTGCTCTCGGTGATCCCGTACCAGAGCCGCAAACCGCCCAAGGTCAAGCTTCCGCCCCGTCCTCCGGCCGGTTCCTACAAGCGGCCACCCCGAGACCGGTACCACCACGTTCCCGACTATTCGGCGACGATCCTCTGACCCACCGACGCGCGCCGAGGGAACCCCGGTGGACGGCGCCGCTCAGCGGAACAGCTCGCCCGCCGCGTAACGGTCGATGGTGGGACCCGCCCATCGGGCCACCTCCGCCCGGCTGGCAGACGCCATCGGCTCCAGGCGCATGACGTAGCGGGTCCAGGCGATGCCCAGGAGCTGCGACGACACCAGGGACCGTCGGAGCTCCTGTGTGGCCTCGTCGTCTCCGGGTGCGCCGTGCAGTCCGATGCGCTCGGTGAGAAATGCCCGCATGTTGTCCACGACGTCGGCTGAGGCGACCATGGCCTGGACGAGGCTCACGAACTTCGGCGACCCCGACTCCCCTCGGCGCTCCCACTGGGAGAGGAAGCGCTCGACCAGGAGCTCCCCACTGAACCCCGTGGCCCCCGCCGCGTGTTTTACGGCTCTCGGATCGATCGGCAGTCCCATGGTCTCGACGAACAGGGTCGCCTTGTCGGCGAAGTAGTGGTGGACCAGGGCGGGATCCACCTGGGCCCGTCGGGCGATACCCCGCAGGCTGGCCTCGGCGTAGCCGTCCTCGGAAAAGGCAGCCCGGGCAGCCTCGATGATCTCAGCTCGGGTGTCGACCTTGCCCGGTCGCCGGCCCCGGCCCACCATCACCGGACGCCGACCATCGCGGGGCTCCCTCTGCCCTCGCCTGCCGTGCTATAACTCATCAGTGATGAATTATAGCCCTTCTGGCACCACAACCACGACTCCGCCCGGGTCGGCACCGGGCACGGCGGAGCACTCTGCCCTCGGACGCCTGGCGGGGTGGTGCTACGACCATCGACGTCGGGTCCTGCTCGTCTGGATCGGCGCCATCATCGTGATCACCGTGCTGGCCCAGTCGATGGGCAGCCGGTTCCAAGACTCCTTCGGCTCGGGCAACTCCGCTTCGCAGCAGGTCCAAAACCTCCTGACCGCTCGATTCCCCAAGACGGCCGGGACGAGCGCCGATGTGGTCATCTCGACGACCGATTCGATCCAATCACCGGCCACGCGGTCGGTGACGGCGACATTGGTCCATCAGTTGTCGGTTCTTCCCCACGTCTCGGTTGTGCGCAGTCCGTTCGACCCCGGTACCCACCAGATCTCCTCGAACCAGCGCATCGGCTTCGCGGTGGTGCAGTTCAACGAGACTGCCGCCACCATCCCCAACGCCGCGGTCAAGAAGGTCGTCACCGTGGCCGAGTCGTTCGACCGGCCCGGGTATCACATCGCCCTGGGGGGTGGCCCGATCGGCAACGTCATCACGGCCGCCCCGGGCCCGAGCGAAGGGGCGGGGATCCTCGGTGCCATGCTCATCATGCTCATCGCCTTCGGCTCGGTGGTGGCGATGGGACTCCCGATTCTCACCGCGCTGTGCGGCATCGCCATCGGGTTCGCCCTGGAGGACCTCCTCAGCCATGTCCTGAACGTCCCCATCTTCGCGCCCGAGATGTTGGCCATGATCGGGTTGGGAGTGGGCATCGACTACGCCCTGTTCATCGTGACCCGGTATCGGCAGGGACTGTTCGAAGGGCGCGATCCCCGTCAGGCGGTGGCGACCGCGCTCGCCACCTCGGGCCGAGCCGTGCTCTTCGCCGGTTCGACGGTGGTCATCTCCCTCCTGGGCCTCTTCCTCTTGCAGTTGCCGTTCCTCCAAGGCCTGGCGGTGGGGACCATCGCCGCCGTGCTCCTTGTGATGGCCGCCGCGCTTACCTTGCTGCCGGCCATGCTCGGGTTCTCGGGACGGGCCATCGACCGACTCCACCTTCCCAAGCTGCTGCAGACCGGGGCCACTCCGGCGCCGAACAGCTTCTGGTACCGCTGGAGCCGGGCGATCCAGAGGCGTCCCTGGACCTCGGGCATCCTCGCCCTGTTGGTCTTGGTGGCGCTCGCCGTCCCGCTGTTCTCGATGCGCCTCGCCTTCACCGACGCCAGCAACGACCCGACCACCTTGACGACCCGCCAGGCGTACGACCTGCTGGCCGAAGGATTCGGCCCGGGGTTCAACGGGCCCCTCGTGGTGGCCGCGCCGCTGTCGTCAGCCGGTGACGCCGCCACCATGACGAGAGTAGACGTGGCCGTGCGAGCCACGCCGGGGATCGCCTTCGCCGCGCCGGTCGAGATCAATACCGGGCACAGCGCGGCGGTGATCATCGCCTATCCGACCACGGCACCGCAGGCCGCCCAGACCTCGCAACTCGTGACGACACTGCGCACCTCCGTCATCCCCGACGCCACCGCCGGCTCGCATCTGAGGGTGCTCGTCGGAGGAGAGACGGCGGCGAGCGTGGATGCATCGAACTATCTCGCCCACCGGCTCCCGTGGGTGATCAGTGCCGTGATCGTGCTCTCCTTCTTGTTGCTGATGGCGGTGTTCCGGTCGGTGGTGATCCCGGCGAAGGCGGCGATCATGAACCTTCTCTCGGTGGGAGCCGCCTATGGCGTCATCGTGGCGGTCTTCCAGTGGGGTTGGGGGGGTTCGATCATCGGTATCGGCCATACCGGGCCGATCGACCCGTGGATCCCGTTGATGATGTTCACCATCCTCTTCGGGCTCTCCATGGACTACGAGGTCTTCTTGCTGAGCCGGATGCGAGAGGAGTGGCGCCGGACCGGGGACAATTCGTCGTCTGTGGCCGACGGCCTGGCCAAGACGGCTCGGGTCATCACCTCGGCTGCGGCCATCATGATCTGCGTGTTCGGGTCATTCGTGATCGGTGATCCTCTTCGGATCTTGAAGGTTTTCGGCCTCGGACTGGCGGCGTCCATCCTCATCGACGCCAGCCTCGTGCGGCTGATCCTCGTCCCGTCGGTCATGGAATTGCTGGGCCGATCCAACTGGTACATGCCTCGCTGGCTCGACAGGATCGTGCCCACCCTCGGGGTCGAGGTCGATCCCCACTCTCTCGAACACCGCGCCGGTGATCGCCTTCCTCCAGAAACGACCGGGGGATCGCCCGAGCCTTCGCTCTCGGTGCAGAGCTCGCCCTAGCAGTCTGGTCTGCGAGGCACGTCTCCCCAATCATCAATGTTGGGGAGGTTGCTGTCACGAACGTTCTGCAAGGCTGCAAGAGGGTGCGAGATCGTTTCCAGGGCCGAACCGGTGTGAAGTTTCGGACGAGTGTGGTGCGGAGCGCTCCCGACAGGCGGGCGCTTCTGCTCGCCGGCGCGGCATCGGTACTGGCGATGGCGGCAGTGGCCTTCGTGGTCCCCGGAGCTGGCGCAGTCGTGGGAGCCACGATCACCGCCCATGCCGATCCGTCCTCGAACCTACCCGACACGTACGCCAATTCGCTCGACGCGGTGAACGCGGGACGCGCCCTCGAAGGTCTCGGCCCCATCAGCGGCACCCGGCTCGGCGCGCTCTCGGTCACACAGGAGATGTTCGTGGTCATCAACCTCGAGCGCACCGCCCGCGGCCTGCCCGCCTTCGAGGAGATGACCGGTTCGCTCGACACCCTGGCCCAGACCGGAGCCGACGACCTCGCCGACCCCCCGCTGCCGACCGCACCCGGCGCCCCCTCGGCAGTGGGAACGTTGTGGGCGGGAACGGCCGACCCTCTGTTGGCAGACTTCGCATGGATGTACGAAGACGGGTGCACCCTTGTCCCCCATCAAGCGGCTTTCAACACCGGCTGCTCAGCGGTGCCGCCCGAGCCCTGGGGACACCGTCACGGCATCCTGGAGGACTTCTCCGCCCTGGGCGCGGGCTGCACCCTGGCGATGGGCGTGGCGCAGAGCCAGAACTCCATGGGGATGCTGACCGAGGGATACTGCGGGGCCCCCGCCCCCGGCGATGTCGTCTTCACCTGGGCGCAGGCCGAGACAATCCTTGCGCTTCCGCAGACACCGAGCCCTCCGGTGGCGCCCGTTGCACCGCCACCGGGCTCGGCGTGTGCCGCACCCACCAAGACGCTCGGCTACCGGTTCGTCGGGTCTGACGGAGGAGTCTTCGACTTCGGGGACTTCCCGTTCTGCGGTTCCACCGGAGACATGGCGCTGGCTGCGCCTGTTGTGGGCATGGCCTCGACCGCTGACAAGGGCGGGTACTGGCTGGCGGCCGCCGACGGAGGGGTGTTCGCCTTCGGGGACGCCGCCTTCTACGGGTCGATGGGGGGAGCCGACCTCGATGCGCCGATCGCGGGCATGGCCGCCGCCCCGTTCGGGAATGGGTACTGGCTCGTCGCCTCTGACGGTGGGGTCTTCGCCTTCGGCGCGGCCAGATACTACGGATCGATGGGCGGAACCGACCTCACCCAGCCGATCGTCGGCATGGCGGTGGCCCCGTTCGGCTTGGGGTACTGGCTCGTCGCCTCGGACGGGGGCGTCTTCGCCTTCGGGGGGGCACGCTTCTACGGATCCATGGGAGGCACCGCTCTCACCCAGCCCATCGTCGGCATGGCCGCCAGCCCGTTCGGCAGCGGCTATTGGCTCGTCGCCTCCGACGGAGGGGTGTTCGCCTTCGGCGACTCCCGGTTCTATGGATCGATGGGAGGCACACCACTGAGCCAGCCCATCGTCGGCATGGCCGCCGCCCCCCTGGGGTTGGGGTACTGGCTCGCCGCCTCCGACGGAGGGGTCTTCGGGTTCGGCGACGGCACCTTCTACGGCTCGACGGGGGGCATCAATCTGTCGCGGCCCATCGTCGGCATCGCGGCCTGAGTCTTTCGTCCTCCGTGGGAGACACGCCGGTACGCCGGATCAAGCCTCGCGACTGAGGACGACCTTGAGCGCGCCGGTCTCCGAAGCATTCGAGAAGACCTCGTAGGCCTCCATCATCTGGCCCAGTTGGAAGTGATGCGTGGCAAAGTGCGTCACGTCCAATTGACGGCTGGCCACGAGACGACTCAACGTCGGCGTGGAATACGTGTCGACGAGTCCCGTCGTGAGGGTCACGTCCCGGGTCCACAGTGTCTCCAGATGCAGCGTGGCCGGTTCGCCGTGGACGCCGATGTTGGCCACGTGCCCACCAGGGCGGACGAGTTCGGTGGCCAGCTCGAAGGTGGCGGGCGTGCCCACGGCTTCGATCGTCACGTCGGCGCCGAGCCCGTCGGTGAGACTGTGGACGATGGCCAAGGGGTCCTCGCGACTGTTGTTCACGACGATGTCCGCCCCGAACAGCTTCGCCGCCTCCAGCCTGGTGTCGGCCAGGTCGATGGCGATGATATGGCTGGGGCTGAACAACAGCGACCCGGTGATCGCCGAGAGCCCGATCGGTCCTGCGCCGACGATGGCGACGACGTCGCCGGGAGTGACGCCTCCGTTAAGGACACCGACCTCGTAGCCCGTCGGCAGGATGTCGGCCAGCATGAGGAATTCCTCGTCCGACACGCCCACCGGGACCGGGTACGTCGAGGTGTCAGCAAAGGGAACCCGGAGCTTTTCGGCCTGGGTCCCGTCGATGTTGTGGCCGAGAATCCAGCCGCCACCTCCCAGGCACTGTCCGAACCTCGACTCGCGGCAGAACCGGCATGTCCCGCACGCAGATATGCACGACACGAGCACCCGGTCACCGGGTCGGACGTTGCGCACGGCGGCGCCGACCGACTCCACGGTCCCCACGGCTTCGTGACCCAGGATCCGTCCCGGCGTCACCTCGGGAAGATGTCCTTTGAGAATGTGGAGATCAGTCCCGCAAATAGTTGTCGAGTCGACTCGTACAACTGCATCGGTCTCGTCGACCAACTGCGGTTCGGGCACCTCGTCCCAGCTCGTGGCGTTGGGCCCGTGGTAAACGAGTGCCTTCATGGTGTGCCTCCATTTCGTGCCCGGCCGTCGGCCGGGCGCAAAAGAGGCGGGGTCTGAGACCCTTCAGCGTCGGTCACCGTAGCACGGTGCGCCATTGTGTCTTCAGGCCGCTCAGCCTTCAGGCCGTGATCACCTTCGGCCCGGTGGAGTTCACACAGACCGAGCAAGCAGCGCCCGAACCTGGCTGGCGATCTCGAGATCCTCTCTCGCTTGCACGACGCATACGGCAGGAGCGGCGCCGTCGCGAGTGACAAGCCGGTCGATCACATCGTCGCCCCTTCCCACGTTGCGCGACCCGTCGAGCTCGATACCCAGAAAACCCAGACCGGCACACGTCTCACGGCGCAGCCGGGCCGACCCTTGTCCGGCGCCACCGGTGAACACCAACCCGTCGACTCCGCCCATGGCGGCGACCATGGCGGCGATCATGGCGCGCAGCCGGTGGAGGTAGACGCCGAAGGCCAGCTGGGCGCGCTCGTCTCCCCGATCCCCCGCTTCCAAGACCTGGCGGAGATCTCCCGACAGCCCGGACAGGCCCAACAAACCGGAGCGGCGGTCGAGGGTGTTCTCGAGCTCGTCAATGGTCTCGTGCTCGTGGCGCAACACCCACAGCAACACCCCGGGATCGACGCTCCCCGCACGAGTGGCCATGACCAGGCCGTCGAGCGGCGTGAAGCCCATCGTGGTGTCCACGGAGCGACCTCCCGACACCGCCGCCAGCGACGCCCCCGAGCCGATGTGGGCGGAGACGAGGCGCAGCTCCTCCACCGGAATCCCGATGAGCTCGGCGGCGCGCCGGCTGGCCCAGGCATGGCTGAGCCCATGGAAGCCGAAGCGACGCAAACCCCAGGCACGCCAGGAGTCGGGCAGGGCGTAGGTTGAGGCCTCGGGCGGAATGGTGACGTGGAACGCGGTGTCGAAGCACGCAACCTGGGGGAGCTGCGGCCACCGGGACTGCAGGTCGAGGATGGCGGCGATGGCGGGTGGATTCTGGAGCGGGGCCAATTCGGCGAGGTGCTCGAGTCGGCTCTCGACGCTGCGCTCCAGAAGCAGCGGGCTGGTGAATTCGAGGCCTCCGTGCACCACCCGGTGCCCGACGGCATCGAAGGCGGGGGCGTCTTCCAGCGCCTGCCCGAGCAGCGCACCGATGGCGCCCGGATCCGGCACGGCCAGGTCACAAGCCATGAGCACCGCATCATCGGCCCCGAGCACGCTGAGCTTCAGACTGCTGGACCCGACGTTCACCACGAGCACCCGCACGTCCCCACCATGCCAAGGAGGCAAGGTCCATGCACGAATCGGTCGGGCCGCCCCCGTCTCGGGCCTCAGGACAGGCGGCTCCGGCCATGGCTGAGGACCTCAGGACGCTGCACGCCTACTGGCGAGCGGCCAACTATCTGGCGGTCGGGCAGATCTACCTGCTCGACAACGCCCTCCTGCGCGAACCACTGCGCGCCGACCACATCAAGCCGCGACTTCTCGGCCATTGGGGCACCAGCCCCGGGCTGAATTTCGTCTACGCCCACCTCAACCGCGTCATCACCCGCCGAGGAACGAACCTGCTCTACGTGTGCGGGCCCGGCCATGGTGGGCCGGCCATGGTGGCCAACGCCTGGATGGAGGGCACCTACAGCGAGCTGTACTCGCACGTACCGAGGGACGGCAGAGGCATGGCCCGCCTGTTCCGGCAGTTCTCGTTCCCGGGAGGCATCCCGAGCCACGCCGCTCCCGACACCCCGGGATCGATCAACGAAGGCGGTGAGCTCGGCTACGGGCTCGCCCATGCCTACGGGGCCGCCTTCGACAACCCTGAGCTCGTCGTGGCCTGCGTGGTGGGAGACGGAGAAGCCGAGACCGGTGCCCTGGCGACCAGCTGGCACGCCAACAAATTCCTGAACCCTGTCGGCGACGGTGCCGTGCTCCCCATCCTGCACCTCAACGGCTACAAGATCGCCAACCCCACCGTGCTGGCCCGGATCCCCGACGCCGAGCTGACCGCGCTGTTCACCGGGTATGGGTACCGGCCTTTGCTGGTGCAGGGTGGATTCGACGGCGAAGACCCGATGCTCGTGCACCAGAGGATGGCGGCAGCGCTCGACACCGCCTTCGACGAGATCGCCGGGATCTGGGCCGAGGCCCGATCGGGAGCAACCCTGGAGCGTCGAGCGTGGCCCATGATCATCCTGCGCACCCCCAAGGGCTGGACCGGGCCGAAGTTCGTGGACGGCCTTGCTGTGGAAGGGACGTGGCGGGCCCATCAGGTCCCCTTGGGAGAGGTCCGGACCAACCCGGCCCATCTGGCCCAGCTCGAGGAGTGGATGCACAGCTACCGGCCCGAGGAGCTCTTCGACGAGGACGGTGCCCCGGTTCCCGCGCTGGTGGCGCTCGCTCCCACCGGCGACCTCCGCATGAGCGCCACGCCCCACGCCAACGGGGGGATGCTGCTGCGCGACCTCGAGCTCCCCGACTGGTCGACCTACACCGTCGAGGTCGATGAGCCGGGAACCACGTTGCGAGAGGCCACGAAGGTCCTCGGTGGATTTCTCCGCGACGTGATCCGGGACAACCCGACCAACTTCCGTCTCTTCGGTCCCGACGAAACCGCGTCGAACCGTCTCCAGGACGTCTTCGAGGTCACCGACCGCGCCTGGGATGCGCGCCACCTCGACGGAGACGATCACCTGGCTCCCGGAGGACGGGTGATGGAAGTGCTCTCGGAGCATCTCTGCCAGGGCTGGCTCGAGGGATATCTCCTGACCGGTCGCCACGGTCTCTTCAATTGCTACGAGGCCTTCATCCACATCGTGGACTCGATGTTCAACCAGCACGCCAAGTGGCTCGAGTCGGCGCATGCCATCCCGTGGCGTCGCTCGGTCGCCTCGCTCACGTATTTGCTGTCCAGCCACGTCTGGCGCCAGGACCACAACGGGTTCTCCCACCAGGACCCGGGGTTCATCGACCTGGTCGTCAACAAGCAGGCGTCGGTGATCCGCGTGTACCTGCCCCCCGACGCCAACTGCCTGTTGTCGGTGGCGGATCACTGCCTGCGGAGCCGTGACTACGTCAACGTCATCGTGGCCGGCAAGCAACCCCAACATGACTGGCTGTCTCCCGAAGAAGCCATGGTGCACTGCACCAGAGGATTGGGGGTGTGGGACTTTGCGTCGAACGACGCGGGATCAGTCCCGGACGTGGTCATGGCGTGCTGCGGGGACGTGCCCACCCTCGAGACCATGGCCGCCGTCGACATGCTCCGCCGTCATCTCCCCGATCTTCGCGTCCGGGTCGTCAACGTGGTCGACCTCATGCGGCTCCAACCGGAGTCCGAGCATCCCCACGGCATGACCGACACCGAGTTCGACACCATCTTCACCACGGACCGCCCGGTGATCTTCGCCTTCCACGGGTATCCCGCTCTCATTCACCGCCTCACCTACCGACGCGCCAATCACGGCAACCTCCATGTCCGCGGCTACAAGGAGCAGGGCACGACCACGACCCCCTTCGACATGGTCATGCTCAATGATCTCGATCGCTTCCATCTCGTCATCGACGTCTTGGACCGGGTCCCCGGCCTCGAGGTGCCCTCGGCGGCATTGCGCCAGCAGATGGTGGACGCCCGCCTCGAGGCCCGGCGCTACACCCGGGAGCACGGCGAGGATGCCCCTGCGATCACCGATTGGTGCTGGCCGGGTTGATTCGGAGGTCATACGCAGTGCAGACCCCGGCCATTCGAACCGTTGGCTTGACCAAGCGCTACGACGGGGTGGACGCCATCAGCCAGCTCGACCTGGAGATCGCGCCGGGCCAGGTGGTGGGGTATCTCGGCCCCAACGGGGCGGGCAAGACGACCACGATCCGCCTGCTGCTGGGGCTCATCCGACCCACCGAGGGTCGAGCCGAGATCTTCGGGCTCGATTGCGAGCACCGATCGGTCGAGGCCCACCGACGGCTGGCCTACGTCGCCGGCGAAGCCAGCCTGTGGCCCTCGCTGACCGGCGCCGAGACCCTGCACCTCCTGGGTCGAGTCCAAGGACGGGTCGATGAGGCCTACCGCCAGGCGCTCATCGTCCGCTTCGACCTCGACCCGTCCAAGAAGGTCCGCGCCTATTCCAAAGGGAACCGGCAGAAGATCATCTTGATCGCGGCGCTCATGGCCCGCCCCGACCTCCTCGTGCTCGACGAGCCGACGAGCGGGCTCGACCCGCTCATGGAGCAGGCCTTTCGCCAGTGTGTCCACGAAGCGAAAGAGCGTGGCCAGACCGTGTTCCTCTCGTCGCACATCTTGAGCGAAGTCGAGGCCCTGTGTGATCAGGTGGGGATCCTGCGCGACGGGCGCCTGGTGGAGATGGGGTCGTTGGCCGAGATGCGCCACCTGTCGGCGCTCACGGTCGAGGCCACCTTCGCTGATGCGGTGCCGGATCTTTCCGGTGTCCCCGGGGTCAGTGCCGTGCACCGAGACGGGCAAGTCCTTCGCATGCAGGTCCGAGGCGACGTCGCACCGCTGCTCAAGGTTTTAGCCACCTCGGGTGTCAGGAGCCTCCTCAGCCGCGAGCCCTCACTCGAGGAGCTGTTCCTTTCCATCTATGGCGGGAACGGGGCCGCGCCCGACTCGGGGACCTGTGACGGCTGACCCCACCCTCGGTGCGCCGGCCCGGGTGAGATCGTCCCCGAGCACGATCATCGTCGGTCTGACGGCCCGCAAAGCGGCCCGATCCGGGGTGCTGTGGGGATGCGTCTTCGGCGTCGTGGTGGCCTCATCGGCCCTCAGCTACGTGTCGATCTACAAGACCGCGGCCCAGCGCCGTCACCTGGAGCTGGCCTTCGGGTCGAACAACGCCACGAGCGCGTTGTTCGGTCCCGCCGCGCAACTCCAGACCGTGGCGGGATTCACGGTGTTCAAGGCGTCCATGACACTGATCATCCTGGGTGCGGTGTGGGGGCTGTTGACCAGCACCAGGCTCCTGCGCGGAGAAGAGGACTCGGGTCGCTGGGAAATGTTGCTGTGCGGCCAGACCACCCGCAGGGGTGCCGCCACCCAGGCGCTCGGCGGCCTGGCGCTGGGTGTCACCGCCCTCTGGGTCGTGACCGCACTGATCACGATCGTGGCCGGACATTCCTCGAAGGTCGGCATCGCCGCGGGGCCGGCCCTGTTCTTGGCGCTGGCGCTGGTCTCGAGTGCCGTCATGTTCCTGGCTGTCGGGGCGCTGACGAGTCAGCTGGTTCCCACCCGCCGTCAGGCGGCCGCCTACGCCGCAGCGGTACTCGGGGTGAGCTACGGCATCCGAACGGCGGCCGACTCCGGTATCGGCCTCTACTGGCTGCGCTGGGCATCGCCGCTGGGATGGATCGAGCAGCTTCAGCCCCTCACTTCGCCCCGTGCGCTCCCCCTGATCCCGATCATCGCCTTCACCGTCATCTGCGCCATGGCGGCAGTCCAGCTGGCCGGGGCCCGAGACCTCGGGACGAGCGCCCGGCGTGATCGGGTGAGCGCCACGCCGCATCTGCGATTGCTCTCCGGGCCGACAGGACTCACCATTCGATTGATCCGGCCCACCGTCATCGGCTGGGGTGCGGCGGTCGCCGTGTCGGCCCTGCTTCTCGGTGTCGTGGCCAAAGCCGCCGGCGCCGCGGTGTCGGGGTCGTCGTTGCACGAGGTGTTCACGCGACTCGGCGCCCCCGGAGCCGGGACCGACGCCTACCTGGGCGTGGCCTTCCTCATGGTGGCGGTCCTCGTCGCCTTCAGCGCCGCCGGTCTGATCAGCGCGGCCCGGGCCGAGGAGGCCGGGGGGCGGCTCGAGCACCTCATCGTCCGACCCTTGTCCCGCTCCGCGTGGTTGTACGGACGGCTCCTCGTGGCCACATCGGTCCTGGTGTTGAGCGGTGTGGTCGCCGGTGTCTTCACCTGGTTCGGTGCCGCCAGCCAACACGCCGGGGTCAGTTTCACCACCACGTTGGACGCCGGTCTGAACATCGTGCCCCCGGCACTGTGCCTCCTGGGCTTGGGGGCCTTCGTGATCGGCGTCTGGCCCCGCGCCGCCTCGGTCGCGACCTACGGGGTGCTCACGTGGTCCTTGCTGATCGAGATCGTCGGTGGGATCGGTGCGCTCAACCACTGGGTGCTCGACACCTCGGTCTTCCACCAGATGGCAGCAGCCCCGGCGGTGTCGCCCGACTGGAGGTCGGCGGGAATCATGGTGGCGGTGGGGATCGCAGCTGCAGCCGGCGGCGGCTTCGGGATCACGCGTCGGGACCTCAACGGTGACTGAGACATCCAGATTCGGAAGGGCCGTCACGATGTACCGGTGATGGGCATAAGGGCCCTGGGCGGGCGGCGGGTACAGGGTGACAATGGAGGCTCGACCGCCGACACGGGGTTCTCAGGAGGTTGAGATGGAGCATGCCGACACGGTTGAAGAACTCGGGCGGGACGAATGCCTGACCCGGATGGCCACCCAGCGACTTGGGCGCTTGGGCGTGGTCGTCGATGGCGTGCCCCTCGTCTTGCCCATGCAGTTCGTCATGAACGGTGAGACCGTGGTCCTCCAGACCAACTCCGGGGCGAAGACACTCAATGTGCCACTGAGCTCGGTCAGTTTCGAGGTCGACCACGTCGACTGGGATCGTGGTGTGGGGTGGAGTGTGCTGGTCGAGGGGTACGGGGCCGACATCTCCTCGGGCCTCGACGAGCGATCCGAGATGCTCCGTACGCTGACCGTGCACTCGTGGGCCCCACCCCCCGCCGATCGCTGGCTCGAGATCGTCCCCCGGAAGATCACGGGCCGGATCATCAGGGCCGGCTGACACGACCAGGCACAGTCATCCGCTGGCCCAGGTCCACAGCCGGGCGAGCAACGAGCCGCAGGCGTCGAATCTGTACGACGGATGCGCCCCATACCGGCGCTACCAGACCTGAACCACCGCCCTGGCCGCGAATACCATGCGCAAGGTGACGGAGCCCGACACGATGCAGGCGTGGGCGGTCGATGTGCCCGGCCCGGTCGACGGCGGGCCCCTGAAGCACATCACCCGACCGATTCCCCTTCCCGGGCCGGGGCAGGTCCGCCTCCGGGTTCGGGTCTGTGGGGTGTGTCGCACCGACCTCCATCTGGCGGAAGGGGACCTCGAGCCCAAACATCACCTCGTCATTCCCGGACACGAGGTGGTGGGAGTCGTCGACCGCGCCGGGCCGGATTGTGTCAGATTCGCCCCAGGTGCCCGAGTGGGGGTCCCATGGCTGGCGCACACCTGCGGCACGTGCCGGTTCTGTGTCGCGGGGCGCGAGAACCTCTGCGTCGCACCGCTCTTTACGGGCTGGGATCTCGACGGCGGGTACGCCGAGTACGTGGTGGTCGACGAAATGTACGCCTATGCGATTCCCGACGCGTTCACCGACGAAGAGGCGGCGCCCCTCCTGTGCGCGGGGATCATCGGGTACCGGGCGCTGCGCCGGTCCCGCCTTCCCCCCGGTGGTCGGCTGGGGATCTACGGGTTCGGGGGGTCGGCCCATCTCACCGCCCAGATCGCTCTGGCCGAGGGCGCCCGGGTGCATGTGATGACGCGGGCGCCGGCCGGGCGTGAGCTCGCCCTTTCACTCGGTGCCACGAGTGCAGGTGGCGCGGATGACGCCCCGCCCGAGCCGCTCGACTCCGCCATCCTGTTCGCTCCCGTCGGCACTCTGGTGCTTCCGGCGCTGGCGGCGCTCGACCGGGGAGGGACTCTGGCCATTGCCGGCATTCACCTGACCGACATCCCCACTCTCGACTACCAACGGCATTTCTTCCAGGAGCGCACGCTGCGCAGCGTCACGGCCAACACCCGACACGACGGCACCGAGTTCCTCGAGATCGCCGCTCGCATCCCGCTGAAGGTGTCGACCACCTCGTATGCCTTCAACCGAGCCGATCAGGCGCTGGCCGACCTGGCCCATGACGAGGTCAACGGGGCCGCCGTCCTCGCGCACCCCACCACACCGTGACGCCCTGGCCGACCGGAAACCGTGACGAACGGCAGACGGCGACCAGAACTAGGCAGCTAGCTCGCCCCGGCTCCAAACCCGCTGTGGGGAACTCCCAGGTAGGGAAACTGCGGTAGGTAGCTCGCCGCGCCCTGTGCGGTGACGTCCGAGGGGCCTGACGTCAGCCCATCGGTCACCGCGCCGGCGGCGGCATCCGGGGTGAAGCTCTTGTCCACCAGGGGGAGCGTCGCTCCGGCCAAGGCACGAAGCTCGATCGTGACGACGTCATCGAAGACTCGCCGGCCGTTGGGGAACCCGGCGGCATCCTTGCCGATCAGCCCGAGATTGCTCGGGCCTGACGTGGTCGGAGGAATGGCCATGTTCAAACGCAGCATGTCGGCCTCCTTGGTGCCCATGCTGTTTTGAAACCCGGCCACGACCCCCGTGGGGATGCCCGTGAGGAAGATGGCCAGAAGGTCTGCCCGCTTGGGAGACGCCTTGTTGTATGCCGCGAGATTGGGGAACACGCCCGGATACAGGACAGGGAGAAGCTGGGCCAACTCGGGATTGGCCACTGCAGCCGCGAACTGCTTGTCGCCTACCGGTGCCTGCGCGTTCCAATAGTCCTTCTTGGACATCGGCACGACCACCTCGTTCACCAGCGGATTCCCTAGGCGCGACACCTGGACCCAGGGACCCGACACAACGTCGGTGCCATTCGATGCCTGAAGGACCCGGGCCTTTTGACGACTGGCGGTGGTCCACACGCCGATGACCGAGGCCGCCGAGCTGGCATCAGTGGGAGCCATCCCGTGCCTGGCCAGGTCCGACTTGGGCACCTGCAGGGCGATCGAATGCACGTTCACGCCCTTGGTGGAGTTGACGCCCGCCGCCATCTTCCCTAGGCCCGTGTTGGCGAGCCCGAAGGTGGCATGGTCCTGCTCGAAGGGTCGCAGGTTCCCCAGGTCGAAGATGGCGCCCAGGTCGACGAAGAAACCCTCGGCCCGCTGCCCGGCAAAGACCCGGCGACCTCCGGACAGTGGGTGGACAGCAGCGGCAGCCAGGGCACCGTAGTTCGGCGTGGAGAGAGGTCCGATATTGCACGGGGGGCAGGCCAGGTTCTTCCCGAGCGTCTGCGTCCTTCCGTTGGCGACGCGGGTCACGGCGAAATGCTGACGCCGGACCCAGGTCTTGGCAGTGAGAGACGTAATGGGCCCCGTGTTGTACAGAAAGGTGTTGGGGTTGGTGATCGAGTTGCTGAACCGGAACTCGTACGTGATCTCCGGCTTCCCGTCCCCGTTGTTGTCGATGTTGATCTCGTAGAGAACGTCGTCCCCGAATTCGTAGAAGTTGGGGCCCCCGTCGGGACTCTCCAGAGGTACATAGTTGGCGATGATGGTCACGGTGTCCGGATTGTCGGGACTGACGAACGCGTAGAGGTCCGTGCTGTCTGCGACCGGGTCCTTGGCGATCTGGGGAGCCTCACGATGCGAGGACATGACGTCACCTCCGTGGCGATTTGTCATGCTCTACGGCGCAGCCGTGCTTCTTGGATGACAGACGGCAGGAGATTTGTCGTCGACCACCATGGTGGGAGCGCCCGGTCTCCGGGGAGGCGACGCTAGGTCTCGTGCTTGCGCCGAGCTTCCTTGACGCGTTGCTCCGCCTCTGCACCTCTGCGAAGTGCGCCCGCCAACTCTTTGTCGGCCCTTCCCATATCGCGCTCGGCAACGTGGAGTTCCTGGGTCGCATCGCGATGACGGGCCGACGCCTCTTGGTGGCGTTTCCGAGCGTCGCGCACCAGCACCTTGGCCGACTCCGCCGCTCGTTGCGCCGACATGAGGGACTCGGCAGCCTCGTGGGCCGCCTGCTCGGAGGCTCGGCGCTTCTCGTCTGGGTCAGTCCCTCGGAAGGAGTTTCTCTGAGGCCTGGCGCGTGGTGACGGGTCGGAGGGGGGCGGGGTGGTCTCGATGGCGCCTCCGAGGCCGATGTAGACCAGCTGGCCGCTCAGACGTCCGGCCCAGAGGAAGGCGGCCGACCGTTCATCTGCTACCGCTGCTTCCAGGGTCTCCTCCAGTCGTCGTCGAACCTGGGGGCCCACGGCGTGACTCTCGGCAGAGGCGAATTGCGAGGTGGCATCTACCAGCTCCTTGATCATCGCTCTCCGTCGATCCACGACGCGGCGCATATCTCCTCGCGCCCCCTTCCTGACGGCCTCTCGAAGCTCGGGGCCGAGCGCGATCAGTTCCTCCACTTTGATGGGATGGGTACGGACGAGCATGTTGGCGAGCCACGCCGCCATCGTGGGTTTGGGCAGCCTCCGCAGCTCCATCGCAAGGGCACGATCCCCGGAACCGGCCACCTCCTTGGCCCGAGCATTGCGCGCAGCGGTGAACTCTTCGGGGGGCAGTCCGTAGAGTTCTCGAGCGATGTCTTCGATGATCACGTACCCACAGACCTACAAGCCCATGACGCTTCCATGGGCCGGATCAGCGGCGTCCTTGAGGTACGTGAGGCCGTACACCTGCTCGATCGACCGCAGGATGCCTGCATCATCGACGGGCGTGGCGTCGGGTGCGCTCCCGTAGAGCGCTTGGCTGATCACGATCCCAGCCACGTGTCCACCATCCCCACCGGCGACACCCGAAGTATCGGAGTCCTGGCCCTCGTCCCACAACACCACGACCACGCCACCCTGTCGATACCACCGGGAAGCCTGAATCGTAGGGATCTGTTGTGACAGCCATGTGTCCCCGGTGCTGAGCGGGCCGTCGTGCATGTCGTCGAGCATGTTCGGTGTCACCCACACGAAGGCCGGTGGAACCGCGCTGTTGAGGTCGGCGGCCATGCTCGTCAGGGGCTTCACGTGCGTGCTCAGCTCACCTGCCAAGCTGGGGAAGTACGCGAATGGGTTGTGGTGCTGCACGTAGAGGTTGTTCCCGTATCCGTCGGCGCCTCCCGTGTCGCCGCCCGCGTAGCCGGCCACCGGCATGCTCTCGATGTACCCCGCCCAACTGATTCCCGCCTGGTCGAAGAGGGTGGGAAGGCTTGCTCCCCCCTGGCACCCCGGGCCTGGAGAGCAGTCACTGCTCACCCCCCAGGTCGAGCCGGACAGCAGCTCCAGATAGTTGGGGAGGCTGGGGTGGCCGACGGCGAAGGCCTGGCGGAGGAGAAGGTAGTGGCTCGCCAAGGTGCCGTTGAGATACGGCAGGGACGCATTCCCGATCACACTGCTATAGGTCTCGTTCTCCATGATGATCACCATGACGTGCGGCTTCACTGCCGGAGGAGGCACGGGAGCGGGGGGGCGATTGTGTGGTGCACTCGCTCGGCGTGGGGTGATCACGCGAGTCGTCGGAGGAGGGGGCGGGGTGGTGGATGTCGGCGCAGGGGGCGGAGGGCTCGTGACGATTGGTTGCGTTTCCGACACGGGCACGGGTGCCGTCGAGGACACCGGAGCCGGATCCGAGAACCGGGCAGACCCCGAGGTAGGGGGCGGGCTCTTCTCGCCCATTGAGTTGGACACGTACAGCAACCCCAACCCCGTGAGCGCGAGAACGGTGACGCCGATCGTCGTTCGTCGCGCCTGCCGGACTCGGGTGTGGCGTGGTCGGCGGAGGGCGTGATCAGGCTCGCGGCGCGCAACGGGGCGCTGCCGGGCATGGCGACCCCTCGTGCCCTTCATCCCGCTCACCATCGCACGTCGGGGTGGACCGGCCAAACCCCCGGGTCGAGGGCCATTTCGACCTGGTCATGTGGATCTCACGGCCGGCCGGCAATCCACGAAGGAGACGCGGCGTCCTCCGCCATGCCGGTGTCGTCCCCGACACCGACGCCTACCGTCGGGACGACGCGCCGCGGCTGGGCGCCGGTTTCTTTCTTGGCGCCGGGTGCCGGGGCGCCGGGCTTGGGCGACCGCCGACTATCGGTCTTTCCTGAGACGCAACGCAGGCGGTGCGTATTAGCTTCACTGGACACCTCTGCCGCGGACTACGTCCAAGGTCGCCACGACGTCTGGGTCGGCGATCAGCTCGACCTCGCGCACCAGGCCGGCCTCGACATGGAACACGAAAGCGACCTTGACCTTCCCGGCCAGGATCCAGGCGGCGCCGCGGTCGCCGTCGATGGTGACAGGTGCCGCCCCCTGGGCGCCGTTGAAACGGGCGGCCACGGCAGTCGCGCCGTCGTACACCGGATCCGTGCCCATTCGCTGTCCGACCAGGTCGGCACGCATCACGGCATCGGGTGCCAACAGCAACAGCAGGGAGGCGAGATCCCCGCCCCGGGCGGCGGCGAGGAACGCGTCGACGACGCGGCTGCTCTCAGCGCGCGCTGCCTGCGCCGCGACGGGCTCCGGTGCGCCCCGCACCTTGCGCCGTGCCCGACTCGCCAGCTGGCGTACGGTGGTGACCGAGCGTCCCAGGACAGCGCTGATCTCGTCGAACGGATATCCGAAGACGTCGTGCAGCACGAACGCCGCTCTCTCGGCCGGCGCCAGGGCGTCGAGGACGACTTGCATCGCCCCGCCCATACTCTCGGCGAGCAGCGCGTCCGCCTCCGGGTCGACCGGTGCGGGGTCGAAGGGTGCCTCGGCCTCGGCCTCCGACCTGGTACGTCGCTTGCGCAGTTGGTCCAGGCACAACCGGGTCACGACGGTCGTCAGCCAGGCGGGCAGGTCGTCCACGTCGCCGGTGCGGGAGAGCCGCAGCCAGGCCTCCTGGAGCACGTCGTCCGCATCGGCCGCCGACCCGAGTATCCGGGTGGCGATCGCAGTCAGCCGGGGGCGCTGGGCGTCGAAGTCGGTCACGTCCATGGGGATGGGGGCAACGGTGGTCACACTCTTATGACGTACATCACCTCCGGAATGTGACCGGCACGCTCGTTGTCACATCCGCCGATCGGCGTACGTCATAGGGGCATGAACACACTACAATCCATCGTCCACCCCGTCCGCGACCTCGAGGCCGCCAAGGCCATCCACACCGCCCTTCTCGGCACCGAGCCCCACACCGACCAGCCGTTCTACGTCGGGTTCAACGTGGGCGGTGTCGAGATCGGGCTCGACCCCCGCGGTCATGAGAAGGGCCTGACCGCACCGGTGCCGTACATCAGTGTCGCCGACCTCGACGCCGCGCTCACCGAGGTGCAGGAGGCCGGCGCCACGCTCGCCAGTGAGCCACAGGACGTCGGCGGCGCCACGCGCATCGCCACGGTGACCGACGCCGACGGCAACACCCTCGGCCTCATCCAGAGCAGCTAGCGATCGCGCCTTCAGCCGTCGGTGGTATCCCAACTGTCCACCGAGGAAAGCGCTGGCCCTTCCCATGATTGAAACCCTGTGGGACGGTCCCCCTGCGCGGGGCGAAAGTGCGCCGAGAAGCAGCCCGGGGACCGGGACGTCCTCAGCGCGCTAGGAGGGACTCGAACCCCCAACCTTTCTGATCCGTAGGCTGAGTCAGGATCGTCCCATCGAATCCCCACAAGTCCCACTCCCTCGCAAAAGTCCTGCTCTCTGGTGATGGAGCCTCAGAACAGCTGAATCGCAACGGGACCGGCTGGGGACACCCTGAGACCGAATTGTTGGCTCCAATGTTGGCTTTTTCTCGGCGCCCTGTCCTGCCGTTTCGGCAGTCAGTTCGAGAGAACGTCCCCGCTGGCATGGAGATCACGAATGCACGGGCTGACAACCGATCTTGTCGGGATCGAACGTAATGCGCTCAAATGCCACCAGGCTGGAAACTACGTCACCCGGTTACAGGGGCGGCCTCGCTCGAGATCGATTACGACCACGACAACCTCCTGGGATGATGTTCGGATGCTCGTTCTCCACTCGGCATGGCTGTCCGGCGCAAACCGCCTTGCTCTGTGGGCCGAGGATGGTGAACGACCTCGAACGGCCCCGCCTCGGCGAGGTCGTCCGCCCCGGCAGCGGCGCCCAGAACCCCACCCTTTCGCCCTCGACGTCGACGGCATCCGCTTCGCCGCCACCGAGCTCGCAGGGGCCGTGGCCGGGGACTTGATCGTCAAGGCGCATGAGGCTGAGCTCTTCCTCCGGCTGCCGACTACCGGGAGCGGCCCTATCGGCTCGCCCTGGCTCGAGGATGACCTCGCCACGGCCCCGCTGTCTGGGTCCTCACCTTCGGCCTCGTCACCCCCCTCGTGGACTGCCCCGGGGATCGTCCTCGAGCCATCCGGAGCAGCGGACCTCGTGCTGGCATTGCAGAGTGCCGCTCCGGCCGGGGCCACGTCCGACCCATCGGGCATCGTTCTCGCATCCGACCTCCGATTCGCGGCGCGTTCCACGGAGATGATCCTGGAGTTGATCACCCGCGGTCGCATGCTCCCCACCCTCGAGTTCATCGGCGATAGGTGGCAGGCTCGCTGGCGCCCGCTCATCGACAGACACGACCGGGGCCGGATCAAAACACTGCGGTGGGCCCTTCCCGCATCCTTTACGGCGGCTGACACCACCGGTTTCGGTCAAGACCACGTCAATGTTGACACGGACTCACGGACACCGGACGAGGTTCTCCGGTCCTTCCTCTGGAGTATCACCGACGCATTGGCCCGGCGGTTCGTAGCCGATCGACCGCCGGCCGCCTCGCCCTCTGCCCGCCGGGGACAACCAACAAGGCCCAGCCCCGTCGGTGCGTGGCTGGCTGCTCTCACGTCCTCCGGCGGAGCCGTCGACGCCGGGGACGGCGAGCTGCAGGCCCTGTGCGACGCCCTTCACGCTTGGCACGCCACGGAAAACGCCGAGACGGACCCGGTACGAACTTGCTTCCGGATCGTCCCTCCTCTCGACGACCCCGAAGAGATTGACGTCGATGAATGGCGAATCGAGTTCGCCCTTCAGGCTGTCGACGATCCGAGCTTGCTCGTCTCCGCTGAAAAGGTGTGGGGCGACGGACCCGAGCTCACCGCCTTGGATCGCCACGTGAGGCACGCCGACGAGCACCTCCTTCGTGGCCTTGGCCGTGCTGCTCGGCTCGTACCATCACTCGGCTCCGCTCTAGCCTCGGCGGAGCCGTGCGCGCAGGTGACCGACGCCGCCGGCGCGCTTGCCTTCCTTCGCGATGGCGCGCCGATCCTGGAACAAGCGGGATTCGGCGTTCTGGCGCCACCCTGGTGGCGCTCCTCGAGAGCGCGTGTGGGCCTCCGTCTAAAAGCTCGGACCACGTCGAGGGGTGGAACATCGGTCGCCACCATCGGTCTCGACGGCCTCTGCGACATCAGATGGGAGGCGGCCCTCGGTGACGACAAGATCGGACTGGCCGAGCTACGCGCGTTGGCACGCCTGAAGCAACCTCTGGTGCGGATCCGCGGCCAATGGGTCGAGCTGCGCGAAGGAGACATCGCCGCCGCAATCGCCGCTGTTGGCAAGAAGGGCGCGGGCTCCAACCTCTTATCAGCCGGCGAGGTGATGCGGACCGCGCTCGGAATCGAGCCGACATCTGGCGACTTACCCATTGTCGCCGTGGAAGCAGACGGGTGGCTCGGGGACCTTCTCGCCGGTGCCGAAGACCGTCGGCTCGAAGCCCGACCGACCCCGGTCGGATTCGTGGGCGAACTACGGCCGTACCAGGAGCGCGGACTGGCATGGCTCGCCTTCCTCGGGGATCTCGGTCTCGGGGCCTGCCTGGCCGACGATATGGGGCTCGGGAAAACGGCTCAGCTTCTGGCCGTCCTGGTCGACGAGCGCGCCGGACGTGCTACGCCGGCCCCAGCTCGTCGTACACGATCGGACGCAACCAAGAAGGCGACACCTGTCGTCATCCGGTCGGCCGGACCGACTCTGGTCCTTTGCCCAATGTCTCTGGTCGGCAATTGGCAGCGAGAGTCAGCACGATTCGCCCCCGAGTTGTCGGTCTATGTCCACCATGGACCGAATCGGCTCGACGGCAAGGCTTTCACCCGTCATGCCGGCCGGATGGACCTGGTGCTATCGACCTACGGTCTCGCCGCCCGCGACCAGAAGCTCCTCGCCACTGTTCCCTGGAGCCGCTTGGTCGTCGACGAGGCGCAGCAGATAAAGAACAGCGCGGCCCGAACCACCCAGAGCGTCCGGGCGATCCCGGCCGAACGACGGATCGCCATGACCGGCACCCCGGTGGAAAACCGCCTGAGCGAGCTGTGGTCGATCATGCAGTTCCTGAACCCCGGCCTGCTCGGTTCGGAGAAGGGCTTCCGCGAGCGGTTTGCCATCCCCATCGAGCGCGATGGCAACGACGAGGCCGCAGCACAGCTTCGTCGCATCACCGGTCCCTTCGTGCTCCGCCGTCTGAAGACGGATCGGTCGATCATTGCCGACCTTCCCGACAAGCTCGAGATGAAAGAGTTCTGCACCTTGACCCGCGAGCAGGCCAGCCTCTACCAGGCCGTGGTCGATGACATGTTGGCCAGGATCGACGAAGCCGACGGTATGGAACGCCGGGGGCTGGTCCTTGCCACCATGATGAAGCTCAAGCAGGTGTGCAACCACCCGGCGCACTTCCTGGCCGACGGATCGTCGCTTCCCGGACGGTCGGGCAAGCTGGCCCGCCTCGTCGAGGTGCTCGAGGAAGCAGTGGCGGAGGGCGACCGAGCCCTCGTCTTCACCCAGTTCACTCAGATGGGGACCCTCCTCGAGCGCCATCTTCGGCGTCATCTCGGTTGCGACGTGCTGTGGCTCCATGGAGGAGTGGCGAAGAAGGCCCGTGACGGCATGGTCGAGCGATTCCAGGGTGCCGACGGACCACCGGTGTTCCTGCTGTCGCTGAAAGCCGGTGGTACCGGTCTGAACCTGACCGCAGCCACCCATGTCGTGCACTTCGACCGGTGGTGGAATCCCGCCGTGGAGAACCAAGCGACCGATCGTGCCTTCCGAATTGGCCAATCCCGCAATGTGCAGGTTCGAAAGTTCGTTTGCGGTGGCACCCTTGAGGAGCGAATCGACGACATGATCGAGACAAAGCGCGCGCTGGCCGAGCGAATCGTCGGCACCGGGGAAGGCTGGATCACCGAGATGTCCACCGATCAACTCCGCGATGTGGTCGCCTTGTCGGTCGACGCTGTAGGGGAAGACTGATGCCCCCTCGTCGTCCTGCGAACCGGTCCCAGCGGTGGAGTGACGCCCGGTGGCCGCCGCCGTCCACTCCTATCGCCGCCGAAGGGGGACTGGAGGCACGGAGCCATCGCGGCCGAATCGGTGACACCTGGTGGTCGCAACGCTTTATCACCGAGCTCGAGTCGGTTGGTCTCGGCAGCCGCCTTCAGCGCGGCAAGCGCTATGCCCGCACTGGCCAGGTGCTCAGCATGGATGTCTCCCCGGGGCAAGTGACCGCTTCGGTGCAAGGTTCGCGGACGAAGCCCTACCGGGTGTTCATAGAGATACGCGTTCTTACGGCAGTTGAATGGGACGCCGCCGAGGCGGTGATGGCATCGAGCGCTAGCTTCATGGCCAAGCTCCTGGCCGGCGATATGCCCGATGAGATCGAGGAGGCATTCGCCGAGTCGTCGGGCACTTTGTTCCCAGCCTCGGCCGACGGGTTCGATTCGGCGTGCTCGTGCCCGGACTGGGAGAACCCGTGTAAGCACGTCGCGGCGGTCTACTTCCTGCTGGCCGAAGCCTTCGACCGTGACCCGTTCCTCATCTTCGCCTGGCGCGGCCGGGACAAGGACGAACTCCTGGCCGGTTTACGGGCACGCCGGCGCGGCCTCGGCTCCGCCCACGAGGCGGGCAGGTCCGATCCGACCCAGGCACCCAGCGTTCCCGAAGGCGGTCAGTTCGGGTGGCCCGTGGCGGACCTTGATCGCGCCGCCGCGCCGCAAGAGACAAACCCCACATGGTCGTGGGGGCGCGACGAAGATCTGGCGACCATCGAAATCCGACCCCGCCTGGCCGTCGCCCCCGACCTGGTTCTCCGGCAGCTCGACCCATCACCCCTCTCCGATGCCGGGACCCTCATCACCGAGGCGCTGCGTCCGCTCTACGAGGCGATAACGGGGGGAGCTGCCGCGCTGGTCCTCGGCGAACCGGCACCGGTAGACATCAACCAAGAAACACGCCCCGATCACACCCCTACCCCGACGTGAGTCGGATGAAGACTGCTTCACCGATCCTTTCCATGTCGTCGGGGGAAGGTGGATCTGCAAGTGTCGTCTTTCGGATGGCGCGAGCTGTGCGGCTCGCCTCCGTAACGAATTCGAGGCGGATTCGCTCGGCGCCATCGGTGAGATTCGACCCGCAGGAGGTATCGAGCCAACGGTCATCAGGCTCCCGGTTGCTGAGTTCGGGTGTCGTCCAGCGTCTTGACGGCGGTAACGGACGACAGAGGGGCGTAGATGGTCTCCTGGTTTCGGGTAGACCCAGTCGGGCCCGTCTGGAACCCGATCCCTGGGACTGAGTGATCAGGGTCGAGATCGAACGGAACCATCACCAGGCTGGAGCGCCTGACCGTGTGCCACGTCCCGTCGATCAGTATCTCGGTGACCTTGTCCACCTCAATGCTTGTTGCGTTTTCCACGATTTTTCCGCCTCCTCCCGATCCCGACGTTACGCCCTCGGAGGACGCAGGACTGAGAGTTGGGAGTGCCTCGAAGTCCACGGGGCCGGTCTACTCGCCGGGCCCAGCCCACACCTGGCGCTCTCAAGCCCAGGGTCAGCAGCAAGGCCATGGGAACCATGGGGGGACCAAAGGTCCTGGTACAACACTCGCACGAGCCCATCAACAAGGGGGAGCGGCGCCAACGCCGCGACGGCCCTGAGGGGTCTGCCTTCCCTCACCAAAGGCTTGCGGTCTGTATCGTCGAATGACGACTCGACGAAGTCGTCTTGGCGTGGACCGAATCGAGACGCGACCGAAACGGGAGACTCGCATGAGCTATCCAGACCCCAGGGGCGAGATCTTCATCGACCCCACCGCCTATGCCGACCAGGAGCGCTGGCATGGCGTTGCCGCCGAGCTACGCGCCGAGGCTCCCGTCCTGCGCGTGGAGGAAGAGGGGTTTACGCCATTCTGGGCGGTGACCCGCTACGAGGACGTGTTCTCAGTCTCCCGCAACAACGAACAGTTCCTGAACACCCGGAACTCCGTTCTCGGACCGGACGCCCAGTTGGAGTTCCTCAACACACTCGGGATCGAGCCCAAGACGCTCATCCACATGGACGGCGTCGAGCACCACGACCATCGTGGCCTGGCCAATGCCTGGTTCCGACCGAGATCCGTAGCGCAGCGCCAGACCGCGATCGAGGCGATCGCCGACGACTTCGTGGCGAAGTTCCACGATCTCGGAGGCAACTGTGACTTCGCCCAGGAGATCGCCGTGCCGTACACGCTTCGGGTAATCATGAGCATCTTCGGTGTCCCCGAAGAGGACGAGCCCACCATGCTGCGGCTCACCCAGGGCCTCTTCGGGGCCGCTGATCCCGAATACCTGGGCGACCTGAGCGATCCCTTCGCCATGATCGTCGACACGATTGGGGAGTTCGACGATTACTTCCAGGCTCTCGCCGACGAGCGTCGGGCGCACCCCACCGACGACCTGGCCACCGTCATCGCCAACGGCCAAGTGGGCGGCTGCCCCATGGACCACCACGCCACCTTGTGGTACTTCACCATTGTCGCCACGGCTGGTCACGACACCACGTCCTTCGCTTTGTCAGGTGGCCTTGAGGCGCTCCTGCGGCACCCCGACCAGGTGAAGGCGGTGCAGGACGACCCAGGCCTCATCGTCAACGCCGTCGACGAGATGATCCGCTGGACGTCGCCGGTCCGGCACTTCCTGCGGTACCTCACCGAGCCAGCCACGTTCTCGGGCGTCGAGATCCCGGCTGGCGACCGGATGCTCCTCTCCTATCCCTCGGCCAACCGGGACGAGACCATTTTCGACGAGCCCATGGAGTTCTCGGTGTCGCGGCCCAACGCCAACCGGTTGATCGCGTTCGGTGGTGGCGAGCATTTCTGCCTCGGATCGACGTTCGCCCGCCGCGAGCTACGCACGATCTTGCCCAAGTTGTTTGCCGCCGTTGAGACGATCGAACTCGGCGGGGAGCCCGAGTGGGCGCAAGCGAACTTCGTCGGTGGGGTCAAGCACCTGCCGGTGGTGGCCACCTTCCGGTGAACTGGCGTCACTCCACCTGCCCACGAGAAACGACACAACTCGGCTCTGGAGCACCCTTGCCTACATCAATACACGGGCCTGGTGGGCTCCGTAACTCCCCTGCCTCAATGCTCTGCCGGAACTTGCCCTCTGATTCGCTTGGTGATCTCACGCACTCGTGGTCGGGCCATGGTCACCCGCTTCCTGAGGGCGACTCCGCCTTCTGTCTCGAAGGCTCGTTGCAGATCCAGCATCGCTGGTCCGTCCATCCTCGACGCGGCCTGCACGACAGCGGTACTGACTTCGTAGGCGCTCTCCGCATCCATGCAGGCACCGATTAGGAAGTCCGTGTCGTCTTCGTTGTCTGTGGCGGCCAGCGCAACTATGGCGTTGACCATCACATCCAGTGCAATAGTGGCAACTCCCGATCCGCCAATGGCCAGTGTCGACCCAATGGCGTCCGGTTCGTTCAAGCGTTCGGTTGGCGGTTGCTCAGCGCGAAGGGTCTTGACCGCTTGCGCAGCGGAGCCGACCGCTTCGTGTGCCGATCTGGCAACGTGGTGTGTGGAGACATCGTCACCCTCGTCGAGAGCGCTGCCCAAGTCCTCCATAGCCAAATGAGCACGCTCCAACTTCCATTCCAGGCGGACCGTCTTTTCTCGCCAGTCGTACGGACGCTGCTGCAGATCCAGAGTCATGACTGGGTCTCCTCTCCACTACGTTGAGCAGACTCGGGCGCTCGGCGTATTCGCACGCTCGCTGTAACACTGTCTGCTCCCGAAAGGGGTTCCCCCCCGTGCCACCCCATTCGGGGGCAGGACACCTCAACTGTGCCATGGAGTACTCGATGCAAATAGAGGACTCCGGCACAACGCGACGAAGAAGGCGGCCAATGCAGCACATAGTGAGCACGACCTCACTCTGTCTTCGCCGCACTCAGCACCACGCAAGAACGTGTTGCATTTCGTAACGGTCATCCATCTGGCGTGGGTCGGTCTCCACCACGATGCGGGAATGTGGGGTCCCTCGAATTCGGCATGGAACCGAAAGGAACAAGCGGGAGTCAACGCCGAAGTCAACGTCAACCCAAAGTCAAAGGCGCGCGTCATTTGCCGGTCTGCCGATGTCGTACACCCCGGCATAGGTGGGCACGCCCACAACCGAAGTCAAACGCTCCCGCCGACATTCGAGGAACCTGACTGGTTACTTCATCGGCGATGTAGAGCGCATGATCCGGTCCACCGACGACATCGGTCCCATCGCCCGGCGCCGCCCTCCTTTTGCGAAGGTACAGCCCAACGGCTACTCCTCCGTGGCGATGTGCCAGGTGTCGGGGTCCTTCACCCATTTGGTTAGGTGGTCGGGAGTAGGCACAAGGCCAAAACCCTCGTTCTCGGCCATCTCTTCGGCTTGCGCCCGGTTTCCGGGGACTCGCTCAAGGGGTCCGCTGGCATAGATTCGCTGGATCACACGGGGAGCGTTCCGGTGCCAGACGATGCTGACGAGTTCACGCTCAGTCACCGACGCCCTGCTCCACAGTCTGATCCCCGCCTCGACTCCGGGCGCGCCAAGGCTTCACAGTTGGGAGTTTCGCTGACCGAAAGGCCGATGCCTCCCCAGGTCCTTTGCCCCGAAGCTCAATGATCTTCCTACCCCGCATACGAGGGACCACAGCAGGTGCATGCAGTGTGCAGAAGTAGCCATCGTTGTAGATCGAAAGCTGCGTACCACAGTCACTGTTCCCGCACACCCGGCCCGGTGCAAACCTCCGTGGGGGCCGGTCATGATCGTTGAACGCCTCTACGTCGATGGTGCTTGTGCTCTGTGAGTGTTGTTGCATATTTCACCTTCTACCTCAGGAGCGTCATAACCACCGATAGGTCCAAGACCACAACGGCTCGACGCGGAGCGAGGAACTCGGCGCAAATGAGAGGTCGGAGATTCCGACCCGATCACTATTTGCCACAGGAACTGCCTGTCCCCGATGGGGCGTTACCCCCCGTGCCGCCCCATCGGGGGGGCAGAACACTTCAACTGTGACAGGCGGCGGTCGGGACGAATAGAGGACTACGGCACCAAAGGTCCGGCTCGACTCTACGGTCGTCCGCCCACTCTTCGCGGCTTGCATCAGAGTGACACAAGCGTCGCCCAGTACATGATCGTTGTTTCGATCCGTGTGCGTGATTCTGGTCGCCAAGTGCATGGCGTTCGAACGGCAACCTTCCGAGGGAAATACGCGAGCCTGTTCTGTTGTTCTTTGCTGAGTAGCGGGGGCATGAGCATTCCGACGACGCCAGGGAGCCCGTCGTGAATGCCCGTGGTGTTCTGGACGCCGGGGCCGATCACCCCGCACTGTTCGGCGCAGCCCCTCCTGTCGACGTGATGTGGTGTGTCAAAAGGGGGAACGATGCAAGCTACGCCATTACCTGAGTGCTTGGGAACCGTGGTGGTCCACCGGGGTGACGCCGTTACCTGTACGAGAGACTCTTGCCCGAGAGGCTTGTCTTTGGAATCGTGGTTCAATCACCACACGTCGTTCGCGACGTGCAAGACAGATGAATGTCCGCATTGCGTGTTCGACGCTTTCGTGCCGTTGGGACACGGAGATGACCGTCCGATATCGAGTGCAGGCCGTCTCCTCGAACCGGCGTTTCGTCGCCAAGGCTCCTCATGAGGACTACCTCCCTGGCATCGAGTTGGTCCTCAACCGTCAGGGGAGGCACCAAGAAGCGGGGTCGTGCCAGCCAACCCTGGCACCTCGGACGGCACAGGGCAGCCGACAAATACCGTTTCTGGCCAGACCTGACGATGCTCTACAAGGCGGCGTGCCACTACGTCGGGAGGGATCGTGACGGATAGCGCCTCTGATCAGATGTCGTCCCGAGTCGAAGAGGCGCGCACTTCCTGCTGTCACCATCACGCAACCGAGCACGATGTCTGATGTGTAAGCGTTGTAAGGCACAAGCAGTGGCGCTTCAGCTTCACGAAACGCAGTGGTCACTCGTTTGTGGCACCTGCCAGTTCGAGGAGCAGTTCCAGTACCTCCGAGAATGGAGGCACCTCCGCTACGTCGGGTAACCCACCCCGACCGTCGACGTTGACATCGGCAAGGCTGCCAATGACACCGTCCGGGACGATACGGACGGTTCGTCTCTACCTTGAGGCGATGCGTCACCCCGACGGAGATCCAGCAACCCGGGGCGGGTACCTGCCACAAGCAGGGAAGGGCTCTAGCGGTTCGAGAGCGCCCAACTTCTTCGCGAGATGCCGTCACGGATAGTAAGGCTCCTCCTGCGCCCAGGTGAAGTCCGTGGTCAAAGGCCCCGTGGTCTCAACGATGAGTTCGGTCACGCTTATGGTGCCTTCAGGCGTCGTCACGAAAGCGCCCCCCATAACACACAGATTGCACGCGAGCGGAGCCAGCACGTTCTGCCGGTGCCCCCAACAGGCGGCGAGATCCGCCAACGAGCAATCGACGTTGCTCGAACCAAACCCGTCGTCATACATCCAGTAGTACATGGCTTCGAGGGGATTTCCGACGGGACCGGCCCAGTTGCTGCCGAGGTCGGTCCAGGGAAACCCCGGCGGAGGGATGGGATCAGCATTAGCGGCCCCTGCCATCGCTGCTGCGGCGTCGAGCGCCGTGGCCAGGGCAGACACTGGAGCGAGGCCACGTGCCGTGCGCTCAAGGTTCGTCGTCACGAAGAGCTGCTCGGTAGGGGTGAGTGACGCCCAGTTCGTGGGCAGGACCATCGACGGCAACCCCTCAGTAGCTCGAGCGTTGTCGAAGGCAGTCACCACATCCCAGACGCAGTTGAACGAATCGTTGTATGTGGTACTGCCGCAAGAACCGAGGAAGTTCGGAGACGGGGGGATGTTCGAGTTGGGATGAGCGAGCGTGATGGCCGGAGTGAGAGGCTGGTCGGGTGACGGCGCGGAAGGAAGGGTCGTTGCGGGCATTGTGGGCGTTGGCGCGCTCGGGACCGCCGCCGGTGGATCGGTCACAGCGGGTGGAGACCCAGCCGCTGGCTCTGTAGAGGTCGTTGCTGATGGATCAGATCTCGGGGGTGCAGGTGGAATGATAATCGGTGCGGGCGGGATCGTGATCGGCGTAGATGGAGCTGTCGTCGACGATGATGGAATGGGAGGAGCGTGTCGTGACTCCCCCAGCGCGCTTTGCTTTGGTTCGACCGTACTCGTCTCCGCCACGTCGCACGTGACCATGAGCGCACTGGCGAAGACGACCACGACTACATACAACGACACTCTGCTGATCTTCACGGTCTGATTCTTTACGTCAAGTGGCAGCCCAGTCGAGCGAATCCCGCAACTCAACAGTCACTCTTTGTGCGCCGTCGACACTCAGAGTGCGCTCGTCCAGCGCAACGCGCCGGGCGGGATCGCAAAGGGCGTCCCCAAATCGACGCGAACCCAGAATCATTCAAGTGAATGAGGACTCGCAACACATGGGACGCAGCTCCGAGTTCGGTCGGCAGACCGTCGCTGGAGGCAGTTGCCCGCACTAAATCGCCATGTTCCAGGCTCATCTCGAACCGTCATACTGGGCGGTGATGGTCCCCATCGACGAAGAGGGCGACTGGACTGAGCGCCAGCGAATCCTCGCATCGTGGGCGCTGTCCCGTTGGGCTGATTTCCCCATTGACGCCGATCCCCGACCCTGGGTCTTCGTGGAACCCGTCGTTTCACCCGATGGTGGGTTCCACACCGGGGGCGCCAAGGTCTCGTTCTCCAAAGGTGACGTCATCACAAAGGTCCCGATTCCTGACGACGTGTTGAAGCTGGTTAGAGCTGAACGTCACGAAGTCAACGGCCCGTCGGAATCCCCGGCGGCAGAGCTGGCGTAGACCCCTGAGCGTTGATTGCGTTCTGCTCCCTCGCCCATACCGCCAACCTGGCCGGGTACTCCAGGTATTGGGCCACTCCTCGGTGACGGTGACAAAGGATGTCTATGGGCACCTCACGGCTGATCGCAGACGGGCAGCTGCCCAGGCGGTGGGCGATGCGCTTTGGGGCGCTAGGACGGGCACTACGTGAGCAATGTGAACGAGTGTCAACCGAGTCAGTTGGTCAGACGACCGGTGCGGACTGGCTTCCTCGGGCGGCAGCCAGGTGACCTGGACTCTCTCAGCGCGCTTGGAGGGACTCGAACCCCCAACCTTCTGATCCGTAGTCAGATGCTCTATCCAATTGAGCTACAAGCGCCGGCTACCACCCGGGAGCGGTCCGCAAGACCCCGCTCCGGGGACGGCCGGTCATCCTACTTGGTGCCGAATCGTTCCAGCGCGGCCAGGGTGGCCGCCGAGCCCAGCAGCTCGACGAAGGCGGCGTCCTCTCGGTCCCGGGCTGCGGTCACGTCGGGCACCCGTGTCGCCAGCAACAGGCGCTTGCTGGCCATCACGGCCTCCACCGGCGCCGCCGCGATGGTGGCGGCGACGGCCAAGGTCTCCTCGAGGAGGGACTCGGCCGGATAGTGCGCCAAGGCGATGCCGGCGTCGACGGCCTCAGAGGCCCCCATCCAGGAGCCGGTGAACAGCACGTGGGCGGCGCGCTGCCATCCCATCGTGCGCGGGAAGAGGAAGCTGCTCGCCGCCTCGGGTGGCACGCCCAGTTCGGCGAACGGCACCCGCAGGCGGGCGTCGTCGGCCATGAAGACGAGGTCGCAGTGCGCCAGGAGGGTAAACCCGAGACCCACCCCCACGCCGTTGACGGCGGCGAGCAACGGCTTCTCGAAGGACTGCACGGCGTCGAGCAGGCCCCGGAATCCCTTGGCGGCTTCGGGTGTGGCCTCCCCCGTGACCAGCTGGGCCATCTCCTTCAGGTCCTGGCCGGCGCTGAAGGCCGAGCCCGTCCCGGTCAGCACCACCACGTGCACCTCGCTCGACACCGCCGCATCGGTAATGGCGTCGGTCACGGCGTCATACAGCGCGAAATTGAAGGCGTTGCGGGCCTCGGGGCGGTTGAACCGGACGAGGCGCACCGACCCGTCCCCGACAGCCTCGGTCACCACGATCGGCGCCGAACCGCCGGCGGCGGGGGTGGTCACGGGCGCATGACCTGTCCGCCATCGACGCTGAAGATGTGCCCGGTGATCCACCGGGCGTCGTCGGACAACAAGAACATGCACATCCCCACCAGGTCCTCGGGGCTCCCCTGGCGCTTGAGCGCCAGGGAGCCGACCAGCTGGCGCATGTACTGGTCGGGGACAACAGAGCGCGCCGCTTCGGTGTCGGTGGGCCCCGGGGCGATGGCGTTGACCCTGATGTTCATCCCTCCGAGCTCGTGCGCCAGTTGTTGCGTGAGCGAGTTGACCCCAGCCTTGGCCCATCCGTAGTAGCCGGCGTAGAGATAGGCGGCACTCGAGGACTGGTTGACGACCGCACCTCCACCGCGCGCCGCCATCGACTGGTAGCAGGCCCGGGTGCACACCAGGGCGCCGAGGAGGTTCACCTCGAGGAACCGCTGCAGATAGGCCCAGTCCACGGTGAGGAGGAAGTCGAGCTTCATCCCTCCGAAGATGGCCGCGTTGTTGACCAGGTAGTCGATACCCCCGAACTGGTCCGTGGCCGCCTCGGCCATCGACGCCACCGAGTCGTGGTCGGCGATGTCGACGCGCACCGCCGCGGCTGCTCCTCCCGCTGCGACCACGGCGTCGGCGGTTTCCTTGGCCCCCGCCTCGTCGATATCCGCCACCACCACCGCCGCGCCGCCGGCCCCGATCGCCTCGGCATAGGCGCGACCGATGCCGCGCCCGGCCCCGGTCACCACGGCCACCTTGCCGGCGAAGTCGAAGCCGCTCACGACGTCTCACCCGTTGCCTTGGCCCGCCGGGCGATGACCCGCTCGGCGGCCTCGCTGACGCCGGTCGCCAGGGGCCATCCCACGTAGTGGGTGAGGTGCACCACCAGCTCACGGACCTGGTCCACCGACAGCTCCCCGTTGTCGAGGGCGCTCTGAAACTGCACGTCGAGGAGGTCGGTCTTGCCCAGCGCCGCCAAGACCCCGATGGTCAGCAGTCGCCGTTCGAACACCCCCAGCTCGGGCCGGCACCAGACGTCACCGAAGAGGTGGTCCACGGTGTAGGCCACGAAGTCGCCGGGCACGTCGTCGGGGTCGACGGTGAAGTTGTAGACCTCTTGCATCTTGGCCATGCCCTTGGCCCGGTCCGGCGACGGCGGCCGCCGCTCAGGGTGCCCGCCCGGGGCACTCATGCCGGTTCCGCCACGACTTTGGTCTCGAGGTACTCCTCGAAACCCGCCACGCCCATCTCGCGCCCGATGCCCGACTGCTTGTAACCACCGAAGGGGACGTCGGGGCTGTACCACACGCCGCCGTTCACCCCGACGGTCCCGGTGCGCATGCGCCGCGCCACCGCCATGGCCCGGTCCCTGTCCCCCGACCACACCGAGCCCGACAACCCATAGGGGGAGTCGTTGGCGATGGACAGCGCGTCGTCGTCCCCGTCGTGGGGGATCACGACCAGCACAGGGCCGAAGATCTCTTCTCGTGCCACGGGGGAATCGTTGCCGATCCCGGTGACGAGCGTCGGCTCCACGAAGAACCCCCTGGTCTGTTCGGCGGGGCGGCCCCCGCCGACCACGATGGTCCCACCTTCGTCACGAGCCAGGCGGATGTAGCGCTCCACCCGGTCGCGCTGGCGGGCGTTGATGAGTGGACCGCAGATCGTCCCGGGGTCGGTCGGGTCCCCGGCCGGCAACTTGGCCAGCGCCGCCGCGGCACCGTCCACGGCGTCGTCGAAATGCCGGCGGGGGACCACCAGGCGCGTCGTGATGGCACACCCTTGGCCGGCGTGCACGCACACCGTGAAGGCGGCCACCCCGCACGCCCCGCGCAGATCAGCGTCGTCGAGGACCACGAACGCCGACTTCCCGCCGAGCTCGAGGAAGACGCGCTTGAGCGTCCCCGCCGCCTGCGCCATGACGGTGCGCCCCGTGGCGGTCGAGCCCGTGAAGCTCACCTGGTCGACCCGGGGGTCGCTGACCAGGCGCGCCCCGAAGGCCGGTTCCGACGAGGCCAGGATGTTGACGACGCCGGCGGGGATGTCGGTCTCCTCGGCGATCATCCGGCCCAGCACCGTGGCGCACCACGGCGTGTCGGGGGCGGGCTTGAGGATGACGGTGTTCCCCGCCGCCAATGCCGGGCCCAGCTTGGCCAGGTTGATCTGGTGGGGGACGTTCCACGGCGTGATGGCGGCGACCACGCCGGCGGGCTCACGGCAGACCCAGCGCCGGGCGGGCATCCCCAAGGGCTCGGCCCTCCCCAGGTCCGTCGTCCACGCATAGCCTTCGGCGAGATCGGCGACCCACCCCAGAGACTCCACGGGGTCGTCGAGCTGGGCCGAGCGCGTCATGAACACGGGCGACCCGGTCTCGGCGATGGTCATGGCCCGCAGCTCGTCGGCGTGCGACCGCATCGCCGCCTGCATCTGTCGCAGGCACCGCACCCGCAGCGCCACATCGGTGGACCAGGTAGTGGAGTCGAAGGCGCGCCGGGCCGCGTCGATGGCGCGCTCGGCGTCCCCGTCCGTGGCGTCGGCGGCGACCCCGAGCACCTCCTCGGTGGCGGGATTCACGGTCTCGAACACCGCACCGGTCGACGCCGGCACCAGTGCGCCGTCGATCAGCAGGCGCTCTTCGCCGAACGAGGTCGTCATCGGTTCTCCTCCGGGCCGGCGCGGCCCTCGAGCCCGAACACGGCGTCGCAGCGGGCGTCGGTCATCGCCGCCAGGGGCAACTCGATGTCGAGGCTCCTGCCGAGCGCCAACGCCGCCTCAAGGTCCTTGTGGGCCAGGGCGGCGCCGGCCGCCATGGCACTCACGATGCCGGGATGGGCGTCGGCCGCCAAGGGGGCGACGGTGGGCCTGAACATGAGCCTCGAGGATCCACCGATCAACTTGTCGCTCTCGCGGATCACCTCGGCCAGCTTGGACAATTCGATCCCGGCCGCTTCGGCCAGCACCTGCGCCTCGTAGGCGGCGAGCCATGACCCGTACTGCACGAGGTTGCGCGCCAACTTCGCCTTGAGGCCCGCACCGAGAGGGCCCATGTGCACCACCAGCGAGGTGAAGCTGTCGAGGACGGGCCGCACCCGCTCGATCACCGCCGGGTCTCCCCCGACCATCGCCACCAGGGCGCCGTCGGCCGCCGCCGCCGGGCCGCCGCTCACCCCGCAGTCCACGACGTCGATGGCGCGCGCCGACGCCAACGCCGCGACCGACTCGATGGTGCTCGGCGACACGGTGCTGAGGATGACGACCGTCGACCTTCTGGCCATGCCGGCGAGGGCACCGTCGCTGCCGTCGAGCACGGCCAGGACCTGGCGATCGTCGACCACGGCCACGACCACCACGTCGGACCGGGCCCCGAGGAGCGAGGGGCCTGCGGCGATAAGCGCCGAGTCCGCGTAGGGTGCGGTGACCTCGACCCGGAGGTCGCAGACTCCCAGGTCGTGACCGGCGCGCTGCAGCGCGTCGGCCACGCCCCGGCCGATGTCCCCCAGCCCGATCACCCCCACGGCGGTCACCGGCGGCTCGCTCCTCGTCGTCGCATCGACTCCCGAATCCCCCTCTAGGCAGACAGGTGTCTGGAATGTAGTCTGGCAGCATGGCCGACCGCAATGACTACTCGGGGCCCTTCGACCCCGACTTCCGCTACGAGGACCTGTCCAAGGAGGCCCTCGTCCGCCTGGTGCGCGAATACGCCCTCATCGTGCATCTTCTGGACCGGTCCATGTGCGCCGCCATCGGCATCCGGTACGGCACCGACATGGTCAACGAGCTCGCCATCGAAGAGTGGCGCGGCGCCAGTCCCATCTACGGCGACCGCCTGCGCGAGATCATGGCCGTGGAGGGAAACGGGATCGAGGCCATCTTCAAGGTCCTGCAGCTCGACCCCGGCTTCCCGCATCACTACATGGACGTCCACTACGAGGTGGTCGACGACCACCACGGCTATTTCGAGTTGCATAGCTGCGGGGCGCTCATGGACGTCGAACCCTGGGGCGACCGACTGGTCACGGGCATGTGCCACACCATCGAGGACGGCACCTTCGACGTGACGGCCCAGGCCGTCAACCCCAAGGCGAGGGTGCGCGCCGTCCACCGGCCCCCGCGCGTCCCTACCGACCGGGTGCCGCACTGCCGGTGGGAGGTCGTGATCGACGAGGACACCGAGACGCTGCCCGAAGCCGACATCACCACCATGACGCGCACAACCGGGGCGGCGACCTTCCGCTTCCCCGCCATGCGCGACGGCACGCCGCATGTCCCGCCACCCGAGGTGGCCGTCGAGCTGAAGGCGAGGACGTGACCGAGGCGGCGGTGGCGGTCCTCGCCGCCGAGGCGTCTCGTCGACGCCTCACCGTCCGCCAGGTCGCCGTGGTCGAGCAACTGGTCGAGGCCGCCGCCGACGAAGCCCGCCAGCAGGGCTACGAGGGCATGACCGTCCGCAACGTGGCCCGGCGCGCCGGGGTGGCGCCCGCCACCGCCTACACCTACTTCGCCTCGAAGGACCATCTCTTGGCCGAGGTCCTGTGGCGCCGGCTCCAGGCACTCCCCGAGCCCGATCCCGTCGTCGACACCGTGCCCGGGAGCGGTGGCGGATCGCCTGCGGTCGAACGGGTCGTGGCCGAGCTGCGGGTCCTGGGGCTGTTCATGGCGGGCGACCCCATGCTCGCCGCGGCGTGCACCACCGCGCTGCTCGGGAGCGGGACCGAGGTGCGCACCCTGCGGGTGCTGTTCGGCACGGCACTGCGCCAGCGGATCGCCAGCGCCCTCGGGGACGACGCCGACGAGGCGGTGCTGCGCAGCCTCGACCTCGCCTACAGCGGGGCCATGCTGTGGGCGGGCATGGGCCACATCCGATTCGAGGACGTACCCGACGCGCTGGCCGACGCGGCCCGGCTGGTCCTGCGAGGCGCGTCGTGAGCGACACCGGCACCGTCGTCGACACCGGCGCCGGGACCGGAACCCCGGTCCACTACAGCCCCTACGACTACGAGATCCACGAGGACCCCTACCCGACCTATGCCCGGTTGCGGACCGAGGCCCCGCTGTACCGCAACGACGAGTTCGACTTCTGGGCCCTGTCGCGCCACGCCGATGTGCTGGGCGCCTTTCGCGATCCGGCGCATCTCTCCAACCGCTTCGGCGTGACCCTGGATCCCGCCGCCTACGGCCCCCAGGCTCACAAGTCGATGTCGTTCCTGGCCATGGACCCGCCCCGCCACACCCGCATGCGCTCGCTCGTGTCCAAGGCCTTCACCCCGCGCCGGGTGGCAGAGCTCGAGCCCGACATCCGCGCCCTGGCCGTGCGCTACCTCGATGCGGCCGTCGAGGCGGGCAGCTTCGACATGGTCGGCGACGTGGCGGGCAAACTCCCCATGGACGTGATCTCGCAGATGATCGGTGTCCCCGAGGCGGACCGCGCCGAGGTGCGACGCCTCGCCGACCTTCTCGTGCACCGCCAGGAGGGCGTCTTCGACGTGCCCCAGGAGGGGATGGAGGCCGCCCTCGTCCTGGCCGGGTACTTCTCCGACATGGTGACCGACCGTCGTCGGGCCCGGCGCGACGACCTCACCTCGGGACTGCTCGATGTCGAGGTCGACGGCGACCGGCTCAGCGACGACGAGATCATCGCCTTCCTCTTCCTCATCGTGGTGGCGGGCAACGAGACGACCACGAAGCTGCTCGCCAACGCCTGGTACTGGGCGTGGCGGTTCCCCGACCAGAAGGCCAAGGCCCTCGCCGACACTGGGCGGGCCGGGCAATGGGTGGAGGAGACCCTGCGCTACGACACCTCCTCCCAGATGCTGTTGCGGGTCGCCACGGGCCATGTCGAGCTCCTCGACACCATCGTCCCCGACGGCGCTCGCGTCCTGCTCCTGGTGGGCTCGGCCAATCGCGATCCCGACGCCTTTCCCGATCCCGACCGCTACGACCTGGACCGTGACACCACCAAGCTCATCAGCTTCGGGGGAGGTCGCCACTTCTGTCTGGGCGCGCCCTTGGCCCGACTCGAAGCCCGCGTCATGCTCCAAGAGCTCGTGGCGCGCGTGGCCGACTATGACATCGACACCACCGGAGCGCGTCGGGTGCACTCCATCAACGTTCGGGGATTCGCCCGCCTCCCCACCACCGTCACCTCGCGCCGCAGGGCGCGTGCCACGTCGCACGGCCGGGCGAACTGAGCCAGGATCTCGACCGTGCCCCGATCGAAATTCGTCGCCCATCCACCACGCCGCGCCTCGGTGGTGACCGGGGCCTCTTCGGGCATCGGTGCCGCCACGGCCGTGGCGCTGGCCGCGGCCGGCCACCCCGTGGTGCTCGGGGCCCGGCGGGTCGAGAAGTGTGAGGAGGTGGCGGCCGGCATCCGGGCCGAGGGCGGCGAAGCGCATGTGCAGCGCCTGGATCTCGCCGAGGCCTCCTCGGTCGAGGAATTCGCCCGTGCCGCCGAGGAGGCGGTGGGCCCGATCGACATCATGGTGTCGAGCGCGGGCCACGCCGAGCCGGGCACGGCGCTCGAGACGTCTCCGAAGGACTTCGCCCACACCGTCGAGGTGAACCTGCTCGGCGCCCACCGGCTGGTCGCCGCCCTGGGCCCCCCCATGGCGCACCGCCACCACGGCGACCTCGTGTTCGTCAGCTCCGACATCATCCGCAGCCCGCGACCCCTGATGGCCGCCTACATGGCGTCGAAGTGGGGGCTCGAGGGATTGGTGCGAGCGCTGCAGCTCGAGCTCGAAGGCACCGGGGTGCGGGCCACCATCATCCAACCCGGCCAAACCCTCACCGAGATGGGGACGGGCTGGGGGCCCGAGGCCACCGAGACGGTGTTGGGCGAGTGGGTCCGGTTCGGCTCGGCGCGCCACAGCCATTTCCTGCGCCCCCCCGACGTCGCCGCCGCCGTGGTGGCGGCCGTGTCGACGCCGCCGGGGACGCATCTCCCACTCATCGAGGTCCAACCCGTCGCGCCCATTCAGCGCACCACAGGAGGCAAGCCATGACCATCGACGTCGAATTGCGCGAACCGCCCCAGGTGTCGGGAGGCGAGGGTGAGCACGGGCATCTCGACGAGCTGCGCGTCGACCCCATCGGGCTCATGCGACGGGTCCGGGACGAGTGTGGTGACGTCGGGCAGTTCCGGTTGGCTGAGCGCGACGTGGTGCTCCTCACCGGAGCCGAAGCAAACGAGATGTTCTTCCGTGCCCCCGAGGAGGTCCTCGACCAGGCCGAGGCCTATCCCTTCATGACGCCCATCTTCGGGGAAGGCGTGGTCTTCGACGCACCTCCCGAACGCCGCCGCGAGATGCTGCACAACCAGGCGCTGCGGGACAAGTTCATGCGGGGCCACGCCGCCACCATCGCCGACGAGGTGGAGGGCATGGTGAGCTCGTGGTCCGAGGCCGGGACGATCGACCTCCTGGACTGGTTCGCCGAGCTCACCATCTACACGTCCTCGGCCTGTCTCATCGGGAGCAAGTTCCGCCACGAGCTCGACCGCCGCTTCGCCGCGCTCTACCACGACCTCGAGCAGGGCACCGATGCCATCGCCTATGTCGACCCCTATGCGCCCATCGAGAGCTTCCGGCGGCGCGACGAGGCCCGGCTGGGGCTCGTGGCGCTGGTGCAGGGGATCATGGACCGACGCAGTGCGGCGCCCGCGGTCACCGACGACGACCGCGACCTCCTCGACGTCTTGATGTCGATCCGCGAAGAGGACGGGTCGCCGAAATTCTCGACCGACATCGTCACCGGCATGTTCATCTCGATGATGTTCGCCGGCCACCACACCACCTCGGGCACCGCGGCCTGGACCCTCATCGAGTTGCTGCGCCACCCGGGCGAGCTCGACGCCGTGCGGGCCGAGCTCGACGAGCTGTACGCGCACGGTGAGGAGGTGAGCTACCAGGCGCTGCGCGCCATGCCCCGTCTCGAGTCGGCCATCAAAGAGGCGCTGCGCCTGCACCCCCCGCTCATCCTGGTGCTGCGGGTCGTGAAGGAGGAGCTCGACGTGGAAGGGTTCCGGATCACCCCTGGCAAGCTGGTGGGGGCGAGCCCGGCGGTGTCGAACCGCATCGCCGAGGACTTCCCCGACCCCGATGCCTTCGTTCCCGAGCGCTATCTCGAGCCCCGGGCCGAGGACCGGACCAACCCCTGGACCTGGATCCCCTTCGGGGCCGGTCGTCACCGTTGCGTGGGGGCGCCCTTCGCCATGATGCAGCTGAAGGCCATCTTCTCGGTGCTGTTGCGGCACTGGGACTTCGAGTTGGCCCAGCCGTCAGAGACCTACCGCAACGACCATTCGAAGATGGTGGTGCAGCTGGCCCAGCCGTGCGTGGCCACCTACCGCCGGCGCGCCGTCCCGGCCCCTTCGCCCCCGCCGGCCCCCGCCCCCGCGCCGTGAAGGTCGTCGTGGACCGAGACCTGTGCCAGGGTCACGGGGTGTGTGAGTCCGAGGCCGAGGCCGTGTTCACCGTGTCGAAGAACGCGGTGGTCGTCCTCGACGAGTCGCCCCCCGAGGAGCTGCGCTCCTCGGTGGAGGCGGCGGTGAAGTTCTGTCCCACCCATGCCCTACGGATCGAGGAGGACTGACGTGGCCGCGTTCGCGTACGAGGAGCTCGAGGAGATGGTGCAGCGGTGGTTGGAGACCAACCGACGCGCCCAGGAAGCCGGCGACTGGCGACCGATGGCGGAGATGTACACCGAGGACGCCACCTACGGCTGGAACATCGGGCCCCATGAGGAGTTCATGGCCGTCGGCCGCGACGAGATCCGCGACGTCGCCCTGGGTCTGGAGATGGGCGGCCTCGACGGATGGACCTACCCGTACCAGAAGGTGCTCATCGACCCCGCACAGGGCGAGGTCATCGGCCTGTGGAAGCAGATCGCCGACACCACCCGCCCCGACGGCTCTCCCTATGTCATCGCCGGGCTGGGCGGCAGCTGGTTCCGCTACGCGGGGAACTGGAAGTGGTCGTGGCAGCGCGACTTCTTCGACGTCGGCAACGCCACGTCCCTGTTCATCGAGATGATCAAGTCCGCCGCGCTCTCCGACGGCATGCGCCGGCGCATGGAGCGCGCCACGTCCGGTGGCATGCTCCCCGGGCACTACCCCCTGGGCCAAGCCCCCGCCGATCTCTGGGACTGAGCGCCCCGTCGGCGTGGCACCCCGTCGGCGACTGGCGTCAGTCGGGGAGCGGCAGGCCGATGGGGTTGGGCACAGGGACCGCGCCGGCCGCCGCCATGGCACCGGCGAGTGGCGTGAGGATGGCGCGCAATAATTCAGTCCCCTCGTCGCCCAGGCGTTCCCACGGCTCGGCCGCCAGGAGATCGGTCAGGTCCTCGACGTCCTGGCGCGCCGCCGCGCCCGACGGCGTCTGGGTGCCGTCTTCATCCAGCCACCCCCGCTCGACCAGCTCCGTCGTCGACGCATCCCACGCCTCGTCGTCCCAGCCCCGGGCCGCCTGGAGCAAGGCGCGGGGCACCGCCCCGGTCGCCGCCATCGTCACCAGGGCCTGGCGCCCGTCCAACCCGGCCGCCACCAGGGCGACCACATGCCCGTCGCCCCGGTGCTCGCGCAGCACCGTGGTGGCCTGCCACAGCGCCAGATGGGGCTCCTCGGGCCAGGCCAGCGCGGCGTTGGCGCCGGCCAGGGGCCGACCGTCGATGGTCAGGCCCTCGACCGCAGCCCGCGCCAGCGCCGCGGCGCGGGCCATGGCACCAGTGTCGAGGCCTGCGCCCGACCCCTCGGTCCCGAAGAGCCGCCCATAGACACGGTCCACCCCCGCCAGGCGGGCGACGAGGACGCGATCGGGGGAGGCGAAGGACCACGCATCGGGGAGCGCCCGCTTGACCCGGTCGGGGTTGAAGCTGAAGAAGGTGGCGTCGACCACTCCGGGCGCCACCGCACCCATGGGTGCGGCCCGGCCGGCGAAGTAGCCCATCCAGAAGCCCTTGAGCCCGGCACGGCCGTACTCCTCGATGCACTCGTCGGCGAAATAGGTCACGGCGTGCAGGGGCTCGAACAGCTTCCACATGGCCCGGGCGGTGCGGGGGGCGTCCATGGGGCAATGTTGCCATCGTCGGGAGACCGACCGCGCTCAGCAGGAGGACGCCATGTTCGAACTACGGGGAGCCGTCGCGGTGGTCACGGGGGCGTCGTCGGGCCTCGGACGGCGCTTTGCCCTCGACATGGCGGTCGGGGGCGCGACCGTCATCGGGCTGGCGCGGCGCCGGGATCTGCTGGCCAGCCTGGCCGAGGAGATCCGTCCGGTGTCACCACGCTCGTCCACGATGGCCTGCGACGTCAGCGACACCGACGGCTTCGTCGCCGTATTGCGTGGCGTCGAGAGCGAGCACGGGCGCATCGACGTGCTCGTGAACAACGCCGGGGTCGGCCCACCCCGTGGGGACGAGCCCCTGGACCTGACGGTGTACCGGGCCGTCATGGAGACCAACTACTTCGCCACGGTGGCGGGCACCTTGGCGGTGCTCCCGGGCATGCTCGAGCGTCGCCACGGGGTCGTCGTGAACGTGTCCTCGGACAGCGGTCGGGCCCCGGGACCGCACGAGGCCGCCTACGGCGCGTCCAAGGCGGCCTTGAGCGCGTTCACCGAGAGCCTGTCGTTCGACACCGAGGACAAGGGTGTGCACCTCCACGTCCTGTATCCGGGGTGGGTCCCCACCGCCATGGGCAACGAAGCGCTCGACGCCGGAATGCCGATGCCGCCCCGCATGGTCCGCCGTTCCGAGGAGCAGGTGTCGCACCTCGTGCTGGCGCGCATGGGCGGAGCCAAGGTCGACATCGACGCCGCCCCCATCGCCAAGCTGGCGCCGGTGGGCCGGGCTCTGTTCCCCGGCGCCTACCGCAAGGGGGTGCGCAGGGCGACCGGGTGACCGGTGGCCCTCACACGACGAGCTGGACCTTCGAGACCGTGACGGCCTGCCCGCCCAGCACCACGCGCGATCCCTGGCGGGTCATCCGCACCACGCCCCCTCGTGCCGAGGCCTGTTCCCCCACCAGCGCGTCGCGTCCGAGGCGCTCCCCCCAGTACTCGGCCAGCGCGCAGTGAGCGGAGCCCGTGACGGGGTCCTCGGCGATGCCGGCATTGGGGGCGAACACCCGACTGACACAGTCCACGCCGGGGCGGTCACCAGCGGCGGTGACGATGACACATCGCCCCCCCAGGGCCGCCACCCCCGGCTGGTCCGGGTCCAGGGCCCGCACCGTGCCGGCGCCGGACAACTCGACCAGGAGATCGGCGCGGCCCCGGGCGAAGCCGCGCACGTCTGTCCCGGATGCAAGGCCGAGGGCGGCCGCCAACGACGGGGGAACGGTCTCCGGGGTGGTCGGGTCGGCAGGGAAGTCCATCTCGATCCAGCCATCACCGGCCGGAGCGCACCGCAGCTCGCCGCTGCGGGTGTGGAACGCGCCGGCGCCGCCCAGCACGTGAGCCGAGGCCAAGGTGGCGTGTCCACACAGGTCGACCTCCACCGTGGGCGTGAACCACCGCAGGTCGTACGAACCATCGGCGCGCGGCACCACGAAGGCCGTCTCCGACAGGTTCATCTCGCGGGCAATGGCCTGCATGCGGTCCTCGTCGGGGAAGCCGTTCACGATGGCGACGGCCGCCGGGTTCCCGGCGAAGGGACGGTCGGTGAACGAGTCGACGACGATGAGGTCCATGGATCACGATACGCCACCTCGGGGGCCCGATCTGACGGGGCGTTAGACTCCGGCGATGGCACCCACCAAGATCCGCGTCCCCGCCGTGGAGGGATGGTTCACCACCGACGGCGACGCCCCTGCCCTGCTCGGGAGCCGGTGCCGGCAATGCAGCACCTACGCCTTTCCCCGCGAGACCTACTTCTGCGCCAACCCCCGGTGCGACGGCACCGAATTCGACGACGTGGCACTGAGCCGCCGGGGCAAGGTGTGGTCCTACACCGACGCCCGGTACACCCCCCCGGCGCCGTACGTGGCCGCGGACCCGTACGTGCCGTTCTGCATCGCGGCGGTGGAGCTGGCCGACGAGAAGATGGTGGTGATGGGCCAGGTCGTGCCCGAGGTCACGGTGGACGACCTGAGGGTGGGCACCGAGGTCGAGCTGGTCGTGGATGTGCTCTACGAGGACGACGACCATGAATACCTGGTGTGGAAGTGGCGGCCGGTGACGGCTGGATCGGGGGGCTCGGGTGCCTGACGACCGCAGCGTGGCCGTCCTCGGGGTCGGCATGCACCCCTGGGGCAAGTGGGGCCGCAACTTCGTCGAGTACGGGCTCACCGCGGCGCGCCACGCGCTCGATGACGCCGGGGTGTCGTGGACAGACGTCCAATTCGTCTCCGGAGCCGACACCATTCGCAACGGCTACCCGGGCTTCATCTCGGGAGCCACC
>DATCBU010000070.1:0-23886 GCA_036511675.1 Acidimicrobiales bacterium | reverse complement strand
CGAAGCGGTTCTTCGGGGCGGCGCGCAACATCGAGGAAGGTGGGTCTCTTACCATCCTGGCGACCGCCCTCGTGGAGACGGGCTCGAAGATGGACGAGGTGATCTTCGAGGAGTTCAAGGGCACCGGCAACATGGAGATCCGCCTCGACCGGCGGCTCGCCGAACGACGCCTGTACCCGTCGATCGACGTCAACGCCAGCTCCACCCGTCACGAGGAGCTTCTGTTCGAGCGGGGCCAGCTCCAGCAAGTGTGGAAGCTGCGCCGGGTGCTCAACGCGCTCGCCGCGGACGGGAGCGCGGCCGCCGGGCTCGAGCTGCTCATGGACAAGATCCGGACCACGAAGAGCAACGACGAGTTCCTGGCCGAGATCGCCAAGGGCCCCGCAGCCTGAGGTGACGGGCCCGGCCGAACAGGCCCCGGCCCGACCCCGCTCCGGCGCCCCTAGACTGGAGGAATCATGAAGGCAGACATTCACCCCTCCTACGTGGACGCCACCGTGCGCTGCTCGTGCGGGAACACGTTCACGACCAGGTCCACCAAGGCTGAGATCCACGCCGAGCTGTGCAACGAATGCCACCCGTTCTTCACGGGCAAGCAGAAGCTGGTCGACTCCGGCGGGCGCGTCGAGCGCTTCCAGCGCCGCTACGGGCAGCGTGGCTCGCGCTCCAAGGCCAAGCGCGCCTGATCCAGGTGTCGCCGGGCTCCTGATCGGCTGATCCTGTCCCACCGCCGGAGACGGCGGGAGGGCGGTGGCACGTCGGTACCCTGGTTCTCATGGATCCTGAGCAACTCGCCGCGTGGGAGCGGGAGTACCAAGCGGTGCTCGACGCTCTGGGTGACCCGGCGGTTGTCGGCGATCAGGCCCGCCTGCGCGAGGCGTCGCGCCGTCACAAGGACCTCGAAGCGCTCCTCACCGTGGCGCGGCGTCTCAGCCACGCCACCGAAGACCTGCACACCGCCCGTCAGATGCTGACCGAGGCCACGGGCGAGGACCGCGAGATAGTGCAGGCCGAGATCGAGCGCGCCGAGTCGGAAGCCGCCCGGCTCGAAGAGGAGCTCAGCGTCCTCCTGTTGCCGAAAGACCCCAACATCGGTCGCAATGTCATCATCGAGATTCGCGGCGCCGAAGGTGGTGAGGAGGCGAACTTGTTCGCCAAGGACCTCTTCGAGATGTACCGGCGTTATGCGGAGCGCCACGGCTGGCGTCTCGAGGTCCTTTCCTCTGACCCGTCGGACCGAGATGGTCTGAACGAGGTCACGTTCATGGTGAAGGGCGCCGACGCCTGGTCTCGCTTGAAGCACGAGGGTGGGACCCACCGCGTCCAGCGAGTGCCGGTGACCGAGTCCCAAGGCCGTATCCACACCTCGGCGGCCACGGTCATGGTGCTTCCCGAGGCCGACGAGGTCGAGGTGTCGATCGACCAGTCCGATCTGCGCGTCGACGTGTTCCGCTCGACCGGGCCCGGCGGTCAGTCGGTGAACACCACGGACTCGGCGGTGCGCATCACCCACCTCCCGACGGGCATGGTCGTCTCCATGCAGGACGAAAAGAGCCAGATCCAGAACCGGGCCCGAGCACTGCAGGTCCTGCGGGCCCGGTTGCTCAAGCTCGAGCAGGACCGCGTGGCGGCCGAACAGTCAGAGCAGCGTCGCAGCCAGGTCGGAGGGGGAAGCCGGTCCGAGAAGATCCGGACGTACAACTTCAAGGAGAACCGGGTCACCGACCACCGGGTGAAGCTCACGTTGCACAAGCTCGACCGCGTGCTCGAAGGCGATCTCGACGACATCGTGGACGCGCTCCTCGCCGACGAACGCGGACGGGGGATCGCAAGCGCATGACACCGCCGGACGCGTCGGTGGTACCGCTGCGTGTGGGTGACGTCCTGGCCTCGGCCGCCGATGCCCTGGGATCGGTACCGCAGGCGCGCTGGATCGTGGCCCAGGCCACGGGGATGGGCACCGGCGACCTCGTGGCCCGGCCCGACCTCGTCGTGGCGCCCGCCGCGTCTGACGCCGTGCGGGCCATGGTGGAACGATGTCGAGCGGGCGAACCGCTGCAGTACGTGCTCGGCACCTGGGCGTTTCGGTCCCTCGAACTGCGCGTGGACCGGCGTGTCCTCATCCCGCGGCCTGAGACCGAGCACGTGGTGGAGGTGGCGCTGGAAGAGCTGCGCGCTCAGGCGTGGCGAGACGCACCGCCGTCGGGTCTCGTCGCCGTGGACCTCGGGACCGGGTCCGGCGCGATCGCACTCTCGTTGGCAGCCGAGTTCGACGCTTCGCCCCGGTCGGTGCCGCCGCCACCGCTCGCAGTGTGGGCCACCGACATGTCTGGCGGTGCCCTCGAGGTGTTCGATGAGAATCTCGCCACGCTGGCGCAGCGCAGCCCGGACACCGCGTCCCGCGTGCACGTGGCGCAGGGCTCATGGTTCGACGCGCTTCCCCCTGCCCTGGCCGGGACCGTGCACCTGGTGGTGTCGAACCCCCCGTACGTCTCTGGGTCGGAGTGGGAGGCCCTCGAGACGGTGGTCCGCGAGCACGAGCCGCAGTCGGCGCTGGTGTCGGGCCCTACCGGTGTCGAGGACATCGAACTGCTCCTCAACGCGGCGCCGGACTGGTTGGATCGCGGCGGAAGCCTCGTCGTGGAGTTGGCTCCGGCGCAGGCTCCCTCGATGCGCGCCCGGGCCACCGAGATCGGGTACGAGACGTCAGAGATCCGAGTGGACCTCGCCGGGCGCCCGCGCGTGCTCGTGGCCCGGTGGCCCGGGGCGTGAACGAGGGGGACGAGGCCCGGTTCCGGTCCGTCGGCCTCGATGACGCCGTGGCGGCGCTGCGGGACGGGGCGGTGGTGGCGATCCCGACCGACACCGTGTACGGGCTCGCCGTGGACCCCACGATTCCCGGTGCCACCGAGGCGCTGTTCGCGCTGAAGGCCCGACCCGACGGACTCGACCTCCCTGTCCTCGTCGGGTCGATGGAACAGGCCGAGACGCTGGCGGGCCCGCACGGTCTCTCGGCAACAGCGCGACACCTGGCGGACGCGTTCTGGCCGGGGGCGTTGACCATCGTGGTCGCCCGCCGGCCCGGCCTGGACTGGGCTCTCGGCGCGCATGACCGGACCATCGGATTGCGACTCCCCGATCACGCCGTGGCGCGCGCCCTGTGCCTAGCGGTGGGTGCACTGGCGACCACGAGTGCAAATGCGCACGGTGAAGCGCCGTGCACCGACCCGCAGGCGCTGCAGCGCGTGTTCGGATCGGTGCCGGTCCTCGACGGCGGTCATTGCGCCGGAGCCCCCTCCACCGTGGTGTCCGTGCTCGACACCGCTCCGCAGTGCCTGCGCCAGGGCGCGCTGTCCTGGGCCGAGGTGCTCGCCGCGGTGGGTGAAGCCTGACAGGCCTCCGTTGGCCCGGATGTGGCAGGCTCACGCCCTACCGGATCCCCACTGTTCGGACGTGACGAAAGGGGCGACACATGCCAGCGGACCACGAAGCCACGGTGCGTGCCTTCTTCGGGGCGTGGGTCGAGCGCGATCCAGATCGCCTCACCGGCTTCTTCGCTCCCGACGGCACGTGGAGTGAGGCGAACCGCGACGCGGCAAAGGGCCCCGACGAGCTCCGCCCCGTCTTCGAGCTCCAGACGGGCTTCGCCTCGGACTTCTCGTTCGAGTTCAAGCGGTTGGAGGTCGTCCGGGACACGGTCTTCACCGAGCGTGTCGACAGGTTCGTGATCAATGACATGCCGATGGCGGTGCCCGTCGCCGGCATCTTCGAATTCGACGGCGAGGGACGCATCAGCGCGTGGCGCGACTACTACGACTGGTCGCTCCTGGAAGCGCAGCTGCTGGCCGCGGGCGTGGACCTGAGCGGCATCGACGACATCTGAGTTCCGGTCACCGGAGCTCGATTCGGCCCCCCGGGAGGAGGCGTGCCTTGCGCCCGCATCCCTCCTGCTCCATCAGGCCGAGCATGTCGTCGCGATCGGCGGTGTTTCCCCACGTCCTCCGGCCGTCCGCGGTGAGCAGGGCCAGAATGCCGAGCTCGGGCTCCCCGTCGCGGTCGTGGACCACGGTGTAGGTCTCGACTGTCGCGTCGCCCTCGAAGTCCCAGGCCGGGGTGCGCTGGGGGAGTGCATCGACGGCCTCTTGGGGTGACTCGTGGCGGAACCCCGCCGCCGGCGGTGTGGTCGACCACACCCCCACGGCGTGCTTTGTGCTGTACCAGCCCAGGCCGGTCACGAGGCCGTGCGCGCCCGGATCGGCCCGCAGGCGCCGGGCCATCGAAGCGATGGAGTGGCTCACATAGTTGTTGCCGGGGCCCCCGGCGAACCCGAGCCCGCCCGTCACAGTGAGCGACCGGCCCGGGTCGTCGAGGGCCAGGCCCAGCTCGAGCGCAGCGATCTGGACCGCACAGGGAAAGCACGAATACAGATCGACATGCGCTACGTCGTCGATGCCGATTCCGGCGAGCCCCAGGGCCCGCTCGCCGGCGAGGCGGATGGCGGGCGAGGACCGGAGATCCTGTCGCTGCGACACGAACCAGTGGTCGTGGGCATCCGCACCTGCCACCGGGAAGACCCACCGGTCCTCGGGTACCGCCGCCTCACGGGCGGCGCGCACCGAGCACAGGATGAACGCGGCGCCCTGGTCGACCCGGTTGTTGGCGTTCATGAGCTTCGGATAGGGGAACGCCACCATCCGGTTGGACGGGCCGGTCGTTCGGATCTCTTGCGCCGATCGGGGCTGCGGTGACCACGCGTAGGGGTTCGCCTCCGCCACCGACGAGAAGCGCGCCCACAGCTCCGACAGGTGAAGTTGGTGTTCGCCGATCGTCCGGCCCGCCGCCGAGCGCAGCGCGTTCTCGAACAGCGGGAAGACGCGCAATGGCCGGTCGAGCCCACGCTCCACCTCCGCGTCGGTGACCGCCACGCGGTCGCTCCCGAGGATCACCGGATGCGTGGTGTCGTCGGGTTGTGTGGTCCACCCCAGGGCGGGGCGCCCCGGGTCACGGCGGGCGGCCAGGCGCGTGAAGCCGCACTCGGCCCCCGTGACCAGCGCCACGTCGAGCTCTCCGGTGGCGATCTGCCGCGCCGTGGTGTTCACCACGGTCTGGGGGTTGTTGCCCCCGACGGCGGTGAGGGCGAGCTCTTGGGGCGCGATACCCAGGCGTTCGGACACGAGCACGCCGGGGTTCACATAAGGCCAGCTCAGAGGGAGGATGACTCGCAGCGACTGGGCGCGGGCCAGGAGCCCGCGGCCTTCGTCGGCGGTCCCGCTGTCCCCACCGGCTTCGAGCAGCGCCATGGCCATGAGCCCGACGGGTTCAGGACGCTCGGTGATGGGAACGGCGGGGTCCGGGCGCTCGGTGACCTGGCCCACCCCGACCAGCACCGGCGTACGGGGGTCGAGGGCCACGGAGCCGAGCGTATCGTTGCGGTGGGGGAGCCCCCGGGGCGGCGCGAGGGCCTCGGTATGCTTCGGCCATGCGCATCGCGGTCGGCGCCGACCACGCCGGCTTCCTCCTGAAGCAGTTCCTTTCCGCCCACCTGGCCGAGTTGGGACACGACGTCGACGACCTCGGGACCGACTCCGAACGCATCGTGGACTACCCCGAGTTCGGAGCCGCGGTGGGCTTGGCGGTGACCGAGGGGCGGGCAGATCTCGGCCTGTGCGCGTGTGGCACCGGCATCGGCATCTCCATCGCCGCCAACAAGGTCGATGGCGTACGTGCCGCTGTCGTGCACGATGTCATGACGGCGCGCCTGGCCCGGGCGCACAATCATGCCAACGTGCTGTGCATGGGGGGCCGCACCATCGGGCACGAGGTGGCCAAGGATGCCGTCGACACCTTCCTGTCGACGGAGCCGATCGGGGGTCGTCACGAGCAACGGATCAAAGAGATCACCCTGCTCGAGGCGCGCTGAGTGGGCGAGAGACGACCGAGAAGACCGAGAGGACCAAGATGACCGATGTACGAGACGGCGCCGGCCGGGCGTCGTCCCCCTTCGACCAGTGGCTCGTCGACGACCCCGAGATCGTCGCGCTCCTCGGGGCGGAGATCGACAGGCAGTCGACCACGCTGCAGCTGATCGCATCGGAGAACTTCACGTCGACGGCGGTCCTGGCCGCCTCGGGGTCGGTGCTCACCAACAAGTACGCCGAGGGGTATCCGGGCCGGCGCTACTACGGCGGGAACCGGGTCATCGACCAGGTCGAGAATCTGGCCCGGGACCGCGCCAAGGCCCTGTTCGGAGCGGAACACGCCAACGTCCAGCCCCACGCCGGGGCGACCGCCAACCTCGCCGTCTACCAGGCGCTGCTCGAGCCCGGGGACACCGTCCTGGCCATGAGCCTGGACCACGGCGGCCACCTCACCCACGGGTCTCCGGCCAGCATCACGAGCAAGATCTGGCGCTTCGTCACCTACGGGGTTACCTCGGCGTCGCACGACCCCGCCGCGCCGGGGGAGACCATCGACTTCGACGAGGTGGCCGACGTCGCCAAACGTGAGCGACCGAAGCTGATCGTGGCCGGCGCCACCGCCTATCCGCGTCTCATCGACGCCCAGCCCTTCCGGGAGATCGCCGATGCGGTCGGCGCCCGGCTCATGTTCGACATCGCCCATCCCGCCGGCCTGGTGGCCGGTGGCGCCCATCCGAACCCGGTCGGCGTGGCCGACGTGGTCACGCTCACCACCCACAAGACGTTGCGGGGCCCGCGCGGCGGGGCGATCCTGTGTGACCAGGGTCTCGCCAAGGCGATCGACTCCGCCGTGTTCCCCGGGCTCCAGGGCGGCCCGCTCGAGCATGTGATCGCGGCCAAGGCGGTCGCCTTCCGAGAGGCCTCCCAGCCGTCGTTCCGCACCTACGCCTCCAACGTGGTGGCCAACGCCCGGACCCTCGCCGACGCCCTGGCGACCGAGGGGTTCAGGCTGGTCTCGGGAGGGACCGACAACCATCTGATCCTGATCGACCTGCGTCCCTTCGACGCCGAGCTCACGGGCAAAGACGCCCAAGAGGTGCTCGATCGCGCCGGGATCACCCTCAATCGCAACACCATTCCCGGTGATCCCCGATCGCCATTCGTGACCTCGGGCCTGCGGCTCGGCACTGCCGCCCAGACCACGGCGGGGATGGGGCCCCAGGAGATGGCGACCGTCGCCCGGCTCATCGGCCGCGCCCTGCGCCAGAGAGAAGACGACGCCGCATTGCGCGACGTCCGGGCCGAGGTCCTCGAGCTGTGTGGCGGGTTCCCGCCCTATCCGGGGCTCGTGCGAGACGCCGCGCTGCACAGCCCGGCCGGAGGCCGCTGAGGCCGTGCCCCCGCTCGGGGCATACGTGATGGTGGCGGCGGTAGCCGCCGTGGGCACCTTCGTGGCGATGTTCCCCATCCGGCACTTCGCCACCAGAGCCGGCTTCGTGGTCGAGCCCGACGAACGCCGCGTCCATACCCGAGTGACCCCCTACGGGGGTGGGGCGGCGATGTTCCTGGCGTTTGCCGTCGCCATGCTGGTGGCCTCGCAATTGGGGCAGCTCCACGGGCTGTTCGCGGGGTCCTCGGAGCCCCTGGGCCTCGTGCTCGGGGCGGCGGTGATCTTCGTGGTGGGGTTCATCGACGACGTCAGGGAGATGTCAGCGCCGGCCAAGGTGGCCGGGCAGGTTCTGGCGGCCATGGTGCTCGTGTTCCTGGGCGTGACGATGTTCCAGTTCAAGATCCCCTTCGTCGGCTTCTTCGTGCTCTCTCCCGACGTCACCCCGCTCCTCACGGCGTTGTGGGTCATCGTCATCACCAACGCCGTGAACCTCATCGACGGACTCGACGGCCTCGCCACCGGCATCGTGGCCATCGCCTCGGGCGCGCTGGCGGTGTACGGCCTGCGCCTGGTCTTCGTGGGAGTGCTCCCCCCCGACAACCTCGGCCCGCTCATCGCGGTGGTGGCGTTCGGGGTGTGCATCGGTTTCCTGCCCCACAACTTTCACCCGGCGCGTGCCTTCATGGGCGACGCCGGTGCGCAGTTCCTGGGACTGCTGCTGGCGGCGTCGACCATGCTCATCGGCGGACGCACCGCCGACGTGAGCGGCCAGACCTACTTCTTCTTCGCACCGCTGTTCATCCCTGTCTTCATCCTGGGCGTCCCCATCGCCGACATGGCATTTGCCTTCATCCGTCGTACCGCCAGCGGCACGGGTTTCCACACTCCTGACAAGGACCATGTCCACCACCGGCTTCTACGCCTGGGCCACGGTCCCCGGCGCACCGTGGCCATCTTGTGGGCCTGGACCGCGGTGCTGTCCGCGTTCTTGTTGTTCCCCCTGTTCGACAAGCGCGCCAACGCCGTCATCCTGTTCGGCGTCATCGTCCTCGGCCTGGCCCTGTACACGCTGTTCCATCCCGGGCTTCGCAAGGACACGATGAACGGCAACGGCGTCGAGGCCGACGTTCCCAAAGGCGCCGACGTCCCGCAGAGCGTGGTCACCGAGCGGGAGCCGGCCCGTGGCACACCGGTCCTCCCCGTGCCCGCCGGCCTGGGGGAGCACGGGGCCGTCTTCGACAAGAGCGACAAAAGCGACAGCGACGAGAAGGACGAGACGGGCGAGAACGGCGCCACACCAGGGCAACGGATCAGGCCGGGTGGGAGCGAGACCCCCCGGCCGGCTGCTCCGGTCACGCACGCCGCGTCCAGGGTGAAATACCGCCGCTAGCCCTGGGGATCTCTTGCAGAGCGCAAATAGTCGCTGGTTCAGGCTCGTTTTGCCGCGCTCAGGGGGTGGATGCGAAGATTGTGGTGTGCGCTTCCCGCTCCCAGTCGGTTCCGATCACCGGACATCGGCCACGGTTGCATCCGGCCCCACCGCCGGGCACGCCGAGTGAACTCGGGAGAGCTCCGGCGATGCACGACGACATCTTCGCCCTGAGCGGCGCGCGCCGAGTCGAGTGCTGTGGACGACAAGCCCTCCCCCAGCTTCTTCACCCTGGCGGGCCTCGGCGTCTCCATCGCGCTGTGTGTCGCCGGGGGAGTGATCCTCGGTCTGTATCTCGATGGAGTCACGCATCGATCCCCGCTGTTCACCCTGTTGGGCCTCGTGGTCGGTGTCGTGTTAGCGGTGGTGACCGCGTACGTCGAGATCAAGAGGTACTTGTAGCGGTTGTTCTGGCCGGCACCCCACATGGGAGTTCCCATGCTTGAGGAGTTCGCCGACCTTGACGCGTTGCGCCTGGGCCGAGCCCTTCGCCGAACTCGTATCACAGCCGTGGCGTTCGGTGTGGTCGGGTTTGTCGTGGCACCACTGGTCGGCTACCCGGTCGCCGGCCTTGGCATCGCCATCGGACTCATGCTCGGAGCGCTCAACACGCACTGGGTCGACTCGTCAGTGGCCCGCTTGAAGCACCTCGCGGACGCCAAGGCGGCGCGGCGCCCGTTGGCAGCCCGTACGCTCGGTCGACTCGGCATCACCACGGCTGTCGTGCTGGCATTGCTGATCCTGGTCACACCGATGGGCTTCGGCGCTCTTCTGGGCCTCGTGCTCTATCAAGCAGCCTTCTTGTCCAGCATGATCACGGCCGTCTTCCGGGGGGTATCGCCCCCGTGATCAGTGCTGTGCACCTGCTCGCCAGCGGGAACATCAACATCTCGAACCATGTGACCCGCAAGATATTCGGGCTGTCGATCGAGCTCGACGTCGTATGGGCCACCTTGATCGCGGCGATCATCGTCATCAGTCTCGGTCTCCTGGCCGCACGCCGGGCCACATCAGGCGTTCCCGGCAAGCTCCAGCTGTTCTTCGAGACAACTGTCGACCAGGTGAACCAGCTAGTCGAGTCGACGGTGGGTCCTGCCGGAGTCCGGATCGTCCCCCTGGCACTCGCGCTCTTCCTGTTCATCCTGACGGCAAACTGGCTCGAAGTGATCCCCAGTTCGCCTCGGGGGGGAACCGAGTACCTGCCGTCGCCTACCGCCAACGTCAATCTCACTTATGCGATGGCGTTAATCGTCATCGTGATCGTGCATGCAGCCTCGATTCGCGCTCGCGGCGTGCGAGGATACGTCAAACACTATTTTCAACCCTTCCCGTTCTTCTTCCCGATCAACGTGATCGAGGAGATCACGAAGCCGATTACCCTTGCGCTCCGGCTTTTCGGGAACCTGTTCGCGGGCACGCTGATGCTGTTGCTCATTGCCGCGCTTCTGCCGGTGTTCATCGTGCCCGTGGCCGACGTGGCCTGGAAGCTGTTCGACATGTTCATCGGCTTCATACAGGCCTTCATCTTCGCCTTGCTGACGATCGTCTATTACGGCATGGCGACGACGGTGGATGCTGAGCACTAGCACCGGCGTTCACGTGCCGGAACAACCCCTGCAATCCAAGGAGGAACAATGGCCGCATCGGGCCCAGTAACGAGTCAAGCAGTCCAATTGGCAGGTGCCATGGTCGGTGGCGGCCTTGCACTGGCAGGCGGAGCCGTCGGCGCCGCCATCGGCGACGGTCTCGCCGGTAGCCAGACCATTGCTGCAGTGGCACGCCAGCCCGAGGTGGAGGCCAAAGCGCGTCTCTACCTGTTCATCACGGTTGGACTGGTCGAGGCCATGTACTTCATCAACCTGGCCTTTATGGCGTTCTTCGTCTTCGTTCTCTACAAGAAGTAGGGAGGTATCTCTGTGCCAGCTTCGAGCAGTGGAAACTTCCTTGTTCCTGACGGGACGTTCATCGCCGAATTCATTGCCTTCCTGATCATCGTCGGAGTTATCACCAAATGGATCCTGCCGCCCCTGAACAAGGCGATGCAGGCGCGCCAGGAGGAGATTCGGACCTCGCTCGAGGCGGCCGAGACGGCGCGTGCCGAGGCCGCGGAGGCGAGCAACCAGCGCCAGGAGACGCTGGATGAGGCCCGGCTACAAGCACGGGAGATCGTTGCCGCCGCCAACAAGGCAGCAGAGCGGATCAACGCGCAGGCGGAGGAGCGGGGACGTCTCGAGTACGACCGCCTCGTGGCCCGGGCCGAGGCCGAGATCGCCGGAGCGCGCCAGCGGGCGGTGGACGAGGTCAGCACCAAGGTGGGGGCGCTCGTGATCTCGGTCGCCCGCCAGGTCATAGGGCGGGAGATCGACGAGTCCAGCCATCGGGCGCTGATCGACGAGGCCGTTACGGCGTTGCGGGGCTCGGTCGGGACCTCGGCGGGCGGGACCGGCACCTGACGGTGCGACGCACCGGGCACGAACCGGTCTGAGCAAGGCAAAGCAAGAGGAGGAAGCAGAGCGTGCACCATTCGCTTCGGGGCTACACGACGGCGCTCCTGGCCGACGTGGCCAGAGACGCCCTCGGTGGGCATATCGCCGAGGACGTCAACGCGGTCGCGCATCTGGTGTCCCGGACCAACGACCTGGCGGTGGCGCTCACCGACCGCGCCGTGTCGACCTCGGCCCGCAAGGCCGTGCTCCAGGATCTTCTGGCCACGCGGATCCACCCCGTGGCGCTCAAGATCGTGGTGCGGGCCGTGGAGACGGGCCGGGTGGAGGAGTTTCCCACCGCGCTGCACGAGCTCTACGAGTTGGCGCGGCACATGCACGACCTGCCTCCCGAGGAGCTGCGAGCGCAAGAGCCGATCGTGAGCCGTACGGCGTGGCGCCACTTCATCTCGGGCTACGCCGATGCCGTCTTCGAGGAGGTCACCGAGACGTCCGAGCTCGAAGAGATCGAAGACGAGTTGTTCCGCTTCGCCCGGGTCCTCGAGTCCAGCCCCTCGCTGCGTAGCGTCCTGTCGGACTCGACGCTGCCGCTCGAGAACCGCACACAGATTCTCGACGATCTCCTCGGGGACAAGGTGCGTCCCGCCACCCTCCGGCTGGTCCGGACCACGATCCAGGGACGGGTGCGTGACCTGGCCTCGTCCGTCGACTGGCTAGCCGAACAGGCGGCACGCGCCCGAGGCTGGCGGGTGGCTCGCATCTACACCGGGCTCCCCATCGATGCCGACGAGCACCGGATCCTGTCCGAGGCCCTGGAGCACCTCACCAGTCAGCCCGTGGAGCTCCAGATCCTGGCTGCCCCCGACATTCTCGGCGGTGCGGTGATCCACATCGGCGATCTCCTCGTCGATGCCAGCGCCCAGCGCCGTCTTGACCAAGTGGAAGAGCACCTCCTCAAGCTTGAGGGGGCAACCCGAGGAGCACAGACCTGATGGCAGAGTTGACCATCAACGCCGACGAGATCGCCGCCGCGTTGCAGCGACACGTCACCGACTACACCCCCGAGGTCTCCGCCGAGCAGGTGGGGCGCATCACCGAGGTGGGCGACGGCATCGCCCGCATCAGTGGGCTGCCCATGGTGGCGGTGAACGAGTTGCTGGAGTTCGTGGACGGGACCCTCGGGATCGCCCTGAACCTCGACGAGGACACCGTGGGTGCCGTCGTCCTGGGCAGTGACGCGCACATCGAGGAGGAGCAGCTCGTCCGGGCCACGGGGCGCATCCTGTCGGTCCCCGTCGGTGACGGGCTGCTGGGTCGGGTCGTCAACCCGCTGGGCGAGCCCATCGACGGAAAGGGCACCATCGCGTCGACCGAGACACGCCGCCTCGAGGTCCAGGCCCCGGGCATCGTGGCCCGCCAGCCCGTGAAGGAGCCGCTCCAGACTGGGATCAAGGCCATCGACTCCATGACCCCGATCGGTCGAGGTCAGCGCGAGCTGATCATCGGCGACCGCAAGACAGGGAAGACCACCGTCGCCATCGACACCATCCTCAACCAGAAGGGCCTGGGGGTGAAGTGCATCTACGTGGCCATCGGCCAGAAGGGCTCGTCGGTGGCACAGACGGTGGCGACGCTGGCAGCGCATGACGCCATGGACTACACCGTCGTCGTCTCCGCACCGGCGTCGGAGCCGGCCCCGTTCAAGTACATCGCCCCGTACTCGGGGTGTGCCATGGGCCAGCACTGGATGGAGAACGGTGAGCACGCCCTCATCGTGTACGACGACCTGTCCAAGCAGGCCGAGGCCTACCGCCAGATGTCCCTGCTGCTTCGCCGGCCCCCGGGACGAGAGGCCTATCCCGGAGACGTGTTCTATCTGCACAGTCGGCTTCTCGAGCGCGCCGCCAAGCTGTCTGATGACCGGGGGGGCGGGTCACTCACGGCACTTCCCATCATCGAGACCAAGGGCGGCGACGTGTCCGCCTACATCCCCACCAACGTGATCTCGATCACCGACGGGCAGATCTATCTCGAGTCGGAATTGTTCTACTCGGGGGTGCGTCCGGCCATCAACGTGGGCATCTCGGTCTCCCGGGTGGGAGGCGCGGCGCAGGTCAAGGCCATGCGCTCTGTGGCCGGGACCCTCAAGATCGACCTGGCGCAGTTCCGCGAGCTCGAGGCCTTCGCCACCTTCGGGTCCGAGCTCGACAAGGTGTCGCAGGCGCAGCTGGACCGGGGATACCGGCTCACCGAGCTGCTGAAGCAGGCGCAGAACGCGCCGCTCCCGGTGGAGGAGCAGGTCGTCGTGATCTATGCGGGTTCCAACGGCTGGGTCGACACCGTGGCGGTGTCCGAGGTGCGACGGTTCGAGGCCGAGCTCCTCGATTTCATGCGGTCGAGCCATCCTGAGATCCTCGATGCCATCAAGACGACCGGGGCCCTGCCCGAGGAGTCAGTGTTCAAGACGGCGTTGCAGGCGTTCAAGGACACCTTCGTGGCGATGGAGGGTGACTGAGCCGTGGCCGGTGGCCAGGAGAAGGTCCTTCGACGGCGCATCCGCACCGTCCAGTCGACCAAGAAGATCACCCGCGCCTTCGAGCTCATCGCGGCGTCACAGATCGTGCGCGCCCAGAATCGCCTCACGGGATTCCGTCCCTACCTGAAGGGGATCTCCGAGATCCTGGGCGAGGCCGCCGCCGACGCCGGGCACACCGCCGGAAGGGTGCTCGGGGTCCCCGAGTCTCCCCAGCGGGTCCTGGTGTTGGCGGTCGTCGCCGACCGGGGTTTGTGCGGCGCATACAACGCCAATGTGTTGCGCCTCGCCGAACGGACGGTGCGCGGCTTCGAGGCAACGTCGGTCGACAACCGGCTCATGAGCGTCGGCCGCAAGGCCCAGTCGTACTTCCGGTTCCGCCGCATCCCTCTGGAGCAGGCCTTTTCGGGATTCTCGGACCGCCCCACCTTCGAAGACGCCCGTCGGGTGGCCGAGGTCGTGACACCCCTGTTCCTGGCCGAGGAGGTCGACCAGGTCCTGATCGTCTCGACCCGGTTCGTGTCCGCCGGCACCCAGGTGGTCGAGACGCGCCAGCTCCTTCCGCTGCCCGAGCCGGCGGGTGACGACGGTGTCGACGACGAGACGCCCAAGCGTGAGGGGTACACCGAGTTCGAGCCCGAGTCCCCCGACCTTCTCGTGGAGCTGGTGCCGCGCTACGTGGAGGCCGCGCTGTTCGGCGCCCTGCTCGAAGCGGCCGCCAGCGAGCACACGGCGCGGCAGCGGGCCATGGCTGCGGCCACCGAGAATGCCGACGACCTGGCCAAGACCCTCACCCGGGACATGAACCGCGCCCGTCAGGACGCCATCACCACCGAGATCATGGAGATCGTCGGCGGAGCCGAGGCCCTGCGCCAGGCCGCCGACGCCAAGACGGAATAGGAAGCAAGGACATCATGACAACCACACTCACCGAGCCCACCACGAGCGGCAACGGGCCGCGCCCCGAGGGGCGAGTGGTCGCCATCGCCGGGCCGGTCGTCGACGTCGAGTTCCCCCCCCACTCCTTGCCCGAGATCAACATGGCCGTCGAGATGGACCTCGACCTCGAAGGCACCAAGGTCACCGTCACGGCCGAGGTGGCGCAGCAGATCGGCGAGGGTCGGGTCCGGTGCGTGTGCCTCAAGGCCACCGACGGCCTGCACCGGGGCACGCCGGTCCGGAACCTGGGTCGGGGACTGTCGGTCCCGGTCGGAGACGCCACGCTCGGCCACGTGTTCAACGTGCTCGGCGAGGCTCTCGACACCGACGACATCGGTGCCGTCGAGGACCGGTGGGAGATCCACCGCGACTCTCCCGCCTTCGACCAGCTCGAGCCCCGGGCGCTCATGTTCGAGACCGGCATCAAGGTCATCGACCTGCTCGAGCCGTACGTCCAGGGCGGGAAGATCGGTCTGTTCGGCGGGGCCGGCGTGGGCAAGACCGTGCTCATCCAGGAGATGATCAACCGGGTGGCCCTCAACCACGGTGGTGTATCGGTGTTTGCCGGGGTGGGGGAGCGCACCCGCGAAGGGACCGACCTCTGGCTCGAGATGCAGGAGTCGGGTGTCATCGAGAAGGCCGCCCTCGTCTACGGGCAGATGGACGAGCCTCCGGGTGTCCGCCTGCGGGTGGGCCTGGCCGCGCTGACGATGGCCGAGTACTTCCGGGATGTGAAGAACCAGGACGTCCTGTTGTTCATCGACAACATCTTCCGGTTCGTCCAGGCCGGCTCCGAGGTTTCGACCTTGCTGGGCCGCATGCCATCGGCCGTGGGCTACCAGCCCACCCTGGCCGACGAGATGGGCGAGCTCCAAGAGCGAATCACTTCGACCCGGGGCCGCTCGATCACCTCGCTCCAAGCCGTGTACGTGCCCGCCGACGACTACACCGACCCGGCTCCGTTCACGACGTTCACCCACCTCGATGCCACCACCGAGCTCTCCCGGCAGATCGCGTCCTTGGGGATCTACCCCGCCGTCGATCCCCTGGCGTCGACGTCGAACATCCTGGCCCCCGAGATCGTCGGCGACCGGCACTACGACGTGGCCCGCCGGGTCCAGGTCGTGCTGCAGCGATCGCGCGAGCTCCAGGACATCATCGCCATCCTCGGGCTCGACGAACTGTCCGAAGAGGACCGTCTCATCGTCAACCGGGCCCGCAAGATCCAGCGCTTCCTCTCCCAGCCCTTCAACGTCGGCGAGGTCTTCACCGGGTTGAAGGGCGTCACGGTGCCGATCGCCGAGACGGTCGAGTCTTTCGAGGTCCTGCTCAACGGTGACCTCGACGACGTGCCCGAGCAGGCGTTCCTGAACGTCGGCGGGGTGGAGTCCGTGCTCGAGAAGGCCCGCACCCTCGAAGCCGGCGCAGAGTAGGAGCGTCGGCGATGGCGCCCTTCGAGGCCAGCCTGGTCACCCCGGAACGCACGCTTTTCGAGGAGCAGGTGCAGACCGTGTTCCTGCGTACCGACGGGGGTGATTCGGCCTACATGCCGGGACACACTCCCCTCATCGGCGCCATCGTCGCCGGACCGGTCCGGTTCCAGCTCGAAGACGGCACCGAGGAGCGTGCCGCCGTGCACGGCGGGTTCGTCCAGGTCGAGGGCGACCACGTCACCGTCCTGGCGCCGATCGCGGAGCGCGCCGAGGACATCGACGTGGAGCGGGCCCGGCGCGCGCTGGAGGTCGCCACCGAACTGGTCACCGGTCTTTCCGGCGCCCGCACCGGAGCCGGAGACGGCAGCGGGGATGTCCAAGCGGACCGGGATCTCATCGAGGCCGAGGCGGCCCGACGCCGGGCCGAGGTCCGCCTCGAGGTGGCCGGGGCGGCGGACTCCCGAGGCGCCTGACCGGACGGGCGGCCGCTGGGAGTCGGGCGCCCGTTGTCTACGGCCGGCGGGCCGAGACCCGGTGGCGAGCGGCGAAGGGGACGGCGAAGGCAGGGTTCTCTAGCAGCTCGATCATGGTGTCGTAGCTGCTGTCGTCGACCGGGCTGCGGCCCACCGACTCCATCCGCGCCGCGTCGGTCACGATGGGGCGGATGGTGGCCAGTGTCTGGCGCCAGAACGCCGCTGCCGGCGTGGCCCCGGTGAGCAGGTCTTCACGCACATCGTCGTGGACGTCGGTGAAACCCAGTGCCTCCAGTCGCGACGCCAGGGTGCCCGCCCAGGTCCACTGGGCTGCCAGCGGCACCATCACGTGGCGAAACGCCGCCGGGAGCTCCGCGCCCGAGGCGGCGCGTCGGGCAGGCTCGCCGTCGGTCTCCTCGAAGAGCACGATCGCCCCCGGCGCCAACGCCGGCACCAGGTGCTCCACCACGGCGTTGGGGTTGTCGAGATGCATGAGCACCGACCGCGAGTGGACGAAATCGAAGCACGAGGACCCGAACGTCATGGTGAGCAGATCACCCTCCACCACCGTCACGTTCGGTCGGGCCGCCAATTCCTGGAGCAGGGTCGTGTCGCGGTCGATGGCGGTGACCGAACCGCGGTCTCCCACGGCGTCGGACAGCCACCGGGCCACCGAACCCGCGCCGGCGCCGAGCTCGGCGCACCGCCACCCCGGGGCCACGCCGAGGCGCTGGAATTGCCTGATGGTGGAGCCATCGTGCAGCGACTGCAGGGTCCCGAGACGCGCCCCCTCCTCGGGATCGGCGTTGCGGAGCGGGTACCGGCCCGGGGGGGTGCTCAGGGTCGCCTGCCGGTGGTCAGCCGAATTCGATCTGGCTGTACTCGCGCAGTTTGTGCAGCGCGTGGCGCGCCGTCACGAATCGCACCGTCCCCGAGCGTGAGCGCATGACGATGGACTGGGTGGTCACGCCGTAGTCGTTGTAGCGCACGCCTTGGAGAAGCTCTCCGTCGGTGACGGCGGTGGCGGCGAAGAAGCAGTTGTCACCTTTGACGAGGTCGTCGGTGGTGAGCAGGGCGTCGAGGTCATAGCCGGCGGCGATCGCGGCCCGGCGCTCGTCGTCGTTGCGGGTGAACAGGCGACCCTGGATCTCCCCGCCCATGCACTTGAGTGCGGCGGCGGCGATCACGCCTTCCGGTGTGCCCCCGATGCCGTACAGCACGTCGACTCCCGAGTCGGGCCAAGCCACGGAGATGGCTCCGGCCACGTCACCATCGGAGATGAGCTTGATGCGGGCGCCGCTGCCTCGGACCTCTTCGATGAGCGCGCTGTGTCGAGGCCGGTCCAAGATGACGACGGTGACGTCGCGCAGGGACTTGCCCAGCGCCTTGGCCACCGCCTCGAGGTTCTCGGTGGGGGGACGGCGCACGTCCACGGACCCGGCCGCCTTGGGACCGACGGCCAATTTCTCCATGTACACGCACGGGCCCGGGTTGAACATGGTGCCGCGGTCCGACACGGCGATGACGGCCAGGGCCCCACCGCGCCCGAGCGACGTCAGGTTCGTCCCGTCGATGGGGTCGACGGCGATGTCGGTGACGGGGGGCGTGCCGTCTCCGACGTTCTCGCCGTTGTAGAGCATGGGCGCATGGTCCTTCTCGCCCTCGCCGATCACCACGACACCGTCCATGGCCACCGACTGCAGGACCACGCGCATGGCCTGGACGGCGGCGCCGTCGGCCCCCTCTTTGTCACCACGGCCCATCCACCGGCCCGCGGCCATGGCCGCGGCCTCCGTCACGCGGACGAGCTCCATGGCCAGGTTGCGATCAGGTGCGCGGGGGTTGGGCGCCACGACTGGACCATAACGCGCTCCGTACGCGCCGGGCGCCCACTCAGGGCCCTTGCGCTGCGAAATGCAGGGGCGGTTTGTACCGTCCCGGCCCCGCGCTGCGCCCGGAGCGGACTCCGACGTCTCAGAATGCGGTGGTCGGACCGTTAGGCTGGGCCCATGGACACCCCGCCTCACGAGGGCCTCGACGAGGGCCGAGCGCGGTGGCAGGAGGCCTACGACTCGTCCACCCTGTCCGACACCGACTTCGAGACGATGTCGGGAATCGGCCTCGAGCCCGTCTACGGCCCCGCCGACTGGCCCGAGGACCAGGTGTCGGAGCGGTTGGGTTGGCCCGGTCGTCCGCCCTACACCAGGGGCCCCTACGCCTCGATGTACCGCTCCAAGCTCTGGACCATGCGGCTGTTCGCCGGGTTCGGGACCGCCGAGGACACCAACGTCCGCTTTCGCGAGCTCCTGCGGGCCGGGAGCGGTGGGTTGTCGGTCGCGTTCGACCTCCCGACGCTCATGGGCCGCGACTCCGACGATCCACTCACGGAGGGTGAGGTAGGACGGTGTGGTGTCGCCGTCGACACCCTGACCGATGCCGAGGACCTCTTCGCCGAGATCGACCTGAGCGCGGTGACGACGTCGATGACGATCAACTCGCCCGCCCCGATCCTCATGGCCATGTACGTGGGGGCGGCCGAGAAGGCGGGCGTGGCGCGGCGCGAACTGGGAGGGACGCTCCAGAACGACATCCTCAAGGAGTACCAGGCCCAGAAGGAGTACATCTTCCCGCCGCGGCCCTCGATGCGACTCGTCGCAGACGTCGTCCGCTTTTGTGCGTCCGAGATGCCCAAATTCCATCCGGTGTCGGTGTCGGGCTATCACATCCGTGAGGCCGGGTCCACGGCCGCGCAGGAGCTCGCCTTCACCCTCGCCAACGGGTTCGCCTATGTGGAAGCCGTGATGGGCGCCGGACTCCCCGTCGATGAATTCGCCCCTCGCCTGAGCTTCTTCTTCAACGCCCATCTGGACTTCTTCGAGGAGATCGCCAAGTACCGCGCCGCCCGTCGCATCTGGGCCCGCTGGATGGCCACCCGGTACAGGGCGACTTCCCCCCGGTCGTTGCAGCTTCGGTTCCACACCCAGACCGCAGGCGTGTCGCTCACGGCCCAGCAACCCGAGGTCAACATCGTCCGCACCGCCATCGAAGCGTTGGCGGGTGTGTTGGGCGGCACCCAGAGCCTGCACACCAATTCGATGGACGAGGTCCTGGCCCTTCCCACGGAGAAGGCGGCTCGCATCGCGCTGCGCACCCAGCAGGTCATCGCCCATGAAACCGGCGTCACCAACGTGTCGGACCCCCTCGGGGGGTCGTGGTTCGTGGAGTCGCTGACCGACGAGATCGAACGCCAGGCCGAAGAGATCTTCGCCCGCCTGGACGGGTGGGGCGGGGGATCGATGCTCGAGGGTGTCCTGCACGGGATCGAGAACAATTGGTTCCAGGGTGAGATTGCCGACGCCGCCTATGTGTTCCAGCGCAAGGTGGCAACCGGAAGGCGCATCGTGGTGGGGGTGAACGCGTTCACCGAGGGGAGCGAGGAGCCCGCACCGCCGACCTTGCACATCGGGCCCGAGGTCGACGAGGCCCAGCGCAAGCGCCTGTCGGCGGTGCGTCAACGTCGCAACCAGCACGACGTCGATGCCACACTGGCGGCGGTGACAGCCGACGCCGCGGTCACCGAGGTCAACCTCATGCCCGCCATCCTCGATGCCGTGCGGGCCTACGCCACCGTGGGCGAGATCGTGGGGGCCCTGGGGTCGGTCTTCGGTCGATGGGCCGAGAACCCGGTCGTCTGATCAGCCGGGGCCCGATGGACCGCTTCGTCGTGCGCCCCGGCGGGCCCCTGCACGGGACGGTGTGCGCCGGCGGCGCCAAGAACTCCGCGCTCAAGCTGATGGCGGCGTGCTTGTTGGCACCGGGCCGCCACGTTCTCGCCAACGTGCCGCGCATCGTGGACGTCGAGATCATGGCCGAGGTCCTCGCCGCCATCGGCGCGCAGGTGGTCCGGGCCCCGGACCAGCCCGACGGCGGCCCCGGCGACCTGGTCATCGACACCCCGGCCACGCTCGTCCCCAAGGCGCCCTACGAGCTGGTGGAGAAGATGCGTGCCTCGGTGGTGGTGCTCGGGCCGCTGTTGGCACGCGCCGGCCGGGCCAGTGTGTCGCTCCCGGGCGGCGACGACTTCGGGAACCGCCCCATCGATATCCACCTCCACGGCCTGTCCACCCTGGGTGCGGTATTCCAGACCGTGCATGGCAACATCGAGGGCCGCGTGCCCGGAGGGGCCGACGGCCGCCTGGTGGGCCAGCGGGTCGTCTTCGAGTATCCGAGCCACACCGCCACCGACAACGTGCTCATGGCCGCGGTCCTGGCCAAGGGGACGACGGTCATCGAGAACGCGGCACGCGAGCCCGAGGTGTCGGACCTGGCCGACTTCCTGACCCACATGGGGGCGCGCATCCGGGGGGCGGGGACGTCGCACATCGAGATCGACGGCGTCGAGGAGCTCCATCCCGCGCCCGGCGCCCACCGGGTGATCCCCGACCGGGTGGTGGCCGCCACCTTGCTTTCGGCCGTGGCCATGGCCGGTGGGGAGATCGTGATCGAGGACGGCCGCCCCGACCACATGGACATGGTCCTGCGCAAGATGGGCGAGATCGGCGTCACGGTGACCCAGGGCCCCGAGGGGATGCGGGCGGCAGCGAGCGAGCGGCTCCACAGCGTCGACGTGGCCACGCTCCCGTACCCGGGGGTGGCCACCGACTACAAGCCGTTCCTGGTGACGATGCTCAGTGTCGCCGACGGGGTCGGGATCGTCACCGAGAACCTCTTCTCGGGTCGCTTCCGCTACGTCGACGAGCTCCGGCGCATGGGAGCCGACATCCGGACCGAGGGCCACCATGCCGTGGTGCGCGGCGTGCGGCGACTCTCGGGTGCCCCGGTCCGGGCGCCGGATCTCCGTGCCGGTGCCGCCCTCGTCCTGGCCGGCATGATGGCCGAGGGCGAGACCGTGGTGTCTGAGGCCGAGCACATCGACCGCGGCTACGAGGACCTCGCCGTCACGCTCAGCTCGCTGGGCGCCGACGTGACCCGCGTCTGAGACCGGACTCTCCGCCTACGCTCCGTGCCACTGTCATGACCCCATCCATGTCGTCTCCGTCCGGCTCGTCCCCGTCCGGCTCGTCGAGCCGGGTCCCGTCCCCGACAGGATCCGGCCGCGACCGGGCCACGGACCCGGCGGTGCTTCTCGATGCGGCGGCACAGGGGGACAGGGTGTCGCTGGCCCGCCTGTTGACCCAGGTCGAGAGCGGTGGGGCCCCGAGCAGGGCTGCCGCCGCCCTGGCCTATCGGAGTGGGTGCGAGGCCCGCACCGTCGGCATCACGGGGCCACCCGGGGCAGGCAAGTCCACGCTCGTCGATCGGCTCATCGGCTCGGCGCGCGGCGCCGGGGTGGCGCAACTCGGCGTCCTGGCCGTGGACCCGTCCTCGCCGTTCACCGGCGGGGCGATCCTGGGCGACCGCGTCCGGATGCAGGACCACGCGCTCGACCCTGGTGTCTTCATCCGTTCGATGGCGTCGCGTGGGCATCTCGGGGGGCTGGCGGTAGCGGTCCCCGAGGCCATCCGGGTCCTGGCCGCGGCCGGCTTCCCGCTCGTGCTCATCGAGACCGTCGGTGTGGGACAGGTCGAGGTCGAGGTGGCCGGGGCGACCGACACCACCATCGTGGTCCTGAACCCCAAGTGGGGCGATGCCGTCCAGGCCAACAAGGCGGGGCTTCTCGAGACGGCGGACATCTTCGTCATCAACAAGGCCGACCGGTCCGGGGCGAAAGAGACGCGGCGCGATCTCGAGCAGATGCTCGACCTCACCGCCCTGGGCGACTGGCGCCCCCCGGTGCTCGAGACGACGGCCTCGACCGGCGAGGGCGTGGACGCGCTGTGGCAGGAACTGGCGCGTCACGAGCGCCATCTCGAGGAGGGCGGCGTCCTCGAAGCCAAGCGCGCCGCCCGCCTGGAGCGGGAGTTCCGCATCGTGGTGTCGTCCCGGATCCGAAGCGAGGTGGATCGCCTCAGCGCCGACGGGGAATTCGCCGGGCTCGTCGGGGCGGTGGCCGAGCACCGCCTCGACCCCTACGACGCCGCCGACCGGCTCCTGCGCGCTGTGTACGGCGCCACGGCCGCAGACTGAGGCCCGACCCCGCCGGGTCGGTCTGGTGGATCGGCGGCGTCCTCGGAGTGCCCGGGACCGCCTGACCTCGGCCTTGGGACTCCGGCCCTCGTTGGCACGACGCTCAGGGCAGGGTCGGGTACGGTGCGCGCATGGTCGGCTCCGGTCCCACGTCGCATGCGCCGGAGTCAGGGGTCGTGGCGCTCGACCGGCGCGCCGACGGCGTGGCCCTGGTGACGCTCGATCGGCCCAAGATGAACGCGCTGTCGGTGGCCTTCTTGGGCCACCTGCGTGACGTGGTGGCGGAGTTGGCGGCGGACCCGCCCGGCGCCGTGGTGCTGTGGGGCGGGCCCCGCATCTTCGCCGCCGGGGCCGACGTCGGAGAGTTCCGCCAGCCCGAAGCGGCTCGACGCATCGCCGCTGCCTTCCACAGCGCCACCAGCGCGCTGGCCGCGTTGCCGCGCGTGACGATCGCGGCTGTCAGCGGGTACGCGCTCGGAGGTGGTCTCGAGCTCGCCCTGGCGTGCGACCTGCGCGTGGTGTCGGCCGACGCCCGTCTCGGGCAACCCGAGATCCTCCTGGGCATCGTCCCCGGGGGCGGCGCCACGCAACGGCTCCCGCGCCTGGTCGGCGTGAGTCGGGCCAAGGACCTCATCTACACCGGACGCCAGGTCACCGCCGACGAAGCCCTGCGCATCGGCCTGGCCGACCGGGTGGTGGCCCGCGACGACGTGCTGGACGAGGCGCTGGCCCTGGCGGCGGGGTTCGCGGCGGGGCCGCTCGAGGCACTGGCGGCGGCCAAGCGCATCATCGACGATGGCGTCGACGCCCCGCTGGCCGAGGCGCTCGAGCTCGAGGTGGCTGCCTTCGTGTCGGTCTCGCACACCGAGGACGCCACCTTGGGTGTGACGTCGTTCCTCGAGCACGGGCCCGGTCGGGCCCGATTCGTCGGTCGTTGAGGGTCGGCGTCGGAGCGTGACCGTGTCCCGTCCCGCCAAGTCCCCGCGCCCGCGCGGGACGACCGGAGCGCCGGTGCCATCGCGCCGCACCGGCGGGGCGCGACTACCCGGGATCCGCCCGACGGCCCTGCCCGCCAAGGGCGGAGCCGACTGGTACCGGCGGGGCGTGTTCTACGAGGTGCTCACGCGCGGGTTCTTCGACTCGAACGACGACGGCATCGGTGACCTGGCCGGATTGCGGGCCAAGCTCGACTATCTCGAGTGGCTGGGCGTCGACGCCCTGTGGCTGCTGCCGTTCTACC
>DATCBU010000069.1:0-3965 GCA_036511675.1 Acidimicrobiales bacterium | reverse complement strand
GAAGGGCACCTCGGGCCAGTTCTTCTCGCCCTTGATGATCTTGCTCAACGCCCGCATGGTGAGGAGTCGGGCCAACTCGATGTCGGTCCACGCCCGGGCCAGCCGCACCTGGATGGACGGGTCCTCGAGGGCGGCGGGGTTAACCGACCGGGCGGCCATGACCATGGCGCGGAGGTCGGCCGCCAGGCTGGAGATCTGCCCGGCGATGCCCACCCGCTCGTGTCCGAGGGTGCCCATGGCCACCAGCCAGCCCTCGCCCTCGCCCCCGAGACGGCTGTCGAGGGGGAGGTGGGCGTCGTTGAAGTACACCTCGTTGAACATCTCCTCACCCGTCATGTCACGGATGGGCCGCACCTCGATCCCGGGGGTGTGCATGTCGACGATGAAGGCGGTGATCCCCTCGTGCTTGGCCCCACGCTCGATGGCGGTCGGGTCGGTCCGGAGCAGGAAGAGGCCCCAGCGGGCCAGGTGGGCGGTGGAGATCCAGATCTTCTGGCCGTTGACCACGTAGCCGTCGCCGTCACGGATGGCCGTGGTGCGCAGGTTGGCCAGGTCGTTGCCGGCGTCGGGCTCGGAGAACCCCTGACACCAGTGCTCGGAGGCGTCGAGGATGCAGGGGAGCCAGCGCGCCTTCTGCTCGTCGGTCCCCCAGGCGATGATCATCGGCCCGATCTGCCAGAGCCCGTTGGGGTTGGCGAGCCCCGGTGTCCGGTACTCGGTCATCACTTCGGAGTAGAGGATGCGTTGCATGGCGGTGGCCGCCCGCCCGTTGTACTCCTCGGGCCAGTGCACCGCCGCCCAACGCCCCTCGTTCAGGACCCGCTGCCAGCTCGCCCGGCGCTGCTGGGCCTTCTCCGGCGACATGGCTCCGTCGTCGGCCATCTCCTCGCTGGCCAGGAACGGCTCGAGGTGCTCGTCCAGCCATCCGCGCAGCTCGTCACGGAACTGTTCGTCTTCGGGGGCAAGGGTGAAGTCCACGGGACGAGATGCTAGCGGGCACCCGTCTACACTGACGGGCAAATCGTCAACAGTGCCCCGGGGGGTCGCAGTGGACTTCACGTTCGATGCCGAGCAGCTGGCCTTGCAGGACGTGGCGCGCCGCGCCATGGACGAGATCGGTGGCGACGAGGTGCGTCGCTTGGCCGACGACCCCGTCGGGTTCGACGCCGGGCACTGGGCCCGCCTGGTCGACCTGGGGTGGACGGACATGTTGCAGCCCGGTTCGGGCGCCGGCCTCCTGGAGACGAGCATCGTGCTGGAGCAGATGGGACGGGTCCCCCTGCCCGGCCCGTTCTTCTCGTCGTGCGTGTACGCCACCCTGGCGGCCCGGGCCCTCGGCGCCGACGAACTCCTCGAGGGACTCGCCTCCGGTGGGCAGCGGGGCACGGTGGCTCTGCACGAGCAGGGCAACGGTCATCCTCTGGGCACGGTGCGGGCCCGGGCCCGGCGCAAGGGTGCCGGTTGGGTGGTGTCGGGAGCCAAGCCGATCGTGGTCGACGGGCACACGGCGGACTGGGCGATCGTGGTGGCACTGGCCGAGGACGGCGTCCGCTCGTTCCTCCTGCCTTCGCCGCGCGCCGAAGCCGTCCCGAATCTCGACCCCACCCGGAAGCTGGCCCGGCTGGTGCTGGACGACGAACCGGTCGAACCCCTCGGTCCCGTGGGCGACCAGACCCAGCTGTGGCGAGGGGTGCTCGACGACGTGGCCGTGGCCCTGTCGGCCGAGCTGGTCGGCGTCTGCCACCGGGCCCTCGACGAGGCCGTCGAGTACGCCAAGGAGCGGGTGGTGTTCGACCGTCCCATCGCCACGTTCCAGTCGGTCAAGCACCGCATCGTCGACATGTACCACGCACTGGAGATGGCGCGGGTGGGCGTCCACTTCGCCGCCTGGGCGTCGGACACCGACGCACCGGAACGGTCGCGGACGGCGGCGATGGCCGCGGGCTACGCATCGGAGGCGGCGGTGCGATTGACCGGGGACGACATCCAGATCCACGGGGGCGTCGGGTTCACGTGGGCGAACGACGCCCACTTCCTGTTCAAGCGGGCCAAGCAGAATCAGGTGCTCATGGGGGGCAGCGGCCACCAGTGGCACCAGGTGGCGGCCGAGCTGATCGGCGCCTGACCGGGCCGACGCAACAGTCGACGAACCAGTCGACGCCAACGGAGATCGGGACCACCGGTCCCAGTGGGGGAGGGCCGATGACGGCACGGCAGCAGGAGACGACCGGGGGAGCGGAACCGATCGCCCCGTTCGACCCCTTCGAGCTCCAGGACACGGTGTCCGGCGACCTGCGGGATCCCTATCCGCGTATGGCCGAGCTCCGCCGGGAGGCACCGGTCCACTCCGGGCCCGTCGACCTCGGCAACGGCCTGCCCGGGGTCGACCCGGACCGCCCGCCTCCTGTCACCGTGTTCGGCTTCGACGAGGTGGTCCAGGTGCTGCGCGACGACGGGACGTACTCGTCGACGGTCTACGAGGGGATCATGGGCGAGGTGATGGGCCGGACCATTCTCCAGATGGACGAGCCCGAGCACCGGCTGCACCGGGCGCTGGTGTCCCCCACGTTCCGCACCAAGGTGCTGGAACGGTGGGAGGGGGGCCTGGTCCGCCTGGTGGTCGACGAGCTGATCGACAGATTCGCCGAGCGCGGCTCGGCGGACCTGGTCCGCGAGCTGACCTTCGACTTTCCCGTCCAGGTCATCGCCCGAATCCTGGGACTGCCCCGCGCCGACTTTCCGGTATTCCAGCGTTGGGCGGTCGAGATCACCAGTGTCGCCGCCAACTGGGACCGGGGGGTGGCCGCTTCAGCCGCCCTGCGCGACTACTTCGCCGACGTGCTCGTCGAGCGCCGGAAGCGTCCGGCCGACGACCTCATCAGCGATCTGGTGGTGGCCGAGGTGGACGGTCGCCGACTCGACGACGAGGAGATTTACTCCTTCCTCCGGCTCCTGTTGCCGGCAGGGGTGGAGACCACCTACCGGGCGTCCGGGAACCTGCTGTTCGGGCTGTTGACCCACCCGGACCAGATGCAGGCGGTCCGGGACGACCGTTCGTTGCTACCGGTGGCCTTCGAGGAGACGATCCGTTGGGAGCCGCCGGTGACGGTGATCCTGCGTCGGGCCAACCGGGACGCCGAGCTCGCCGGCGTCGAGGTGGCCGAGGGCGCCGACGTCGGCCTGCTCCTCGGCTCGGCCAATCGGGACGAGCGCAAGTACGAGCGTCCGGACGAGTTCGACATCGCCCGGCCTTCGCGCCAGAGCGTGGGCTTCGGCTTCGGCGTCCACGTCTGCCTGGGGATGCACCTGGCCCGCATGGAGGCCCGGGTGGCCATCGACACGCTCCTCGACCGCCTGCCCGACTTCGAACTCTCGTCCGACCCCGCCCTGGACCCCCACATCAGGGGACTCGCCTTCCGGTCCCCGGTCACACTGCCCGTCACCTTCGCGGCGTGCTGACCCACGGAGGAGGCGGTCATCCGCCTTCCCGACGCGGACGAGGTTAGGTTGACCCGATGCCCGTCTGGCTGACCGAAGAGGAGTACCGGGTGCTGGAGGCGGCCTGCGAATGCCTCATCCCGCGCTCCGACCGGGGTCCGGGTGCCGCGGCCGCCGGCGTGGCCGACTACGTGGACGGGCTGCTCGGCGCCTTCTCCTTCGACCCACCGCGGATCTGGGCCGGGGGCCCGACGTCGGGGAGGATGGGGGGCGAGGCCGGTTTCGCCCGGTTCCACCAGCTGTCGGCCATCGACGAGTTGGCCTGGCGCACGCGTATCGAGGGGTCCCAGAGCCTGCCGGAACGCGAGTTCAACGGCCCGGTGGTGGGTCTCCAGGAACGGTACCGCCAGGGACTCGATGCCCTCGGCGCCGACTTCTGCGATCTCGATGCGAGGGGACGGGAGGCCCGCCTGCGGGCCGACACCGAATTCGCGGACCTGCTGTACGGGCACGCCTGCGAGGGCATG
>DATCBU010000068.1:0-16553 GCA_036511675.1 Acidimicrobiales bacterium | reverse complement strand
GGGTCCGAGATCCGCGACGACCCGTACTTCCCGGTGTCGCGCCACGCCCGCGACCTCGTCGCCGACAAGGGGGACGCCACCCCGCTGGCCTGGGTGCACCGGGACCTGCGGTTCTCCGAGAAGCTCGCCACGCCCGACACCTCGATCGCCGATCTCATCGGTGAGGTCGACCCCATCAAGATCGCCGAGGGCCGGTACCTGTCGGACGAGCTGACGCTGCACTACGGCCTCGTGCCCCGGTCGAACCGGGGGATCTTCGCCATCAACGAGCTCCCCGACCTCGCCGAGCGGATCCAGGTGGGCCTGCTGAACGTGCTCGAGGAGCGCGACGTCCAGATCCGCGGCTTCACGGTGCGGCTCCCCCTCGACGTCGTCCTGGTGGCCACGGCCAACCCCGAGGACTACACCAACCGGGGTCGCATCATCACGCCGCTCAAGGACCGGTTCGGGGCCCAGATCCGCACCCACTACCCCGAGGACACCGACACCGAGCTCGCCATCGTCCACCAAGAGGCTCGGCCCCCCATGAGCGCGGCGGGGGGCCCCAGGGTGGAGATCCCCGATTTCATGGCCGAGATCGTGGCCGAGCTGTCGCAGCTGGCCCGCCAGAGCCCCCATGTCAACCAGCGCTCGGGGGTCTCGGTCCGGCTGAGCATCTCCAACTACGAGACCCTGGCCGCCAACGCCGTGCGCCGGTCGCTGCGCCTAGGGGAGCCCGACGCCGTGCCCCGTATCAGCGACCTCAGTGCGCTGATCGCCTCTACCCAGGGCAAGATCGAGATCGAGGCCCTCGAGGAGGGCCGCGAGGAGCGCATCTTGCAGGGCCTACTGTCGGCCTCGGTGCTGTCGGTGTTCCGCCGGCGCTGTCCCACCGAGCAGCTCGCCCCCATCGTCAACGCCTTTGACGAGGCCCGGGTGGTCCACGCCGGTGACGACCTGCCCGCCTCCGCCTACGCCGAGGTGCTGGCCCAGGTGCCCGCGCTCGAGGGGCCCGTGCTGGCGCTCGCCGGCGGGGAGACCCCCGGGGCGGTGGCCTCGGCGGCGGAATTCATCCTCGAGGGCCTCCACCTCACCAAGCGCCTCAACAAGGAGGCCGCTGGGGCCAAGGCCACCTACCGGGGCCGGGGATGACACGGCGCTGGGACTACCGTCGCTGGGACGGGAGCCAGACCGGCTTCGAGGACGAGGTCGACGCCCTGTTCTCCGAGCTCGCCGACGACCTGCTCTACCACGGCGACCCCGACGCGGCGCTGCGGCGCTTGCTCACCTCGGGCTTCCGCCGTCCCGACGGCGAGCAGGTCCAGGGACTGCGTGACCTCATGGAGCGTCTGCGCCAGCGGCGCCAGGAGGAGCTCGACAGCGGGGATCTCGGGGGGGCCTTCCACGAGATCGCCCAGGAGCTCGAGGCCGTCGTGGCCGAGGAGCGGGCCGGCCTGGAGTCTCTGGCCGAGGACGCCCGCCAGTCCGGTGACGAGCGCCGCCGCGAGGTGACCGACGACGTCGTCGCCGAACGCAGCGTCGAGCTCGACCTGCTTCCCCCCGACCTGGCCGGACGGGTGCGCGGGCTCCAGAACTACGACTTCGTCTCGTCCGAGGCGCGTGAGCACTTCGAGCAGTTGCTGGAGAAACTGCGCGAGGAGATCGCCAAGAGCTTCTTCGACCAGATGTCCGAAGCGATGACGAACCCCGATCCCGAGCAGCTCGAGCGGGCCCGCCAGATGCTCGACGCCCTCAACCGGATGATGGAGCAGCGCCAGGCGGGCGAGGACCTCGACCCTTCGTTCCAGTCGTTCATGGAGTCCTTCGGGGACTTCTTCCCCGGGAACCCCCAGACCCTCGACGAGCTCCTCGAGCAGTTCGCGGCGCAGATGGCGGCGGTCCAGGCCGTCCTCGACTCCATGTCCCCCGAGCAGCGGGCCCAGCTCCAGGCCCTCGCCGCGTCGCTGTTCGAGGACCTCGACCTGCGCTGGCAGATGGACCGCCTGGCCGAGAACCTGCGCCAGGCCGTGCCCGGCGCAGGATGGGGCCGGCGCTACCAGTTCAGTGGCACCGATCCCATGGGCCTGGCCGACGCGGCCGCCTCGGCCCGGCGCCTGGGCGAGATGGACCAGCTCGAGCAGTTCCTGCGCTCGGCGACGTCCCCCGGTGCCCTGGCCGAGGTCGACCTGGACGAGGTGGCCAAGTACCTGGGTGAGGACGGGGCCCGCTCGCTCGAGGCGCTCGCCCGTCTGGCCAAGCAGCTCGAGGAGGCCGGGCTCATCGAGCAGCGCGAGGGCCGCTACGAGCTCACCGCCCTCGGGATCCGCCGCATCGGGCAGCAGGCGCTGACGGACCTGTTCTCGAAGCTCGCCAAGGACCGCCTGGGCGGCCATCGCAACACCTATGTGGGCACGGGCCACGAGCCCGAGGGCCAGACCAAGCCCTACGAGTTCGGTGACCCCTTCAGCCTCGACATCCAACGCACCATGCACAACGCCGTGACGCGCTCGGGTGCGGGCACGCCGGTGCACCTGCACCCCGACGACTTCGAGATCTCGCGCACCGAGCACATGACCCAGGCGTCGACGGTGCTCATGGTCGACCTCTCACTGTCGATGCCGATGCGCGACAACTTCCTGGCGGCCAAGAAGGTGGCCATAGCCCTGCACACCTTGATCTCGACCAAGTTCCCGCGCGACTACCTGGGACTGGTGGGTTTCTCCGAGGTGGCGCGCGAGATCAAGCCGCAGGACCTGCCCGAAGTGTCGTGGGACTTCGTCTACGGCACGAACATGCAACACGGGCTCATGTTGGCGCGCCGGATGCTGGCGCACCGCGCCGGGACCAAGCAGATCATCATGATCACCGACGGGGAGCCGACGGCACACATCGTCCCCGACCATGCCGGTGGCTACGAGGTGTCGTTCAGCTATCCGCCCACGGCGGAGACCGTGCGCGTCACGCTCACCGAGGTGGTGCGCTGCACACGCGCCGGCATCACCATCAACACCTTCATGCTCGACGCCAACCGATCACTGCAGGGGTTCGTCGAGCAGATGACGAAACTCAACCGGGGACGGGCCTTTTTCACCACGCCCGAGACGCTCGGCGACTACGTCCTCGTCGACTTCCTCGAGCATCGCCGCACCGTTCGTTCTGCCACTCGCCGCGGCGCATAGCGCTCTCGCCGTCACCCTGCGCTCCCGGTGAGCGCCTGTGTCCCTGTGGATAACGCGCATCTCGCGCATTTGTCGGCATGGCGCGGTGACAACACCACGGTACGTCCACCGATACTCCGATCTGTGACGGCGTGTCGGCCACGCTACGTGGACACCTTGACGTCATCGAACCGTGCCGGACGCGATATTGCCCCTTGCGCCTCCAGGAACGATCAACGATGATGACACAGCTGTAATTCACACAGCTGTAATTACAAATATGCCACTTAGATGGTGAGGGGAGGCGTACCCGGTGGACGCAGTTTCACTGTTGTACGGCCGCCAGGACCGCGACTGGCAGTCGAGGGCCAACTGCATGGGAGTAGATCCCGATCTGTTCTTCCCGGAGCGTGGTGCATCCACACGCGAAGCCAAGGAAGTCTGCCGGGGCTGCGTGGTACGCGAGGACTGTCTCGAGTACGCGCTCGCCAACGGTGAGAAGTTCGGGATCTGGGGAGGGCTCTCCGAGCGCGAGCGTCGGCGTCTTCGTCGAGCTCGGGCCATGAGCCGGCGCGCTGCGGCAACCGCTTCGGCTTAGTAGATCCTCGGCCTCCTGGGGCGGGAGGGGCGGACGCCCTCAGGAGGGACCGGGCGCCGACAGGCGCGCTTCGATGGTGCGGTCGGGACTCAGGTCGAGGACCTCTCGGCGAGCCGCGGGCACGGACTCGACCACTGCGGCCGGCGCCAGTCCCACGAGCTCGGCCCGCAAGGTCGCGGTGCCGGCTTCCTCGGCCAGTCGTCGCACGGCGTCATAGACCTCGGCCGGGCCCACCAGGGAGGGGTCGACGAGATTGCACGACACCTGAGTGACGGCTCCCACGGCCAGCCCGAGGGCACGCACGGACGGTCCTCGGACGGCGGCGGCCACGGACCGGGCCAACCGCACATCCGGGGTGGTGAGCCACACGTTGTAGGCCACCAGGACGGGGCGCGCCCCCACGGCGCAGGCTCCGGCGCTGGGATGGGGCTCGCCCGGCCCGGTGTCGGGGGAGAGACGGCCGAAGGCCTCACGTCGCACCTCGGGCAGGGTCCGCTCGGGGCCGTAGCAAAAACACGGCAGGCCCAGCTCGTCGGCGGCCCAGAGGGCGAAGCGGTGGCGTGCCTCGAGCGCCGGCGTGAGGTCGGCTCCGACCCGGCCCGGGGCCCCGCCCGGTCCCAGGGGCACGAAAGGCACGACGTCGAGCGCCCCCAGGCGGGGGTGCACACCCTTGTGGCGGCGGAGGTCGATGTGCTGCACGGTGGCCCGGGCCACGTCCCGAACGGCGTCCTCGAGTCGGGACCCCGGTCCGGCCAGGGTCAAGACCGACCGGTGGTGATCGGGGTCGCTGTGCACGTCGAGGAGGGCGTCGCCTCCCGCTTCGGCGATGGCGGCCACCACGGCGCGGTCCCGGCCCTCGCTCACGTTGACCACGCACTCGAGCACGGGCTCGGCACCGGTGACGGTCACGGCGGGCACCCCTGGGGTGCCTCGGGCCTCAGTTGCGGCTGGCCTGGAGGTTCGAGATGCGGCGACGGCGCAGGATCCGGCGTCGCTCGCGCTCGGAGGTGCCCCCCCACACGCCGTGGTCCACCCGGTTATCGAGGGCGTACTCGAGGCAAGGGGCTCGCACCGGGCACTCCGAGCAGGTCTTTTGTGCGGCCTGGACACCGATGCCATCGCTCGGGAAGAACAGGGCGGGGTCCGTGTCCCTGCACTTGCCCTGGGCCATCCATTCGTTGTCCATGGCGCCTCCGATGCCACCGTCACATTACCAGTGGGTCCTTGTGACCAACCTGTGAGACCGCCCCAATTCCCACGTGTCCCCGGGCCGGCCACCGGTCATGGTTCTGGCACGACCGGTGGCCCAGTGGGGACGGCCCGGGGACGTCTGTGCGGGTGGCTTTGCGACCCTGCATACGGCGGGCGGGGCCGGATCCGTCACCCGTTAGTGTTGACGCCGGACACGAGGAGGCACGGTGGTAGACGAAATCGAAGAGCAGGAAGAGCCCCAACCTCCTCGTGGGCACGTCCGGGTGGTGTACCTGGGCCCCGTGGCACCGCACTGGGAGGTCCAGTCCACGTACGGGGAGGCGTCGGTGATCGACCCCTTCCGGGACCGCTCGTTGGCCCGCCTCACCCTGTTGCCCCCGCACGACCCGCAGTTCCGTCGCAACCGCGAACGCGTCGTACGCGACGCGGAGCGCGAGAACCTCGAGCTCGAGTGGGACCTCGGCATCCCCGAGGAAGAGGCTCCCCCCGCCCCCGAGGCCGCCGCCACCGCCTGAGGATCTCGGGCGCCGGGGAGATCTCGGCGACTATGGCTCGGGTTCGGTGAGGTCGATCCGCTCCAGCCACAGTCCCGGGGCGTCGACCTCGGCCGGCGTGGGCAGGGTGTGCGGGCTCGACCACAACCGGGCCAGGCCCTCGTCGCCGGCACGCTCGAACACCCCCCGCACGAAATCCGCACCCCGGTCGATCTGGGTGGGCCCGAGATCCAGCCCGAGCATGAGCTCGGCGGCGCGGTCCGAGCTCTCCCGGTCGACCTGACGCCGCCGCCAGGCCTCGGCGATCGCCCCTCGCCCTCCTAGGAGTCGGATGGCGGCCAGGTCGAGGACGTGCTCGACGTACCCCAGCAGGGCCGCCACCACGGCCAGCAGTTCCTCGGCGGCGCGCCGGCGTGCCGGCGAGGGCTCCAGGCTCATCAACGCGGTGGGGTCGCCGAGCAGGTTCTGCAGCGCCTCGGGGTGAGTGAGGTCCATGCCCTGGAGGTTGTCGACAAGACCCGCGGTGTCCTCGGCCATCCCCTGGACGACCCGCACCAGCAACTCGCGCATGCGCTCGGCCACGTGTGGCCGGGACAACACGGCGTGCGACGTCACTTCGCGCAGGCACACCCACAGTCGCACCTCGTCGCCGTCGAGGCTCCAGTCCTCGGCGAAGCGCGCCGCGTTGGCCGGCACCACCAAGAGGCGGGGCGTGGGGCGGGGGATGGGGAGCTCGTAGGGCCCCATGGTGGCGCGCGCCAGGTGGCCGACCGCCGACCCCAGCTGCATGGCGGCCAGCATGGGACCCATGGTCGCCATCCACCGTGCCAGGAGGTCGGCGGGCCCCGTGTCCTGGCCCGCCAGCTCATCGGGGTCGAAGGCGAGCGACGCATCGAGGGGGCGCGAGGTGTCGACGTAGCCCAGGGTGCCCTTGGGGCGCCCCCCGTCAGTGCCCGGTGCGGCGGTGGTCGGTGCGGTGCCGGGGTCGCCGGCCCCGGGGGGCGCGGGCGGTTCGGTCATGGCCTCGAGTAGGAACCGCCAGTCCTCCACGGTCTGCCAGGCCCACGCCCCGGGGGCCACGGCCGAGATCTCGAGGGCCGCACCCGTCGGGGTGATCGGGAGGCCGGTGAGCTCGGCCACATGGAGCTCGGCCACATGCGCCAGCTCCTCGAACCGCATCCGGTCGGCGGGGTCGACGTTGCCCTCGGGCTCCCCGCCGCTCGCCACCCCCTGGGCCAGGGTGCGCGCCAGGTCGACGCGGGCACCGCCCGACGACGAGCCGCCCATGAGCTGGAGCAGGTCCCCGAGGATCTGTTCCAGGAAGTTGCCGCCCGCGCCGGGGCCGGGGAATGCCACTCCTGGCATCGTAGGCGGGGCACCACCGTGTCCGGTCCGCGCCGGGTGCCCGGACCGACGTGCGCAGCCGTCGGAGCATCAGGGCCCCGGGTGAGCTCAGCCGCCGGGGGAGTCGGCCAACTTCACCGTGATGACGGTCTGGCCGCCGCCGCGCTCTACCTGGAGCTGCACCGTGGTGCCGGGGGGCACGGTGTAGAGGCGTTCTTGGAGGTCCGCCACCGAATCCACGTGGTGCGTCCCCACGCCCACCACCACGTCGCCGGGCTCGAGGCCGGCTTGCAGTGCCGGGCTCCCGGGGAGGATCGTCGTCACCTCGGCGCCATGGGCCACCTGGCCCACGCCCGATGCCACGGGCTCGGTGCATTGCACGCCCAGCCACCCGTGGCTGACGCGGTGGGACTTGGCGAGCTCGAGCGCCACCCCCTCGGCCAGGGGTGCGGGCACGAACAGGCCGATGGTGTCGTTGCCCAAGCTCATCTGCGCGTCGAGGATGCCCAGGACGCGCCCGTGGTTGTCGAGGAGCACGCCGCCCCACGACGTGGGCCCGAGGGGCATCTCCGCTTCGATGGTGTTGACGAGGTTGATGCCACCGTCGAGCACGACGCCGGTCCCGACTTCCTCGACCATGCCCACCGCGGCGGCGGCCGGGGTGCCCGAGGAGGAGCCCGTCGACGACGGGGACGGTGCCGTCCCGGCGCACAGACAGGCGACGATGTCGAGGTCACTCGGTTGGACGTCCTCGTCGGCGAAGGTGGCCGGCGCCAACCCCCCCGACGTGGCGATGACCGCCACTCCCGAACGTGCGTCCGACCCCACCACCTGGCCCCGCAGACGTCGTCCCGTGGCCGTGACGACGTCGAGCTGCGACGCCCCGGCGACCGCCGACGCGGCGGTCACGATGAGCTCGCCACCGGGAAGGACGACGCCGGTCATCCGGGTCGGCCCGGTGGCGTCGACGGGCTCGAGCCCCACCATCGAGGGTCGGACCGACGCCACCAGGCGCATGACGTCGTGACCGACGACCGGCATGGAGGTGAGCGAGGTGGTCGAGGCCGAGACGGTGTTCACGCTGGCCCCGGTTTCGACCTTCGACGCCGTGGTCGTCCCCTTGGTGTCGATGAAGGCGAGCACGACCGCCAGGGTGGTGGCCAGGGCGGCGACCCCCACGACGCCTGCCGCCAGGGCCGCCCGCCGGGCCCGACGCCCATGACCCAGGTTGGTGCCGGGGGCGAAGTATCCCGAGGCCGACCGGGGCAGGCCCGAGCCCGAGACCTCTGACGGGTGGCGCCACAACCGATCTTCGGGGGCCAGCCAGCCGCGCTGAGGTGCGCCCGCATCGTCGGCGGCGCCATCGGGATCTTCGGGATTCTCCCCTCCGGTGAACGGGCCCCCACGTTCCATCGGGTCCCGAGGTTACTGTCGAGCCCTCCGCAAAGGACGTCGCGCCAGCGCCATCGGGCGCGGCCCGAGGCGTGCCTGAGTGGTTCCCCGTAGCATGGTCGAGGTGCGAGCGGGGCGACGTGGCTAGGGACCTAGCCATCGATCTCGGCACGGCCAACACTCTCGTCTACGCGAGGGGCAAGGGCATCGTCCTCAACGAGCCGACGGTGATCGCACTCAACACGCGCACGCACGAGGTCCTGGCCATGGGTCAGGACGCGTGGCAGATGATCGGGCGCACTCCCGGCTACATCGTGGCGGTCCGACCGCTGCGCCAGGGGGCCATCACCGACTTCGACATCACGGAGCGGATGATCCGCCTCCTGCTGCAACGCTGCGGCGTGTCCCGACTCAACCGCCCCCGCGTGCTCATCTGCGTGCCGTCGGCCATCACCAGCGTGGAACGCCGCGCCGTGAAGGAGGCGACGCACCGGGCCGGGGCGTCCGCCGCCTATCTCATCGAACAGCCCATGGCCGCCGCGATCGGCGCCGGGCTCGCTATCCACGAGCCCATCGGCAACATGGTGGTGGACGTCGGGGGCGGGACGTCGGAGACCGCCGTCATCTCGCTCGGCGGTGTGGTGGCGTCCGAGGCGATCCGTTGCGGCGGGTTCGACATCGACGCGGCCATCCAGACCTATGTCCGGCGCGAGCACGGTGTCGCCATCGGTGAGCGCACCGCCGAGGAGATCAAGCTGGCCATCGGGTCCGCCGCGCCCTACGAGGACGAGGTCAAGGCCGAGGTGCGTGGACGCGAGCTGATGAGCGGCATGCCCAAGACCGTGGTGCTTTCCCCCGGCGAGCTGCGCGGCGCGGTGGAGGACCAGGTGCGCCAGATCATCACCGCGGCGGTCAACTGCCTCGGTGGCGCACCTCCCGAGCTGGCCCAGGACATCATCTTCCAGGGCATTCATCTCGTCGGAGGCGGAGCACTGCTGCGGGGCATGGCTCGGCGCCTGGCCAACGAGACGGCCGTGCCCGTGCACCTGGTCGACACGCCGCTCGAGTGTGTGGCACTCGGCGCCGGCCAGTGCTTGGAGTCGTTCGACAAGCTTCGCCAGCTATTCGTCGCCGACGCCTGAGCGCGGCGTCGGGCCCGGCGTTAGGTCCGACCGAGCAGATCCTCCGCCGCCTGGCGTACCTGCCAATCGCGGTCTTCGAGGCACCCCCGCAGCGCCATGTCGACGCGGGGGTCGTCGAAGGCGGCCAGGGCGATGGCGGCGCGGCGACGGACCGCCGGCTTGTCCTTGAGCGCGACGAGGACGGTGTCCAATGCACCGCCGTCGCCGATCGCCCCCAACGCGGCGACGGCCGCCTCCCGACACAGGGGGTCGACGTGCGTCCGCACCACGAGCTCCAGGCTCTCCACCTGACGGGGTCCGCATTTCGAGCCGGCCTCGCCCAAGGCCCAGGCGGCGCACTCGACCACCGAAGGGTCGCGGTCCGACGCCAAAGCCCCCGCCAGCGCGTCCACGATGCCGCCGCCGCCGCCGCGAGCCAAGGCCCGACCCGCCAGTGCGCACCCGCGGCGCCGCACGGCGGGGTCGCGGTCGGCCATGGCATCGAGCAGCGTGGCCGTGGCGAGCGAGCCCATACGGTCGAGCGCCCCCAGGGCGGCGGCGCGCACGGCGGGGTCGGGGTCACCCACGAGGCGTGACGCCGTCTCGAGGTCACCGGTGTGGCCCGCCACCACCGCATCGCGCACGGGGGCGCCCGTGTGTGGCGCGCCAGCCGTGGCAGGCTGGTGATCTCCTGAACCACCCTTCCCCATGTCGACCTCCCAAACCACGCTACCGCCGGCCACTGAACCGTCCCCCGAGCGCCGTCGGCGCTGGCCGGTGGTCCTGGTGGCCGTCCTCATCCTGGTGGCGGGGTTCGTGATCGGCGCGTCGCTCATCTCGGCGCCGTATACCGAACTCGTCCCCGGTGACGCCCAGCCGGTGTCCAGCCTGATCACCGTCCCCCATGGCCGCGCCCATCCCATCAAGGGAGAGGTCCTGCTCACCGACGTCGGGGTTCAGAACCTCAAGTACATCGAGTACTACTGGGTGAAGATCTTCTCGAACCCCGACAACACCGTGGTGCCCACAGGCGAGGTGACCTACAACCTCCCCCAGAGCGAGTTCGACCTCCAGGGCACCGTCGACATGGCCGAATCGCAGTTGACGGCGAAGTCGGTGGCGCTGCGCCAGCTGGGCTACGCGGTGCCGATGCGCGATGTGGGGGTGACGGTGTATGTCATCGACCCGTCCTCGCCCGCGTGGGGCAGGCTGCAGGTTGGCGATGTCGTGACCTCGATCGACGGGGTGCCCACCACCAGTCCGGCCGCCCTGCAACAGGCCGTGCGCGCCCATCAACCTGGTGAGACGGTGACGATCCGCGTCGGGTCCATCTCGGCGCCGACTCCGGGTCACGACGTCTCGGTCCGCCTCGGCTCCATCACGTCGAAACGCAAGAAGGTGGCCTTCCTGGGCATCGGCGACCCCGCCATTCCCGGACTTCCCGGCATGGGCACGCAGCCGGCCTACGACTTCCCGTTCCCGGTGAGCATCAACAGCGACCAGATCGGAGGGCCATCGGCCGGGTTGGCGTGGACACTAGGGATCCTGAACACGCTCTCGGGCGGCAACCTCACCGGGGGCCGCATCGTGGCGGCCACGGGGACCATCCGACCCGACGGGACCGTGGGCGACGTGGGTGGCGTGCAGCAGAAGACCGTGGCCGTCAACAATGCCGGCGCCACCGTCTTCCTGGTGCCCCCACCCGAGCTCGGCGTGGCCAGGTCCATGGCGGGCCCGCATCTGAAGGTCTTCGCCGTCCAGACCCTCGGCCAAGCCCTGCGCGATCTCGAGGGACTGGGAGGGCGGGTCGGCACCGCCGCCACGGGGCCGCCGCCGGGCCCTGACGGCCACAGTGTGCCCACGGACTGGCAGGAGTCGCCGTGGAGCTGACCCCCCGCCGTCGACGCCGGGCTCGTGTGTACACCCGTCCGTACGGAGCGTCGTAGGCTCTCGCCCATGCCAGACGAGCGGCTCACGATCTCGTCCTCGGGCCGTGTCCATCCCGACGAGGTCGCCCGCCACACCTTCGGCACCCAACGACGCGGGTTCGACCCCGCCGAAGTACGCACCTTCCTCGAGCACGTGGCCCGTGAGCTCGTCGCCAGCGCCGACCGGGAGCAGGAGCTGCGCCGGGCTCTGACCGAGGCCGAGAACCGCGCCGCCAATCCGGTGCTCGACGAGTCCACCCTCACTTCCGCCCTCGGACTCGAGACGGCTCGGGTGCTGCGCTCGGCGCACGAGGCCGCCGCCGAACTGGTTGCCCGGGCCGAAGGCGATTCGGCGCGCCTTCGTGCCCAGACCCAGGAAGAGGCCGAGCAACTCCAGCGCCACACCGAACAGAGTGCCCACGACCGTTCCGCCGAAGCTGACGCGGCTGCCACCGAGCTGCGCCGTCGCGCCCAGGAGGAGGCGAGTGCCAGGGTGGAGGGCGCCAAGCTCGAGGCCGAGGCCCTCGTCACCCAGACCCGGGCGGAGTGTCGCGCCATGGTACAAGAGGCCCAGGAGCTGCGGGCGCGCGTCCTCGCTGACCTGGCTCGTCGCCGGCGGGTGCTGCACAGTCAGATCGAGCAACTGCGCGCCGGGCGCGAGCGGCTGGCCGAGACGATCGGTGACGTCCGCAACGCCGTCGACCACATCACCGACGAGCTCTTCCGGGCCGAGGACGAAGCCCGCCTGGCAGCCGAAGCAGCCGGCCGTCAGGCCGCGCAAGGAGAGCTGTCGGATGCTGCAGCCCTCGAGGTCGGCGACGGGGGCGCCCCCGGCGCCATGGCGGCAGGGGGGGACGAACCCGACACCCGGCAATCGGTGGAAGAGCTGTTCGCCCGGCTGCGGGCCGAGGCGGGTGCGCCCATCGCCCCCGACGAGGCGACGGTGGCCGTGACCGCCCTCCCCGCCGACGACGACAGCGACGAGTCGTTCGAACGGGTGCGGATCGTGCCCGTCACGACCCCGACCTCGCCTCCCGCCACGTCGTCCGCCAAGCCATCGTCCGCCAACCCATCGTCCGCCAAGCCACCGCCTGCCCCGTCATCAGGTGCCAAGCCCTCCGGCGCCAAGCCGTCCGGGTCGCGAGCCGAGAAGGCGGGCCCCCCCTCGGCGGCGTCGGGCGCTCCGCCCCCATCCTCGGTGGCTGACCTCGAGAAGAGAGAAGCTCGGACCGAGGCGACGGTGTCCGCCGATGACCACGACGGGGGAGACGACCCCGAGGACGCTGACGGGCGAGACGTCGATCCGCTGGTGGCGCAGCGCGACGAGGTGCTCGACCCCCTGGTGGCGACGCTCGCCCGACGACTCAAACGAGCGCTGCAAGATGACCAAAACGACATCCTGGACCGGCTCCGGGCGAAAGGCGGGTGGGCCCCGGGGGTGCTGCTCTCGGAGGACGACCATGCCCGGCGCTACGCGCAGGCCGCGGCGGACCAGTTGCTGGAGGCGGCTCGGGCCGGGGCCACCTTTGCCGGCGGCAAGGCTGACGAGGCGCCCGGCGTCGACGACGTGGCCGCCTCGATGGCCGCCGAGATCGTGGCTCCGTTGCGTCGGCGTCTCGAGAGTGCCGGCCCGTCGGTGGAGGAAGGCGACGAGTCGGCACTGGTGGAGCTCGTGGGCGCGGCGTTTCGCGAGTGGAAGGGCGCGCGCACCGAGCGTCTGGCGGGAGACCAGACAGTCTTCGCCTTCGCCCGAGCGGCGCTGGCGGCGGTGCCACCCGGCACCGAGCTGCGCTGGGTCGTGGACGACGATGTGGCCGAGTGCCCGGACTGCGACGACAACGCACTGGCGGGATCGGTCCCGTCGCGTGAGGACTTCCCCACCGGGCACGCACACCCGCCGGCGCACGCCGGCTGCCGCTGCCTGCTCGTTCCGGCGAACGCCTAAGCTGCCGCCCCGTGCGCACCCCGCAGGACCTACCCCGTCGGGCGCGTCGCGCCGTACGACGGGGCAGATTGTGGCTCGTCCTGGCCATCATCATCCTGGTCGTCGTCCTGGCATCGCTGCGGACGTTGGCGACCTTCTACACCGACTACCTCTGGTTCGGATCGGTGCACCTCAGCGGGGTGTGGCGAAAACTTTTCGTGGTGAAGGTCGAGTTGTTCTTCGGCTTCGCGGCGGTCTTCTTCGTGCTCATGTGGGTCAGCCTCGCCGTCGTGGACCGCCTGGCGCCTTCCGAGCTCGCCCTGGGGCCCGAGGACGAGTTGGTGCGTCGCTACCAGCAACGCGTGGCCCCGCGCGCCGTGCTCGTCCGCAGCCTCGTGTCCGTCGTGATCGCGCTGATCGCGGCCACCGGTGCTCTGGGCCAGTGGCGCAATTACCTGCTGTTCAAGAACGGCGGGTCCTTCGCCGCCACCGATCCGCAGTTCCACAAGAACGTGGGCTTCTTCGTGTTCAAGCTCCCCTTCCTGTCGTTCATGGTGAGCTGGGCGTTCGTCGCCCTCGTGGTCATCGCCGTCTTCACGATCATCGCCCACTACCTCAACGGTGGGATCCGGGTGCAGTCCGGGACTCCCAGCGTCGCCCCGCAGGTCAAGGTGCACATCTCGGTGCTGCTGGCGTGCATGGCTCTGGTGAAGGCGGCCGGGTACGTGCTGGCCCGCTACAACCTCGACCTCTCTCAGAACGGCTACGTCCAAGGTGCGGGGTACACCGACGTCCACGCCCGCCTGCCCGCCTTGGAGCTGCTCATCTGGATCTCGTTGCTCGCCGCGGTGATCCTGCTCATCAACATCCGCCGCCGGGGCTGGGCCCTCCCCGTCTTGGGGGTCGGGCTCTGGGCCTTCGTGGCCGTGGTGGTCGGTGCCATCTATCCGGCCATCGTCCAGGCCGTGAAGGTCACGCCGGCGCAGAACTCCCTCGAGCAGCCCTACATCGCACGCAACATCGTCGCCACCCGCGCCGCCATCGGCATCAACAACGTGACGCGGTCGACGTTCAAGGGCACCCAGACCCTCACGCCCACACAGGTCCAGGCCAACAGCGCCACGCTCAACAACGTGCAGCTCTGGGACCCCACGCTGACGAGCCAGACCTACACCAAGCTCCAGGCGACGAAGTCCTACTACTCGTTCAACACCCTGGCCGTCGACCGCTACAACGTCAGCGGCTCCTTGGAGCCCATGGTGGTGGGTGTCCGCCAGGTGAACGACAACGACCTGCCTTCACAGGGCTGGGTCAATACCCATCTGCAGTACACCCATGGCTACGCCATGATCCTGGCGCCCTCGAACCAGAACAACAACGGCCAACCCGCCTTCTCGATCTCCCAGGTGCCTCCCGTCTCGTCGCCGGGGGCACCACAGATCAAGCAGGCCCGCGTCTACTTCGGGTTGAACAACCCCAATGGCGATGTCGACTACGTCCTGGGCGACACGCGCCAGGCCGAGATCGACTATCCGGCCGCGACCACGTCGGGGAACCCCGTGCAGAGCACCTACAACGGAACCGGGGGGGTACAGCTCAAGAACTTTCTCGCCAAGGCCGCCTTCGCCGTCCGGTTCGGGGACTTCAACCTCCTGGTCTCGGACCTCGTGACTTCGCATTCCAGGCTCATGTTCGTGCGCGACATCACCCAGATGGCGCAGAAAGCCGCGCCGTTCCTGAGTTATGACTCGGACCCGTACCCGGTCCTGTCCGGAGGGCAGATCTACTGGGTCCTCGACGCCTACACCACCAGCGACAACTACCCCTACTCCCAGAACGTCGACACGTCGTCGCTGCCCTCGAACAGCGGGCTGAACCAGAACCTCAACTACGTCCGCAACTCGGTGAAAGTGGTCGTCAACGCGTACTCGGGCCAGATGACCTTCTACGACGTCACCGGGCTGACCAAGACGAAGGACCCGATCCTGCAGACGTGGGAGAAGGTCTTCCCCGGCATGTTCACACCGGTGTCGCAGATGGCGCCGGCCCTGCGCGCCCACCTGCGCTACCCCGAAGACCTCCTCTCGGTCCAAGCCGCCACATACGGCCGCTACCACTTGACGCAGCCGCTCGCCTTCTACAGCGCCACCGGCGCATGGAACGTCTCGCAGAGCGCGGGGTCGGGCTCCCCGGACCAGGCCCTGCCCGCCACCCTCACGACCAACGCCCAGGGGAACATCGTCTCCACCGGCCAGGTCCAGAGGATGTCGCCGATCTACGAGCTGTTCCAGGTTCCGGGTCAGACGACGCAGTCCTTCAACCTGGTCGACGCGTTCGTGCCGGTGTCCAAGGGCGATCAGATCCAGACCATGTCCGCATTCATTACGGCGGGTTCGGACCCTGGTCAATACGGCAAGCTCACCGTGTTCCAGACACCACCCATCGACGGCCCCGCCCTGGTGGACGCCGACATCTCGGCCATCGGGAAGATCTCGTCGCAGATCAGCCTGCTCAACCAGGAGGGATCGAGCGTCCAGCTCGGCACCCTGCAGGTGGTCCCGGTCGGAGACTCGATGTTGTACTTCCGCCCGTTCTACGTGGAGTCGTCGCGCAACCCGTTCCCGAAGCTCGACTATTTCATCGTCGTCTACAGCGGACCGACCGGTCAGAGCCAGGTGGCGTTCGACACGACACTGCCCCTTGCGCTCCAGGACCTGTTCTCGGTGTCGTTGCCGGGCCAGGGCTCTCAGGCGCCGACCCAGCCCACCGGGCCGACGACGGTGAATCAGCATGTCCAGAGCCTCATCGCCCAAGCCAATACGGACTTCCAACAGGCGCAGACCGATCTGAAGAGCGGCAACTTCGCCGCCTACGGCACCGACATCACTACCCTCCAGGGTGTGCTCCAGCAGCTCCAGCAGGCCACCAGCAGTAGCACCAGCTCCAAGACGTCGAAGTCAACGACAACCTCGACCTCCACGAGTACCACCGTTGCCAACGGCGTGGCGCTGCGAGAGATCCCAGGTCGCACGTCGAAGCGGTAGCGGTGGATCCGGGTTTGGAACCGGGTGCTACTCTGGGAGGCACGACGCGGGGTGGAGCAGTCTGGTAGCTCGTCGGGCTCATAACCCGAAGGTCGGAGGTTCAAATCCTCCCCCCGCCACCAACGAAATCGCAGGTCAGGGCCGGTCCGAGAGGATCGGCCCTTCTGCTGCCACGGCGGCGATGACAGCGCTTTGACAGCGTTTGCTTCCCTGTCGTTTGTGAGAGTTCGGTAGGTCTGTCTCACTCTGGCTCCGGCACCCCTGTCTCACTGTTCGACCCGGCTTCGGTAGCTGGGCGACACTGGCTCCGGTACCTGTGTCTCACTCGCTCCATTGCCTCATTGACCCGTTTCGCCTTG
>DATCBU010000067.1:0-7905 GCA_036511675.1 Acidimicrobiales bacterium | reverse complement strand
CACGGACCCGGCCAGCATCAACCCGTACCACGCCGACGCCTTGCCATGGCTTTGGAGCGAGAAGGCGAGCAGGAACGTCAAGAAGCCCACCAGGCCTCGCAGGATCGACATCGCCGACAGGGCCAGGATGACCTCGGGATGCGTGTTGGCACGCGGTCCCAAGGCCCCCAAGGGGGTCTCCTCGTCCCAGGCGTCCTGGGCGTCGGCGACGACCGACGCCGGTGGCGTGTCGTCCTCTCGGCGCGCCGCGCGCCCCGAGCGACCCACGGGCAGCCGCACGGCGACGACGGTCCCGACGATGAACACCACCATGTCCAGGCGCAGCACCCAGGACCCGCCCAGGAGCTCGAGCACCCCGATGGCCGGGATCGAGGCCGCCAGGCTGGTGAGCGTCGACAAGAGGCCGAGGCGGGCGTTGGCCGCGGCCAGCTCGTCGCCCCCGGGCCGCTCCGAGGCCGCCACCACCAGGGGCACGAGCGAGCCCTTGGTCACGAGGTACACCTTGGACAGCACCAGCATGATGAAGGCCAGCGGGTACAGCAGTGGCCCCTGGAGGTCGTTGGCGAGGACCAGGCTCACCGCCGCCCGGCACGCCGTCGACACCACCACCGTGGCCCGTCGAGCGCCGCGGCTGCGGTCGATGATCGGTCCCAGCAGCGGTGCCACCACGGCGAAGGGCGCCATGGTGAGCAGCAGGTAGAGGATCACCTTGCCTCGGGCCTCGTTGGTCGAGACCTTGAAGAACAGCGAGCTCGCCAACGACACGGTGAGCAGGGCGTCCCCGGCGGTCAGCACCACGTGCGTCAGGGCCAGGCGGCCGAACGGGGTCTTCTGGTCGAGGAGGGCAGCGAAGGCATCGCGCACCTGACGCGCGATGCGGGTCGACGCCTCACGCCCTCGACCTGGCACCGGGCCAGACTACGGCCAGGTGGAGACGTCCATGGCACCACTACCATGACCACAGACCCGGAGCTCCCATCGGGTCGGCTCGAGGGAGGGGACGACGATGGCGGTAACCGCATACGTGCTGATCCAGACCGAGGTGGGCAAGGCGGCGCACGTCGCACAGCAGGTCCGCAGCATCGACGGCGTGGTCTCGGCCGAGGACGTCACCGGCCCCTACGACGTGATCGTGCGGACCCAGGCGGCCTCGGTGGACGACCTCGGTCGCATGGTGGTGAGCCACATCCAGCTCATCGAAGGCATCACGCGCACCGTGACCTGCCCCGTGGTCAACCTCTGAGGTCTCCCCCGCCCGCCTGACGCTGAGAAGGCTCAGTCGACGGCGCCGCTGTGGCGCAAGGTCGCGATCCGACCGTCGTCGATGCCCCACGACTGCAGGGCCGCCTCGGCGTCGGCGCCGGCCACCGGCGGCGGGTTGTGGACGGCGGCCGGTGTCCGGCTGAAGCGAGGCACGGGCCCGGGCTGCACCACGCCGTCGACCTCCACGAAGGTCTCACGGTGCGCGTTGTGCGGATTCGTGTGTGCCTCCCACGGTGACAGCACCGGTGCGCCACAGGCGTCCTTACCGGCGAAGGCCTCGGCCCACTCGTCGCGGGTCCGGGTGCGGAAGATCGCCGCGAACCGCTCCTTCATCGCCGGCCAGTGGTCTCGATCGTTCTGGACCGGAAGCTCCCCGCCTTCGAGCCCGAGGACCTTCAGGAGCTCGGCGTAGAACTGCGGTTCGATGGCCCCCACGGAGAACCACTTGCCGTCGCTGGTGTCGTACACCTCGTAGAAGGGCGCGCCGGTGTCGAGCACGTTCACGCCACGTCCCTCGGTCCACAACCCGAGTTGGCGGAACGCGAACGTCATGGTCATGAGCGATGCTGCGCCGTCGACCATCGCCGCATCGACGACCTGGCCCTGGCCCGAACGTTGCGCCTCGAGCATCGCCGCGCACATGCCGAAGGCGAGCAGCATGCCGCCACCTCCGAAGTCCCCCACCAGGTTGAGCGGTGGCACAGGCCGTTCCCCCACGCGGCCGATGGGCCACAAGGCGCCGGCCAACGCGATGTAGTTGATGTCGTGTCCCGCCGCCGACGCCATGGGCCCGTCCTGTCCCCACCCCGTCATGCGCCCGTAGACGAGCCGGGGATTGCGGGCCAGACATTGGTCGGGGCCGACGCCCAGTCGTTCGGCCACCCCGGGCCGCCATCCCTCGACCAGGCCGTCGGCCTGGGCCACGAGGTCGAGGACCAGGCGCACCCCCTCGGGGTGCTTGAGGTTCACGGCCACCGACCGCCGGCTGCGGTTGAGCAGGTCCCAGTGCGGGCCTGACGCCGGGGCCGGCGCGCTCCCCGTGGCCCGGTCGATGCGAAGCACGTCCGCTCCGGCATCGGCCAGGAGCATGCAGGTGTAGGGGCCCGGCCCGATCCCCGCCAGCTCGACCACGCGGATGCCCTCCAGCGGCCCGCTCACCGGGGGGTGCCCGAGGTGCGGTCGTCAGAGCCCTTCAGGGCTCGACGGGCGTTGGCGACGATGGCGGCGACCACCTCGGGCTGTGCCGCCGGCGGGATCTCGTGGCCCATGTCGGCGATCACGAGCAGCTCCGCTCCGGGGATGGCGCGTGCGGTGGCCTCACCACCGTCGAGCGGGACGAGCGAGTCGACGTCGCCGTGGATCACCACGGTGGGGGCGTTCACACCCCCGAGCGCCGTGGTGCGGTCGCCCGACGCCGCCATCGCCATGATCTGGCGCGCGGTCCCCGCCGGGTCGATGCCGCGGTCGTAGAACCGTTCGAAACGTCGGCGCCGCCACTCCTCGTCGACGAGGGCCCGGCGCGACCCGATCACGGCACTGTTGGCGAGCTCGGTGGTGACATAGGTGTCTCGGTCTGCCGCCGGGCGTTGCATGACCACAGCCAGGGCCTCCGGCGTGGGTCGACCGACGTCGTCGGCGCCGGTCGTCGACATGATCGAGCACAGGCTGCGCACGCGCCTCGGGTGCCGGATGGCGAGCGTCTGGGCGATCATGCCTCCCATCGAAGTCCCGACGATGTGCCCGTCCTCGATGTGCAGGACGTCGAGAAGCGCAGCCGTGTCGTCAGCCATGTCGTCGAGCGTGTAGGCCACCGCCTGGGGTCCGCCGCGTCGCGCCGCAGCGAGGTCGAAGGGCGGCCCGTCGTGCAGGTGGGTGGACGCACCCACATCGCGGTTGTCGAAGCGAAGCACGCGGAAGCCCGCGTCGGTCAACGAGTCGCAGAAGGCGTCATCCCATCCGATGAGCTGGCGACCGAGGCCGGCGATGAGGACGACCACGGGATCCCCGGGTGACCCCTGCAGCTCGTAACACAGCTCGATGCCTGTTCCGACGGTGGCACGCTCCATGCCCGGATGCTGACCGCCCCGGCCCGTAGGGGTCAAACCGGTCGTGCCATGCTGTCGTCACCATGGCCGATTCCTCCCTGTTCCGAGGCGCCGTCCCGGTGCGGGCCCATAGCCCGGGGCGGGTCAACCTCATCGGCGATCACACCGACTACAACGCGGGCCTGGCCCTGCCCATGGCGATCGACCTCGGCACCACCGTGACCTTCGTCGCCGACGGCGGGGAGCGCGTGGTGCTGCGGTCCTCGCACGACCCCGAGCCGGCCGATGTCGACGTGCACGTCCCGCTCGACCCCGATCGGCTCGGAGCCATCGAACCGCCCTGGGCCCGCTACGTGGCCGCCGTCGCCTCCGCCGTTCGCCCGTCCTCGGGCGGGTACGGCACCGTGCTCACCACACTCCCCCTGGGGGCGGGGCTCTCTTCCAGCGCGGCACTGGAGGTCGCCCTCGCCCTCGTCCTCGGGTGCGACGCCGATCCGTTGACCTTGGCGCGCACCTGTCAGCACGCCGAGCAGGCGGCCACCGGTGTCCCGACCGGGATCATGGACCAACTCGTCGTGAGCGCGGCGGTCGAGGGCTGCGCCCTTCAGATCGACTTCGCCGACCTGTCGGTGGAGCCCGTCGAGATGCCCGACGGCGCGGAGGTCGTCGTGGTCCATTCAGGCGAGACCCGGTCGCTCGACCGCTCCCCCTACGCCCAGCGTCGGGCGGAATGCGAGGCGGCCGCCCTGAGGCTGGGTCCGCTCGGGCAGCTCGACCCTCAGGTCGCCGGGGCGATCCCTGATCCGCTGCTGCGACGCCGGGCGCGCCACGTGGCCGCTGAGTCCGAGCGGGTGCGGTGGTTCACCGCCGCGCTCGGTACCGGCGACCTGGCGGCAGCGGGGCGTCTCATGTCGGCGAGCCATGCCAGCCTGGCACTCGACTTCGAGGTGTCGACTCCTGGGCTCGACTCGTTGGTGGAGTTGCTGACGCGGCGACCGGGTGTCTTCGGGGCGCGTCTGACCGGGGCGGGATTCGGGGGATGCGTGGTGGCACTCACCGAGCCGGGTGCCCTCGACGTCGACGACTTCGGGACCGCATGGCGGGTGCGCGCCGCGGCGGGGGCCCACCTCGTCGTCGACTCATGAGCACGACCAGGCGGCCCCACCCGCCCAGCGGTCACAACCGGTCGAGCAGCTCCGCCTTCTTGGCGGCGAACTCGGCATCGGTGACGATCCCGCGCCGGCGCAGCTCGTCGAGCTGCAGCAACCGGTCGGCCACCGAGTCGTCCCCGAGGGACGTGCGGGGCAAGCGGGCGATGCCCGAGGGTGGGGTGTCATCGACCAGGGCGGGCCGCGTCCCCCGGGGGGTGTTCGGCGCCGCCCCGTCGAAGAGATCGCGCGCCGGTGCGGCCGAGACGCCGACACCGGCCCGGTGGCGCAGGGCGTCGATCTGCTCGGTGATGATGCTCTGGACGGCCGACGGACGCGGCACCCGGTCGAAGACCACGACACCGGTCTCGCCGCCCATCTCGACATGCAGCTCGCCCGTGCCCAGGATGCGATCGAGGATGCCCTGGTGGTACGAGAGCTGGTTGACCCGTTCGAGCCGGAGCTCGAGCCCGGTGCGGCCGAACACGCCGGAGCGCTGCACGATGCGGGTCGTGGTCACCACCAGGCTGGTGGCGAACCACCGCACGAGGCGACCCCCCAACCACAATGCCGAACACCCCACCAGGATGAGGAGCACGTAAAGGAGCGCGGGAGGAGCGTCGGAGAAGGCCACCATCACGGCGATGGAGAGAGCCACGACCCCCACGGCGGTCACGAGCGGCTTGCCCAGGAAGGCCCAGTGGGGCCGGATCTCGACGACCACCTCTTCGTCCTCGGTGAGCAACCGGCGGGGAAAAGGCATGCATGACCAGGATATCCCCGCCCCCTCGGCGCCAGGGGCATGCGCGCCAGGCAGGATCGGGAGGCCGTCGCCATCCGGCCCGCGTGCCGGACGCGCCATCAGCCCAGCGTGGCGGCGATGGTCAGGCCAGCTTGCTGGCGATGCCGCCCGCTCCTCGCAAGACGGTGCCATCGGCACCGGCCGAGCTGTAGTGCGCGGCGGGGCGGGACAGCGCCTCGCCGAGGAGCGCGTCGAGGAGCTCGATGAACGGCAGCACCGGGTCCACCCACAGATAGCGGGCCAGGGACCCCGGCACCGTGTTGACCTCGTTCACGAACAGGGACTCCCCGTCAGAGAGGAAGTCGATGCGCGCCACTCCCCTGACGTCGGCCAGCCGCAGCACGGAGCGCGCCGCGTCGTGCAGGGCGACGACCAACGCGGGGACGAGATCGGCCGGGAGCTGGCGCGGGGCGCTCGCCATGCCCTCCCCACCCACGTACTTGTCGGCGTACCCGAGGATCTCGGCCGCCGTCGTCGAGCGCAGGGGCCGCTCGATGGCCGAGAGCTCGGTTCGGGGCCACGTCCGGACGGCCACGTTCAGGTCGAAGAGGTCTTCGCGATAGGGCTCCACCACGGCGCCGGCCCGCAAGTGCGTGTTGTTGTCGAGGCGAGCCAGCGCGGTGTCGAGGTCGGCAACGACCTCGACACCGATGGACGACCCCCCGAAACGAGGCTTGAGGATGTAGGGGCCCGGGAACCCGATCTGGCCACGTGCGGAACCGGGCCCGTCGTCATTTCTGCACAACAGCACCCTGTGCAGCACGGGCAGGCCCGCAGCGTGGGCCACTCCGGCGAACGCCAACTTGTCCATCCCCAATGCGGCCGCGGCCACCCCGGGGCCGGTATAGGACAGGCCAACGAGGTCGAGCGCGGCCTGCAAGGTGCCGTCCTCGCCCGGGCCGCCGTGACAGCAGTTGACCACCACGTCCACGGGCAGCGGACGGGTGCGCCCGAGTCGTCCCGCCCCCGCCACGAAGCCGGCCCCCTCGGACCCTGTGACGAGTTGCAGAGGTTGCGCTCCGCGCGGGACCCCGTCGACGAAGTCGGCGGCTTCGAGCGACGCGTCGACGCGATGCCATTCCCCTGTCTTGGTCCAGTAGAGGCCCATGACGTCACGTCCCGCCCCCGCCAGCTCGCGCGCCGCCTGCAGGCCGGTCAGGATGCTCACATCGTGTTCCGGCGACGGTCCCCCGAAGACGACGGCGACCTTGGCGCTGGTGACGTTCAACAGTCGTACTCCCGACCTCGGTGGCATCGCCCGACGCAATGACGGGACGGGCCGCAGCCGCTCAAGGGTAGTGGTCGGGGAGGTCGTTCTCGTACAGCACGACGTCGCCACTCCCGAGGTGCTCGCGCACCCACTCAGTGGCCTCCGGGCGTGTGCGCAGCAGCACCACACGGGGACGGGCCGCCCCCGCCGAGGGGCTCCCGGCCCCCCGCACCAGGGCCCGGCGGTTGGTGCGTCCCACCACCACCAGGTCGGTCGCCACCCCCGCCGCCGCCGCGGCGAATTCCGTGTTCTCCTGGCCCTGCCGGGGCCCGAGCTCGACCATTCCCGGTGTCACCACCGCGCGCCGGGCGGCGTCGACCCCCAGCTGCGCCAAACTCGCCAAGGCGGCGCGCGCCCCGGCAGGGTTGGCGTTGTAGGTGTCGTCGAGCACCACGACCCCACCAGCCCCAACCGTGTGCTCGAGACGATGCGGGGCGCCGGGCAGCGTCGGCAGGCGCCGGACCACCTCGTCGACGGGAATCCCGAGCTCCAGCGCCACCGCCACGGCGGCCGCGATATTGCCCGGTCGGCCCTCGAGGCGCGTGAGGCGCGCCACCTCGGCACCTCGGACGTACAGCACGAGCGCGTCGCCGACTTCGCTCACACACACGTCGGCGCCCAGGTCGTAGGCGGAGACGCGCCATACGCGGGTGCCCCGCTGGGCGTGGGTCGGGGCCAGTGCCGCCAGGCGATCGTCGTCGATCACCAGCACCGCGCACGGGGAGTCCTCGAGGATCTCCGCCTTGGCCTGCAGGACGCGGTCCTCGGACCCGAACCGCTCCAGGTGCACGGGCCCGATGGCGGTGATGACGGCCACGTCGGGCACGATCCACGAGCACAGCTCGGCGATCTCCCCCCGGCCGTAGGTGCCCATCTCGGCCACGAACACCTCGGTGCCCTCGGCCAGGTGCTCGTTGACGGCGCGGGCCAACCCGGCCCGGTTGTTGAAGCTGGCGGGGCTGGCCACCACAGAACGAGAGCCCCCGACGAGGTGGGCGATATAGCCCTTGGTGCTCGTCTTTCCGAACGAGCCCGTGATGGCCACCACCTTGGGAGCCACGCGCCGCAGCCGCGTCGTGGCCCGTGCCACATGTGTGGCGGCCAGGCGGCGTTCAAGGGGTGCGGTGATGGCGCAGGCCAGGTCGACGAGCGCGGGAACGGCCAACGCTGCCGCGGCCGCCGCCACCGGCCCCTGGCCGGCGACGGTCCCCCCCGCCACCGCCGCGGCTTCGACCCCGATCCACACCAAGGCCAGGGTGCGCAACCGGCGTGTCCACGCCAACGGCGCCGTCCTCCCCCGCCACGACAGGCCGACCGGGCCCGCGCCGACCACCACGGCGGTGGCAAAGGCGAACGCCGGCCAACGCGCCGAGAGGA
>DATCBU010000066.1:0-2388 GCA_036511675.1 Acidimicrobiales bacterium | reverse complement strand
GGGGTGAGCAGCGACTCGGGGTGGAACTGGACACCCTCGACGGCCAGCGACCGGTGGCGCAGTCCCATGATCACCCCGTCGGAGGTGCGCGCCGTCACCTCGAGCTCGTCGGGCACGGTCGACGGTTCCACCACCAGTGAGTGGTAGCGGGTGGCGGTAAAGGGGTCGGGCAGGCCGGCGAAGACGCCCCGGCCGTCGTGGTGGATGGCTGAGGTCTTGCCGTGCATGAGGGTGGGCGCCTGGACCACGTCGCCTCCGAAGGCCTGGCCGATGGCCTGGTGGCCGAGGCAGACCCCGAGGATGGGGATCTCCCCGGCCAGTTCGGCGATGACCGCCAGCGACACGCCGGCGTCTTCGGGGCGACCAGGGCCAGGGGAGATGAGGATCAGGTCCGGTGCCGCCTCCCGAATGCCGGCCACGTCGATGGTGTCGTTGCGGTGGACGACGGGGTCGGCCCCCAGTTCGCCCAGCTCCTGGACAAGGTTGTAGACGAACGAGTCGTAGTTGTCGATGACCAGCACGCGGGTCGCCATGGGGTCCCGATCGTACCGGGCGCCACGGGATGGGCGGGCCGGGCCCGCGGGCCGCCCGGCACTGGCTATCCTTCGCCCATGGCATCCACGGCCAAGCAGGGACCGGGCAAGGTCCAGAAGAAGGGCGGACGGGTGACCCCGTCGTCCAAGGGCGGCTCGTCCCCGTCCGGCTCGGTCCAGAACAGCCGCTATACGCCTCCGATCGACCGCAGCGCGAAGTCCAGCCCCCGCTGGCACGGGTTCCTGATCATTGGCATGTTCCTCCTCGGCGTGCTGATCGTGATCCTCAACTACGCCGGCGTGCTGCCCGGCGGCGTCAACAACATCTGGTTGGTCGGCGCCATCGGGTCGATCTTCGTCGGGCTGCTGCTCGCCACCCGATACCACTGACCCGCACGACGAAGCACCGGGCTCCGCCCGGAACGTCGAGGACCGGCCCCGAGGGCCGGTGCTCCGTCGTCCGCACATCGGACCGCGGTCGGATCCGGTGGGGATCCGACCGGGTGTCGGTCAGCCCAGGCGCTCGATGATGGTGGCGTTGGTCATGCCGCCGCCCTCGCACATGGTGAGCAGGCCGTAGCGGCCGTCGATCCGCTCGAGCTCGTTGAGCAGGGTGGCCATGAGCTTGGCGCCCGACGCCCCGAGCGGGTGCCCGAGGGCGATGGCCCCTCCGTTCACGTTCACCTTGTCCATGTCTGCGTCGAGGTCCTTGGCCCAGGCCAGCGGCACCGAGGCGAACGCCTCGTTGATCTCGATCACGTCGATGTCGTCGAGTGTGAGCCCACCCCGCTCCAAGGCCATCCGCGTGGCGGGAATGGGCCCGGTCAGCATGGTGATGGGGTCACTGCCGGCCACCGCGAACGAATGGAACCGGGCCCGGGGGGTGAGGCCGAGCGACGAGGCCTTGGCCTCGCTCATGACCAGGACGCCGGAGGCGCCGTCGGTGATCTGGGACGAGTTGCCGGCTGTCACCTTGCCGTTCTCAGGGCGGAACGCCGGCTTCAGGTTGGCCAGTGACTCGACCGAGGAGTCGGGTCGGATGCCCTCGTCGGCCGCCATCAGCTCGTCGGTCTCGTTCCGCTCGTCGTCCTTGACGGCCACCGGGATGATCTCCCGCTCGAAGCGGCCCTCGGCTGTGGCCTGGGCGGCGCGCTGATGGGACCGGACCGAGAACTCGTCGAGGTCCTCGCGGCTCAGGTCCCACTGCTCGGCGATGAGCTCGGCGCCCTCGCCCTGGCCGACCAGGCCACCGCGCTCGGTGTAGCGGCTCATGGCGCGCGGCCCGAAGGGGAAGCCCAACTCCCGGACGACCGAGGAGCCCATGGGGGTGCGGGACATGACCTCGACACCGCCGCCGATGACCACGTCGTAGGCACCGGCGATGACGCCCTGGGCACCGAAGTGGAGGGCCTGCTGGCTCGAACCGCACTGGCGGTCGATGGTGGTGGCGGGCACCGACTCGGGGAAGCCGGCGGCCAGCACCGCGCTGCGGCCGACGTTGAGGGACTGCTCGCCTACCTGCATCACACAGCCCATGATCACGTCGTCGACCAGGCCGGGGTCGAGGTCGTTGCGCTCCACCAGGGCCTTCAGCGTCTCGGAGGCGAGATCGGCGGCGTGCCAGTTGCGGAGCTTGCCGTTGCGCTTGCCCCCGGGGGTACGTATGGCGTCAATGATGACGGCGTCAGCCATGGTGTGTCTCCTTCTGAGGTCCGGCGGAAGGATCCTGCCGGCCGTGCTCGGTGGTTGTCCGGTGCGGGACCAGGCCCCGCATGGCGCCCACGATGGTCGCCGTTGCGCCCAGACTACCGGGCGCCGTCGAACGCAGCCACACGAGTAGCCGCTCCCGGTCGGG
>DATCBU010000065.1:0-2456 GCA_036511675.1 Acidimicrobiales bacterium | reverse complement strand
GGACCAACGATCCCGACGCCGCAGTCAGCGGCCTGCAGGCCCTCCGCGACCCCCGACACCAGGAGCACCACGTGCCCCTCGAGCTGGAGAACCCGCACGGTAGTGGCCATCCGTCGGTCGCCTGGCAGCGACCGCTGGCAGCCCAGCTGCTCGGCCAGTCGGGCCCCACCGCCGGCCACGGCAACGTCGAGGCCGCCGCGTCTGGCCGCGCTGACGAGCGCCTCGGCCAGCGGGTCGAGTTCCCTTTCGACCGTGGCCAGGCCGACGATCACGCCCCGGTGTTCGAGGGCCAGCACCACGACGCCGCCCTGTCCCAGGACGCGAGCCCTTGCTGTTGCGCTCGGAGGAAGCAGGGCCCCAGCGGCCTTGAGGCCCTCGAGCCGCCCGAATGCCCATGGGCCACGACGGCGTACCCGTCCCGGTGACGCCTTGTCAAAGAGGTCCGAAGCCACGGCACGTAGGTCCTCGGCCGTGTTCCCGATCGCTTCGACCGAACCGAGTACCGAGCGTCGAACCACGACATCGGCATCGATCAGAACCAGGTCCATACGATCGAGCCGGCGCAGAATGGTTCGGTCGAGGATGAGCACGTCTCTGCGGGCCAGTTGCCGGCCGAACGAGGCGGCGAAGGCCTCGCGTCCCATCCGCCCGGCCTTGGGCAAGCCAGCCACCACGAAGCTGGCCGCCCTTCGGGGGCTGCCGGTCACCGCGAGGGCGACGCCGGAGAGGCCCAGGGACGCGATGGTGGCACGGCTGGCATAGTGCTCGAGCGGTCCTCCGGGCAACGGGACGGGGCGCTCCATTGGCGCCACGGCTCGGAGTGATTTGTCTGTCGGGGCCCGATGCAGCTCGAGTTCGCGCCGTTCCCAGCTCCGTCGACGCTCTTGTGATTCGCGCACCAGATTGGCCCGCTGACCGATGTCGAGGATCAGGCCGAGCGGACCCTGGGCCAACGCCTGGGCGAAGGCGTTCGACAGGCCCAAGCCGAGATCGGTGGCGGCCGCGCCGACGTGCTGCTCCAAGTAACCACGGAGGTGGGGCTCCGTGTCAACCAGCGATACCAGCGAGGCGAGCTCGATGGGGATAGGGGTGGCCCGCAGCAGCTGACCGAAGACGCTGGCCCCCAGCCCCACGACGTCGGCGCCGAGAGCGATGGCGTCGCGCCGGACCGGCCCAAGGTCAGCGGGATGCTCGGGCCTCTCATGGGGGAAGCGCTCCTCCTCTACCTCGTGCGCTTCTTCGATGCCTTCGATCTCCTCGACAAGATCGTCAACGGTAGGACCTTCGGGGTCGAAGACCACGACCACCCGGCCAATTACCACGTTGACCTGCGCCCACTCCACCCCTTCGATAGCGTTGAGGGCCGCCTCGAGATCCTTGACCAATTGGTCATACCCCGGCCGGTGCACGGCGCGGACTTCGATGTGGGCCCGACCCTCACTCACCCACATCCGTCGATGCCGCCGCCCAGGGCTCAGCCGCTCGAGTGCGTCGCCGGCCATCCCGCCGACCGCCCGTGGGATCCGTAGTGCGTTCGAGACCCCTTGCCGGGGGCTCAGCACGCCCGTTCCGGGGTCTGACGAAGAGTCAGCCCCCTTCGCCTCGCAATCGGACGGGCCGATCCAAGATGTGAAGAGGGGACTCGTTGCTCGGGCGCGGACTGAGTCAGCCGCGCTGGGCCTTGATCAGGCGGCCACCTGGGTGGCAGGCCCGGCTGAGGACGGTGACTGCTCCAGAATCCAGTTGACGATCCGCATGATCGCAAACTGAGCCGCAACGAGGGCCAATTCGAGGAGCAATCGTTCGAAGATGATCTCCATTGAATCTCCCAGTTCGTCGAGGTGCTTCTTCGGCGAAGAATAGGGAAGGGAGATGAACGGACTGCGATCGACGCGCGTCGAACCGGCCAAGAGTTGGTGAACTCTTCGCGTCGACGCGCTTCACACGCGTTGGTCATTGCGACCCGACAGTTCTGACTTCTTGATGCGCCAAGATTCATTCGCAATGCATCCGTGCCTCAGCGCGGTGGATCTGGGACAATCAATCAGAGCGGTGGTGTCGCGCGACGACTACCCCTGCGCCAATCAGCGCTGCCAGTGGCAGTTCGACTGCTCCGAGCACCGCCGCTCCTCCCAGAGCTGCCCAGAACCCGGCATTGACGACAGCCTCGGGGACCGTGACGTGCACCATCGGCATGACGAAGCCGCCGTGTCCGTTGCTGCTCACCGTCGAGGCAGGACGGGTTCGCTTGGCGGGCGTCCCCGTCTCCCCCTCGGTGCTGTTGGTTCGTGTCGGCATATTTCCTCCATGTGCTGTGGACTGCTGTTGTGGACGACTCCGGGCGCGCCATCAAGCGACGAGTGGTTGCCGAGTGCGAACTGCCTCGCTGCTGATCCGCGGTTGGAAGAACCCGTAGGTGGCCTGCAGCCAAGCGGCATACGAGGAATCGCGGGGCT
>DATCBU010000064.1:0-32148 GCA_036511675.1 Acidimicrobiales bacterium | reverse complement strand
TTCACCTGGCCGTGCGTGACAACGTCGTCCTTACCGAGCGGATCGACACGTTCACCGTCGGAGACCTGGTTGCTGCATTGCCGGTCATGGGTACATTCGAGGTCCGTGATGGCAAGATCTGCGCGTGGCGCGATTATTTCGACCTGGCTCAGGTCACGAACATGCTGTCTGGGGACTCCAACACGACCTGAGTCGACGAACACCGCGTTTCAGACCACCCTGGGTAAGAATGGGTCTCGGGCGTCGTGCAAGCGTCGTCAACCCAAGGAGAACCACCCACATGGACATCGTTCGCAACGCCGATGGCACCCTCGTCGTTCCCCTGCAGCGGGAGCGGCAGCACCGAACCGACGATGGCTCGGATGCCTCCAACGACGCTGGTGACGGCGAGGCGGCGCCAACGGGTGAGGCGCCTACGACTCGTCTGCTCCATCCGGGTGAAGGTGGTTACGACGAGGTCCTCGCCGAGTGGGACCGTCAACAGAACCCCGACCGTGCCCCGGTCGTCTCGACCGCAACCGGCCGGCACGAAGCCATGACTCTGGTGCACGCAGTGGCGACCTCACCCGATCATGCCGTCGCATCGGCGGTGAAGGCGATCGGCGACCCCCAGGCGAGCGGTGAAGCCTTGCGCCACGTCCTCGTCGGCGGTGTTCACTCGGTTGAAGACTTTGCCGCTCAGATCGCAGAGGCCGAAGGCGGCGACCCGCTCTTGGCTCATGAGACGACAAAGATCATCGGTGAGGTGCTGACCGAGCTCGATAAATAGTCCGCTCGCCGCGCCGTCGGAGCGACTCCCCGTTCGGTAGCAACCTGATTCCAGACTCTCAGCCGGAGCCGACTTTCGACGGTGCGGCAGAATCTGGCCGGCGCTCTAAAACTGACGGAGTAGGGATTTCGTGAAGTGGAGACGTTGGTCTGCGGTTCCATGGTTTCCGAAACCGCATGTGTCAGCCATTCTGGGACACGGCAACCGCATCTTGATCTTGGTGGCTGACTTGGACATCCGGGTCATCGACGAGAAGGGCGTGACGATCCGCCACCTCGAGTTGGACCCGTCGGTCGACTATCAGGGCCGGGTCCGAGATATCGTCTGAAGGTTCATCTGTCCCAGAAATTGTGAGACATGACAAAAGTGGAGACGATGGGACTCGAACCCACGACCCCCTGCTTGCAAAGCAGGTGCTCTACCAGCTGAGCTACGTCCCCGAAATTTCTATATGCTGAACTGCGAAGATACCGTTTTCCACCAGAAAGTTGGGTGAGCACACCGCTCCGACAGCACATGCTTTCGGTCGAGAGGAAGGATGCTCACGGTGGAGAGTTTAGGTGGGTTCGAGCCACTGACGAGGTCCTGGTCACGGCACATCCGGGCTGAGAACAAGTCGCCCGTACGTAGGAGACCTACGGCGAGGATGTGGGAGTGACGCCTTGGTTGGGCCAGACGATCGGGTCGGTTGGTTCGTACAGGCTTCACGCCTGCTTGTGAGTTACCTTGGATGGATGGCCGACGCCCGATAGGCCACATTTACGGGTTGAGACACGAGGAGTCGCCGTGTGCTTCTCTCCTGAGGGTGACCTCGTCGGTGGCATTGTCGTCACCGCCATCGGTGTCGATGCCGTGCGCCAGCTACGCCATCGCAACGACCACCTCGCCTTGGCCGCCCTCCCTCTGCTCCTCGGGTTTCATCAGATCGATGAGGCCTTCGTGTGGTGGGGCCTACAAGGCTTCGTTCCCCACGATCTGGGACGGGCAGCGATGTGGATCTACCTCATCATCGCCTTTGTCGCGCTGCCGATCTTTGTGCCGCTCGTCATCATGCTGCTCGAACCTAGGGCTCGGCGAAAATGGAGGATTGCGCCGTTCCTGGCGATGGGGGTCGGGGTGTCGGCCGTCCTGCTCGAAACGATGCTGCAAAACCGTCCGAAAGTTACCCTGGGCGCGTACCACCTGGCCTACTCCATCGGGTTGCAGCACGGGGTGGTCGTCATCGGGTTCTACATCGTTGCAACTTGCGGGTCGCTGCTAGCGTCGGGGTTTCGCCACATCGTGGTGTTCGGCTTGGCAAACCTCGTAGCCGTCGTGATCTTGGCCCGGCTGAGCGCGGATGGGTTTGCCTCATTGTGGTGCTTCTATGCGGCCATCGCGTGTGGTGCAATCCTGTTGCACATGCGGTATGCCAAACCCCACAGAGCCACGCCCTACGCGATCGAATGAGATAGCCCGGCTTCGACCTTCCACGATCGTCAGTCATCGAAGCGCCGTTGACCTCCAGGGTTCAGGTACCGTAGGATACTGCGTATGGTACGAATTGACTATTCGGGCGCGCCGCAATGAGCGTCCGCCATGCTCTGCTGGCGTTCTTGAGCGAGGCTCCCAAATACGGCTTGCAACTGCGCCAGGAGTTCGAGGAGAGCACCGGCCAGGTGTGGCCCCTCAACGTCGGACAGGTCTACACAACGCTCCAGCGCCTCGAGCGCGACGAGCTGATCGAGTCCGACGGCCGCGGGGAGGAAACCGGCCCTCAGAAGGTGTTCCACATCACCGAGGCCGGCCGGAAGGAGCTCGACACTTGGTTGAGCACGCCGCCGGACACCACCGAGCCGCCCCGTGACGAGCTCGTGATCAAGGTGCTGGCCGCCCTTCGCGTCCCTGGCGTCTCGGTCCACGACGTGATCCAGGTCCATCGCCGCTATCTCGTCGAGCTGATGCAGCAGTGGACGCGGCTCAAGGAGGACGAAGCGGAGTTCGACCTCACCTTCGCCCTCGTCGTCGACGCTGAACTCTTCAGGCTCGATTCCGTTGTCCGCTGGCTCGACGCCGCCGACGGTCGGTTGAAGCGCGCCGCGCTCGAGGCTCCCTCGCCAAAGCCCGGCCCGCTCATCCGGCGGAGGTTGGTCGTCCGGCGATGAGCTATCTCGAGCTGCGCCGGGTCTCGAAGAGCTACGGGGTCGGCGCCACCGAGGTGCACGCGCTGGCCGACGTCAACCTCGCCGTCGAGCGTGGCTCGCTCGTCGCGGTGATGGGGCCGTCGGGCTCGGGAAAGTCGACCTTGCTCACGATTGCCGGCAGTCTCGAAGAGCCGACCAGCGGTGAGGTCGTAATCGACGGCAATGCGATGTCGTCGATGTCGCGAAACGACAAGGCGCGGCTTCGCCGTCGGACTGTCGGCTACGTCTTCCAGGACTTCAATCTCCTCGCCGGGCTCACCGCCGCGGAGAACGCCTCTTTGCCCCTCGAGCTCGACGGTATCTCGGTGAAGAATGCGCATCTCGCCGGCATCGCGGCACTTGAGGAGCTCGGTATCGCGGATCGCGCAACCCATTACCCCGACGAACTCTCCGGTGGGGAGCGCCAACGGGTCGCGATCGCGCGGGCGATCGTCGGCGAGCGGTCGTTGCTGCTCGCGGACGAGCCCTCGGGCGCGCTCGACTCGACGAACAGCGAGGCGGTGATGCGGATGATCCTCGCCGCCTGCCACCGCGGTGTCGCCGCGATCGTCGTCACGCACGACGCGCAGCTGGCGTCGTGGGCGGATCGAGTCGTCTTCATCCGGGACGGCCGGATCGTGGACCAGACGGTTCCGCCGCCGAGCCCCGAGTCGCTCGTCGCCGACCTCTCCGCGCCGAGCCCCCGCCTGTAGCACCGCCGGTTTCGACCGCTTCCGGCGACGAAGATCGGGCACTTGACACACTTGCACTCGCATCAATATGATACTCAGTATGTACTTGGGTGACCTACCCAACTTCGGTGTCGGAATTCCGGCAAAGGACGGTCGGCGCAGATGAGCCTCCTCGAACTCCACGACATCTCGAAGTTCTACGGCGAGGGTGAGACCGCCGTGCGTGCGCTCTACGAGATCGATCTTTCGGTCGACGAGGGTCACCTCGTGGCGGTGATGGGTCCCTCCGGCTCGGGGAAGTCAACGCTGCTCACGATCGCCGGAAGCCTCGAGGAGCCGACAAGTGGCGAGGTGCGCATTGGCGGGGCGGCGCTGTCCAGGCTGTCCCGCAACGACAAGGCGCGGCTCAGGCGGCGGAGCATCGGCTACGTCTTCCAGGACTTCAACCTCCTCCCGGGGCTCACCGCTGCGGAGAACGTCGCACTGCCCCTCGAGCTCGACGGCGTCTCGGCCCGCAAGGCGCATCAGGCGGGACTCGCCGCGCTCGAGCGGCTCGGGCTTGCCGACAGAGCCGGGCACTACCCCGATCAGCTCTCCGGCGGCGAGCGCCAGCGGGTGGCGATCGCTCGCGCCGTGGTGGGTGAGCGCCACCTCGTCCTCGCCGACGAGCCGTCGGGAGCCCTCGACTCCACGAACGGCGAGGCCGTGATGTCGATGATCCGCGACGCCTGTGCGCGCGGAGTCGCCGCGGTCGTCGTCACCCACGACGCGAACCTCGCGTCGTGGGCGGACCGGGTCGTCTTCCTCCGCGACGGCCACATGGTCGACCACGTCGCTCCCGACGCTGCCGAAGCGCTCAGCGCTTCGCCCGCCGGCAAAGGGGTGGCCGGGCACGAGACCCTGAAGGAGTCACGATGAGCACCGCCGTTCTCGCGCCGCCCGCCGCCACCCGCGTCACCAATGGCGGCGCGCCGGCCCGTCGTGCCGTCGTCCGCTGGGCCTGGCGCCTTTTTCGGCGCGAGTGGCGTCAGCAGTTCCTGATCCTCGCCCTCATCACGGTCGCGGTGGCGGCGACGATCGTGGGCTCGACCGTGGCGACGAACGACCCGCAGTCGGCGAACTTCGGCTTCGGAACGGCGCATGACGTCGTGTCCTTCACGACCTACGACGCGCACTCGGCGAGCGTCATCGCGAGCTTGGAGCACCGCTTCGGCCGTGTCGAGGTGATCGATAACGAGACGCTGTCGATTCCGGGATCGATCAACACCTATCAGCTCCGTACGCAAAACCCGCACGGACCCTTCAGCGGGCCGATGCTCTCGCTCGTTTCCGGGCACTTCCCGTCCGGCGTCGACCAGGTCGCCGTGACGAGCGGCGTTGTGTCGGCGTTCCACCTGAGGGTGGGAGCCACCTGGCGAGTCGCCGGCGTCGAGCGCCAGGTGGTTGGCATCGTGGAGAATCCCCAGAGTCTCCTCGACGAGTTCGCGCTCGTCGCACCCGGGCAAGTGCAGAACCCGACGGGAGTCACGGCGTTGTTCGACGCCCCGAGGACGCCGCTGAGCTCGATCGGCAACCATGTGGAGACCCCAGCCTCGGTGGCGCGGTCGAACCCGTTCAACCCCGAGACGATCTCGCTCGCCGCCCTCGTCCTCGGCATGCTGCTCATCGCGCTCGTCTCGATCGGCGGCTTCACGGTCCTGGCGCAGCGGCGCCTCCGCTCGATCGGGATGCTCGAGTCGACCGGCGCGACCGACCGCCACGTCCGTCTCGTCATCAGCGCGAACGGCACGGTCGTCGGCGTCGTCGGTGCCATCCTTGGCTTCGTGCTCGGCCTCGTCGTCTGGCTCGCCTACCGACCGAGTCTTGAGCAGAGCTCGCACCACGTCATCGGAGTGCTTGCGCTCTCCTGGACCGTGGTGATCGCCGCCATGGTGCTGGCGGTCGTCGCTGCCTACTTCGCGGCGTCCCGTCCGGCGAGGGCGATCACCAAGGTGCCGATTGTCCAGGCGCTGTCGGGCCGACCGGCGCTGCCGCGTCAGATTCACCGGTCTGCGCTCCCTGGCATCGTCTTCCTCGTCGCCGCCTTCTTATTGCTCGGGTACTCCGGTAGTACGAACCACGGCAACGGGAGCGGCGGTGCACCGGAACTCCTCTTCGGGCTCGTCCTCCTCATCCCTGGACTCATCCTGCTCGCTCCGTTCCTCCTGTCGTTGACGGCGCGCCTCGGTCGCCGCGCGCCGATCGCGAGCCGGCTGGCGTTGCGTGACCTCGCCCGGTATCGGGCGCGCTCGGGCTCGGCGCTCGCGGCGATCAGTCTCGGAGTGCTCATCGCAGTAATCGTGATGCTCGCCGCTGCGTCTCGCTACGGCAACGTCCTCGACTACGCGGGCCCGAACCTTTCCTCGAACCAGGTCGCCCTCCACACCAGCTTCCCGCCGCAGGGCCAGCCGATTGTGCAGCGCAACGCCAGCGGTCAACTCGTTCCGGTCACGAACCAGCCGGTGGAGACCGCAACTCCCGGTCAGCTTGCCGCCAGCGCCGAGCAGATCGCAAAGGGCCTTGGCGCGCAGCTCGTCGCCCTCGAGACGCCGAATGCGGCCCTGGATGGCGCCAACCTGGGTCGGCAGTGGAATGGAGCGGTCTACGTGGCGACGCCGCAGTTGCTGCGGGCGTTCGGCATCACCGCGTCCGAGATCGACCCGAACGCCGATATCTTGAGCTCACGTCCTGGTCTCTCCGGCATCTCGAGTCTGGTTTTCGACTATTCATCGGGTGGCAAGTCCGCAAGCGGTCCAGGCGCCCCCGGTGGAGGACCGTCCAATACCTGTACCGCCGTCACGGGCTGTCTCGTTCACCCGGTGATCCAAGAGGTCGGGGCACTACCACTCGGGACGTCGGCGCCAAACACGGTGATCACCGAGCATGCCATGAAGGAGTTCCATATCACGGCGAGCACCACGGATTGGTTGGTGCAGGGGACGCAGCCCTTTACCGCGTCCCAGATCAGCAGCGCAGAGCTCACTTCGTCGACATCGCAGCTCTCGGTCGAGGCGAAGAACGACGAGCCCACCTCGTTCGCTGTCATCACCTGGGCGACGATCTTCGGGATCGTCATCGCGCTCGGTGTGCTCGGCATGTCCGTGGGGCTCGTGCGAAGCGAGACTGCCAGCGATCTCCGCACGCTTGCCGCCACCGGTGCGTCCACCTACACGCGGCGCACGTTGACGGCGGTGACGGCCGGGGCGCTCGGCTTCCTCGGTGCGCTCCTCGGAACGGTGGGCGGTTACATCGGCATGATCGGGTGGCTGCGAAGCAACTCGCTGAACGGGGGGATCGCCGCGCTCGGGAACATTCCCGTCGCCGACCTCCTCCTCATCCTCCTCGGCATGCCCGCGTTCGCGACGATCGTCGGTTGGCTGTTCGCCGGCCGCGAGCCCGCGGCAATGGCTCACCAGGCGATCGAGTGAGCGCAACAATGAGATGCCCGGATCCTGGAGGGGCAGCGTTCTGCATCGATGGCCGCTGTCGGCGCCTACGAAGGATGCGTGGTGCGTGGAGCTACCCAGAAGGGGCCGAGCATGTGGTGGGGCCTCGCCCGAAGCACGGCACGACGATAGCGCGAGCGCACGACGGCGTCCTGTGTGGTCACCGGGGTTCGGGCCGATCCAGGTTCCAATGCAGGACGACGGTGCACATCCAACCCGGATCCTGTTCGTCCTGGCGGGGGATGAGGCTGAACCGGCTGATGGCGCGTTGTCCACCTTCGTGGTCTCCGTAGAGCAGTTCGACGTCAATGCGCTCGCGTGTGGTGATGGCCTGGGTGAGCCCTGCGTAGTCGCGATCGCTGTCGTCACGAATGGCCGCCTGCCAGAAGCTGATGTCGCCGGCGGGAATGTACATGTCACGGGTCTGCATGCGGAATACCGCCGGCTCGGCGTGCTCGTGGTTAGTGGCGGGCCCTGAGCCCGACGTCCCCCAGCCATGGAGCACGGCGATGCCCGAGCCGACGTTGCGAAGCGACATGGCCAGGTAGATGTTGCCGTCGACGATCTCGACCGATGCTCTCCCGCCGGGAACGCTGGCCCAGTGCCTGTCGCCCCACATCATCTTCTCGGGGGGGTCTTGAGGTCGCGACGGGAACAGCACGGGGCGAAGGTTCACCTGGAGCGTCCGTTCTGCCGTGCGGGCCGCCTGGTTGGCCGATCGGACCGAGGCGAAGGTCGCCAGGGCCAACACCAACGTCCCCCCGGCGGTAGCGAACGACGACACCGTCACCCAGTCGACCATGGCGCGAAGGATACGAGACCCGGGCCGTCATGCCCGCGTCGACAGCTACCGGGGCGCGACCGTCGGGTGCGGTGTCGGTTGGGGTCCTCGAGAGGCCCGGTATCCTCGCGGCCACAGTGCGCGGAGCTGACCGCAGGCAGCGGCCTCGGCTCCTCCGCTCTCGAGACACCACCGATCGATGCCTCCCGACCATTCGCACCGGCCTGCCCATGCCCGAGGTGTCGGCGCCGCCGGACCGGCGCAGTCAGGGGGCGGCACGCGACGATGGGTCGTGGCAGTGGTCGGCGTGGTCCTCGTCGGTGCGTTGGCCACAACCGGTGTGGTGCTCCACGTGCGCCCGGGGCACGCCGCGGTCCACAGCCCCCCGAAGACGACGACGACCGTGGCGCCGACGACGACCGTGGCGCCGACCACAACCCAGCCCGTTGCGGTCCCGACGGGCCCCTGCGTGCCGGTCACGGTGGCCGGGGGTGTCTATGCCGTGGGGGACTCGGTGATGCTCGACGCGCAACAGCCCCTCCAGGGATGTGTGCCTGAGATCGAGGTGGACGCCGCGGTGAGTCGCCAGTGGTCCGAGGGGGAGACCCTCCTGCGCCAGGTCATGGCGCGCCCCGCGGCGCCGTCAGTCGTCGTGGTGGCGCTGGGGACCAACGGGCCCATCACCGACGCCGACTTCGATGCCATGATGGCGATCCTGCCTAGCGCCTCGCGTGTCGTCTTCGTCACCGTCCACGTCGGACGGCCTTGGCAGGACCAGGTCAACGGGGTGCTGGCCCGCGGAGTCGCCCGGTACCCGAGGGCGGTCCTGGCCGATTGGGAGGGCCTGGCGACGATGCACCCCGAATGGTTCTACGGCGACGGCACGCACCTCCCCATCGACGGACCCGGCGCGCAGGCGTTGGCCGCGCTCATCGCCTCCAAGGTGTGAGGTCAGCGCAAGAAGTAGGTGATCTCGTCGATCTTCTTCAAGACGTCATCGGTGAGGAGCGGGATGACGTCGAGCGCCTTCATGTTCTCGTGGACCTGCTCGACACGACTGGCTCCCGTGATCACCGTCGACACGCGAGGGTTCTTGGCACACCAGGCCAACGCCAGCTGCGCCAATGTGCAGCCCAGCTCGTCGGCGATGTCCTTGAACGCCTTGACCTTCTTGTTACGCCTGGCATCGGTCAGCATGCCCTGGAGCCATTCGTAGCCCGGGAGTGCAGCCCGGCTCCCGTCGGGGATGCCGTCGATGTACTTGCCCGTCAGCAATCCTGACGCCAACGGGCTCCAGATGGTCAGGCCGAGGCCGATTTCGTCGTAGAGACGGGCGTACTCGGTCTCCACCTTGGTCCGCTCGAGAATGTTGTACTGCGGCTGCTCCATGACGGGCTTGTGCAGGTTGTGGCGGTCGGCAATCTCCCAGGCGGCGCGGATCTCGTCCGCCGCCCATTCCGATGTCCCCCAGTACAGGGCCCGGCCCGAGCTCACCATGTCCGACATGGCCCATACCGTCTCCTCGATCGAGGTTTCGGGGTCGGCCCGATGGCAGAACACGAGGTCGACGAACTCGAGGTCGAAACGCTCCAACGAGCCCTCGATGGCCTGGGACAGGTACTTGCGGTTGAGGGTATTGCGCATGTTGACCTCGTCGTGGATGCCCCAGAAGAGCTTGGTCGACACGACGTAGCTATGGCGCGGCCATCCCAGGCGGGCGAGAGCCTTGCCCATGATGCGCTCGGATTCGCCACCCGAGTACGACTCGGCGTTGTCGAAGAAGTTGACGCCGGCCTCCCGGGCGGCGGCCAGGCAGTCCGAAGCCAGGCCCTCGTCGAGCTGGGGGCCGAACGTGACCCACGACCCGAACGACAACACACTCACCTTGATGCCCGAACGGCCCAGTCGGCGGTACTCCATCTCCATGGTGCTTCCTTTCAGAGTGAGGTGAGGTCGCGTTCGTCACACCGTCGCGACGGCACGGAGCCTGAGCCTACGGTTCCGGCGAGGAGGATCCCAGAGCAGGTCTGGAGCGGGTCGGACCCGGGCGACTGTCGCCGTCTGCGCTTAGGGTCGACCGGCTCCCACGAGGCCGCCGTTCCAGATGGCTTGGATGTGCACCAGCTCGCCGGTATCCGGAGCGTTGACGATGTCGCCACCACCGACGTACATCCCCACGTGGCTGATGCCTCCGAATCCCCAGAACAGAAGGTCGCCGGGCTGGATGTCCGACAGCGGGACATGGGGGATGGCGTCGTATTGGGCTGCGGCTGTCCGCGGCAGGCTGACCCCGGCCTGGCGCCAGGCCCACTGGGTCAGACCCGAGCAGTCAAAGCCCTGTCCCGGGCTCTCGCCGCCCCACACATAGGGCACCCCGATCTGGCTCTCGGCGGCAGCGAGGGCCGTGGCGGCCCCGCCCGACGCGGGCAGGTTGGGGAGGACGGGCCGGGTCGGGCGGGACGGGTCGACGCCGCGGGTGGGATTGTCGGCCTGGGCGGCCGCTGCCGCCGACGCGGCCGCTCTGGCCAGGAAGGCGGCATGCGATGCGGCCAGTTGGGCGGCTTGGCGCTGAGCGACGAGCGTCCCGATCTGGCCTTTGACGCGGGCCAACGTGGCTTGTTGGTTCGCCACCGTGGCCTGCGCGTCCTGGCGGGCGGCGGACGCCTGGGCGAGAGCCGCCTGGTCCTGGTCCTGCGCCGATTGCAGCGCACCCTGCTGGGCGGCCAAATGGCTCTGGGCCACGCTCAAGGAGTCGATAGCGCCGGAGATGTCGCCGCTCGCCACCGACTGGTACTCGCCGGTGACCGTGGCCTGCTCGCTTCCCGAGGTGAACAGGGTCTGGAGGCCGCTGATCGAGCTTCCGGCCATGTACGAGGCGACGGCCTGGTGGCGGAGGTTGCTCGTGTCCGCCGCCACCCGCGCCTCGTCCTGGGCCACGGTGGACTTGATCTGCGAGATCTCCTGGCCGACCTGTTGGACCTGTTGTTCGGCGGCGTCGTACTGCTCGGACGTCGTGTCGAGTCGCTGCTGGTCCGTGGCCAGCTGCGAGGTGATCTGCGCCGCCTGTGCCTGGGCGCTGGACAGGGCGTCGGCGACGGCAGGCCGCGACGACACACCCAGAACCCCCGACAGGACGGTGACGACAGCTCCGGCCACCACAGCGGCGCGGCGAGGCCACCCTGTCTGCTGGCTTGACGGAACCGTCGAGGGGAGCTCGACGTCAGTCACGATAGGCCAAGTGCTTAGCAAGGCTGGTCCCGCGGTGGCAAACGCAGCCCCTTGCGTAGCGCACACGACGGCCCGTCTACCTGCGCAATGTTGACAAAGTGATAGATGTGACAACGATCCCGGATCGACCGGGGTGGCCCGGGGACCGACCGGTTCCCGGGGCTCCTGGGCAGCCGTTGGGGCATTTCCCCTTGCAGATCGACACGCTCCGGAGGATGCTGACTGTACTTCCGGTCAACCCAGGGAAGAGGCCACCCATGACCTTCCAACCGGCGCCCGTCTGGGACGGCGACCCCCCGGACCATCGGCGCCTGCTCGAGATGGCACACGAGCTCGGGCCCATCTCCAATAAGGGCGACCATGTCCGCCTGAGCGACGTCGCCTCCGCGCTCCTCGAGGCGTTCGTCCGTCATGCCGAGGCGGAGCGGCCCATGGTGCTCCGCCTGTCCCCGTTCACGGCCCGTTTGATCGAGCACGGCCAGCAACGGGTGGTGGACCGGCTCGTGTCGCTGGTCCTCGAAGCCGACCTCGCCGAGGAGCCGTGCCGTTGCGCGGAGCTCGCCGAAGAGATCGCCTCGCTCATGGAGGTGCAGATCATGTCCGAGGAGTGGGACCAGACCGACCGCTGACCGCCCGTATGCTCGGGCGGTGGAGAAGCTCGTCTACCTGTTGTGGGGTGAAGGCTCTCCCGGACGAGGCGACCGGCTACGAGACGAACTCCTCGAGCTCGCACCCGGCTTGACCGCCGTCGGAGCGCATGCGGTCACGGTCAACGTGCACGACAGTGCCGCGGCCGAGGCGCCTTCGCCGGTGCCGACCCCGGACGGCGAGGACCCCCACGTGGCGGAGGTCTCGGTCTGGGTGGACAGCTACGACCGACGGGCGGCCCTCGAGAAACACATCGTCGACGTAGGGCTCACGACGGCCGGCTACCTCGTGGTCGAATCGCTCTTCGAGGACTACGGCACCACCCCGCATTCGGGCCCCCGGGACTGGGACGAGGGACGACGTTCCCCTGGTGTCCTCACGGTGTCGCTCATCCATCGACCCGAGGGCCTCGACTACGCCACATGGATCGAACGCTGGCACGGGACACAGTCCCCGCTGTCGGGTGAGCTCCAGCCCCGATGCCGGTATGTCCGCAACGAGGTGGTGCGTCCTCTCACCGATGGAGCACCCGAGATCCACGGCATCGTCGAAGAGGCGTGGCCCTCGCCCCGGCACGTGGCCGACCCCATGTTGTTCTTCAATGCCCACGGAGATCCGGCTGTGCTCTCGGCGAACATCACCGCCATGCTCGACAGCGTCAACGCGTGTCTCGATCTCGCCCGCATCCGGAACACGACCATGAGCGAATACCTCGTCAAGACGCTTTGAGTCGAGTTGGCCGTGAATCGGCTGGCCCGGGCTTATGTCCTGCTGCTCGTGCTGGTGCAACACCCCGCCGCCGCCCGAAGTATCGGGGGGGGATTTGTCACAATGGGATGGTGACGTCCATTCGCACCCGATCATTCCGAGCCACCGCCGTTGTCGCCGTCCTGGCTGTGACGGCGACTGCCTGTGGGACCTCGAAGGCGGCGACTCCGACGACGGGACCGACCACGACAGGGGCGACGACGACGGCGCCGATCCAGACCATCCCTCCCGCGTCGACGACGACGACGACCGTGCCGGTCCCCACGACGGCGCCGCCGGTCATCCCCCCCGCCCCACAACCCACTCCCGAGGCTGCCGCCAATGCGCTCGTCTCGTACTGGGCCTCGGGGAACCGGACCACGGCACTGCGCGTGGCGACCCCCCAGGCCGTCGCCACCCTTTTCGCCGTCCGCTATCCGAGCGGGCTGGCGATCAACCGCGGATGTAGCTCGGCCTTCCCCCCCATCATCTGCACTTTCGGGGCGCCCGGAGGCGGCCCCGTCAACGCGCCGATCTACCAGCTCTACGAGTCACAAGCACCGGGAGGCTGGTACGTGGGGTCGGTCCAGATCCAGTAGCTGAACCCGGCGGCGGGTGCGCCGCTCGAGTTCGACCTCCGAGGGGTTGGTCGGGCTGCCGGGATTTGAACCCGGGACCTCCACGTCCCGAACGTGGCGCGCTAACCAAGCTGCGCTACAGCCCGTGGTGCCGGCATCCCGGCTGGGCCGGAATGTTGTCGACCGACCGGCAACCGCGTCGATGGTAGTGCGAAAACCCCGAGCGCCTCTCCGGGTCTCAGGTGGTGCTCGGTTGATCCTCGACGGGAGTATCAGCGGCGGCCTGGATGACGACCTTGGCCACCCGCCGCTTGTCCATCTCCGCTACGCGGAGCTCCCAGCCGTCGTAGGTCAGCTTTTCACCCTCAGCGGGAATGTGGCCGAAGGCGTCGAAGAGGAAACCGCCCAGGGTGACGTACTCGCCCTCGGGGACGTCCACGCCGAGTTGGTCGCGCACGTCGTCGATGCTCGCCCCTCCGTCGACGAGCCAACGCGTCCGGTCGACCCGAATGATCTCGGGCTCGCCCCCGGGGTCGAATTCGTCACGCAAGTCACCGACGAGGGCGGCGAGAAGGTCCTTCACCGTCAACACGCCTGCCACGCCGCCGTATTCGTCCACGACGACGGCGAACGCTCTGCGGTCCCGGCGCATGTCGGCGAGGACGTCGAGCACGAAGCGGCTCTCGGGCACCGGATAGGGCTGGCGGAGCCGACGCGAGATGTCGAGGGGTGTGGGCTTGTCGGGCTCGCTGCTCCCGCCATTGCCGTTGCGCCCGTCGAGCTCCCAACCCGACCGGAACAAGTCGTTCACGAACAGGATCCCGATGAGATGGTCGAGGTCGTCGTCGTAGACCGGGAAGCAACTGTGGCCCGTCTGCCGGACGGCGCGCGCCACATCGGCGGCATGGACGGGGATGGGGAGGCCGACCACGTCGACACGCGGGGTCATCACTTCGCGCACCGTCGTGTCGCGCAGATCATGCAGTGCGGCCAGGATCAGCCGTTCCTGTTCCTCTCCCGCTTCCTCTCGGCGTCGGCCCCGTCCCGGACGAGATCCTGGAGGGCGGTCTTCAGGCGAGCCTTCGCGTTTTCGGAACACGTCGAAGCGCGAACGGTCAGGTGCTGGCACCGGCGGCGTCTCCGCCGGACTGCGCACCATTGACCACCGCCAGGACCGGCACCGGTTGGAAGGACTCGTCGTGGTACGTCCCACCCTCGATGAGCGCGGTCGTGGCCTTGCGCAGTCGGATCGGGTCCAGGGGTTTCACGACCCAGCCTTCGGCGCCCGAGCGCTTGGCCAGAAACACGTCGGGACGTCGGTCGAGGAGCATGAGCACGGGGACAGGGGGGAGGTTGCCGTAGGACTCTTCCAGGCGCAGCTCGAGGCACACGGCCATGCCCCCCATGCTCCCCATCTGGAGATCCACGATGACGAGGTCGGGCTCGTGTTCGTCGACGGCGGGGGCCACCGCGGGACCCGAGTCGACCTCGATGATGTCGGTGCCGGGCTCGTCCACCACGGCTATGACATCGGCTCGCACCGACGGGGCGTCGCTGGCCACCACGATCGTGCGCACGGGAGTCAGGCTAACGGGTGTCGGCCTGATCGGAAAAGACGTGGTCGGCCACGAGCCCGAGCCCGTGCACGTCGTGCACATCCACGTCGAGCAGGGGGACGAGCGACACCGGGGACGGCGCCACCTGGGCGACGAGGGCGGCGAAGGCGTCCTCCTCGCGGCGGTTCACGGCTTGATAGCCCCGCAGGTTGTCGATGAGTGCGGCGAGCGCGCTTCCCGGTGGGGCCATCGGCAGTGGCTCTCCGGGCCCGAAGGCGGGATGGACCCGATTGACGACCAGGCCTTCCACGGCCAGCCCCGACTCGTTGAGCTTGTCGGCGAACCACCCCGCCTCTTCCACGGTGTCGGACCGGGGAGAGGTCACGAGCACGAACGCCGTGGTGCGGCGCGCCAGCAGTCGGCGCATGTGCTCGGCCCGGGTCCGGAACCCCTCCTCCATGCCTTCGAAGGCCTGGAAGAAGGCCACGGCGTCGTGGACGATCTCCGCTCCGGCGACTCTCGAGATCGTGCGGAGCAGCGCCTGGGTGGCCACCGACACGGCTCGGAGATAGGCCCGGGTGGGCATGAGCAACAGCTGGAACAGGCGATGGCCGAGGAACCGGGTGAGGCGGCGGGGGGCGTCGAGGAAGTCCAGCGCGTTGCGCGACGGTGGCGTGTCGACGACCACCAGGTCGTAGTGCCCGTCCTCGGAGAGCTCGTAGAGCTTCTCCATGGCCATGTACTCCTGGGTCCCCGACAGCGCACCGGTGAGGTTGCGGTAGATCCGGTTGGCGAGGATGCCCTCGGCCTGCTCGGGAGACGAGGCGTACCTGGCGATGAGCTCGTCGAAGGTTCCCTTGGGGTCGAGCATGAGCGCCCACAGCTCTCCGGGCCAGTCTCCTTCGATCTGGCGCGGCGTGTTGGCCAAGGTGTCGACGCCGAGGGCGTCGGCCAGACGCTTGGCCGGGTCGATGGTCACCACGCACGCTCGTCGGCCCCGCCGGGCCGCCTCCAGGGCGATGGCAGCCGACACCGTGGTCTTGCCGACCCCGCCCGAGCCGCAGCACACCACGATGGCGCGCTCGGCGACGATCTCCGAGAGCCCCACCATGGCTCCCGGCGGGGGAGGGCCCGGAGGCGCAGGAGGCGTGGGAGGAGACGGGACCGAGCTCACGGCGTGCCCTCGTCTGCTTCTAGTCCCGGATCCGGGGTGGCGTCGTCGGCGTCGCGGTCGGGCTCGGTCCGGGCCAGGGCCGATCGGGCGTCGGGCAGGCGGCGCACCCCCGCGGCGAGCTCGTCGGCCAGCCGGTCGAGCTCGTCCGGGCCGATCCCGGCGCTGAAGAGGAAGGGGGCCTGCAGCTGCGGGAGAGGCAGTTCGCTGCCCAGGCGTGCCCGCTGTTCCTCTTGGAGGCCGAAGCGACGAGCCCGGAACTCGGCCGCGGATCGCAACGCTGTGGCCTGGTCCTTTGTCAACGTGACGCCCACTTCGGAGGCCGCCTCCTCAGGGTCGCGCTCGAGCCCGGGCTGGGGGGGCAGACAGGCGTTGACGATGACCGGGCCCAGGGAGATGCCGATCCGGTCCTCGAGCGCATAGGCCGCCTCGACGACCTCGTTCACCGGCATCTCCTCGGGAAGGGTCACGAGGGCGACCTGGCACCGTTCCGGGTCCGACAGGAGCTCGACCACGTCGGCGGCCTGGATCCGCACCGGCCCGGACCGAGCGGCATCCATCAGCCCCTGGGCCGAGGACAGAAACGTCATGGCATGTCCGGTGGCGGGGGCGTCCACCAGGATCAGGTCGGCGGCACGCTGGCGCTCGAGGCTCTTCACCTTGCCGAGGACCAGGATGTCGCGGATGCCGGGAATGGCCGTCGACACCACGTCGAGGGCCCCCGACGACACCAGGCGCTTCGAGATCCGCTTCATGCCGTGGTCGGCGAGGTACTCGAGAAGGGCGTCGTCGGGGGTGATCCGCCGGGCCCGGACCGAACCGCCCCCGGGCAGCGACTGAACGTCGGTGAGCTCAGACTCGTCGTACCGGAGCGATCCCACCCCCCCGAAGGCGGCGGGGACACCGGGCTTGCCCTCGAGCTCCACCACCAGGACCGACAGCCCTGCGTGGGCGGCCATGCGAGCCAGCGCGGCGGTGATAGTCGTCTTGCCCACGCCTCCTTTGCCTGCGACCACCAGAACCCGGCTCTTCCGGCAGAAAGTGGCGACGTCCATGCGCGGCCGAGCGTATCTGTCTCCTCTCGGTGTCCGTGAAGTGCCCGACCGACTCCGTGCCAGGGCCGAGTCGCCTGGATCCATGATTGGGGGTGGGGGCCTCCGGGACCCTAAATCAGAAGAACTTCCTGGTCACACCCCTTGTCGGGTTCACAGGCATGGGAGTAGCGTCACGTTTAGGAGGGGGAGTGCAGACTCGAACTTTGGGGGAGGCTTGGCAGGCTCGGGCGGCCTGCAGGGGACCGCAGTCAGCGGTCTTCTTCCCGCCCACGCACGCCGAGCGCAAAGAAGACAAGATCGAGCGGGAGAACCGCGCCAAGGATATCTGCGCGTCCTGTGTCGTCCAGCAGGACTGCCTCGAGTACGCCATCAGGATCCGTGAGCCGCACGGCATCTGGGGTGGCCTGAACGAGAACGAGCGCAAGCAGGTCCTCCAGCGCCGCGCCGGCTGACGGCCGGGCGTTCGACGAGCGTCAGGGCAGGCCCAGGCGGCTGGCCCCGGCCCGCACCCCCGAAGAGGTGCACACCGACACGGGCCTGCCTGCGGTGGCCGTGCAGATCGCCGCCGCCAGTGTGTTGGCGGCTCCCAGTACGGCCTGGGTATCGGAGTTCGACGGCTTGGACAGGTCGTCGGCGATCTGGGTCATGGACTCGCCCTGCAGCACACCCGGGGAGAAGCCGATCCCCGACCCCGACACCACCAACCGGTTGTTCACATCCACGAACGGGAAGGTGCCCGTGCCGGGCACGAAGGGTCCGGTGTCGTAGCGCTTGAGCAGCGCCCACTCCACCGGCGTGGGATCACGGAGCTTGGGGAAGCCGGCCGGGGCCGTGGCCGAGGGCCGGGCCCCGTATTCCTCGAGGGCGGCGAAGGTGACGTAACGGCTCCGGTAGGTGGTGCCGTCAAAGGTGAAGGTGGGCGTCCCGGGAAAGACCTCGGCGTCCGACGACGTCGTCGCCCCGAGGTGGGAGAAGGTCCCGAACCGACCGAGCGACGCCACCAGGGCCCAGCGCTCGGCGGCGCAGTACGGGCAGAACTCGGCGCCCACGTACACCACCGCCGGTCGTCCCCCGATCGAGACGGGGGGCTGCCCCGACAGGACCGCTTCGCCGGGATCCTGCGCCTGCTGGGCCCCGACGGCATCGAAGACCGAGCTCGGGATGGACGTGACCGCCTTGACCACGCTCGACGATGCCGGGGCCACGGGAGGGGGGATGACGGTGGTCGTTCCCCGGGTGATCTTCACCACCAGCAGCACCACCACGATCGACAAGATGAGGACCACGAAGACCCACGTGACCAAGGCCATGGGCACGCGCCGACGCGGTCGGCCCGCCGGGCTCTCATCGTCGGTGCCGTTGAGCTGCGTCGTCGCCATTGTCGAGGAGCCCCGCTGTGTTCGGTCGTGTGCAGGCGCCGACAAACGCGCCCGGACCGAGGAGCGGCCAGCCTACCCACGCCCCGCTCGGGGCCAGCGTCGGCTGCGGGGGAGTCGGCCTCACTAGCCTGGGACGATGACCCCGCCCCGTGACGCCCCCGCGCCGACGGGGGGGCCCGTGGCGGCGCGCGACGCCGCCACCATCATGCTCGTGCGCGACGCCCTGTTCGAGCAGGCGCCGGCGCTCGAGGTCTGCATGCTGCAGCGCCATCTCGACTCCGACTTTGTCGGGGGCGCGTACGTGTTTCCCGGCGGGAAGGTCGACGACGAGGACCGCACACCGGCGGCCGAGGAGGCCTGTGCGCTGCGCAGCGATGCCGAGGCCAGTGCGATGTTGGGCGTGGGGTCCGGGGGCCTGGCGTTCTGGGTGGCGGCGCTGCGCGAGTGCTTCGAAGAAGCGGGCGTGCTGCTCGCTTACCGCGCCGACGACGCCGGTGACGACGCCATTCTCGAGGCGCACGACGCCGAGACCCGGCGCCGGCTGGCGGCCATGCGCGTGGCGCTGAACGCGGGAGAGATCCGCTTCCTCGACGCGTGTCGCGCTGAAGGCCTGCGCCTGGCCACCGACCGCGTGCACTACTTCAGCCACTGGATCACGCCCGAGCCTGCCCCCAAGCGCTACGACACACGTTTCTTCGTCGCCGCCGTGCCGCCGGGCCAGGTGCCCATCCACGACGACTACGAAACCGTGGACACGGTCTGGGTCCGGCCCGACGACGCGCTGGCACGCGCCAAGGCGGGCGAGTTCGACCTCATCTTCCCCACTATGAAGAACCTCGAGGCGATCAGCCGGTTCACCACCAGTGGCGAGCTCCTGGCCGCGGCGGCGGCCGTGGAGCGGGTGCCCACGGTGCTCCCCCGGGTGGTGGCCGACGAGCGGGGTTTCCGCATCCTGCTCCCGGGTGACCCCGGCTACGACGAAGCCATGGGGGACGCGCCCGATCCCGGGCGCGGCCGCTCGATGACCCCGTCCGAGGTCGGTGCCATCGTCCGGACCATCGGCGCCGACGGTCGGGCCGAACGCCCCCATTGAGCGGGCCCCTTCCTCTCGACCCGACGCGCGCTCCCGAGCCGGGCCGGCCCGTGGCGTTGTCGGCGCTCGTCGTCCGGGCCACCGCCCCCAATCCCGGCATGATGACGGGACCCGGGACCAACACCTACCTGGTGGGGACCGACGAAGTGGCGGTGGTGGACCCGGGACCCGACGAAGCCGGTCATCTCGATGCCGTGGCCGAACTGGGCACGGGCCGGATCCGCTGGATCGTGGTGACCCACACCCATCCCGACCACGCGCCGGGGGGCGCCGGCCTGGCGGCGCGCACCGGGGCCGAGGTCCTGGGATTCTCGGCCCGTGACGGTTTCGTCCCCACGCACCCGGTCGGAGACGGCTTCGAACTGCGCGGGGCGGACATCACCCTGCGGGCGCTGCACACCCCGGGCCACGCCTCGAACCACCTGTGCTGGCTGCTCGTCGAGGAGCACATGCTCTTCTCGGGCGATCACGTCATGCAAGGGTCGACCGTGGTCATCGCGCCGCCCGACGGGGACATGACCCTGTACCTGGCGAGCCTGCGCGCCCTCCTCGTCCTGGATCCCCCGCTGAGCACGATCGCTCCCGGGCACGGCTCGCTCATCGTGGAGCCCGCCGCCGCGATCGAGGCCATCATCGAGCACCGGCGGGCCCGCGAGCTCGCCGTGGCCGAGGCCCTCACCGCCGCCGGGCGGGCCACCGTGGACGAGCTGTTACCGACCGTGTATGCCGATGTCCGCGACGAGCTGCTCCCGGTCGCCCGGCAGTCGCTGTGGGCGCATCTGCGGAAGCTCGACGCCGACGGCGTGGCTCGATCCGAGGATCGGGCCGACATCGAAGCGTCGTGGGCCCCTGCCTAAGGGGTGTCGCCCAGCGCCGCCTCGACCCTGTCGAGGAGACGGGCCGTGCACCCCGAGAGCTCGACCGCCGGGGCGATCTCCTCGACGATGCGCGTGGCCAGGGCATCGAAGGCCATACCCAGGATCCCCCGGGTCAGCGCCACCGGGGTGCCGGCATCGCCCGCCGCCGCCATGTCCGGGTGCAGGGGGACGGTGCCCACCAGGGGCACGCCGATCTCGGCGGAGAGCCGCTCGCCCCCGCCCGCGCCGAAGAGGGCATAGGAAGTGCCGTGGTCGCAGGTGAAGGCCGACATGTTCTCGATGACGCCCGCCACCCGCAGATGGCCCTTGCGTGCCATGTCGGCGGCGCGCGCCGCCACCTTCTGGGCCGCGATGGGCGGAGTCGTCACCACCAGCACCTCGGTGCGCGGCAGCATGCGGGCCAGACCCATCTGGATGTCCCCAGTGCCGGGGGGCATGTCGATGAGGAGGTAGTCGAGCGCTCCCCAGCGCACGTCCTCCAGGAACTGCTGGACGGCCCGGTTCAAGATGAGGCCTCGCCACATGATGGCGGACTCCTCGTCGGCGAGGAAGCCCATCGACACCACCTTCAAGAGCCCCGAGCCCACGGGTTTTTCGAGGGGGACGATCTTCTTGCCCTGGGCCGTGAGCTCGCCCTGCATCCCGAGCAGGCGGGGGACCGAGAAGCCCCAGATGTCGGCGTCGAGGAGGCCGACGACCATGCCGCGCTGGGCCAGGGCGACCGCCAGGTTGACGGTGACCGACGACTTTCCCACCCCACCCTTGCCCGACGACACGGCCATGATCCGCGCCGTGGCGGGGATGTCGGTCGCCAAGGCCCGGTCCTCCTGCGCCTTGCGCCTGGCCCTGTCCATGAGCGCACTGCGCTCGGCGGCGTCCATCTCCCCCATGACGACGGTGACCAGGCGCACACCGGGAAGGCTTCCCACCCGGGCTTCGACGTCGTGTTGGAGCTGGTTTCGCAGGGGGCAGCCGGCGATGGTGAGGGCCACCTTCACCTCGACGGCTCCGTCAGAGTGCACATCGATCCCGCGGACCATGCCCAGATCGACGATGTTGTCACCGAGCTCGGGGTCGATCACGCCCAGTAAGGCGGCGCGAACCGTCTCCTCGGCAGGGGGCGAGGAAGGCGCGGGCACTCCATCGATCCTACCGTTCACCTGGTCCGCAACCGTCCCCAGCTCCCCCGGCACCCGGTCCCGGGGCCGGTTCGGTGGCGGGCTCGGATAAAGTGGTGGGTGAAGCCACGGCCAGGACCTCAGGAGGTAACGCGGTGACGACGATGAGCTCGGTCAGCATCAGCAGGAAGCCGAGTGTGATCACCCTCACCGACGGCGCCATCGCCAAGGTCACTGATCTGCTCGCCCAGGAGGGCAACGACGTCCTGGGGCTGCGGGTGGCGGTGCGTCCCGGCGGGTGCTCGGGCTACAGCTACGAGATGTTCTTCGACTCCGAGACCTCCGATGACGACGTCGTCTCCACCCAGGGCACCGTCAAGGTGGTAGTGGACTCGGCCAGTGCCGAGCTGCTGAAGGGCGCCAGCCTCGAGTACACCGATGGCCTCCAGGGCGCGGGATTCAACATCTCGAACCCCAACGCCACCCGCACCTGCGGGTGCGGTTCCTCCTTCAGCTGACCCACCCCGCCGCGCCGCAGTCGGCGCCGACGCTGTCTCTGCGTGTCGACGGCATCGTCGTCGAGGTCCCCGACGACGATGTCACACTGCTCGAGGTCCTGCGCGAACGCCTCGGTCGCCGCTCGCCCAAGGACGGGTGCAGCCCCCAGGGCCAGTGCGGATGCTGCACGGTGTGGGTGGACGGGGCACCCCGTGTGGCGTGTGTCACCCCGGTCCGGCGCGTGGCGGGTCGCGAGGTGACCACGCTCGAGGGCCTCGACCCGGTCGTGCGCAAAACGTGGGCCGAAGCCTTCACCGCCGTGGGGGCGAGCCAGTGCGGCTTCTGCACGCCCGGGATCATCATGCGCCTGGCCGCACTGGGGACGCGGCGCGCCGACCCTGACGACGACGACGTGACGCGAGCCCTGTCGGCACATCTGTGTCGGTGCACGGGATGGCGGACCATCGTCGATGCCGCCCGTCACGTCCATGCGGCGGCGCACGGCCCAGGGCCGGGCCCGGCATCGGCGGCGGTCCCCGTGGCGCGCCACATGGGGGACGCGGCACGGCGGGCCGCGCTCGAAGGAGCCGGGCCCCAGGCGGTGGGGGCGGACGTGGCGTGTGGCGGTGGGGGCTTCGCCGAGGACACGGCCCCGGCTGAGGCGCTGGTGGCGGTCCCCGACGGACGCGGAGGTTGGGTGGTGGGGTCGTCGCTGGCCGAGGCCCGCCGGCGCGCCGAGCGCGTCCCGGGTCGCAACTCCACCGTGGCCCTGCGCCATCCCCTGGAGATTCCCCCCGGCCAGTGGGACCTCACCTTGCGCACGACCTTCGTGGAGCCCGCCTATCTCGAGCCCGACGCGTCGTGGTGCGTGCCGGGCGGCGAGCCGGTCACCCCTCTTGCCAACGGTGGGGCCTTCGGGGGAAAGATGGCCTCCCCGGTTGGTGCCGTGGCACGTCGCCTGGCCGACGAGACGGGGCGGGTGGTGCGGGTGGTGTACTCGCGCGAGGACGTGGTGCGCTACGGCCCCAAGCGCCCTCCCATCGCCGCCGGGGTGCGGGCGGACGGTTCGGGAGTGGTGCGAGTGGCGCGCACCCCGGGATCACCGGCTCTCGACCGGTGGGTGGATGCGGTGGCGAGCGTCGCCCCGGGGCTGGTGGTCGAAGAAGTCGCCGTTCCGGGGCCGCCGGTGTCGGCCGACCTGCGGGGCGCGGGCTGGGCCGAGGCCGCCGTCCTCGGGGCGGCCCTCGCCGTCTGGCGCGCTGAAGGACCGGGATCCGATCGGCCCGTCACGGTGCGGTCGCCGGCCGGGGCCCGCGCCACGGTCACCGTGGGCGAGGCCGGGAGCGTGGCCGTGTCGGTGGCGGCGGGCGAACCCCTGGACGAGGTCGTGCTGCGCTCCTATGTGGTGGGTGCGGTGCACCAGGCTCTGGGATGGGTGCGGAACGAGGGGGTGGCGGTGGACGAGAACGGCACGGTCCTCGACCTCACCATCAGGTCTTTCGGGATCATCCCGGCCCGGGGCATGCCGGCGGTGGAGGTGGTGGTGGAAGAAGATGGCCGGCCACCAGCGGCGGTGGGAGATACCGTCTTCGCTGCTGCCGCCGCGGCGGCGTGGCTGGCAGCCGGGCTTCCGTCGTCGTGGCCCGTGGACGTGGGAGGTGGTTTGTGAGTACTCCGGTCGGGCCCTACTCGCCCGCCATGCGGGCCGGTCCCTGGCTCGTGTGCTCAGGACAGATCGGCATCGAGCAGGGGCCCGACGGTCCCAACCTCGTGGCCGGAGGATTCGAGGCCCAGGCCCGCAAGGCCCTCGCCAACCTCTCCGCGTTGTTGTGGGGACGCGAGGTCGGCTGGGCGCACGTCGTGAAGACCACGGTCTTTCTCACCGATATGGCCGACTACGGCGCGTTCAACGCCATCTACACCGAGGTCCTCGGAGAGCACCGGCCGGCTCGCTCGGTCGTCGCCGTGGCCGGCCTTCCCCTGGGGGCGCTGGTCGAGATCGAAGCCTGGGCCTACGGCGGGGACAACCGCCCCACCTGAAGGTCCCGCCTCATCGTCATGGGCGCCCAGTCACGGCGTCCAGGTGCCGTGGCCGAAGCGGTAGCCGACCGAGCGCACCGTCTCGATGAGATGGGCGTGCTCCTCGCCCAACTTGGCGCGCAGACGACGCACGTGGACGTCGACGGTGCGCGCACCGCCGTAGTACTCGTATCCCCACACGCGACTCAGCAACGTCTCGCGTGTGAACACCTTGCCCGGGCGCGCCGCGAGAAAGCGCAGCAACTCGTACTCCATATAGGTGAGGTCGAGAGCCCGTCCCGCCACAGCCGCCTGGTAGGTCTCGAGGTTGAGGACGAGTGGGCCGTGCTCGATGAGCTCGGGGCGAAGCCCCCGGCCTGTCCGCCAGAAGAGATGCGCCAGGCGCGCCGCCACCTCCTCGCCGCGCACCGGGAGCACGCAGAAGTCGTCGAAATGGTCCTCGCGCAGGTGCAGGTCGGCCAGCTGGGTCGGCCCCACCACGAGCAACAAGGGCCGGAGCGGGACGTCGCGGGCCCGGACCAGGCGGCACAGGGCGAAGGCTCCGGTGGCATCGGGTTCCGCGCACACCACCCCCCCGGCCCAGCCGTCGTCGGGCTCGTCGGTCTCGGCGTGCTCGGGCCGGGCGACCGCCTTCCATGGGTAGCCGGCTCGCTCGATGACGACGGCGAGCTCGGTGGGGAACGGCTCTGGATAGCACAGCAGCGGTTCCATCAGCTGTCGTGTCTCTTTGTGGGCGGCACCATGGAGCGCAGCGCTGGCTTAGAGGAGCGGGAAGTAGCGGTCGAGCTCGAACTGACTGATGTGGGTCTTGTAGGCGCCCCACTCGGCGCGTTTGTTCCGGATGAACCACTCGAAGACATGTTCGCCGAGGGCCTCGGCCACCAGCTCGGAGTGCTCCATCTCGGCCACGGCCTCGTTGAGGCTTCCCGGGAGCGGTTGGATGCCGTCGGCGGCCAGCTCCTCGGGTGACATGGCGAAGAGGTTGGTGGCTGCCTCGCGCGGCAGCTCGTAGCCTTCTTCGACTCCTTTGAGCCCGGCCGCCAGGATGACGGCGAAGGCGAGGTAGGGGTTGCACGCCGTGTCGGGGGCTCGGTATTCGATGCGGGTCGATTCGTGCTTGTTGCGCTTGATGACCGGGACCCGGATCAACGCCGAGCGGTTGTTCCGCGCCCACGACACGTGGATGGGTGCTTCGTAGCCGACGACGAGCCGCTTGTAGGAGTTGACCCATTGGTTGGTGACGGCCGTGATCTCATGGGCGTGGCGGAGCAGTCCGGCGGTGAACCGCTTGGCCACCTCAGAAAGGCCGATGGGGTCTTCGGAGTCGTAGAAGGCGTTGGTGTCGCCCTCGAACAGCGAAAGGTGGGTGTGCATCCCCGATCCCTGCACCCCGGTGAGGGGCTTGGGCATGAAGCTGGCGTGCACACCCTGGTGTTGTGCGGTCTCTTTGACGACGAGCCGCACCGTCATGACGGTGTCGGCCATGGTCAGGGCGTCGGTGTAGCGCAGGTCGATCTCGTGCTGGCTGGGCGCGTCCTCGTGCTGAGCGTGCTCGACGGGAATGCCCATCTCCTCGAGGGTGAGGACACTGCGCTTGCGGAGATCGCTCGCCACATCCGTGGCGGTGAGCTCGAAGTACGACCCCGTGTCGAGGGTCACCGGCGGCTTCGTTGGGTCGGGGTTGGCGAAGTAGAAGTACTCGATCTCCGGGGAGGCGAAGAACGTGAAGCCCTGCTCCCGGGCCCGGTCGAGGTTGCGGCGCAGGACATGGCGGGGACACCCCTCGAAGGGGGTCCCGTCCAGGTTGAAGATGTCACAGAAGACCCTGGCCACCGGCGCCTCGTCGGGGTGCCAGGGCAGGATCTGGAACGTCTTGGCGTCGGGCCGGGCCAGCACGTCGCTCTCTTGGACCCGGGAGAACCCGTCGATGGCCGAGCCGTCGAAGGTCATGCCCTCTTCGAGGGCGTTCTCCAGCTCGGCCGGCGTGATGGCGAAGGTCTTGGCCGTCCCCAGGACATCGGTGAACCAGAGCTGTACGAATCGTACGGCTCGCTCTTCGACGGTCCTGAGCACATATTCCTGCTGGCTCCGCATGTGGCCTCCGCTGTGCGTGACTCGTGCCGGCCGGCGTCCCGTGCCGGGCCTGGCCGACCACGCTCTCCAAGTGTCGCAGGCCCGGGAGGGGTGGGGGAACGAGTTCATACGCCGTTTACACAGGGGCAATGGACGAGAAATCCCATCGTGGAAGGCTTGAGGGTGGCCGATCAGGCCCGTCGGGCTGGCGCGGGGGCGCTGACTTGTGAGTCCGCGTTCCAGCCACCACCATGGTGCCGCCCTGAAGGGCCCCCGGCGGCGGAGCCGGGCTGAGGACAGACCAAGGAGGAACCGTGCAGAAGCGGACCCCGGCCGAAGTGCTGCGCTTGGTGAAGGACGAGGGCATCGAGATCGTGGACGTCCGGTTCGTCGACCTACCGGGCCTCATGCAGCACTTCTCGGTCCCCACCCACCAGCTCACCGAGGACGTGTTCGAGGAGGGCTTCGGATTCGACGGATCCTCGATCCGGGGATTCCAGGAGATCCAGGAGTCGGACATGCTTCTCATGCCCGACCCCAACACGGCGGTCATCGACCCCTTCCGTGAGCACCGCACGCTGAACCTCAACTGCTTCGTGCGCGACCCGGTCACCCTGGAGCCCTACTCTCGCGACCCCCGCTACGTGGCCACCAAGGCCGAGGCCTATCTCGGGACGACCGGTCTGGCCGACACCTGTTACTTCGGGCCCGAGGCGGAGTTCTTCATCTTCGACGACGTGCGGTACTCCCAGGACCAGCGCCACGCCTTCTACCAGGTGGACTCGGTGGAGGGGCACTGGAACTCGGGCACCGACGAGGGGCCCAACCTGGGTTACAAGATCCGACCCAAAGAGGGGTACTTCCCCGTCCCCCCCGCCGACCACTTCCAGGACCTGCGCTCGGAGATGATCCTGACCATGGAGCGCCTCGGGATCGAGATCGAGGTGCAGCACCACGAAGTGGCGACGGCAGGCCAGGCCGAGATCGACATGAAGTTCGACACGCTGCTCGTCATGGCCGACAAGCTCATGCTCTACAAGTACGTGGTGAAGAACGTGGCCCGAGCCGCCGGGCTCACCGCCACGTTCATGCCCAAGCCTCTGTTCCAGGACAACGGGTCGGGCATGCACTGTCACCAGTCGCTGTGGAAGGACGGGAACCCGCTGTTCTACGGCGAAGGATACGGCGGCCTCTCTGACATGGGGCGGTGGTACATCGGTGGTCTGCTCAAGCACGCTCGGGCCGTCCTGGCCTTCGCGGCGCCGACCACCAACTCGTACAAGCGACTGGTGCCCGGGTACGAGGCTCCGGTGAATCTGGTCTACTCGCAGCGCAACCGCTCCGCCGCGTGTCGTATCCCGCTCTACTCGCAGAGCCCGAAGGCCAAGCGCGTCGAGTTCCGTTGCCCCGACCCCTCGTGCAATCCCTACCTGGCCTTCTCGGCCATGCTCATGGCGGGCCTCGACGGGGTGCAGAACCGCATCGAGCCGCCCGACCCGGTGGACAAGGACCTCTACGACCTGCCCCCCGAGGAGTTGTCGAAGGTCCCCCAGGTGCCGGGATCACTCGACGAGGCCCTGGCCGCGCTCGAATCCGACCACGACTTCTTGAAGGCCGGTGGGGTGTTCACCGACGACCTGCTCGAGACGTGGATCGACTACAAGCGCCTGAACGAGGTGGACGCCATCCGGCTGCGACCCCATCCTTGGGAGTTCATGCTCTACTACGACATCTAGGCCATTCAGGGGTTGTGAGCTGCTTCTTTAGTTTGAGCTAGGGCTCTCGTGACACGGATCTGACACGCGGCCTTTCGTCAGGTCAGACGGCATGCTCATTTCTTTCCTCTTGATCTGACGTCAGGAAGGCGTCTATAGCAGCCCGAGTGCGGTCTGCGTCCGAGGGCCACAGGTGGGCGTACAGGTTCAGGGTTGTCGTCGCCGAATCGTGGCCGAGGGCCATCTGGACGGCCTTTACGGAGCATCCCGCCGATATCAGTGCCGAGGCGAAGGTATGGCGAAGATCGTGATGGCGGGTCCCAGCTGGGAGACCGACCCGCTTGACCGTGCGCGCCCAGGTTTGGCTAAATCGGTTTTGAGGGATGGGCGCTCCTGTGACGTCGGTCACGAGCAGTTCGTCGGGAGCCCGAGGATTTCGCTCGAACCAGGCCGCTAAGTCAGCGAGAACAGCATCGCCGAGAGGAACGGTACGCATGGATGCTGGCGTCTTTGGTGCCGACAGGGTCGTGACTCGTTTGACCGTGACTGCTTGTTGGGTTACTGACAAACTGCGACGCAGGAAGTCGATCTTGCCACGGGTAAGCCCGAGGGCCTCGCCGATTCGGAGTCCAGCCCCTGCGCCGAGAATGACGAGTGGGCGGTAACGATCTTCGATGCCATCAGCGAGCAGCGCGACTTGCTCAGCGGTGAGCGGTTCGACCCGTCGTGGCATCTGGCGTGGCAGTTTCACGCCCTCCCAGGGAACTGCAGGCAAGAGTCGGTCTCGCACCGCCGCCCTATAAACCGAAACGAGCACCGTGTAGACACCCTTCACGGTCCCTGGGGCGAGTGTCTGGGAAAGCTTTCGGACGAGAGCCCGAACCTCTGACTCGCCCACTGATTTCAAGGGCCGTCGTCCCAGGTGTGGAATGAGGTGATTCTGCAAAACTCCGTCCACGCGCACCTGTGTCGATGGTCGCCAAACCTGGTTCTTCGCCCAGCTTGTCGCGGGATGGGTCGCCTACACTCCTCTCTCACAAGCCACCCTGATTGGCCCGGGGGGGCTCCATCCGTGGGTGAGGCTTTTCATCTGGCTGGTCCTGACGATTGTTTGGGCGGTCGCCTCGATCGCCGTCCTCCGAGCCCCTGAATCGGCCCGGGTTTCCTAGAGACTCAGTTGTCTGTGAAGGCGCAGCTTCTCATGCTGCGATCTGACGGTAGTAGATGGCCTCGAACTCTGCCGGCGGGATCTTGCCGATCTCGTTGTGGATGCGGCGGTGGTTGAACCAGTCGACGTAGGCGAGGGTGGCCCACTCGACGTCCTCGACCCCCTTCCACGGGCCTTCGTGGAAGATCAGCTCGGTCTTATAGAGCCCGTTGAAGGATTCGGCCATCGCATTGTCGTAGGAATCACCGCGGCTGCCGACACTGTTGACCACGCCGACCTCGCCCAGGCGCTCGGTGTAGCGGATGGAGAGATATTGCACTCCACGGTCCGAGTGATGAACGAGGCCTTCGAGACCCGCTGCTCGGCGTGAGTGGATGGCCATCTCCAAGGCGTCGAGGGCGAGGTCGGATCGCAACGAGGTCGAGACCTGCCAGCCGACGACGAAGCGGCTGAAGACGTCGAGGACGAAGGCCACGTAGACGAAGCCGACGGGGGTCTTCACGTAGGTGAGGTCTGCCACCCAAAGGCGGTTCGGGCGATCGGCGACGAACTGTCGCTCGACGAGGTCCGACGGACGATCTTGTGTCTCGTCGCAGATGGTGGTGCGCCTCCATTGCCTTCCACGCCGCACGCCGCGCAGCCCCAGATCGCCCATGAGGCGCTCAACGGTGCAGCGGGCCACCGGGGTGCCCTCCCGATTGAGCTGGGTCCAGACCTTGTCCGCCCCGTAGACGCGGCGGTTCTCGGCGTGCACTCGGTCGATCTCGGGCTTCAAGGCCTCGTCGCGCAGACGCCGGGGGCAGATGGGGCGGGCCTTTGCCGCGTAGTAGGTGGCGGGAGCGAACTGCAACACCTTGCAGATCGGCTCGACTCCCCACAGCAGCCCGTCGGAACTGGTGCGGTTCCGATGGGTGTCGATGAAGCGCACTACCTCTTCGGTTGACCGTCGAGCTCGGTCGCGAAGAAAACCGACGCCGCCTTCAAGATCTCGTTGGCTCGGCGGAGCTCTTTGACCTCCCGCTCGAGCTCCTTCATCCTCTGGCGCTCATCGGTCGTGAGCCCGGGCCGTCGCCCGCCGTCGACCTGCGCCCGGTGGACCCAGGACCGAAGCGTCTCGGCCGTCATGCCGAGCTTGGTGGCCACCGAGGTCATGGCGGCCCATTCGGAGGGGTACTCGTGGCGGTGCTCGACGAACATCTTGACGGCCCGCTCACGCACCTCTGGGGGGTAGGGGGATCTCCTTGGCATTGCTCCATCCTCTCAAGGGAAGGAGCCTCCAGGATTCCCGGGCCGATTCACCCCAGATCGGAGTAGACGGGAGACATGGCCCCGGTATCCCCGACTACCGAGCGCCCATGGCCCAAGCAGGCCGATGTTCGACACCCAGGTGTTTACGGGCTGGCTGGCTCTGCACTACCCGTGGTGGACGGCAGGCCACCAGTCTCACGGCCCGCACGGCGCCTGGAGAATCTGCCCAAGAAGGCGATCAGGACGATGGGTGATGTGAGAAGTGCGGGTCCGAACGACTCGATCACTGGGGGGGAACAGACGGTGGTTGTCGGGCAGGTCCACGATCCGACCGACCAAAGCACGGAGGTGACTATTCCCCACTCCAGCAGGACGGCCACGAGGGTGACCCACGAAGGCTCATGACGGGTGAGCACGCCTCCTGCGAGCGCAAAGACGGCGGCACTGCCCAACAGCCAGGTAACCAGAAGCCCGGGATCAATGTCCGTCTTGACCCAGGTCAGAAGCCAACCACCAAGGTTCAGCGCAAGGACGATCGCCCATACGGCCAGGCTTGGATTGAGCACTCGTCGAACCACGCCAAAGATTCTCGCACGCCAAGTGAACGTCCTGCCCGACCGACTGACGGAAACTGGCTGCGGGCCGATCGGGATCACCCTGATTCATGATTGTGGTGACGCTGAGCTTCGGCCCTAGCGTCTCGGGAGCTCGGCGGCCTGGCTCTGGAACACCCTGCCGCCTAAGGGTTGGCCTCAGTAACGAAGTGTCAGCCGCCGAGTTCCTTGGCCATGGCGTGGCTCGAAAGAGGCGAGCACACCGGTCTCATCAGGATTGCCCGACGTGGCCCTCCATCAAACGACAGGGAGGAACATGATGGTGCTGATCGGCATCGACCCGCATAAGGCGACCCACACTGCGGTGGCGGTCGACAAGGAAGAGACAGCGCTCGGCGAGCTGACGGTGAAGGCAGACCGTCATCAGGTCGAGCGCCTCCTCAAATGGGCGATCGACTTTCCAGAGAGACGCTGGGCCATCGAGTCGGCCAACGGGCTCGGGTTCTTGTTGGCCCAGCAGCTCGTGGCCGTGGGCGAAGACGTCGTCGACGTCCCGCCCACATTGGCGGCCCGGGTTCGAGTGCTCGGTTCGGGCAAGACCCAGAAGAATGATCCCAACGACGCCTTGTCCCCCGCCATCGCGGCGTTGCGGGCCAAGAGACTGCGCACTGTCGTGACCGAGAACCTCGGAGGCGTCTTGCGCCTGCTGGCGGATCACCATCACGACCTGGGGTCGCTGCGCACCCAGGCCGTCTGTCGGCTCCATGCCCTGGTGCGGTGCTTAATACCTGGTGGGACGGGACTTCGGCTCTCCGCGGCCCGTGCTGCGGTTGTCCTGCGCAGTGTGCGGCCGACAAATGCGGTCGACGCTGAGCGCAAGCGCATGGCCCTTGGTTTCGTGGCTGACATCAGACGCCTCGACACCGAGATCGCTACGTCCAAGGCCCGCATCGTCACCGCGGTGACGGCCTCGGGCACCAGCGTGACCGAGCTCTATGGCGTGGGCCCGGTGGTGGCCGCCTTTCTGATCGGCCACAGCGGTGACATAGCCCGCTTCGCCAATAGGGACCACTACGCCTCGTATAACGCCACGGCTCCCATCGAAGCCTCGAGCGGTCCGAGGGTGCGACACCGGCTCAACCCCCGGGGCAACCGACACCTCAACCACGCCATCCATCTGATCGCCATCGCCCAGATCCGCCACCCGAACGATGGGCGGCAGTACTTCGATCGCAAGGTGGCCGAGGGCAAGACCACCAAGGAAGCGCTGCGCGCCCTCAAGCGTCAGATCTCGAACGCCGTATATCGACAGCTGGTGGTCGATTCCAGCAGATGACATAGCGGACCCGGGAGGGCAAGTAGGGGCGACTCCTATGGCCAGCGCGACCGGCTCACACCCTGATACCGGCTCTTCGGTTCGGCCACTTCCCGGATCCAGCACAACGATACGCCCGGCCGCCGGCCGGCGCTTCAGCGCGGTCAAAATGCCCCTCTTGACAGAAAGAGGCTTCG
>DATCBU010000063.1:0-28902 GCA_036511675.1 Acidimicrobiales bacterium | reverse complement strand
AGGCCGTCGAGCTTGCGGAGCACGGCGTCGCGCAGATAGCCCAGAAAGGCCAGCGCCGTTTCGATCTCACCGCCGACGACGACGGGGGCGTTGCGGTTGTCCGGGTGGTCGGGCACGCCCTACGTCGGTTCGAGCAGGGAGTCCTCGAACGGACGGGTGACCTCGGCCCCCACCCGGATGTACCACTCCGTGCCCCAGACGGAGGCGAAAGCCTCGGGCGGCATGGACAGGAAGAACGACGTCTCGGAGATCTGGCTGCCGTGGGCCTCCATGGCCCCGCGCTTCTGGCCGAGGAAGCCGGTGACGTCCACCGCCGTGGTGATCCGGTCCTCGGCCACTCCCAGATTGTCTATCGCCGGACGTTCGTCCTGGGAGGCGAGCAGGGCCTCGCCGTCAGCCGACTCCATCAGGGAGAACAGGTAGTCGCGGTTGACCGTGGCCATGAAGACCCGGGGCACCTCGGCCAGCTCGGCCGCCCGGAGGCCGACCCGGTGGACCTGGATGTGGTCGGGGTGGCCGTAGCCGCCGTTCTCGTCGTAGGTGGCGAAGACCTCGGCACTCTCGTCTTCGAGGATGGCGGCCAGGCGGACCGACGCCTCGTCGAGGTCGGCCTGCCAGAAGCACTGGGGATCGTCATTGGTGGGCTCGCCGGCCATGCCCGAGTCGCGGTACCCAAGGTATTCGTGGCGCGCTACCCCCAAGACGGCACACGCGGCGGCGAGCTCGACGGCCCGTCGATCGGCGAGGGACTCCCCGGGTGCGAGGACACCGTCGGCGACTTCGCCCAACTCGCCGCGTGTGGCGGTGACCAGGACGACCCGGTGCCCGTCGGCGGCCATCCGGGCCATCGTCCCGCCCGTCTGGATCGCCTCGTCGTCGGGATGCGCATGGAAGAACACCGCGGTGGCCATTGCTCGGCAGGCTAGGCCATGGACCGGCGGCGCTCAGCACACGTCCGAGGACGATCCTTTCCCGGTCTGGAAGGTCAAGGTGTTTACGTTGTTGGGCATCCAGTAGGGCGATCCCGACGCATCGTCATAGGCGATCTCGACCGTCACCTGCGGCGAGCCCATGGCGTCGTTGACGATGGTGCTGGTGAAGTTCCAGAAGGCGCACGAGGTGGTGACGACGAAGCTCTTGGCCACGGCCGAAGAGGGAAGGTTCGCCCGGGCCGCCTTCTCCGCCGTCGCCAGCGACGTGCCGTTGGGGAGCACCTCGAGGTATTGCGAGACGCGGCCACTTTCGAGTTGGACTTCGCTGTACTGGGGAATCCGGCCCTGGGGGGTGCTCACCACAGGCCCGTAGGCCGGGAGCCCGGCATAGGAGGCCGCCTGGGTATGGGCGTTGTTCCAGGCCGCGATGGTGGCTCCGAATCCGGTCAGGCTCGAGGCTGGGCTCGACCCCCCACACGCGCCGGTCAGGACCAGGATGGCCGCGGCGACCGGAGCCCTCAAGCGCCTCCACATACTCCGTCCATCATGCCCCGAGTAGGACGGCAACCCGGGACCATCGAGAGCGGGGGAGGGGGGCAGTGCCCGATGCCCTGGCTCGGGCGGTCCAGGTCAGATCATTGTTTTTGGCTCGGTCGGCGTCGCCAGCGTGACCCGTGACACCTGTTCTTGTATCGTCACCGGGTCGCCCGAATCGACCGGGTGACCGTAGGCGCCTTTGGGGGCATCTGGAATCGGCCCGGACCCTGCCGAGCCCCCAGCTCGGGACCGCGCCCGTGCCGGCCCTGTCCTGTGATCCCGGCCCCGACCCCTCGATAGCTTATCTGGTATATAACGTAAATGCTATGTCGAGGGGCCAGCCCGTTGATGAGCGCCGGGACAACCCCTTCCCCTACTCCACACCGGGGCAGTACGCCTTTGGCGCTTTCCTCACCGCCCTCTCGTTGGTGGCGGTGGGGGTCGGCCGTGTGGCCGTGCTGGGCGGCCGCGTCGTGGCCAAGACGTGGCATCGAGGACAGGACCGAACCAGCTAGTCCTTCCTGGCTCGAAGACACTGCCGTCGCCACGGCGCACCCCGATGGCTCAGACGGGCTGGGGGATGGCATCGTGTGTCGTTCCGCCGGTCCTCGGCGGTGCATTCGACCGACACCTGAGCACATGGGGGTTCGATGGCGACCACTGTCACACTCAAGACGCCCGACGGGGACATGGGCATGTACGACGTCGAGCCCGACGGGGAGGCCCGGGCGGGTGTGATCGTGGTGCAGGAAGCCTTCGGGGTGAACCCCCACATCGAGGACGTCACGCGGCGTGTGGCGGCAGCCGGGTATCGCGCCGTGGCGCCGCACCTATTCCATCGCACGGGCGACCCCGTCATCGCGTACGGCGACTACGACAAGGTCATGGCCCAGTTCGCCGGGATCTCCGAAGCGGGAGTCCTGAACGACCTCGACGCGTCGATCTCGTATCTGGAGCAGGCCGGCTTCATGCCCGCCCGCATCGGGGTGGTGGGGTTCTGCATGGGTGGGACGGTCGCCTTCCTAGCGTCGGTGCGTCGACCCCTGGGGGCGGGGGTCACCTTCTACGGCGGAGGGGTGACCGAGGGACGGTTCGGGATGGCGCCCATGGTCGAGCTGGCCCCCGGCCTGCAGGCGCCGTGGCTGGGCCTGTATGGCGACGAGGACCAGGGCATCCCGGTTGATCAGGTCGAGGCGTTGCGACCGGCGGCGGCGACGGCGAAGGTGGACACCGAGATCGTCCGCTACGCCGGGGCCGGCCACGGGTTCCACTGCGACATGCGGCCCGACTACCACGCCGATTCGGCCGCCGATGCCTGGAAGCGCACCCTGGCCTGGTTCGAGCGATACCTGCCGACGAGCTGACAGAGAAGGACGAGCCGACACAGAAGAAGGAAAGGGAGTGGCGCCGGGCGAGGCGCTGACCCCGCTGTGAGGACCAAAGCCTGCGCCTCGCCGAACGCCTGTCGTTACTGGTCGCCAGCGAGGTCGTGGATGGTGCCGAGGGACACGGTACGCCTCTGGATACGACGTGTCCACCGGGCCGTGCGAATGGCTTCTGTACAGGGCGAACCGGGGGCGGATGCACGCCCCGAGGACGCCTACGACGGGCCGGCACACCAGAAGGCGTCACCGGTGGCTCCCGACGGGGCCGGGACGGGGCCCCTGAGAAGGGCCCGACGGAGGCGGTTGAGGCACCAGCCACGGTGCCATGGCGGCCCCTCTGTGTTCAGGGAAAAGCCGCCGATAATGTATCTTATGTAAAGTTACTGTAGAGACGACGGACCTGCCTGGACCACGCTCAAGACCCGACCCGGGGTACTCCTCCCCTGGGCCGAAAGGGGTCACGACCTGGGCAGGAAGCCGAGCCGTGATCCGGGCCCGGGCAAGACACGGGCGGCGGGCGAGCAGATCTCGTCGATCAGCCCGTACTCGACCGCTTCGTCGGGACCAAGGAACCGCCCGGTAGCGAGGTCCTGTGCGAGCGAGTCGGCCGACGTGCCGAGGGCTCCCGCCACGCGCTCGCAGAACCGTCGGTATTGGGCCTTGTGGCTGGCCGCCCAGGCGCCCAGGTCCCGGGCCGGGCCCGAGACCTCGAAGACCGGCTCCGACAGTCGGAAACGGGCATGGGGGGTGGCCCGGCGGTGCGGGGCCACAGCCAGGGGCCCGAGGGCGGGACCGGCCGCCTGGCCCAGGCAGGTGGCGGTGAGCCCGACCCCCAGGAGGTCGATCACGTCGATCAGGCTCAGGGCGGCCTCGAGAGTGCCCCCGGGGCTGTCGATGTGGAGGTGGATCGGGTCGTCGCCGGCGGCGTCGAGGGTCATGAGTTCGATGGCGAGGCGCCCGGCCAGGGCGTCGTCGAGATATCCCCACAGAAAGACCACCCGTTGGTCGAAGAGCCGGTCCCGGGCCGACGGCCGCCCCCCGTCGTCGGACGGTGCGGGGGCGGCAGGTGGGGTCGTCCCCGAGGACGCGGTCACCGGCCCCTCTCCCCCAGTCGCCAGTCCAGCTCCATGCCGAGCGCCGCCGCGTAACGCTCCAAGGTCGACAGGCGGACATCGGCCTCCCCCGCCTCGAGACGCGCCACGGCCGACTGCGACGTGCCCATGCGTGCCGCCACTTCGGTTTGCGACAATCCGACCGCCAGGCGCCGGTTCACGAGCTCTGTGCTCAGATCCTTGCGTCGACGTGCCATCTCCCGGAATCCTGGGAACACCGTGTCGTGGCGTCGCGCTGTCACGGGCCTCCTTGGATGCCGCCGTGTCGACTCTCCACCGTAGCTCGAATATGATATCTCACCAATGAGATAATGGGCACGTCGGGCGAGAGCCCGGGAGCGCCCGTGGACCGGAGGAGGAAGCACGTGCCCGTACGCCAGTCGGTGATCCCCACGGTGCTCGAGCAGTCGGCGCGGGGCGAGCGCGCCTTCGACATCTATTCACTGCTGCTGCGCGAGCGCATCGTGTTCCTGGGCCAGGAGGTGGACGACCAGATCGCCAACCTCATCATCGCCGAGCTGCTGTATCTCGAGGCCGAGGATCCCGAGCGCGACATCTCGTTGTACATCAACTCCCCCGGCGGACTCGGGTACGCGGGCATGGCCATCTACGACGTCATCCAACACATTCGACCCGACGTGTCCACGGTGTGCGTGGGCATGGGCATGTCGGCGGCCGCCATGATCCTGTGCGGCGGGGCCCAGGGCAAGCGCTTGGCTCTGCCCAGCGCCAAGATCATGATCCACCAAGGCTCGGCCGGAACCCGAGGCGCGCCGCGCGACATGGAGATCCAGCTGCGTGAAGTGCTCGCCATCACCCGGCGGCTGGCCGAGATCATCGCCTGTCACAGTGGGCGCCCCGTGGAGCAGGTTGAACGGGATCTCGACCGCGACTATTTCATGACGGCGCAGGAAGCCAAGGACTACGGCCTCATCGACGACATCATCATCCCCCGCCGCGGCGTGTCGTTCTCCGAGCCGGTGGCGATGGCCGGGTAACAGCCGTCAGATGGTCAGACGGTGCTGTGCTCTCACTTGGTCGGGACCGAGGAGAAGGCGACGGCTCCGCTGGGCGCGGTCAGGTTCAGTGCCTTGCCCCAGTTGGTGAAAGTGCCCGTGTCCACCACGTGCTGGGTACCTTGGGCCGCGGTCCCGCTGATCTCCAACGGCTCGGTGGGGTCCGAGGCGGCGACGTAGAGGGTGGTGGCCCCCGTGACGCCCGTTTGGGCGGGCCCGGGGAGCCCGCCCTTCACACCGACGGCCTGACGACCGGCCACGGTCTTCGGTGCCGTGAGGGTGAGGGCGCCGCTGGGGTCGAGCTGGGCGATGGTCCCGGCCAGGGTCACGGCCGAGACGATCGACTTGAACAAGGCGTCGGTGCTGTGCACGGCGATCCACTTGTTGGCGTACTTCGTCGCCACCGTCGTGGCGAAGCCCATGGCCGAGTTCAGGCCGGCGGCGTTGCCTTGCACGTAGGCCACGCCTCCGACGTAGACGACCTGGATGTGTTGGCTTCCCTGCGAGACGGCCTGCTGGCCCTCGGTCGAGGACGCGTCGCCGCTGATGGTCTGAGACGACGTGCCCTCCACGGCGCTGAGCACATAGTGGGCCGAGCCCGCCTTCTGGGCCGCAGTGGTGGCGGCCTTGATGATCTGCGCTGCGGTCTTGCCCTTCAGGGAGCCGACACCCGCCGTCGTCACCGTCTTGGACTTGTCGGTGGTCTTGGTGGCGGTGCTCGTCGTGCCACATGCGGCGGCCAGGGCCACGAGGGCGCCGAGCATCCCGGCCACGATTCTGCGCATCCGGGCAACGGTAGTGCATGCCCCACGCCCCGCCGGCCGGGCTCGCCGCGTGGTCGTTGTCTGTGACGGTGCTGAGAGCCTCGTGCCGCGTCTGTGGGCTACGAGCGCGCCGCCCCGGACGTGGGGCGCGAGCCGTCGTCGGGGCGGGGCTCGAAGTCGATGACCAGATCGGCGCCGAGCGCCCGTGCGATGCGGTCGAGCGTGATGACAGTCGGCGACACCAACCCCTTCTCCAGGCGGGCGACCGAGGGTTGGCTCGTGCCCGAGCGGGCCGCCAGCTCGGCCTGGCTGACACCGGCGCGCCGACGGGCGGCGCGCACGGCGCTCCCCGCCATGATCGAGGTGCGGGTGCGCTCGTAGCGGGCCAGGGCCTCGGGCCCGCGTCCGGGAGCGGGACGGCGGGGGGCCCGGGTGGGGCGCGCCGCCGCCGCCGTCGGCGTCGATCTGGATCTCGTCGGGGTGCCGGCCATATCAAAGATGAACTATATCATCGGTGGTCTATCAGCACGGCGGTGCGCGGGGCCTGCTCGTACAATGCAGCCCCATGGACTGGCCCTTGCAATTCGGTATCTTCCTCGCCCCGTTCCATCCGGTGGGGCAGAACCCCACCCTGGCTCTCGAACGCGACCTCGAGCTCGTGGTGCGACTCGACGCCCTGGGGTACGACGAGGCCTGGTTCGGGGAGCATCACTCGGCCGGCTACGAGATCATCGCCTCGCCCGAGGTGTTCATCGGGGTGCTGTCGCAGCGGACCAAGCACATCCGTCTGGGGACGGGCGTGAGTTCACTCCCCTATCACCACCCCTTCATCCTGGCCGACCGTATGGTGCTGCTCGACCACCTCACGCGCGGCAGGGTCATGTTCGGCGTCGGGCCCGGGGCGCTGCCGTCGGACGCCTTCATGATGGGCATCGACCCCATGAAGCAGCGCGACATGATGGAGGAGTCGCTCGAAGCCATCCTGGCCCTGCTCGACGGCACCGAGCCCGTCACCCGCGAGGCGTCGTGGTTCACCATGCGCAACGCCCGGCTGCAGCTGCGGCCCTACACCCTCCCCTGCTTCGAGGTGGCGGTGGCGGCGCAGATCTCCCCCGCCGGTCCGCGCGCCGCGGGACGATTCGGGTTGTCGTTGCTGTCGATCGGTGCCACCTCGGCCGGCGGCTTCGACGTGCTCGGCTCACACTGGCAGGTCATGGAAGAACGCGCCGCCGAATTCGGGACCCAGGTCGATCGTCGCAAATGGCGGTTGGTGGGCCCGATGCACATCGCCGAGACCGAGGAGCAGGCGCGCGCCGAGGTGAAGTTCGGCCTGGCGCAGTGGGTGGACTACTTCGAGCGCGTCGCCGCCCTGCCGCTGGCCCCGGGCACCCTCGACCCCGACAAGATGGTGGACGCGTTGATGGAGACGGGATTCGCCGTGGTCGGGACGCCGGCGATGGCCATCGCCCAGATCGAACGACTGGTGGCGCAGTCCGAGGGTTTCGGCACGTACCTGCTCATGGCGCACGAGTGGGCCGATCGAGAGGCGACGCTGCGCTCCTACGAGCTCTTCGCCCGAGAGGTCATACCCCACTTCAAGGGGACCCTGTCCTCACTGGAGCGCTCGCGCGACTGGGCGGCCGAGAACCGTCCTGAATTCATCGGGGCGGTCGGTGGCGCCATCATGCAGGCCATCACCGACCATCACGCCGAGCGAGAAGCCAAGCAAGAAGGGGTCACCACCGCCGAGTCGTGACCGGTGAGCCGCCGCGGCCGAGACGGCGCGCCGAGGGGCTCAGGAAGGGCGGGCGTCGAACGTGGGCACGAGGTGCCGGGCGGCACGCGCCTCGTCCACGCGCCGGACCGGCGTCAGATGGGGAGCCTCGGTGGCGGCCCGCGCACCCTCGGGGGTGGCGGCCTCCGCCACGATCCGCTCGAGGGCCCGGGCCATGGCTTCGAGGGTCTGCAGGCTCTCGGTCTCGGTGGGCTCGATCATGAGGGCCTCGTCGACGATCAGGGGAAAGTAGACCGTGGGCGAGTGGAATCCTTCTTCCAGGAGGCGTTTGGCCACGTCGAGCGCCTTCACCCCTGTGGACCGTTTGAGCGACGAGGCGGACAGGACGCACTCGTGCATGCAGGGGCGGTCGTAGGGGGCGTCGAAGGTGCTCGACAGCCGCTTGCGCAGCCAGTTGGCGTTGAGCACCGCCAGTCTGGCCACGTCCCGCAGCCCGTCGTGACCGTGGACGAGCACATAGGTGAGGGCGCGGGCGAGCACGAGGGCGTTGCCGTGCCACGAGTGCACGCGGCCGATGGAGTGTTCGGGCGTCGTCCAGCCAAAACGCGGTGAGGACACGTCCCCGATACGGGTGGCCCGCGGTCCGGGGAGAAAGGGCGCCAAACGCGGCGACACCGCCACGGGCCCCGCCCCCGGTCCCCCGCCGCCGTGGGGGGTGGCGAAGGTCTTGTGCAGGTTGAGGTGGACGATGTCGAAGCCCATGTCGCCGGGGCGCACCACGCCCAGGATGGCGTTGAGGTTGGCGCCGTCGTAGTAGAGGAGGCCGCCGACCCCGTGCACGGCATCGGCGATGGACCGGATGTCCTCTTCGAACAGCCCCAGGGTGTTCGGGTTGGTCAGCATGATCCCCGCCACGTCGTCGTCGAGCACGGCGTGCAACGCTTCGACGTCCACGCATCCCCGCCCGTCGCTCGGCACCGTGACCACTTCGAAGCCGCCCAGGGTCACCGATGCCGGATTGGTGCCATGGGCGGAGTCGGGGATGATCACCTTGTGCCGGGTTTCGCCTCTGGACTCGAACCAGGCCCGCATGAGAAGGAGCCCGGTGAGCTCGCCCGCGGCGCCCGCGGCGGGTTGCAGCGTGGCGGCGGCCATGCCCGTGATCTCGCACAGCGCCACCTCGAGCTGGACGAGGAGCTCGAGCCACCCCTGGATGCAGTTGGCGGGGGCGGCGGGGTGGACGTCGGCCAGGCCGTGCAGCACGGCCACGGCATCACAGATCTTGGGGTTGTACTTCATGGTGCACGAGCCCAGCGGGTAGGCGCCCAGATCGACGGAGAACTGCCGGTGGCTGAGGCGGGTGAAGTGCCCCACGAGGTCGCGTTCGGACACCTCGGCCAGCGCCACAGGGTGCTGGCGGCGATGGGCCTCGGGCACGAGGTCGTCGAGCGAGAGCTCGGGGACACCCGTCGTGCGCAGTTGCCAGGCGCGGCGCCCGGGCTCGGACAACTCGAAGAGAGTGGGCTCGGTGTCGCGACCTAGGAGAGGGGCGCTGGCGGCCCGGCCCCCGGCGGCCGGCGCCGGGACGAGATCGTCGACCATCACCGCACCGCCTTCTCGAAGGTCGAGACGAAGGCGTCGATCTCAGCGCGCGTGCGCCGCTCGGTCACCGCCACGAGGAGCCCGTCGCTTCGACCTCCGGCATAGCTGGGGTCGAGGGCGACACCAGCGAGAAATCCTTCGTCGGCCAGCCTCTCGACCGCCATCTCGGACTCGATCGGGAGGCGCAGCGCGAATTCGCGCACCACCGGGGCGCTCGTGAGGGGCTCCACCCCGGGCACGGTCAGGAGGCCGTCGCGGCAGTAGCGCGCCCCTCGCGCCGAGCGCAGGGCCACCTCGGCGATGCCCGAGGTCCCCAGCCATCCCAACTGGATGGCGGCGGTGACCGCCATCAGGGTCTGGTTGGTGCAGACGTTCGAGGTCGCCTTCTCACGCCGGATGTCCTGCTCGCGGGCGCGCAGGGTGGTGACGTAGGCGCGGCGCCCCTCGGCGTCGACGGTCTCGCCCACCAGGCGCCCCGGCAAACGGCGCACGTGGTCCATGGTGCAGGCGAACAGACCCAGGTACGGGCCCCCGAAGCCCAAGGACATGCCCAGGGCCTGGCCTTCGCCCACCACCACGTCGGCACCCCAGTCGCCGGGCGAGCGCAGGATCCCGGCGCAGATGGGGTCGAAAGCCACGATCAGCAAGGCGCCACTGCGGTCGCAGCGAGCCCGCGCCTCGGCCAGGTCCTCGAGACAGCCCAGGTAGTTGGGATAGGCGACCACGATGGCGCCGGGCTCGTCGTAGTCGTCGAACGACGTCACGGCCCAGTCGGTCGAACCCTTGACCAGCGGGATGTCGTGGATGCGGTGCCCGGTCCCGGCCGCGAACGTGGCGAGGACGGCGCGCCACGTCGGGTTGACGCCGTGGGAGACCCAGACGTCCTGGCGACCGGTGGACCCCACGGCCAGGTTGACCGCTTCGACCAGCGATGCCGCCCCGTCGTAGAGCGAGGCGTTGGAGACCGCCAGGCCCGACAGGCGCGCCACCAGGGTCTGGAATTCGAAGACCGCCTGGAGCACTCCCTGGGCCACCTCGGGTTGGTAGGGGGTGTACGACGTCACGAACTCCGAGCGCGAGGCCAGGGCGCGGGTCACGGGCGGGACCTCGTGGTCATAGGCGCCGGCGCCGGCGAAGCACACCAGGTCGCGTCCACACGGTCGGTTGGCGGCGGCGAGGTCCTCCATGTGGGCGAAGACATCGGGCTCGGGGGCCCCCGCCGCCAGGTCCAGTCCTCCGGCCAGGCGCAGTGCTTCGGGCACGACCGAGAACAGCTCGTCGAGCGACGAGAGCCCCAGAAAGCCGAGCATCGACGCCACGTCCGCCTCGGTGTGCGGCGTGTACCCGCTCATGGCGCCTCCCCCGTCGACGCCGTGGCTGTCGCGCCGCGGACGAACGGCAGCGCCACGACCTTCGCCGCCAGGTGCCGCCCCCGGATGTCGATGGTGAGCTCTTGTCCGGTGACCACGTCGTCGCCACCGTCGAGCAAGGCCATGGCGATGCCCCGGCTCAGCACCGGTGAGAAGTTCCCGCTCGTGACCGTGCCGATGGTGCCGTTCCCGGCCAGCACGGTGGCTCCGTCACGAGGAGGCTGGCGTCCCTCGGACATGAGTCCCCGCAGCCGGCGACGGGGGCCGTCTCGGCGTTCGTCCTCCAGGGCGCGGCGTCCCCGGAACTCACCTTTGTCCCACCCCACCACCCATCCCAATCCAGCCTGCAGGGGGGTGATGCCCGGTCCGAGCTCGTGACCGTGCAACGGCAGACCGGCCTCGAGGCGAAGGGTGTCGCGTGCCCCGAGACCGGCCGGTGCCACGCCGGTGTCGAGGATCGCCTGCCAGAACCGGGGAGCCGCGTCGGCGGGCACGGCGCATTCCACCCCGTCCTCCCCCGTGTATCCCGTGCCGGCGGCGACGCACTGGACGCCGTCCCACGCAAAGCTCGTTACCGCGAAGCGGGGGACCGTGGCCGCGTCGGGGGCGACCGATGCCAGCCGGTGCCGTGCCCCGGGGCCCTGGACGGCGATCACGGCGCGGGTGGCGGTCGTGTCATGGCCTCCGATGGCGTCGCGTACCCGGGAGGTGTTCGAGGCGTTGGGCATGACGTCGAACACGTCGTCGGCCAGCCACCACACGATGATGTCGTCGAGCACCGAGCCGTCGGCGTCATCGAGGAGGTGGGTGTACTGGGCGCGCCCGGGGTGCACCTTGCGCAGGTCGTTGCTCAGCTCCCGCTGCAGCACCTCGACGCTCCCCCGGCCTTGGACACGCACGGTCCCGAGATGGCTGACGTCGAAGGCGACGGCATCGGTGCGACACGCCATGTGCTCGGCGAGCGTTCCCGTCGGATAGGCGAGGGGCATGAGCCAGCCGCCGAACTCCACGAGTTTGGCCCCGAGGGCCCGGTGGGCCTCCTCGAGCGGAGAGCGGCGCAGGTCGGGTGACGTCTGAGCAGGCTCACGACGCGCGTCGGTCGAGGTCGGAGCCGATTCGGAGGGCGCCACAGCGCCAGATTAGGCGGCGGGCGACGAGGACCGAGTAAAGCCGTACTTGGCCAGCAGTGCCTGGTAGTCGCGCTGGTAGAAGAGCTTCACCTCGACGCCGGGGTGTAGCGCGCGCAGCCGGCGGACCTTGGCGTTCTTGCGGGTGACGAGCTTTTGGCTGAGGGTGGTCAGCTCGATGAAGCACCCGTGGTCGGGAAGGTAGAAGTCGGGACGAAAGGCAACGCGGGGAGAGCCGTCGGCGTGCCATTCCAGAACGAACTCGACCGGCTCGTACTCCCAGCGCACCTTGTAGAAGTCGAGGAGCTCAGCGAAGTGCATCTCCGAGTCGTGGGCGAAGAGGACATTCGTCGACGACATCGGGGAGACCTCGGAGGCTTCCACTGTCAGCCCCGGGCCTCCCCGACAGCCCCGGTGAGACGTGCGGGTGGTTGGGCCGCGGGCGCATGGTGCCTCGCCCCTTTGTGCTCTATCTGCAAGATCGCGGCGTCGAGCTCTTCGAGCACACCCGACAACGGGACGATGTTCAACACGCCTTGGCCGCCCTTGAGGAGGTCGACGACTTCACCGTCGGAATGCGCCAACACCGAGTTGGTGCCGACAAGCACGAGGTTCGAAGACGCCAGGTCCCCGCCGAGCCCGTCGCGCAGGCACTCCACCGCACGGCGGGCGCGCTGCAGGGAGATCCCCGCGTCGAGCAGTTGCTTGATGACCTTGAGCTCGACCACGTCGGTATAGGAGTACAGGCGCTGGGTGCCGCTGCCGCGGGCGTCGGCAATCGACGGACGCAACAGGCCGGTGCGCGCCCAGTAGTCGAGTTGTCGGTAGGTGATGCCGATGAGCGTGCAGACCTGGGGCCCGCGAAATCCCGCCGCGTCGATTACCGGTTCTGACATACCCGGCAGTTGCGCCGCATTCGACCGACTGTCGACCATTCGGGGGTCCTCCTCCACCTCAGGTGCAGCTTCATCCTACCCCGTCGTGTCACAACAGGGTAGTTACGGATCTGTCACCGATGGTGAACGACGCCGGGGCCCAGCCGCACCGAGTCCGAGCACCGACGGCCCGGGTCCCGCATCCCGGGAGTCTCTTGTGGCACAAGGAAAAATAGGTCCTCGCCGAGATGTGTCGAGGTCGTGTGCGCCGCCTTCGCTGGACACGAGCCGTGGGTGCGCCCGCGTTCGGCCCTATCGTGCCTGAAGACGCCGTGCGCTACGACGCTCCGGGCACGCCTGTCTCAACCTCTACTGGACAGTGAGTGTTCCAGGCCTCAGTCGAGGCGCCGCAGCTCAGTGCGGTAGCGCTGACCGTTCTTGACGTACTCGGCGGCGGCGATAGTCACGGCGTCGAGCCGGGCGGCGCCGGGCTTGATGACGGCGGGCACGCCCAGGGCGAGAGCACCGCCGGGGACGAGCATGCCTCCCGGGACCACGGCCCCGGCCCCCACGATGGCGCCCGAGCTGACGCGGGCATGGTGGAGCACGACGGCGCCCGACCCGACCAGGCAATCGTCCTCGAGGGTGCATCCCTCGAGGTGGACGAGATGCCCGATCACACAGCCATTGCCCACGATGGTGGGGAAGCCCGGTCCGGCATGGATCACCGTGCCGTCCTGGATGGACGTGCGCTCCCCCACCACGATGGCCCCGTAGTCGCCCCGCAGCACGGCGCTGGGCCACACCGTCGTGTCGGCTCCCAGGGTGACGTCGCCGATGACGACCGCCTCGGGATGGACGTAGGCGCCGGGGTCGATGCTCGGCACCACGTCGCCCAGTGCGTAGATGGCCATGGGCGGCGACGCTACAGGGCGGGGTGGATTCAGCGGTTTTCGGGACCAAAGTCCCTGCCTCCCAGGGGCCCGGGGGTCGATACCCAAGGGGAAGGGTCGCGGTGCGCGGCCGGGCGCCAACGGTCGCGAGGTCCCGGCGACACGGCGAAGGTATTGGCCATGGTCAGGACGGAAGGGCGCAGGCGGGTCAAGAGCTGTGGCAGGTGGCCGCCATCGCCATCCTCGTCTTGGGCACGGTCGGCATCAGCGTCGGGGCTTGGACCTGGTTTCGAAGGAACACAGACCACAACCGTGCCGAGGTCGAGGCGAACGCCGCACAAATCGCGGTGTCGACGCGCAAGACCTTGGATGGCTACAACGACCAGATCGCCAGCGCCGTGGCGTTGTTCACACAGCCCGGACTGATCGATCGAGCCGAGTTCCACGCCTATGTCAAGTACCTGAACCTCTACAGCCGGTACAAAGGCATCTACGGCCTCGGCCTCATCTCGTGGGTTCCCGCCGCCAAGCTGCCTGCCTTCGTGGCCGGATGGCGCAACGACAGCGACCCGAACTTCGCCGTGGCACCGGCGGGAGCCCGAGCCGCCTATTGCCTGGTGGACCGCTTCGACGAAAACAACGTTGTCTCGACCGTCCCGCTCGTCGGGTACGACATGTGCACGTTCAAGACGCTGGTCGCGATCTTCGGAGACGCGACCTCCAGCGCCCAAGAGCAGGCCATCGCCGAGTCCACGCTCGTCCCGGGGCCCGCGTATGTGGGGAACTTCCTCTTGGTGGCACCGGTCTACAGCGGTGATCCGACCACCGTCTCTCAGCGGCAGGCGCAGCGTGTCGGCTGGGTGGCGGCCTTGGTCAACGGAGGTCAATTCCTCAAGGTGGCACTGGGTCCGGACACCGCCCGGGTGGGAGTCGAGCTCTTTGCCGGATCGGGCACGACGTCCAAGGAACTGATCGTGTCGTCTCCGCCCGGGCTCAAGACGGCGGCGGCGACGGGCTCGGTGGTCGAGCATTTCGTCGATGGGGGCACCTGGACGCTGCGCATCCAACCGCTGCCCGGCGCCCCCGGACCGGTCAACCCGCTCGAGGCGCCCGCGCTGGTGCTGGGATTGGCGCTGATGCTCAACCTGGGCCTGGCGGGCATGGTGTGGGACCTGGGTCGCGGCCGGCTGCGCGCCCGGAAGTCCTTCTTGCAGAGCGAGGAGCGCTTCGAGTCCCTGGCTGCGGCCTCTCCGGTCGGCATCCTGGAGTTGAACCAGGACGGGGTGGCGCAGTACTTCAACCCCCGCCTCAACGAGATCGCCGGTGTCGGCGACGACTTCTGGGTCGATCACACGTGGTCCGACTGCGTCCTTCCCGAGGACCAGCCCTCGGTCGTGGCCAGCGCGCTGGCGGCATGGGCGAACAAGGAGGACATCAGCGTCAGCTTCCGCCTGCTGCGCCCCTCGGGTGAGGTGCGCGACGTCCGGGTCCTGGCCGCCCCGGTCACGAGTGGGACGGCGGTCACATCGAGTTTCGTGGTCACAGTGCAAGACGTCACCGACGAGGTGGCCGCCACCAAGGCCCTCGCCTTCCAGGCCATGCACGACTCGCTCACGGGACTGCCGAACCGGGCCCTGTTCCTCGACCGACTGAGCGTGGAGCTCGCCCACACGGCGCGCTCGGGCAGCGACCTGGCGGTCATGTTCCTCGACCTCGACGGCTTCAAGGTCGTCAATGACGACATGGGCCATCAGGCGGGGGACGAGCTCCTCCAGGCCGTGGCGACACGCCTGCGCGGTGTCGTGCGCGCCGGTGAGACCGTGGCCCGGCTGGGGGGCGACGAATTCACCTTCATCTTCCATGACGTCCAGGGCGCACCCAAGGCGGAGGCGGTGGCGGGGAGGATCATGGACGCGCTGACCGAGCCCATCGAGATCGCCGGCCGTCCCGTGATGGTGACGGCGAGCATCGGGATCGTGATCCCCGGCCCCGGCGCCCAGGCCGCAGCGGTCCTGCGCCATGCCGACGCGGGCATGTACCGGGCAAAGGAAGCCGGCCGAAATCGATTCGACATGCTCGACGAGCAACACAGCGCCGTCTGACGCGGGGGGCGATATCATGCGGGCGAACGCCTCGATCGGGGGGCAGTCGACTGGGGGGTTGGCGACATGCACCGACGTCCGCGTAACTCGAGCCTGCCAGGCAGCCCGTCACACACGGCGCCCATCGAGCGCCGCCTTCTCCGGTGGGTACCGGTCGCCGTCGCCGGAGTCGCCCTCGTCGCCACGACACTCTCGGCGAGCAGCGTGGCGCAGGCCCGCACGACGAACACCGTGTCCACCAACTGGACGACGTACCACGCCAATTCCCTCGAGACCGGGGTCGCTCCGACCACCGCCGCCTTCACCCATCCCACACTGGCGTGGACCTCGCCCGTCCTCGACGGCCAGCTCTACGGTGAGCCGCTCGTGCAAGGGGGCCTGGTGGTGGCGGCCACCGAGAACGACGTCGTGTACGGGATCAACGCCACCAACGGCACGGTGGCATGGTCCACGAGGGTGGGCACGGCTGTGCCCGCCTCGTCGCTTCCGTGTGGCGACATCACGCCGAATGTGGGCATCACCTCCACACCGGTCATCGACGCCTCGCGGTCCGAGGTATTCGTGGTGGCCGACGAGGTGACCGGTGCCGTCATCTCGCATCATCTCGTGGGCCTGAGCTTGAGCACGGGGAGCATCCTCTTGAACCAGGTCGTCGACCCTCCCGGCACGCTCACCGCCGCGCAGTTGCAGCGGCCCGGGCTCGCCCTCGATCAAGGCTCGGTCGAGGTCGCCTTCGGGGGGAACGCCGGCGACTGCTCGACCTACCACGGGTGGGTCGTCTCGGTCCCCGAGTCCGGGGGTGCCCTGCGCAGCTGGGAAGCAGATCCCTCGCCCGGCAACGACCAGGGCGCGGTGTGGCTGGGTGGCGCCGCGCCCGTCGTGGATAGTAGCGGCAACGTCTGGGTGGCGACGGGCAACGGCTCGAACACGACGGGATCCTCGCCCGACGGCTCTGACTCGGTGATCGAACTGTCGTCGTCGCTCGGCCCGGTGCAGTCATTCACGCCGTCGACGTGGCGGACGGACAACGCCGCCGACTTCGATCTCGGGTCCTCGGCGCCGGCGCTCATGGGCAACGGGCTGGTCTTCATGGCGGGCAAGTCCCAGACGGCGTACCTGCTCAACCAGTCGAAGCTCGGTGGCGTGGGCACGCAGGTGGCGCAGCGTTCGTTCTGCGGGAGCGTTGTCGACGGCGGCGACGCCTTCACCACCACCGTGGTCTATGCCCCGTGTCTGAGGGGGGTCGAGGCGGTCAAGGTGATCGCCCACTCGCACAGGATGCGGGTGCTGTGGAAGACCTCGACCGGCTCCAGCGGACCGCCCATCATCGCCGGGAACATGATCTGGACGCTCCGGCGCGACGGCACCCTGTTCGGGCTCCGGAAGTCCAATGGCCGGCCCATGGTGCGCCTGACGGTGGGAGCACCTGCCAACCATTTCGCCACCCCGTCGGTCGGTGACGGGCTGTTGCTGGCCACCTCGGCGAACCAGGTCGTGGCCTTCCACTGATCGCGTCGCGACCTGATGCTCCGCTGCACCCCGTTACAGGTGCAGTCCGCACTCCGTCTTGTCGGTGCCGGGCCAGCGCCCGGCGCGCCGGTCCTCGAGCTTGGACACCGGCCGAGTGGTCGGGCTGCACCCGATGGAGAGATACCCCTGGCGGAACAGGGGGTGGATGGGGAGCTTGCGGTCGGCCTCGTAGTGCGAGACGTCGTCGTGGGTCCACGTGGCGACGGGGTTGATCTTTAGCAGTCCCCGGGCTTCGTCCCATTCGACGATGGGAGTGGCGGCCCGCGCTGCGCCGTCGACCCTCTTGATGCCCGACATCCAGGCCTCTTGTCCTTGCAGGGCGCGCCCGAGAGGCAGGGTCTTGCGCAGCTCACAACAACGCTCCGACCCGCACGGCCAGGCGTCGGCGTCGGACTCGGGGGTGATGATCCGGAGCTTGAGCTGGTACTGGGTCTCCACCCGTTCCACGTACGTCATGGTCTCGGGGAAGTGGGCGCCGGTGTCGAGGAAGATGACCTCCACCTTGGGGTCGACACGCGTGACCAGGTCGATGAGGACGCAGTTCTGGAACGAGCACACCAGCGACAGCTTGCGCCCGAAGCGCTCCACCGCCCACGCCGCGATCTCCTCGGCGCTAGACGCCTCGAACTGGGCGGCCAGCCGCTCGTACTCGCTCCAGGTGTCGTCGCCGACCATGGAAAGCTTCGGGTTGCCCCGCTTCGCCGGTGAGACCACGTACCCCCCCGTGTCCGTCGTGTCCCCGAACGTGCTCCGCGTCGCCAATCGGCGCTCAGCGCGCGCGATCGGCTTCGGGTAGCGACATTACGCACCAGCGCCCTGGTTCCGCATCGTCAATAGTAACGAAAGAGCGGTTCCAGTCCTGGTCACAGGCGTGGCGCCGGGCCCGGGCGGCCTCGGCCGGTGGACGCCCCCGCGTGGGCGCGGTTCAATGGCTCGGAGTCTCGACGCACGAGGGGTGCCCCATGACGATGACCGATGTTCCGCCGACCGCCATCCACCGGGGAGAGGAGGAGCTGCCGTTCGTCGACATCGGGGACGGGGCCACCCTGCAGCTGCTCCAGGTGGACCTGGCCAACGGCGTGTGGATCGTCCGGAACCACTTCCCGCCCAACACCACCATCCAGACCCACAAGCACACCGGACACGTCCTGGCGTTCACCCAGAAGGGCTCGTGGTTCTCCCAGGAGTACCCCGACGTCGTGAATACCGCCGGCTCCTACCTCTACGAGCCGGCGGGGTCGGTCCACACGCTGCACGTGCCCCCCAGCAACGACGGCATCACCGACGTCTGGTTCGCCATCCACGGGGCCAACCTGAACCTGGGTGTCGACGGGAATGTCGAGCTCGTGATCGACGCCCACGCCATCCTCCCCTTCTATCTGGCTGCCTGCGCCGAGCAACACAACATGAGCAATCCTCCCGTCGTGGTCATCGGGGGGTGAGCGGGTGCGCGCCGCGGTCTTGGGAGCGGAACGCCCCCAGCTCGAGCTGGTGGACGTGCCCACGCCGGCGCCTGCGCCCGGAGAGGCGCTGTTGCGGGTCACCGGCTGTGGGATCTGCGGCAGTGACCTCCACATCGCCAGCCAGCTGGCCGAGGCCGGTGCGGTCCTCGGCCACGAGATCGCCGGTGCAGTGGCGGGCGTGGGAGCCGGGGTCGACGGGGATCGCTGGAAGAAGGGCATGGCCGTGGTGGCCCGCCCGTTCTCGGGCTGTGGCCGATGTGCGTTCTGTCGAGATGGCCGAGCTGACCACTGCGCCGAGTTCCAACTCATCGGCCTCGAGCGACCCGGGGGCTTTGCGGAGTTCGTGACCGTGCGTGCCGACGAGCTCTTCGAGCTGCCGGCATCGGTGCTGGCCGACGAACAGCCCCTGGTGGAGCCCTTGGCCATCATGCGCCGGGCCTTCCGGCGGGGCGCGGTGACACCGTCGGACCGGGTGGCCGTGCTGGGCGCAGGGCCCATCGGACTGGCGGCGGTGGCGTGGGCGCGGTCCATGGGAGTCGAGGCCGTCGTCGTGAGCGAACCGTCGGCCCTGCGGCGGGACCTGGCGACGAAGATCGGGGCCACGGCGACGTTCGATCCGGGCGAAGGCCCCGTCTCGGCCGGGGTGTTCGAGGCGACCCGGGGCGGCCCCACGGTGGTCCTGGAGTGCAGTGGGCGGCCCGGCCTGATCGACGAGGCCATGCAGATCGCCGCGGTGGACGCCCGCGTCGTCGTGGTGGGCATCTGCCTGCAACCTGATGCCATCTTCCCCTTCTGGGGGATCTCCAAGGAGCTCGACGTGCGCTTCTCGATCTACTACGGCCGCGAGGACTTCACCGACACCCTCGACGCCCTCGAGGGCCGCCGGCTCGACGCCGTCCCCATGGTCACCGAGACCATCAGCCTCGAGCACCTTCCCGAGCGGTTCGCCCGTCTCGAGCGCGATCCTGACGCCGGCAAGGTCATCGTCCGACCGTAGGGCCCCGTGCCCGTGCCCGTGCCCGTGACCGTTCGTGGCCGGGTCGTCGCGGTCGGCCTCGTGGTGGTGGGACTGTTCTCGCTGGCCACGGCCCGACTGTTCGTGTGGTCGCCGACCGACTCCCCCACCCGGGTCGACGCCGTGGTGGCGCTCGGCGGCGACCCCGGGCAGCGCCGGGCCCACCAGGCCATCGCGCTGGTGCGGGAGGGCTTCGCCCCGGTGGCGGTGATCTCGCTAGGCGGCGTGCACGCCGTGGCCTGCCCCGCGCACCCGGAGACCGTCAAGGTGATCTGCTTCCGGGCCGACCCCCTCGACACCAGGGGCGAGGCGCAGTACGTGGCGCGCCTCGCCCGGCGCCGACACTGGGACCAGCTCATCGTGGTCTCCGAACGGAGCCAGGCCACCCGGGCCCGCCTCCTGTTCACGCGGTGCACCGCCGCGCACCTGCACATGGTCCCGGTCAGCGACCCCATCTCCCATCTTCCCTACGACATCGCCTACGAGTGGGCGGCCCTGGTCAAGGCACTCGTGGTGCATCGGTCGTGCTGAATTGCCCAGGTGCCGAACCCGTTAACAGAGTCGTCATCACCAGGACTCCGCCCGTTCACCACCAGCCCGTACGCTCCCTTCGTACCGTCCACGAGACGCCAGGTGCCTGGAAAGGCTGGAAGGTCCAGATGTTGTCCACCTATCAACCGGGGCCGGGCTATGACGAACTTGTCGAGCCCGGTGGTCCGCCCCGGCCGACGGCCCGCGGCCTCTGGCGGCACCTGACCAACCTGGGCCTCGAGGCCCTCGTCGAGCGTCAGCAGGCGGCAGACCGGGAGATCCGCAGTATCGGGGTGACCTTCCAGACCTATGACGGCGATGCCGTCTTGGACCGTCCCTGGCCCTTCGACGTGATCCCCCGGGTCCTCGCCGCCTCGGAATGGGCCCGCGTGCGCGAGGGCCTCATCCAACGCCTGCGGGCCCTCAACCTCTTCATCGACGACGTCTACCACGACCAACGTTCGGTGCAGGCCGGGGTCGTGCCCTTCGACCTCATCACGGGCTCACCCAATTTCCGGCCCGAGTGCATGGGGGTCGACCCGCCCGGGGGGATCTGGGCGCACATCTGCGGGAGCGACCTGGTGCGCGGGGAGGACGGCACCTTTTACGTGCTCGAGGACAACCTGCGGATCCCCTCGGGGGTGTCGTACCTGCTCGAGAACCGGATGGTGGCCAAGCGCATCTTTCCCGAGCTCTTCCGCTCCTACAGCATCGAGCCGGTCGACTCCTACATCGCCCGACTCAGCGGCCTGTTGTCGTCGGTCTCACCGGTGCGCGACGAGCCCACCATGGTCGTGCTGACCCCCGGTGTCCACAACTCTGCCTACTTCGAGCACGCCTTCCTGGCCCAACAGCTGGGCATCGAGCTGGTCGAGGGCAGGGACCTCGTTGTCCTCGACGACGACACCGTGTACATGCGCACCGTGGGCGGCCTCGAGCGTGTGGATGTCATCTACCGGCGCGTCGACGAGCTCTTCTTGGATCCCGAGGTGTTCCGACGCGACTCGTACGTGGGCGTGCCGGGGCTCATGCGCGCCTGGCGGCGAGGGAACGTGGCCGTGGTGAGCGCGCCCGGGGCGGGTATCGCCGACGACAAGGCCGTGTACGCCTTCGTGCCCGAGATCATCCGCTACTTCCTGGGCGAGGAGCCTCTCCTGCCCAACGTGCCGACGTGGCGGTGTGGTGATCCCGATGATTGTCAGTTCGTGCTCGGCCATCTCGATGCCCTCGTGATCAAGCCTGCCAACGAGTCCGGCGGCTACGGCGTGGTGATCGGCCCGACGGCGGGCCCCGAGGCCCTGGCCCTGGTGGCGCAGCGGATCGAGCAGTTCCCGCCCAACTGGGTGGCACAGCCGGTGCTGTCGCTCTCCACCATGCCCACGTTGTGCGACGGTGACGTCGTGCCCCGCCACGTGGACCTCCGACCCTTCGCCCTCCTGGGCCCCAGCGGGGCCTACGTCACATCGGGCGGGCTCACCCGGGTGGCCCGGAACGCGGGCTCGCTCATCGTGAACTCGTCGCAGGGCGGTGGCAGCAAGGACACCTGGATCGTCGACGCCACCCTGGCCGATCTCGATGATCCGGGGGGAGCGACCGAGGAAGAGGGCGTGGCATCCGAGCCGCCGCTCGGGGAGCCCGAGATGGCCATGTACCGATCTGAACGGCCGCTGCCCATCGACGGTTGGGAGTTGGCCCAATAGGTCCCGACACCGCAGGACTGTCCCCACCCCGCGGAGAGGAGCGAATGATGTTGTTGGCACGGATGGCCGAGGCGGTCTATTGGGCCGGGCGCTATCTGGAGCGTGCCGAGGACACGGCGCGCATCGTGTCGGTCCACGGCGAGACCCACATCGACCTGCCCGTGGGCGAGGACGTGGGATGGGCACCACTGGTGGAGATCGCCGGCACCATGGCCGCCTTTCATGAGCGCAACAGCCAGTTGGGCTCGGGCACCTCGTCGGCGGCGTTCAAGCGGTCGGTCGAAGCGCGCGTCGTTGCCTATGTGCTCAGTGACCGTGACAATCCCTCGTCCATCCTGGCCTCGATCGCAGGTGCCCGTGACAACCTCCGCCTGGCTCGCCCCGTGGTGCCACGCGAGGTCTGGGAGCTGTGCAACGAGCTGTGGATCTCGCTCAGCCCCGCCTCCAACACCGTCGGCCCTCGCGACAAGCGGGTGCGGTGGCTGCAGCGGGTCATCGACGAGGTGCAGCGCATCAACGGGGTGATGCAGGGCACCATGCGCCGTGACGAGGCCCTCGCCTTTTTCCAGATGGGCCAACAGCTCGAGAGAGCCGAGATCACCTGCCGGGTGCTGGAGGTGCGGGCCGACAGTGCCGTGCCCGACACGGGGCGGGAGGTCTACAACGAGGTCCATCAGATGGCCCTGCTTCGCTCGCTCGCCTCCTACCAGCCGTTCCGCCGGGCCCTGCCGGGGCCCCCCGACGCCACGTCCACCTTGCGGTTCCTGCTCCAGGACGAGGCCTTTCCCCGGGCGGTGAGTGCCTGTCTGAGCGAGTTGCGGGTGCTCGTGAAGGCCCTGCCCCACAACGAGCCGATCCTGGCCGCCTGCACCGACACCGCCGTGCTGGTCGCCGATGCGCCGGTGGTGCGCCCGACCGCGGCCAGTCTGCGGGCCTTCCTGGCCGAGTTGGGCCCCGCCATCGGCAACCTCCACGACCACATCGAGGCCTCTTTCTTCCTGAGCGCGGCGATCCCCGCTCCGGCCATGAGCGCGGTGGCGGTGCGCGAGGAACGACCGGTGGCCCATCGGCTGCCCCGCAGGTCCCCCGATAGGCGGGCGACACCGGGCAAGATCGAAGACGTGGGTGAGGACAGGGTCTATCGCGTGACGCACCTCACCACCTACGAATACGCGGCGGTGGTGGAGCAGTCCTACAACGAGGCGCATCTTCGGCCCCGCCACACAGACCGCCAGGTGTGCCTGGAGTACTCCCTGGACATCGAGCCGGAGCCGAGCACGCGCTTCGAGTCCGTGGACCCCTTCGGCAACAGCGTGGCCACGTTCGTGGTCCAGGGCGGGTTCGAGCGCATGGCCGTGACCGCCACCAGCGAGGTGCGGGTGTCAGCCGCCCCCCCACCACCGGCGGGACCGCCCTGGGAGTCGGTGCGGACTCTGCTCGAGATCGACCGGCAGTCTTCGGCCCGCGACGCCCGGCGGTGTCGAGCGCCGTCGCGGCTGATCCCGACCTCCAATTCCTTGGCCAAGTACGCCCGGGTCTCGTTCGAGCCCGGCCGGCCCCTGGTGGAGTCGGTCATGGACCTGACTGACCGCGTCTACCGGGAGTTCCACTACGAGCCCGGGTTCACCTCGATCTCGACCCCCCTGCTCGAGGTGCTCGAGCAGCGCCGCGGCGTGTGCCAGGACTTCGCCCACCTCATGATCGGGTGCATCCGGTCGCTCGGCCTGGCGGCCCGGTACGTCAGCGGCTACATCGAGACGTTTCCACCCCCGGGCCAAGAACGTCTCGTCGGTGCCGATGCTTCGCACGCCTGGGCGTCGGTGTACCTCCCGGGCTGGGGGTGGGTGGACGTGGACCCGACGAACGACCAGTTCGTGGCGGAGTCCTACATCACGACGGCCTGGGGCCGCGACTACTGGGACGTGTCTCCCCTGCGGGGATCGGTGGAGGGAGGTGGCGGCTCACACCGCCTCGACGTAGCGGTGGACGTCGCCCGCGTGGTCACAGCCACGGTGGACGCGTAACGCCGGCGGGACGGCGGGCGCGGGGGGCCGCGCTTCGAACGCCGGTGGGTCGATGCCAGGGCACCTGCTGGCGCGGGCGGTAGGTGCTGTGGGCACGGTGTTTCGTCAACTTCTCGAGCACGCCGTCGATCTCGCCATTGGCCCGTCCGACCCGGTCCCCAAGCTCGGTGGCGGAGCGGGCCACGCCCACCCGGGCTGCCTTCGGCAGGATGTCGTTGAGCCCGAGGACGGCCCGGTTGAGGACCCGGCACTGGGCCTTGGTCCGCGCCGAGAGGTCGTCGGTGCCGGCCTCGGCCGGCGACGAGGCGGCGAGGTCCCGCACCAGTTCGCCCACGCGCTCCACCCGGATCCGCAAGCGGCCCCGGGCCGCGGCTTGGCGTGTTCGTTCGGCCACCTCGACCGAGCGCCGCGTCGACTCCGCCGCGTCGCGCGCCGATCGCGCCGATTCCCGGGCGTAAAGCAGGCCCACCCCAGCGGCCACCGCCGCCGCCGAAGCAGCAACGTCGAAGAACGTCTCTGATTGCATCGCTCTCGTCCCCCCTTGTCGAGCGAGATCGAACCCCTCCGCATCCGCGCGCGGGCGTGGTTCGCTGTGCAACTTGCATCCTATCGGTCGTTGCCCCGGCGACGATTCCGGTGCAGTCGCCCGAGCACTGTGGGTAGTCGGCTCAGGCCTTCTCGAGCCTGATGACGTACTGGTAGGCGAACAGGTTCGGCCATAGCTGCGTCGTGACCCGGTCCAGGAAGGCCAGGATCCGCAGGGGTGCCTTCTGCGACACCTCGGACTCTCCCCCACCGCGGTTGAGGATCTCCACGGGCAGGCCCACGGCCTGACACCGCGTCACCCGGAGGCCGGCGGATTTGGCCAGCCTCTCGAAGCTCCGACGGGTGAAGAACCGAAGGTGGCCGCGGTCCAAGATGCCTCGGCGGTCGTAGTCGAAACGACCCGACAGCATCCGCAGTCGCGGATACCAGTGCACCGCGTTCGGGATGCTGGCCAGGATCCACCCGTTGGGAGCGAGGTGCCCGGCCAACTCGGCCAGCAGGTCGCCCGGTTCGCGCAGATGCTCGAGGACGTCGGCGGCGAGGACGACGTCGTATCCGCCCCGGATCTCCGGGGGGAGCCCGTTGTCGAGATCGGCCACGACGAACCGGTCCAACTTCCCGGCCACGCTGGGCCACTCCTCGCGGTCCACACCGGTGACCCGGTTCCCTTGCTCCACGAGCTGGAGGCTGACCACGCCCTCGGCACAGCCCAGATCGAGGATGTCGAGGTCACGATGCGACCCCAGCCATTCGCGGATCACCCCGTGCGAGGTCTCCTCGTCGTGCTTCAACTCGTACTGCTCGGTGGCGAAGGCGGCATCGCCGGTGCCGAACCCCATCTTGTGCATCCGGTACCGCACCACGTGGCGCATGACGTCGCGCGCATAGCCGAGGCCATTGACATAGCAGATCTCGTCGCCGTAGTACGTCGGGATCGGGACCTCGACGATGCGCTTCCCCGACTCGATCAGTTGGGTGATGATCTCGGTGTCGAAGACGAAGCCGTCCGAGTTCGACTGGAAGGGGATCTCGCGCAGGGCCTGGACGGAGTAGGCGCGGTAGCCGCTGTGCCACTCCGACAGTGACGTGCCCGCCAGGGCGTTCTGCGCAGTGGTGAGCACGCGGTTGCCGACGTACTTGTACAGAGGCATGCCGCCGCGCCGAGCCGAGCCAGGGTCGAGCATGCGTGATCCGAAGACGGCGTCGGAGGCGTCGTTCTCGATGGGGGCGACGATTTGGTCCAGAACCTCGGGCGCGTATTGGCCGTCGCCGTGGAGCAGGACGACGATGTCGAGGTCGTGCTCGATCGCCCATTGATACCCGGACTTCTGGTTTCCTCCGTAGCCGAAGTTGCGCGGCTGGCGGATGACGGTCAGGGGCAGGTCCGGCATCAGCTGCTTGTAGCCGAGCCCCACCAGATAGGTGGAGTCCTTGCTGTGGTCGTCGCAGATGAGGATCTCCGACACCCGTTCCATGAATTCCGGTCGGATGCGGTCGAGCACGGACGCCAGGGTTGACGCTGCGTTGTAGGCAACGATCAGGATGCCGATCCGCCTCATTGCAACCCCCCCCGAGCCACAGTTCCCGCATTGAAAATACCGCAATTGCCCAGTTCCGTCCACGTGTCGGAGAGATGGGCGCCCTCGACGGCTCCCCCAGGCGTCGTCAGCTGGTCGGGCCGGGTGTCGTCGGTACCGACGATCGGCGCCGGATCCTGCCCACCACGGGGATGGCACCCAGGCCCAGGACACCGGCGCCAGCCAGCCCCAACCCGGCGCTGAAGGCACTGGGCCAGTAGTGGAGCTCGACGGTGTGGGTTCCGGCCGGGACGCGCGCTTGGATCATGGTCCCCGAGAACGTGAGCAGCGGGAGCCTTCGCCCGTCGATGGTGCCCTGCCACCCGGGGAGGTTGGTGAGCCGGAGGCGCAGCACCGATGGCCGCGTCGCATGCGTCACCAGCTTCCAGTCGGCGGGGTTGGGATGGCTGACGGTCACCGGCGTTCCCCTGGCGTCGGGCCCGGGGAGGCCCCCGGTGCCGGGGAGAGCGGTCAGCGTGGCCGCCGCCGCCCCGGGGATGCGATAGAGGTCCTCGTCACCGACCATCCGATCGAACACGCCGCCTTGTGGGCCGGGGCTGCCGTGGGGCTCGAGGATGTACGCCACCCCGTAGCGTCGCGCCAGGGTGGCGGTGGTGACGGCCGGGCAATAGATGAAGCTTCCCGGGGGTCCTGCCTGTTGTCCCGTGAGATAGCGCCAGTTGAGGAAGTACACGCGCGGGATGACGGGGTCGTACGCGGCGAGCTCTTGGACGCCGAAGGCGGCGTTGACATCGGGGGTGATCCCCTGGCTGTTGCACGCCGTGGTCCCGTGCCCCACGACCGAGGTCCCCACGGCACGACGAAGTGCCACCACGCCCGGCGTGGGGGTGAAGCCCGACGGGCTCGACCACCACACCGGCACGCCCGACACGACGAGGAAGGCCGTCTCGCACACCAGCAGCGCGGCGGCCGCCCACATGCCGGGTTTCGACGACGCGCCTCGCCCGGCGTCGTCTCCGGCTCGCCCATGACGGTGTGCCCATCCGAGCCACACGAAGGCGCCGAGGCCGATCGCCGTCGCTACCACGGGCCAGATGAAGCTCTTGGAACGAAAGTTCGCCTCCAGGCGCGGAAGGTGCCCACGCCCGAAGAGCCACAGGGCCAACAGCACCACGCCGGCCGCACCGAAGCCGGCACCGAGCCACCTCCGGACATCGGCGCTGGTGCCCGATCGCACCAGGACGTCGGTCCCCACCCCGGCCAGGACGGCGAGGCCGAGGGCCATCGGCGCCACCGCCCGGTACCACAGGACGCCCCCGAGGTGGAAGGGCAGATGGTCCAATACCGATACCACGGGCGCGGCGAATACGAGCGCAGCCATCACCACGGCGATGGCACCGAAAGCGAGGACGGTCGGATCGCGCCATCGTTTCGCCAACGCCACGACGGCGAGCACGACGGCGATCACGCCGACGTAGGCCACCGTGTCGATGTAGATGTACCGGTCGGCGAACCACGGCGTCCCCGCCACCGGGAGCCCGTCGAACCCTTGGAACAAGACGTGGATGAGATCGTGCAGCGGGAGCGCATGGGCGGATTTGCTGGGGCCGCCCAGGGAGACCTGGCCTCCTCTGAAATTGCGGAGCGAGACCCCTCCGATCTGGGTTCCCGGCAGCAGGAGCGGGGCGCCGAGCGCCACGCCGGCGACGGCGGCCACCACCAGGTCGACCACCGGGCGCAGGACGGGCTCTGATTCACCGACGCGCAGGAGTCGCCCGCCCAACACCGCCAGGATCAGCAGCGCCGCGGCGACAGCCAGGAACACGAGCGCCTCGGGCTCTCCGGCGTAGACGGCGCAGGCCACGACGACGGCGAAGAAGATGATGCTGCGGCCCCGATGGCGGCCGCGCATGATGAAGACCACCGCCACGAGCAGCCAGCCTGCCCATGCCATCACCCCGCCGAAGGACCACCCCACCAGCCCGAAGACGGGGCCGCTGAGCTCGAAGACGGTGCCGGCCATGACGCTGCCGAGCACGCCCAGGCCCAACACCCGGCCGAGCACATAGGCGCCGGTGCCGGCGATGGCGTAGGTGACCAAGACCTGCACGGTGTAGGCGAGGTGCAGCGGGACGAGGTAGCCGAGCAGGACCGGGACGCTGAAGGTGGCGGACTCCCAGTTGAAGGCCAGGGGCAGCCCGAGTGCGTTGTAGGGATTCCACAACGGCAGATGGCCGTGGTGGACCTGGGTCCACGCCAGGTTCGACAACGGCATGAACAGGGTGAGCTGATCGCTGGCCTGGGTGTAGTGGACCTTGGCCCCGCTCGAGGCCAGCCCCCCGTACAACGTCTGGACGGCATAGTTCCCGAGGGACCAGCCGTGTGCCAACGCGGGGACCAGGCCGGCCCCCGCCGCCACCAGGACCCAGAGGACGCCCATGGTGTCGGGAAGCCACCGGCGTGCACCTGAGAGCGGGGGCGCGACCGTGGACATCGCGTCGGCTGTCGCGCCTCGCTTTCGACGTCGATGTCTCGGTGGGCCGGACGGTGGGCCCGGCGAGCGCTCAGCGGTCGTCGCCGACTCGCCGGGCTCCCCTGCCATGGTTCTCCTCGCGTCCCCCACCGAGTGCCTTCGGCGCACCTGAGCAGCACAGAGTATGGCATCCCGGGTGTCGCACGCAGCGAGCGGGGAGCATGAAATCAACGTCACCCCGTGGTTCTGCGCCACGACGTGCAGTGCGATCGTCGGGGACTATGACGTCTATCTCCTGGGCAACCATGTGAGCTTGGAGTACTCGCTCTTCATCCAAGGCGTCCTCCAGGATTCGTTGCGTCTGGGGCCGTCGACGCAGCCATACCGGTCATGGACGCCGGGTACCCTTGGCCGGTGTCCAGGCTGCTTGAGTCGAACACCACGACGTCGAGTGGGCCCGGTAACGGGGAATCGGTTCCCCGGGCGGTGTCGAAGAGACACCTTCCCGCCCTCGACGGCGTGCGGGCCCTGGCCATCGCGGGGGTCATGGCCTATCACCTGGGCCTCGGGTGGGCCTCGGGGGGATATCTCGGGGTGGACCTGTTCTTCGTGCTGTCGGGCTTTCTCATCAC
>DATCBU010000062.1:0-57437 GCA_036511675.1 Acidimicrobiales bacterium | reverse complement strand
CCGGTGTGTAGAGCGAACTCCCCCCAGGTGCGGTCGGGCCGGCGCCTCGCCTACGACGCCGCGGGGGCGAGGTTCTTGATCACCGTGGCGAGATCGTCGCCTCCAGGGAGCACGGCCAGGACCGGGATGGTGACGCCGTTGTCGACGTAGCGCTGTACGTGGGCTCGGCACTCCTCGGGCGTCCCATGGACCACCAAGGCGTCCACCACCTCGTCGGGGATGGCGGCCAGGGCGGCCTTTCGATCCCCCCCACGCCATGCCGACCACATCGCCTCCAGCACGGGGCCCCGACCCAGCCACTCGTGGAAGGCGGCGTACACCGCCACGTTCAGGTAGGCGGCGATGCCGATACGGCCCACGTACCGGGCCCGATCGGCGTCATCGGTGGGGCACACGAAAATGCGCGCCACGATGGCCTTGCCCTCCCCGACCTCGGGGACGACCTTCGACACGTCTGAGGCCGACAGCCAGTTGAGGATGGCACCGTCGGCTTCGCGTCCCGCCAACCGCAGCATGCCGGGACGAAGGGCGGCGACATAGATGGGCGGAGGTTGTTCGATGGGCCTTCCCAGGCGGAACCCGCGCACCGTGAAGGTCTCGTACTCGGCGTCGACCTTCTCCCCGGTGAGCGCGGCCCGCAGGAACCGCACCGTGTCCCGCACGCGTTTGTAAGGCTCGACGAACGGCGTGGCGTTCCACCGCTCGACGATGACATCCGACGACGAGCCCACCCCGAGGGCGAACCGACCGGGAGCGAGCTCGGCCATCGTGGCGGCCTGCATGGCGAGCAACCCGGGGCCACGCGTGTACACCGGCACCACCGCCGTCCCCAGCTGGAGCCGGGCACTGGACAGCGCCGCCAGGGCCAGCGGCGTGAACCCGTCAGCACTGTTGGCCTCGCCGGTCCACACGTCGGTGTACCCGAGCTCGTCCAGCCGCCGGTACCAGTCGCCGTGCTCGGCCAGAGAGACGTCGTCGAAGGGAACGGTGATGCCGTATCGGTCCACGGGGCGAAGTTACAGGTTCCGCACCAGAGGTGGCGGGCCGGCGCCGCCATGGCCTCACCGCGCCGCGGGCTCCCCACGCCGAGGCGCGCTCACAAAGGCGGCCCGCACTGGTCCGGCGCGGTGGGGAGGCGTCCCCGGAACGGATCGCAGTACTCCCGGGGGGCGGGCAGCGCCAGGGCCACGGCCAGCTGATCCCAGAAGCTCGGGCCCGCCGCCCGGGGCGGGCCCAGCCCGGTGACGCTCGGGCAACCGGCCGGATCCGCCGTGATGGTCCCCATCTCGACGGTGCCCGCCATGAAGGTGATCGTGTAGCTCACGCCGAAGTCGGCAGGGCAGTACTCCCCCGACGGCTCGACGGGCAGCTGGCACGCGGCCCGGGCCACGTCTGCCACGGCGGCGGCATCTGAGGACGTGACATGGTCGGGGAAGACGAACGAGATCTGGTTCTGGGGGAACTCGTCGGTCCTGGTGACCGAGAGCTCGGTCACCGAACCGGGGGCGCCACACAACTCCGGCGAGGATGACGCTCGGTTGGGTGCGGTGTCCGAAGCCTTCACGGCTCCAGTCGTCACCGGAGCCGTGGGCGCCGGGGGGTCCGAGCTGGACTGGCATCCGGCGCCCAGGAGCGCCACCAGCACCACGCCCGATCCACACCGCAACCGCCGAGACCGACCCACGATCACCCGCCTTCCGTCTTCCCTTCTGTGTTCGACGGACGAGGCGACGGTTCGGTTCCCGGGTCGTGGGTCAGGTCGAATCTGACGGGTCGCTGGGGGGCACCCGGAGGATGACGAATGAGCACCACGCCCACACGCCCGCCAGCACAATCCAGACGACGACCCTGAACCAGCCCGGAGGTCCAGACGAAGGAAGCGACAGTTGGGCGGTGGAGGCGAAGGGAAACGTGGCCAGGGGGACGAAGTACGAGCAGAAGGCGTCGAGGGCCACCCCCAGGGCGACCACCAGCACGATCCGCTCGCCTCGGCCGAGTTGGCGGAGCCGTTCCATGGCTCAATGGTCCCACGGGTCAGGGTTCCGGGGGCAACTTCGATGGATGTGACCTGACCGCGGCCGACTGTCACACCTCGGTGCCATCCTGTGGCTCGTGGAGAACCAACTGCAGCTGCCATTGGTTGGCGACCTGGCCGGCCGCCCGGTGCGTCCGGCGGGTGACAGCGACTGGCGGATCGACGAGCCGACCCGCCGAGTCGGTCGCCGCGGCCTGGCCGACGCCCGCGCCGCCCTGGCTCGAGCTTCGGTACTCGACGACGCCCGGGCCGACGCCGCCTGATGGGCGGAATCGGCCCGGTGGGGGTAGCCAGGGCGCTACCGTCGAGTGCGTGCCATCCCTCGCGCAACGACTCGGCTACGCCGAGGACGCCAAGCTTCTCATCCTCAACTGTGACGACCTCGGTTTCTGCCACGCCGCCAACGTCGGCGTCTACCAGGCGCTGCGGGAGGGGCTGGCCTCGAGCGCCAGTCTGATGGTGCCCTGCCCCTGGGCACGGGGGGCGGCGGCGGGATACCGGGGGGACGACGTGGGCGTGCACCTCACCGTGAACGCCGAATTCGATCTGTACCGGTGGGGTCCCATCACCCACGCGCCGTCACTGCTCGATGGCGACGGAGGGTTCCCCCGTACCGTCGAGGATGTCTGGGACCACGCCGATCTCGACGAGGTGCGCCGGGAGTGCCGGGCCCAGATCGAACGCGCCATCTTGTGGGGCTTCGACGTGAGCCATCTCGATGCCCACATGGGCACCATGCAGATCAAGTCGGAGTTCTTCGACGTGTACCTCGACCTGGCGGTGGAGTTCAAGCTGCCCTTGCGGCTCTCGGGCGCGGACACCGAAGGGCTGATCGGGTTCCCGTTTCGGTCCCTGGCCGCCGACGAGGGGGTGGTCTTCCCCGACGAGTTCGTCTACGTGCCCGGAGTGGGCAGCCGCCAGATCCTCCTCGACGCCATCGCCGGGCTGAAGCCGGGCGTGACCGAGGCCTACCTGCACCCGGCGGTCGACAGTCCCGAGCTCGAGGCCATGGCGACGGACTGGGGGGCCCGGGTCGACGATCACCGTCTCCTCGTGCACGACCGCGACCTGCGCGTCGCGCTGGAAGAGGCGGGGATCACCGTGATCGGCTACCGACCGCTACGCGACCTCATGCGGTCCGCATCCTGAGGGATCGAGATCGAGGGCCCGAACGCACGCGCCCCGGGATCAGAACTCGGTGATGGCGGCGATCTCGGTCTGGAGCTGCTTGTACTCCGGTGAGTTGGTGATGGGCAGCAGCGACATGACCTTGGCCATGTTCCCGGTCACCTTCACCTTCCCCTGCATGAAGGCGGCGTTGGCGTCGAGCTCACCCTTCTGGATCTTGAGGGCATCGGCGTAGCCGGTGGTGAGCGTCACCTCGGCGTCATCGAGACGGCCGAGCTGGCTCTCGCTGATCTTGCCGTTCTCGAGGACCCAGTAGTAGTCGATGTCCCCGTCGGGGGCGCCGGTCACTACGTACTGCATGCGGGCCGACGCACCGGCCCGCTCAGGCTGGCCCTCGGCCATCTTCCTCGTCTCGTCGAGCCACTCCTGGCTGAGCCACTTCGACATGTCGTCCTCCCTGGGTCGTCGGCGTCAGATACGGGGCTGGCTGCCGAGGAGCCGGGTACGCCGCATCGTCGGGCATGTTACCGAGCGGCGAGGTCCCGCACACCGGCGAAGAGGTCGTCCTCCACCACGCCCTCCCCGGCGGGGCCCACCAGGCTGCGAGCCAGGATGTATTCGTCCACCGGGTGGATGGTCCGGGCCACCTCGGGGGGCAGCCCGAACCAGAACGGGGACGTCGGGTCGACCTGGGTGGCATGGGCCAGCAACGCCTGGCGACGGACATCGGCGTACTCCGAGATGTCTATGGCCGTGGTGTAGGTGCGGGTCATCTTGCTGGCCCGCTCACGCCAGGCCTCGTCGAAGGGAGACTCCAGCCCCAGCTCGACGAACTTCTCGTGCATCGCCATCACCCGGGCTGCGGACCATCCCACGTAGTACAGCTTCAGGGGCGCGAAGGCCTCACCGGCCTCGGGGAAGGCGGAGGGGTCGCCGGCGGCGTCGAACGCGGCCAGGGAGATCTCGTGGTCGCGGAGATGGTCGGGATGGGGGTACCCCTGCTGGTCGTCCTCGTAGGTGACGATCACCTGGGGGCGTTGGCGGCGGATCACGGTCACGAGCCGGCCCACGGCCTCCTCCAGTGGTGCCTGGGCGAAGCAGTCGGGGCGGGCGTTGGCGGCCGAGTCCTTCATGCCCGAGTCGCGGTAGCCGAGCATGACGAGCTCGTCGTAGCCGATGAGCGCGGCCGAGGCCTCGAGCTCGCGCTGGCGGACACCCCCGATGTCGGCGCGGACCTCGGGCGTGTCCATGGCGGGGTTGAGGATGTCCCCCTCCTCCCCCCCGGTACAGCACACGAGCACGGTGTGGATGCCCTCGGCGTGGTAGCGGGCCACGGTCGCCGGCCCCTTCGACGCTTCGTCGTCGGGATGGGCGTGGACGGTCAGCAGACACAGACGCGTGCTCATTTCATTCACGGTACCCGGCGGCTGCGGCCGTCGGAACCGTGCCCCGACCCGGGACTCTGCCGTTCCCGGCGTGGAGCCCGGCCACGGGTCGGCCTCGGAATCCGGGCCCGGTCCGGGACCACCCGGCCCGTGCGGGGGGCCCTCCGACACGGTGCGCGCCGCGGTCTCGACAGCCGCTCGGCGCGGCTACGGGACGATGACCCTCCCCTATGCTCTGGGGTGCGATGGGTGTCTTCCAGCGGTTTCTGAACATCTTCCGGGCCAAGACCAACAAGCTGCTCGACAAGGTCGAGGACCCCCGCGACACCCTTGACCTGTCCTACGAGAAGCAGCTCGAGAACATCCAGAAGATGCGCCGCAGCATCGCCGAGGTGGCCACCGCCAAGAAGCGGGTCGAGATCCAGGCCAGCCAGCTCCAGCAGCAGGCGTCCAAGCTCCAAGAGCAGGCTCGCCTGGCGCTGGGCCAGAACCGAGAGGATCTCGCCCGTGAGGCACTCAGCCGCCGGGCCACCATCGCCGCCGAGCTGACCGAGCTCGAGACCCAGCATGACCAGATCGCGGCTCAGCAGGACAAGCTGGTCGAGACCTCCGAGCGTCTCCAGGCCCAGGTCGCCGCGTTCCGGACCCGCAAGGAGACCTTGAAGGCGACCTACACCGCGGCTCAGGCCCAGACCCGGATCGGCGAGGCCGTGGCCGGCATCTCGGGGTCGATGAGCGACGCCGGCCAGACCATGCAGCGGGCCGAGGAGAAGATCTCCCAGATGCAGGCCCGTGCCGGCGCCATCGACGAGCTGCTCGAGTCGGGGGCGCTGACGGATCTGAGCTCGAGCACCGACGACATCCAGGCCAAGCTCAACAAGGTGAGCGCCACGTCGCAGGTCGACCGTGAGCTCGCCGCGCTCAAGGCCGAGTTGGCCGCCCCCGCCGCCCCCGCCGCCGTCCTGCCCCCGGCCGACGCGCCAGAGGCCGGCGCCCTCCCCGCCGCGCCGGGACAGCCGGCTCCGTCCCCCACCGCCCATCCCGAAGCACAACCCGAGGTGAATTCCTGATGGCGATCAACCGCCGCATCCCCGCCGACCACGGCCTCACGGTCCGGATCTTCATCACCGGACTGCTGATGGTCCTTCTCTATGCCCTGGTCATCGGCATCCTCTTCGCCGTCGGCCTCAGCCTGAGCGTGATCCTCGTCTTCGCCGCGGTGTTCTTGTTCTGCCAGTACTGGTTCTCGGACAAGATCGCCCTCTTCGGCATGCACGGGCGCATCGTGACCCCCGAGCAGGAGCCCGAGCTCCACGGCATCATCGACCGGCTGTGCGCCCTGGCCGACATGAAGAAGCCCAGGGTGGCGATCGCCGATGTCGACATGCCCAACGCCTTCGCCACGGGGCGCAACCCGTCCAACGCCGTGGTGTGCGCCACCCGGGGCATCATGCGCCGGCTCGACGAGCCCGAGCTCGAGGCCGTCCTGGCCCACGAGCTGTCGCATGTGGCCCACCGGGACGTGGCCATCATGACCATCGCCAGCTTCCTCGGGATGGTGGCCGGGCTCATCACCCGCTTCACCATCTACGCCGGGCTCTTCGGCGGCTTCGGGGGTGGGAACAACGACCGCGGCGGGGCCGGGCAGGCGGCCATGATCGAGCTGGCCGTCATCGTCGTCTCGGCCCTCATCTACGCCATCAGCTTCCTGCTCACCATGGCGCTGTCGCGCTATCGCGAGCTGGCCGCCGACCGCTCGGGGGCCATCCTGATCGGCCGCCCCTCGCTCCTCGCCTCGGCCTTGGTGAAGGTGACCGGCGAGATGTCGCGCATCCCCACACGCGACCTGCGCTCGGCCGAGCACTTCAACGCCTTCTTCTTCACCCCCGCGCTGGCCAAGGGAACCAGCCTGTCCTCGTTGTTCTCCACCCACCCGCCGCTCCAGAAGCGCCTCGACCAGCTGGCCAAGCTCGAGGCGGAGATGAACCAACCCGGATGACGCCCACACTCCGCCTCCGGCACGCGACGTCGAAGGCGCACTGATGGGGTTGTTCGACACGCTGCTGGGTCGGACCAAGCCCGTCCGGGCCAACCTGGACGCGTTGTTCAACCTGCCCAACGCGGCGATCACCTTGCAGGTGAGCGCCGGCCTCGTCCCCACCGGACGCGCCGGGGTGTGCTTCAAGGCGCCCGCCGGGCAACCCTTTGCCGAGATGCAGGCCGAGCTCGAACAGCTCCTGGCCACTCCGGACGATCCCGGTCCCGGCGCGGGCTCGGCGGGGACACCGGCCAAGCCCACGGTGCGCCACGTCGGTGACAAGTTCGGCTACCGGTGGATCGTGGTCGAGGCCGGTGCGGTCGACGACCTCGTCACGCGCGTGCACATGGTCCATTCCTCGCTCCAGGACGCGGGATGGAGCACGCAGCTGTTGTGCTCGGTCTTCGGCTTCGCCCCCGGCACCGCGCCAGTGTCCGGATCGGCGACCGAGACCGGTGCCCCCGACGCCAGCGGTTCGACCGCCGAGACCATCACGCGGCCGTTGTATCTCGTGTACCTGGCCAAGCAGGGGACGTTCTACCCCTTCGCCCCCACCGGGCCCGAACAACGAGACAACGAGCTCGAGCTCCGGCTCAAGGGCATGCTGGCCCAGGACCTCCCCATCGAGTCCGACCTGTCGCGGTGGTTCCCGATGTGGGATCTCCCCATCGCCTGACCGGGCCTCATGCCGCCGTACCCACGACACGGCGACATACCTGGTCTCCGCCGGGGGATCAGCCCCGGACCGGCGTTGCGTAGGGATCCCAGGCCGCCGTCCCGGCGTCGAGGATCTCGAGCCGGGCACAGACCGTGTCCACCACGTCCTCGGGGTCGAGGGTGCTCGGCGCGCCGTCGGCGAGGCACAGCGCCCCGGTGATAGCCCCGGCCCCGTCGAACACCCAGCGCGCCGCACCGGCCTCGGCTCCGGTGAGCTCGGCGGCGACGGCGGACAGGTCCACGCGCCGCCGGGGGCGGCGGCTTTCGAGCCGGACCCACGACTCGTAGCGGTAGCGGACCTCGACGCCGCCCCCGGCGATGGTCGCCACCCGCAGGCGGTCGGTGGCCGAGTGCACGGCCCCGGGGTGCAACGGCGCCGCCCCCCACGCCGCCCGGGCCGCGTCGGGATGGCTGACGTCGACGCGGACGATGGCCAGATCGTGCTGGGGGCGCTCCTCGATGGTCGCCCATCCCTCGGCGACGGCCCCCGCCGACGCATCGAGGGCATCGGCCTCGTCGGCCCACAGGCCCCGGTACCGTTCGGGCTCGGCGACGAGGGCGGGCAGGATGCGCAACGCTTCGGTGGCCGCCCACGCCGTGCGGTCCAGCCCGTCGCCACCGGGCAAAGCCACATCGAGCACCGCCGCGGCGCGTTCGACGTCGCCGAGCGCGGCGATGGCGAATGCCACCACCGCAGCCCGGCGATCGCTGACCACGTCGAAGTCCCCCACCCGGGCCGCCTCGACGAGCAGTGCCCCATGATCTTCGGCCAGCCCCTCGACGCACAGCAGTGCCAGGGCGATCACACCGTCGGCGTCGAAGTGGTCGATCGACGCCACCGACGCCCTGTCGGGGAGGAGATCCGGGCGTGCCCGCGCTCGCAGCACGATCCCGGCGGAGAGGTCGTGCCACAACGCCACCGGGGTGGGCGTACCGGGCCAATGGGACAAGGTGCCCACGGTGCCCGGACGCGGGGCACCATCCACGATGACGTGCGGCCGACCCTCGAGGAGCCTGGTCGCCACGTAGTCGAATGGCCGCAGCCGAGGCCGTGCCCTAGCCACCCGGTGGGGACAGGGCGTCGATGCGCCGGGCGAGTTCGAGGTCCAAGGAGGTGAGGCCGCCCTCGGAATGCGTGGTCAGGCGCAAGGTGACGGTGTTCCAGCGGATGTCGATGTCGGGATGGTGATCCATCTCCTCGGCCAGAGCCCCGACCGCATTCACGTACGCCAACGAGTCGGCGAAGTCCTTGCCCCGACGGGTCTTCACCAGCTCGTCGTCCCGGCGTTCCCAGGCGATGCCGGTACCGAGCGCGGCGTCAACGGCATCGTGGTCGAGGCGATCGGGCATTAGGCCACGGGATGCGGCGCGCCGAACAGCTCGTCGTAGTCACGGAGCCTGGAGGCAAGAGCCCCCATGATGCCGAGCGCAAACATCGGGGTCTCGTGGACCAGGAACAGGAACAGGCGTTGATCGATCTCGGCCAACGTCGTCTCGACCGCGGCGACCGCGTGCAGGTTGCGAGGAAGATGATCGATCAGCGCACGTTCGCCGAAGACGTCGTTGGGCCCGAGAGAGGCGACGACGGTGGAGCCCTTGCGAAGCTCGACGGCGCCGGACACCACGCCGTACATGTGGGTTCCGACATCCCCCTGGGCATAGATGGTCTCGCCCGCACCCACTGTGCGGTGGTGCGGGGCGTTGATGAAGAGTCCTTCGGCGCTCACGGCGGTCCTCCGGTGTTGCCGGTCATGGCCAGTCTCAGACGAACACTGGCCGTGCACTATACGACCGCCCTCAGGGATGGGTCATGTCCTCGGGCCGTACGGCCTGGTCGAACTCCTCGGGGGTGAGGTAGCCGAGCGCCACCGCCGACTCCCGCAAGGTGATGCCTTCGGCGTGGGCCTTCTTCGCCACCTGGGCGGCCTTGTCGTATCCGATGAGCGGGTTGAGAGCGGTGACGAGCATGAGCGAGTTCTCGAGGTGCCGGCGGATCTGCGCCACATCGGGCTCGAGCCCTTCGACGGCGAATTGGCGGAAGACCCGGCAGGCGTCGGACAGCAGTGTGATGGAATGCAAGATGTTGCGGATGATGACGGGCTTGCACACGTTGAGCTCGAGGTTGCCCCGGCTGCCGGCCACGGCCACGGCGGTGTCGTTCCCCATCACCTGGATGCAGACCATGATCATGGCCTCGCACTGGGTCGGGTTGACCTTGCCCGGCATGATCGACGAGCCGGGCTCGTTGGGAGGAAGCACCAGCTCGGCCAGACCGCTCCTGGGCCCGGACCCGAGCCACCGGATGTCATCGGCGATCTTGGTGAGCGACACCGACAGGGTGCGCAGGGTGGCGCTCGCTTGGACCAGGCCGTCGTGGGCGGCCAGCGCCGCGAATTTGTTGGGCGCGGTGACGAAGGGAAGCCCGGTGATCTCGGCGATGTGCCCCGCGGCGCGGGCGCCGAACTCGACATGGGCGTTGAGACCCGTCCCCACGGCGGTGCCACCCAGCGCCAACTCGTAGAGGTCGGGCAGGCTGGCCTCGATCCTCGTGAGATCGGCGTCGAGCTGGGCCACGTATCCCGAGAACTCCTGGCCCAGGGTGAGCGGCACGGCGTCCATGAGATGGGTGCGCCCGATCTTCACGATGTCGGCGAAGGCCTCGACCTTGACGGCCAGGGCGTCGCGCAGGGCGCGCACCGACGGCACCAGGACGTGGGTGATCTGCTCGACGGCGGCGATGTGCATGGCGGTGGGAAAGGTGTCGTTGGACGATTGCGACATGTTCACGTGGTCGTTGGGATGGACCGGGGTCTTCGACCCCATGACCCCGCCGGCCAGCTCGATGGCACGGTTGGAGATGACCTCGTTGGCGTTCATGTTGGTCTGGGTGCCGCTGCCGGTCTGCCACACGCGCAAGGGGAAGTGGTCGTCGAGCAGGCCGGCGGTGACTTCGGAGGCCGCCACCGCGATGAGCTCGGCCAGCGCCGGGTCGAGCACACCGAGATCGGCGTTGGTGCGGGCCGCGGCGTCCTTCAGGATGCCCATGGCGCGGATCATCGAACGAGCCATGACGTCGTCGCCGATGGAGAAGTGCACGAGGGATCGCGCCGTCTGGGCACCCCAATACCGGTCGGCGGGCACCTCGATGGGGCCCATCGAGTCGGTCTCGGTTCGTGTGGCCGTCACGGGATCACCTCCACCAGCGAAACTACCCCCACTCCACGTGCGCCCGGATCGATGTGCCGTCCTCGCTCAACCAGCCCTTGGACCGGGCGTAGTCGAGCATGGCCCCGAAGTCGGCCTCCCACGTCTCGCCCACCGAGCCCGCCGCCAAGCGCCGCACGGCGCCCACGTCCACCAGGGCCTCGCCGTCGGCGTCGAGGACACCCACGGCGTTGCTCCGCAGGGCGCCGTCGAGCGCGCCGCTGTCACCGCCACCCCGGACCGCCACGTGGAACCGCCCGCAATCGGCGGGATCCTCGACCACCACCGTGGCGGGCTCGGCCTCCACGTCGACTACGACCTGCATGACCACTCCTCTCGCTCGGGACCACTCACCACGGCATCGCCACTCCCCCGTTGGGGCGCACGATCTGCCCGGTGACGAAACGCGACGCGTCCGACGCCAGGTACAGCACGGCGTGGGCGATGTCGTCGGGCCGGCCCACGGTGCGCAACGGGGTGGAGCGGGCCACGGCGTCGAGCACGGCCCGGCGATGGGTCTCGTCGACGGTGCCGTCACCCGAGGTGAAGCGCCGGCTGGTCATAGCGGTCTCGACGAACCCGGGCGCCACGGCGTTGACCCGCACCCCGAGAGGGCCCATCTCGGTGGCGAGCACCCGGGTGAGCTGCACCACCGCCGCTTTGGCCATCCCGTAGCCGGCCAGCCCGGGCGAGGGCGTGTCGATGGCGGCCGACGCCATGTTCACGATCGACCCCGATCCCTGTGCGCTCATGGCCCGCGCCGCGGCACGACAGCCACGGAACACGCCCATGAGGTTCACGGCCATGATGCGGTCGAAGGCGGCGTCGTCGAAGTCCACCACCGGTGCCTGGAGGATGATGCCGGCGATATTGGCCATCACGTCGAGACGCCCGAGCTCGGCCACCGCCTGTGCCACCAGGTCGTCGACCTCGCCGGGCACGGTGACGTCGACCCGACGGGCCAATGCCCGGGATCCCGAGGCTTCGAGCTGCGCGGCGATGGCCTCGGCGCCGGCCCCGTCGAGATCGGCGCACAGGACGGCCGCCCCCGCCCCGGCCAGCAGCGCCGCCGATGCCCGTCCGATCCCCGAGGCGGCGCCGGTCACGACGGCCACGCGCCCGGTGAGGTCGAAAGCCCGGAGCGCATCGGGGTTCATGTGGGGATCCTCCCGTGGATCGACGCCGTCACCCGTCGGGCCGCGCCCAACAAGGCGTCGGCGAAGCGGGGGATCTCCTCCCCCGTCAGCTTCTCGGGCAACCCCACGACGGTCAGGGCCAACGCCACCGACCCGTCGGAGCCGAACACCGGGCCCGAGATCTGGCTGAGGCGGTAGGTGGCCCCCGCCTCGAGCTCCTGGAGGAGGTACTCCTCGTGGGCGAAGTCCTCCACCGCCACCGCCAGGGCCCGGCGACGGCTGTCGCGGCCCGACAGGGCACGGCTCAGCTTGAGGTTGGCGACGGCTTCGAGGTTGAGCGCGTAGCCGCGCTGGCGGATGACGGCCAGCGCCGAGCGCAGCCGTTCCTTGTCCTCGACCGTGGCCCCGGGGCCGAGCCGGTCCAGCCACTGCTCCACGGGCCCGGGCCCGGCCCAGGCCAGAAAGACCGTCCCCAGGGGCGGGGCCAACGGGACGCGTTGTCCCACGGTGAAGGTGAGCCACATGGGCCCGGGGCGACCGGCGGTGGCGAGGAGCACCATCTCGTCGCCCACGGTGCTCGATGCCACCACCTGCACGGCCAGGTGGGCGGCGAGCTCCTCCATCTCGGGCCGGGCGTGGTCGACGAGGTCGAGCTGGCGCGCCCCGGCGGCGTGCCCGGCGGCGATGAGGGCGGGACCGAGCGTGTAGGACTTGTCCACGGGATGGCGCAACAACCAGCCCGCACCGGTCAAGGTGGTGCACACCCCGTGCGCCGTGGCCTTGGACATCCCGAGCGTGCGGGCCAGCTCGGACAGTCCGAAGGACTCTCCCGGGCGCGACACTAAGAAGTCGATCACCGTCACCACCCGCTCCACCGACGGAGACCCGGCCACGGCTCAGCCCACCGGTCCGCGCCGACCATTTGCCACGGCGCGCCCCTCGCGCACCGCGTCGGCCACCGCCGCGCCGAAGACCTCGGCCAGTCGGGCTTGGCCCTCGTCGCCGGGATGGACGGCGTCGGCCAGCTGGGCGGCGGTGATCACCTCCGCACCGGGGATGAGCACGATGGCCCCGTCGCCGGCGTCGATGCGCGCCCGCACGGCATCCTCCATGGCGCCGCGCAGGTCCGCCAGGGTCGCCCCCAGTCGGTTGGGGGTGCCCTCGGCGTCGGGGCGCAGCACCGGGCTCGCCACCACCACGGGCGTGTCGGGGTGGCCCTGGCGCACGATGTCGAGGAAGGCCCGGGTGGTCTCGAGCATCATCCCGGCGCTGTGGGGTGTGCGCGTCCAGCAATTGGTCCCGTGCGAGATCGAGATCACGTCCGCCGCCAGTCCGGCCACGGCCTCGGCGCACGGGATCTCGCCGCGCGCCGAGCCCGCATAGCCCAGGTTCACGAGATCGAGACCGTGGCGCCGCGCCGCGATCACCCCCCAGGCCAGCGCGGGGGCGCTCGCCACCCAGCCCTCGAGGAGCGAGTCCCCGTAGGCGATCCAGCGCGGGCCGGCCGGGGCGGGCTCGACGGACCCTCCTACCGGGCGCAACGCCAGGACCTCGGGCCGCATGCCCTCGGGGAGATACACCACGGCGGGCTCGGTAGCGGAGCCGGACAACGACAGGGTGACCGTGCCGGCACCAAGCACGGCCGGTTGCTCGTCGTGCTGCTGGTCTCCCTGCCACAGCGCGAACGTCGTGCCCGCGCCGGCGCCGCGGTAGCCGAGGTCGTCGGTGGCCGTGGTGTAATCGAGGGTGATGGCGGTGGCGTCACCCACCAACTCGAGCCGGACACCGGCCGGGATCTGCGCGCACTGCCATGTGTCGGCGGGGATCCGGGTGGCGTCGCGGGGATCGAACCGGGGGTAGGGCACGCCGGGTGCGGGCCGCCACGCGCACCCTCGCAGGAACGGCTCGACCTGCGGGGACCGTTCGGTCACGGGCCGGTCACAGGTGGTCGGGCACCGGGTAGGGGAACTTCACCCCCACCCCGCCGTCGACAGACAGGACCTGGCCGTTCACGTAGGCCGACAAGTCCGAGGCGAGGAACACGATGGCGGCCGCGATGTCCTGGGGCAGCGCCACCCGGTCGAGGGGCGAGTTCGCCGCGTTCACGGCCTTGCCCTTGTCCCCCAGGTACCCCGAGACGCGCGGGGTCCACACGATGCCCGGGGCCACCGCGTTCACGCGGATGCCGATGGGGCCCAGCTCGACGGCGGCCGAGCGCACCAGGCCGATGAGCCCCGCTTTCGCCGCGCCGTAGGCGGCATGACGGGGGGCGGCGGTGAGGCCCGAGGCCGAGGCCACGAACACCATGACCCCCCCGCCGGCGTCGCGCAGGGCGCGGCCACCCACCGACACGGCCAGATAGGCGTGGCGCAGCACGATGTCGTGGTGCCAGTCCCACAGCTCGTCGTCGAGCTCCAGCAGCCCGCGGTACTGGGCCATGCCCACGATGTCGACGATGCCGCTGAGACCCGTGGCCCCGATCCCGGCCAGGAGCCCGGGTGCCTCGGCGAAGAGGCGCTCGGAGTCGGCGCGCACCGTGGCGTTGCCGACCCACGCCACCCCCCCCACCTCCGAGGCGATGTCGTGTCCGAGGTCGGGGTCGAGATCGACGCACAGGACCTTGGCTCCGGCCTGGGCCAAGGCGTGGCTGGCCTGGCGACCGATCCCCTGCCCGGCGCCGATGACGACCACGCCGCGGCCGTCCATGCGCAGCATCCCGAGGTAGTCGGGGACCGCGGTGTCGTCAGAACGCGTCATGGGTTCTCGGTCTGCGGTGAGACGGGGTCAGCCGGTGACGGTGACCGACGCCTGGATGTTGCGCTTCTCGAGCTCGGGAATCACCTTGGTGCCGAGCAGCTCGATGGTGTGCATGATCGACTCGTGGCTCAGGTAGCCGAACTGCACGTAGCAGATGAGCTGGTCCACTCCGAGCTCGGCGTACTTCACCATCTTCTCGATGCAGGTCTCGGGGTCACCGACGATGATCATGTCCGCTTCGGAGAACCACTTGGGGTCGAACTTGCCCTCGATCTGGCGCTTGAGCAAGGGGAACATCTTCTCTTTCTCCTCGTCGGAGAGATGCGGCATCTCCCACTCCAAGATGAACTCGGCCAGGTTCTTGTACCACCACCACACCGAGTCCCAGATGCCGTTGGCCTCGGCCTGCTCCATCGAGTCCGCACAGTGGACGAGCGTGTAGGCGGCCACTTTGTTGGTGGTGACCTCGGTGAGGGGCGTGGGGTTCTTGGCACCCTCGCGGTACTGGCGGATGTGCTCGGCCATCTTGGTGATGGGTTGCATGATCGAGAACGACAGGAGGCCCATCCCCAACTTGCCGGCCACGGCCGCCGATCCGTCGGAGGTCGCCGCCATCCACGCCGGAGGGTGGGGAATCTGGACCGGCTTGGGGGTGACCATGCGCCGGGGGAAGTCGAGGTACTTGCCGTGGAACTCGAAGTACTCCTCGCGCCACGCCTGCACGGTGGCCTCGATGGCCTCTTGCCACTCGGCCCTGCTCTCCTCCACCGGCACGTGGAAGGCGGTCTGCTCCATGGGGGTGGACCGGCCCGTCCCCCACTCGACCCGTCCGCCCGACAGCACGTCGGCGGTGGCGACCTTCTCGGCCACGTGCACGGGGTGGCAGAACTGGTGCGGCATGAGCACGACCCCGAACCCGAGGCGAAGGTTCTTGGTGGCCTGGCTCAGGGCGCCGATGATGACCTCGGGGGCGGGCGAGTGCGACCGGCCCTCGCGGAAGTGGTGCTCGACGTGCCACACGGTGTGGAAGCCGAGGGTGTCGGCCAGCTTGATCTGCTCGAGCGCCTCGGCGTACGCCTCCTGCTCGGCCTTGCGCTGGCCCCACGGGTGCTCCCCGGGCCACGGCTTGGGCACGTCGATCTCATACAGCAGGTCGAGCTTCACACCCACCTCCATGTCACTCGTTCGTGTTCGATATCTCGAACACAAGATCCGGATACTGAACGATTGTCCCCCGAAAGATAGGGACGGGGGCCTCGCTCGTCAAGAGACGGTCGGTGAGTGCCCTCAGGTGGCAGCCCTCCGGTGCCCGACCGTGTGGTGGACAGTAGGGTCGAATTCGTGATCGTCGGGGTCCCGACCGAACGCAAGCCCGGAGAGAATCGCGTCGCCCTCACCCCCGACGGGGCCCGTGAGCTCACCACCCACGGCCATGGCGTCCTGGTCGAGACGGGCGCGGGAGCGGGGTCGGCCATCGCCGACGAGGACTTCGCCGGCGCCGGGGCGGAGCTGGTGTCGGGCGCGGAGGCCTGGGGCGCCGATCTCGTGCTCAAGGTGAAAGAGCCCCAGCGCGAGGAGTACGGGCTGCTGCGCCACGACCTCGTGCTGTTCACCTTCCTGCACCTCGCCGCCTACCCGAGCGTCGCCGACGCCCTCCTAGAGGCGGGGACCACGGCCATCGGGTACGAGACGGTGCGCGCTCCGTCGGGTGCGTTGCCGCTGCTGGCGCCCATGAGCGAGGTGGCGGGTCGTCTCGCCCCCCAGATCGGCGCCCACTACTTGGAACGGGGCAACGGGGGGCGCGGCGTGTTGCTCGGGGGTGCCCCCGGGGTGCGCCCGGGCCGCGTGGTGGTGATCGGGGCGGGGACGGTGGGGACGAACGCGGCGTGGATCGCCCAGGGCATGGAGGCCGAGGTCATCCTCATCGACCGCGACCTCGACCGCCTCCGCGTGGTGGACCAGATCCACCGCGGCCGCATCATGACGCTGGCCTCGAGCCACGCCGTGGTGGAACGCTCGATGCGCGAGGCGGACCTGGTGATCGGGGCGGTCCTGGTTCCCGGCGGCCGCGCCCCGGTGGTGGCCACCGAGGAGATGGTGCGGGGCATGCCGTCGGGGTCGGTCATCGTCGACGTGGCGGTAGACCAGGGCGGGTGCATCGAGACCACGGTCGAGACCACGCACGATCACCCCGTGGTGGAACGTCACGGGGTGCTGCACTACGGGGTGGGGAACATCCCCGCCGCGGTGCCGCACACCTCGACCTACGCGCTCACCAACGCCACCTTCCCCTACGCCCTGGCCGTCGCCGACCGGGGGGTGCGCGCCGCGGTGGAGTCCGACCCGGCCCTGGCGCGGGGCGTGCTGTGTGCTTCGGGACGCCTCACCAACGACGCCGTGGCCGAGGCCCTGGGTCGAAGCGCGGTACCCCCGCTCGACGCCTTGCGCGCCAACGCCGCCGGTGGTACCGGCTAACTCCCGCCCTCGGCCTTCGAGAGCTTGGCTCCGAAGGCTTTGACCCCGAGTACCGCCACCCCCGCCCTGTGCACCGAGTCGGCCAGCGCCGCGTCGGAGGTGACCACGGTGACCTCGGCGCCACCGGTGAGCGAGGGCAGCAGGGCCACGATGGCGTGGTCGGCGGCGTCGGGGCCTCCCGGGGCGAAGCAGGCCACGACACCGGCGACTGCGGCGAGGTCGATCTCGTCGGGGCCGGGACGCCCATCGAAGACCACGGTCACCTCGGTGCCGGGCCGGACCAGGGTGGCGAGCTCGTCCACGAGTCGACGTCGGGCTCCGGCCCGGTCACGCCACCACCCGTCGGGGCGCGAGCCGATGAGGTTCATGCCGTCGACCACCCAGTGCAAGAAAAACCTCCACCACCCGTCGGAGATCGGTGTCCGGGGACGACACTACGGGTGCGGCCGGGCGGACGAGTCGCTGGGGGGACGCTGGCTCAGGATGCAGACCCGATTCCTGAGGCCAGGACCGGCGGCTCGGTGACGTCGCCGGGCCCCGGCGACTCGGTGGTGAGCTCGGCGCCCGGTGTCGAGCCTGCGCCCGGTGTCGACCCGGCAACGGCGGCCGCCCGGCTCGACTCCGCCGTTTCCAAGATGAAGGCCTCGATGGCCTCGGGCTCGATGGGCTTGGAGAAGAGGAATCCCTGTCCCCGGTCGCAGTGCTCGGCCTGGAGCTTGGCTAGCTGATCGTTGTCCTCGATCCCTTCGGCCAGGGTCTCGAGCCCGAGGGTCCGGCCCAGCTCCACCAGCGTGTGGATGAGGGCGCCGGATTCCGGAGAGTCTGCCATCGCCGCGATGAAGGAACGGTCGATCTTCAAGGCGTCGACGGGGAACTGGCGGAGATAGGCCAGTGACGAGTAGCCCGTACCGAAGTCGTCGATGGCGACGCGCACACCGAGGTCCTTGATCTCTCGCAGCCGCCGGACCGTGGCGTCGGCGTCGCGCATCAACGTGCTCTCGGTGATCTCGATGACCAGCGTCGTGGGGTCGAGACCCGTGACGGCCAACGCCTCTTTGACGTGGTCGACGAAGGCGTGGATCTCCAGCTGGCGCATGGACACGTTGACCGACATCGACAGTCGGTAGCCGCGCCGGTGCCACTGGGCGGCCTGGCGACACGCCTCGAACAGGACCCAACGCCCGACGTCCACGATGAGACCGGAGTCCTCGAGCATGGGGATGAACTGATCGGGAGGGACGACGCCGCGCACCGGATGCCGCCACCGCACGAGCGCCTCGACCCCCGACACGCTCACGTGGTCCAGGTCGAACACGGGCTGGTAGAGGAGGAAGAACTGCTCTTCGGCCAAGGCGGAACGGAGATCGGCGTCGAGCTCGATGCGGTCGAGCACGGCCGTCTGCATCTCGGGCTGGAACAGCGCCGATCGGTTCTTGCCCAGTGCCTTGGCCCGGTACAGCGCGATGTCGGCGTCGCGCAGCAGTTCCGAGGCCGAGTTGCGCTGCCCGCCGGCGATGCCGATGCTGGCGGTCACCGTCAGCGAGACCGAGGCGTAGCCCTCGATCACAAACGGCTCGCGCAGCGTGTCGTGGAGGCGTTCGGCCACCATCTCCGGACCCGCACCCAACGACGCCCCTTCGGCCAGGACGACGAACTCGTCGCCTCCGAGCCTCCCCACGGTGTCGCTCTCGCGCAGGATGCCGACGAAGCGGTGCGCCACGGCCTGGAGCACCTTGTCGCCGGCGTCGTGACCCAGCGAGTCGTTGATGTCCTTGAAGTTGTCGAGGTCGACGAACAACGCGGCCACCGGGCGGTACTCCCGACGGGAGCGCACCAGCATCTGGTCGGCCCGATCGAGGATCAAGGTGCGGTTGGGGAGCCCAGTCAAGGGGTCGTGCAGTGCCACGTGCAGGAGTTGGGACTCGGCCTCCTTGCGCTCGGTGATGTCACGCAGGTTGCCCACGTATCCGGCCACCGACGGGTTGTCCCGCAGGTTGCTCACCACCGCCTCGGCGTATCGGTAGGTGCCGTCGGAATGCTCGACGCGGAATTGGATGGGCTCGGTGACCTTGACGGTGTTCACCAGGGCAGCGAGCTGGACCTCGACACGGGCCCGGTCCTCGGGATGCACGAGCTCGGTGGCCCGCAGGCCCACGACACCCTCGGGGTCCCGGCCGAACAGCGAGACCGTCGCCGGGCTGGCGTAGAGGATCCGACCCTCGGCACCCATCACGAACGTGGTGTCGGTGGAGTTCTGCACGAGCGAGCGGAAACGCTCTTCGCTCACGCGCATCGACGCCTCGGCGTCCTCTTTCTGCTCGATGGTCGCTCCCGCCATGCGGATGACGAACAGGAGCACGAACGCGCCCATAAGGCCGAGGGCCTCGCTCTTGCCCACCGACAAGAACGACGGTGCCCAGTGTTGCCAGATGGCCACCTGGCCCACGGCGATGCCGAGAAAGCTCCACAACGCCGTGCGCCGCCAGGTGTGCGAGCCGTCGTGCGACACGTTCTCGAGCGCCACGAAGGCGAAGGCGGCGGTGAGGACCGGCCCCCACCCGCTCAGGTAGATGACGGCGGTGACCGCAGCGGCATGCCATGCCACCCGGGCGTTGAGCCACAGCGTGGTGGGCCGGCGCCGGCACAGGGTCTCCAGGGCGATGCTCCCGGCCGGGATGGCGGCGAAGACCGCCAGCCACAGCCACACCGGGACGTGCGCCACCACTCCGAAGTGGCGCAGGAACAACAACGTGGCCAGGGCGGCGGGGCCCATGGCGTAGCCGAGGATGTAGGGGTTCAACCGGGCGCGCTTCGACGGCGGCTGTTCCGCCGCCATACCAGTCGGCGGGCCGCCCCAGGTCGAGGCGACTCCCACCTCGGGTCCGGCCGTTTCCCCAGCTGACATTCATCCCCCCAGTGCTATGAGCAGCCAGTTCGCGGCTATTCGTATCGACGGAGCGCCAGGTGTCCTTGAGGGTTTGCCCGGGGATGGGATCACCATCCGTGCTCGCATTCGGCCAGGCCGGCCTCGGCCAGTGCCTCGAGCGCCACCGAGACGTCACCCAGGGCGAGCCCACTGCGGCGCACGACGGCCTCGAGCGTGGCCGGGTCCTGGCCGAGAGCCCGCTGGACCCGACGGTGCCAGGGGGCCAACGGGCCGGGTGGGGACGACCCCACGGTGCAGCGCCCAGGGGCCGGGGGTGGGCCCGGCGGTCTGATGTCGGGGCGGCCGACCACGGCCAGCTCGACGGCGGTCAGGACGTCGTCCACGTCGCGCACCGGCACGGCCCCTTCGACGAGGAGGCGGTTGGTGCCGGCCGAGGCCGGGCTTCGCACCGAGCCTGGGACGGCGGCCACCGTCGCCCCCCGGGCCAGGGCGGCGGACACGGTGTGGAGGGATCCACCCCGGTGATGGCACTCCACCACCACCACGACATGCGCCAGGGCCGCCATGACCCGGTTGCGCGCCGCGAACCACCACGGCGCGCTGTGGACTGCGGGAGGGATCTCCGACAGCACTGCGCCCCGGGCACCGAGCGCGGCGCGCAACGCCACCTGCGAGCCTGTTGCCACGGCATCGTGCGCCGTGCCCAGGACTCCGACGGTCGGGGCCCCGGCGTCGGCGCCCAAAGCGCCGGCATGCGCGGCGGCGTCGATGCCGGGCGTCATGCCCGACACCACCACCACGCCGGCACGGGCCAGGCCGCGCCCGAGCTCCGACGCCACCCCGAGCCCGTATACCGTGGCGGCCCGGGTGCCCACCACCGCCGCCCGGGGCAAGCCCTCCAGCGCGGCGACGTCGCCCGTCGAGAACAGCACCGCCGGAACCTGGCGGTCCTGGGCCAGGGCGCTGGGATAGTCGGGTCCCCCCAGCACGTGGATGGACACACCCGAATGCAGCACGCCCGCGACGACGGTGTCGAGCGTGGCGGGCACGGCCTTGCGGCGATAGCGACAATCGGGGTCGGCGCGGTGCCGTCCCCGCGCGATGGCCTGCCACGCCTGGGCCGGCTGGTAGCCGTCGAGGAATTTCCGGAGCGTGCCCGGAGCCGCACCCAGGGCGGCGAGGCCGGCGCCGTAGCGCTGCTCGTCGGTGAGGGCTTTGTCGTCGGGGAAGGGTGGGGAGTCGGTCACTGGTCGACCCCCGGGACGAGGGCCGAACGCGCCGCCCTGAGCTGGAGCGCTTCGGCCACCTGGCGCTCCCCCACTCCCGCCACACCGTCGAGATCGGCGATGGTCTGGGCCACTCGGCGCACCCGGTGCAATCCCCGGGCCGAAAGAGTGCCGGATCGCAGCCTCCGCTCGAGCAGGGCGGCGGCGTCGGGGGACAGGGTCGAGGGGCCGTCGACGGCGTCGAAGCGGAGCTCCGAGTTGCACCGCACACCCCTGTCCTGGGCGAGGGCCCGGGCTCGTCGGACCCGGGCTCCCACCACTGCCGAGGAGTCGCCGGGCGGGCCGCCGAGGAGGTCTTCCACGTCGGGACGACCCAGCGCGATGGACAGATCGAAACGGTCGAGCAGTGGCGCTGAGAGCCGGCGGAGGTACCGACGACGCATCACGTCGGTGCAGCGGCAGGTGCCGGGCAGGCTGCCTTCGCCGCACGGACACGGATTCATGGCGCCCACGAGGAGGAAGCGGGCCGGGAGGTCGATGGCGGCGCGGGCCCGACGGACCCGGATGACATGCTCCTCGAGCGGCTGGCGCAGCGCATCGAGGACCGGGGCCGGGAATTCCCCGAGCTCGTCGAGAAAGAGGACTCCGGCATGGGCCAAGGAGATCTCGCCGGGACGCAACCACGATGTCCCGCCTCCGACGACGGCCACCTCGGTGGCGCCGTGGTGCGGAGCGCTAAACGGCGGACGGCGCGCGTCCAGCGCGCCGATCGCCGCCGCGCCGGCGGCCGAGTGGATCCGGAGCACCTCGAGCGACTCGTCGGGGGTGAGGTCGGGAAGGATGCCCCGGAGCCGGGTGGCCAGCATCGTCTTGCCCGAGCCCGGTGCCCCCACCAACAACAGGTGATGTCCACCCGCAGCGGCGATCTCCAGAGCCCGGCGCGCCACGATTTGACCCCGAACGTCAAGGAGATCGGGCTCTCTCACGGCCGACCGCGGTGCCGCCAGCGACGCCACCTTGGCCCACGGGGCCCGGCCCCGCAGGGCGGCGACGACCTCGGCCACCGTGGACGCGGGACGCACGCGCCCACCCGCCACCAACGCCGCCTCGGCCGAAGCGGCCGCCGGCACGACGATCCGGTCGGCATCGATCGCGGCCACCAGCGAGGCGACGCCGGGAACGGGGCGGACCGAGCCATCGAGCCCGAGCTCACCCACGAACCCGGTGCGCGCCACGCAGGCCGCGGGCAGCACCTCAGCGGCGACGAGGAGCCCGATGGCGATGGGAAGGGCCAAGTGTCGTTATGCACACTCTTCCCGTAGCCGGCTGCCCGTCGCCCGAATCAGGGTGATACCGGTCACTCCTGTGGCGCTAACGCTGGCCCCGTCGGGGGGTCCTGTACCCGCACAAAAAAACCCTTGATCAGAGGGTCGAAAGACCCGCCTAGTCGAGACTGTTGGGCCAACCTGCGGCATCGAACACTGCTATCGGGTCAAGGTAGTCCCGCCACCATGTCACTTTGCCGTTCTTGATCGTGACGATAGAGACGAAGCGATTGTTGTACGGACGGCCCGTATGCACAGATTCGCCGTGCACCTCATACTCAAGGACCACGACCGATGCTGCGGGATCTCGATAAACACGGAGATTGTCGGCGCTAGGCACGGTCATAAAGACGTCGTAGTCGCTGTACAGGTCGATGATGTTCTGTCGCCCCTCAACCCGTTTGGGATAGCCGGGCACGGAGATGACGTACTCGAATACAACGTCATCAGCCAACAAGTCGAAGTAGTCCTCGCCATCGGCGAGACCCTTGAGCCCTTCTCGAATGAGGTGGAAGAAGGGTCCATCCGCTCCAAAATTGGAGCTGTCCTCGGTGTACTTGGTCACGTGCTCTCCTGTTCGCTCCACATGGCGGCGGTGTGGACTTCCTCTTCTGCCAGGAGTGCATCTGTCCGCCAGACGGGGATGGCACGAATTCCACATCGAGTCGCTTGGGTGATCCGCCGAGGTAGTCGAGCACCGCAATAGGACGGCACGGCGGGGGTTCTGACGCCTCGTAGTGTAAGTGCCGTGATGCGCTACCTGGGTCAGCGGCCGACCATCCGGTAACGACGGGCAGAAGCGATTCTGGACGACATTGCCCGGACCGTTCAGACATCCGACCGCACCCGGCAATGCCCAGGGTCGACGTCATTACCATGGGTCCCATGTTTGCTCTCAGCCATCAAACTGGCGTAACCCTCGCCGAAGTCGGCTTCTTGTTGATCCTGTTCGCCGGTGTCTGGCTCGTCGCCGCTCAAATCCCAGCCTTCAAGATGCCTACGGCGAGAACGATCGTCGCAGGCATTGCGCTCGCCCTCGCCGGCGTGCTTCTCATCGTCGCCACGCACTGGGGTCACTTCGGCTGACCCTCGGGATGTGCCTGATCCCGACTGGCGTCAGGCCCGACTGGTGACGGAGCTGGGGGCCCCGATAATCGGGATACCGGACACGTCATGGATCGGTGTGGACCCCTATAAGCCCGGCGCATTCGGGAGGGCGAAGTGTCGTTAAACACACTTTTTCCCTTCCACGGGCGGCCGCCCGGTTGAGCCCGCAGGTGATCCCGACCGGTCGAGAGTGCATCACAGTGTCATGACTGGCTCCTATCTGGCGGCCTTTGCCGTGCTGCCGTTGGAGCGGCCAAGCTCGCCAGCTCGTCGAAAGGGTCGATAGTGGGATCGACCACGAATAGGTGCACATGGCAAGCTGGAAGAGCCCAGAGGGACTGCATCCCCTGGGCATTGGGGACACTGAGGGGGGCAGAGTGGATGTGAACCGACGGCTTACCCGCTCGCGCCCGGCAGATGCGCGGGTCGGGGGTACCACGCCACGGGGTCCAGCACTCCTGGCAGGGCTGTGCGTGCTCGCAGTGGGCTTGGCCTCCTGCTCGTCCAAGTCGAGTTCGACACCCACGTCGTCGGCTAACTCCGGGCCCGCTCCGGCCTCGTCGGCCCCCAACGGTTCGGGCGGCACCGGACCGTCGCCGGGGGTCACGGCCAACTCGATCACCGTGGGCCAGGTCGATGATCTGTCGTCGCCGATCCCGGGGCTGTTCAAGGGGGCCGAGGACGGGACCGAGGCGTATTTCGCCTACATCAACTCCAAGGGCGGTGTGAACGGCAGGAAGATCCACCTTGACGCCCAGGACAGCACCTTCCAGGGCGGCCCGGTGGCGACGGCGACGGCGGCTCAGACCAAGAGTGATTTCGCCTTGGTGGGTGGGTTCTCCTTGCTGGACCAAGCTGAGCAGCCCATCATCGATCTGGCCCACATGCCCGACGTGGCACTCTCGCTCAACCCGGGGCTGGTCACCGACCCCAACATCTACAGCCCTGTTCCGAACTCAATCGGCGATTACCCACTGAACTTCTTCAAGTACTTCGCCAGCAAGTACCCGCAGGCGGTGAAGAAGGTCGGCATCATCTGGGAGAACGCCACCGCTTCTACCAAGGCGAACGAAGACGCCGCGGAATCGGGAATGAAGGCGGCGGGCTGGAAGATCGTCTACGACCACGGCGTGGGCCCCTTCGACACCAACTTCCTTCCCGACATCATCTCTATGAGGAGCAAGGGCGTGAGGGTGTTCTTCTCGACCGAGCTGCCCGACAACTACGCGGCCACGCTGGCCAAGCAGTTCCAGCAGCAGAATTTCAAGGCGATCAACATCGAGGCCGCCGCGTACTCGGCCCAATTCCTGAAGTTGGCGGGAAGCTCCGCCAACAACATGTACATCGAGCAGGGCGATGCCCTGTACCTCGGGCAGGATGCGAAGACGGTTCCCGCCGTGGCGCTGTTCGACAAGTGGATGAACAAGGTCTCCTCGGACCCCAACTTCGAGATCGAGTCGGTCTTCGGCTGGACCTCAGCCGAGCTCTTCGTCCAGGCGCTCGCCGAGGCGGGCAATCCTCCCACCCGGGCTGGCCTGGTCCGAGCCCTGAACAAGGTGACCTTCTTCGACGGCGGTGGGCTGATCCCACCGAGCGACCCCGCCGCCGGAATCCCGTCGGGCTGCTTTCTCCTGGCCCAGGTCCAGCACGGAGTGATCAAGCGAGTTGCCCCGACCCCACCGACCGGGTTCTACTGCGGGAACGCCGGCTTCCTCAGGGAGCATGGCTACAAGCCGATCATGCGTCCCTCGTCGTAAGGCTGAGAGAAAATGATGACCGCAACCCCTGTAGTGAGAGCCGCCCATCATCGCAGGGGATACCGGGCACTTAATGGATCGGTGTGGACCGAGCAATTTGCCCCTAAAAGCCCGGCACGTTCGGGAGGGCGAAGCGTCGGTAAACACACCTTTCCCTTACAGGGGCGGCCGCCCGGTAGCGGGTGTTCTGCGCTACCCAGGATGTGCCGGATCGCCCCGATGCAGGTGCCCGTACCCGGCAGTTGCGGAAGGTGTTGGAGGCCTGGATGCGCGACGTGCGGCGTCATTTGCGGATGGCCTGACGCGCCCGGCGTCGACCTGTAACTAGTGCCTCGGCCGGCAACGTTTGCCCCTTTTGACCATCCTCCTGTCTCCATGTCGCGCTCGCGACTGCCGTCCTCCCGACCGTGTGACGTGCGCAGAACGCCGAGAATGGCGCATCGCGTTGTGGACCGTTCGACACCACGGGCCTGCGTCTGGCCGGGGCGAGGGTGGGACGGCGTAGGGGGCTGCGGGGCGTGCTAATCGGAACGCTGCGGTTGCAGGGCTGCGGTGAGGGCTTGGGTGGCCACTCGGACGAGGTCGTCGGCGGAGGCGCTCGAAACGGCGCGCAGCTGGAGGAAGTGGCGGGCCACGGTTAGGCCGAGGATGCTGCTCACAGCGATGGCGGCTCGCAACTCGGCGTCCGGGCCGCCGATGCCGGCGGCCAGGTTGCCGATCCGCTCGTCGAGATGGTGCCGGACGGCTTCGGAAGCCTCCGGCACGGTCAGCATGGACCGGACCAGGGCCCGCATCTCGGGAGGTAATGCGGCGGCGCGCACATTGAGGACGTCAGCCAGGTGGTCTGCTGCTTCTTCCGGCTCGCCGGCCGGGAGTTGGATGGCAGCGGTGAACAGCGCCGACTTGGATCCGTAGTGCTGCAGGACCAGGGATGGGTCAACCCCGGCCCGGTGGGCGATGTCCCGCACCGTTGTCGCCTCGAACCCTCGGCCGCCGAACTCCTCTCGGGCAGCGTCGAGGATCCGTGCTTGTGATGCCGCCCGTCGGGCCGCCCGGGTGGTCGTCGGCGTGGAGGCCACGGTGTCGTTGCGCATGGTTTTCACTCTACACGTGTTGAGCGAAGCGATCGCTTGGGGTACAGTTGACTCAACACACGTTGAGCAACAGTTCTCTGCAATGACACTCGACGAGACGACCGACCCCATCGGAAGGGAACTGCAATGACTTCTCCGCGAAATGGCTCACCAACACGCGCCCTCGTCCTCGGAGGCGGCGGCGCCGTCGGTGTCGGTTGGCAGACCGGTCTGCTCATGGGGTTGCATGAGGCCGGTGTCGACTTGGCAGGAGCCGAGGCAATCGTGGGAACGTCCGCAGGTGCCCTCGTCGGCGCGCTGCTGGCCAGCGGCCGTGAGGTCACCGATGCGCTCACCAGCGTGGCAGCACTCGGACAGAGCATCGATCCCGACAGCCTGGCGGCCGGCGATGAAGCCTTCCTAAGCGCAGTGCGCCAGGCGAGCCTCGAGACCGACCCGCGGCAAGCGCTACGAGCGATCGGTCGCGCAGCGAAGAAGGCGAGCACGCCCGCCGAAGACGTCTACCTCGGCCTGTTCGGCACGCTCGACGGCATCGCCTGGCCTGCGGGCTTTCGATGCACTGCGATCGACACCGACACCGGTGATTTGGCCGTATGGGATCAACGATCCGCCGTTCCGCTGCTGCACGCTGTCGCCTCCAGTTGCGCCGCACCGGTGCTGTTCCCCACCGTCACCATCAAAGGGCGCCGCTATATGGATGGCGGCATCCTCAGTCACTTGAACACCACGGTGGCGCCGCCGACCGACGTTCTGGTGGTCCTGTCCTGTCACCCCCTCGGTTCCCAGGGTGCCGGAGGGGGTGGCGCGCTGGCCGCCTCCGTCACCCCGGACGCTGAATTGGCACCATTGCGCCAAACGAGACGGCTGATAGCGGTCGAACCCGATTTCAGCGACATCGAGGCTCCGGCGAACATGATGGACCCGAACCACGCCGTCCAGGCTTTCCAGATCGGCAGGCGGCAGGCGGCAGACGAGGCCACAGCAATCCAGGCCGCCTGGAACTTCTGATACGGCACACAGTATTCGGGTATACCGGACACGTCATGGATCACTGTGGACCAATCAATTTGCCTCTATAAGCCCGGCGCATTCGGGAGGTCGAGCCCGGCCCCGGACTTCCGCACCCCCGACGGAGCGAGGTTCACGGTGACCCGGCGAGACGGCCATGACAGCTGGCTCGACAACAGCGCGCCACGCACCCGATGGCGCGACTCGCGCACCGCGGCGTCGGGCAGCCCGACGACGGTGAAGCCGGGCAGCCACGCCGAGACGTGAACCTCCACCGACACCGAGCGGCCGTCGACCCCGTGGAGGGTGGAAGAAGGAATACAAGCGAGCATGGGGGGACTCCGAGGTACCGCGACACGGGTGTGCGTGCCGTTCCACTGGAGCGGGCCGCCCGATCAGCACCGGCCACGCGAGGCGCTCGTCGAAGACTACGGGTCGGTTGTGTCAGTGCTCGGAATCACCGCCAATGGCGACGGACGCGGCGGCATGGGCGACACCCCCGACGGTGTCCGCCCCAGCTCACAGTCGAGCTCGGCACCGAGCATCACCACCATGCCCGTCAGGTACAGCCACAGGAGCAGGGCCGCCACGCCGGCGAAGGCGCCATAGGTGCGCGACTCGTGGCCGAAGTGATTCAAGTAGAAGGAGAACACCGCGGAGGTGCCCAGCCAACCCACCGCCGCCAACACCGATCCGGGGCTCACCCATCGCAGGCGACTGGTCTTCCGGTTGGGACCGAAGGAGTAGTACACCGACAACAACAGCACGACCAGTGCGAGCGCCCCGGCCCAGCGGACCACCCCCCACGCCGCGTCGGAGGTCGAGCGGGCCAGCGCCAACGACGACGGCAACAGGGCGCGGATGGGGTCCCCGAGCACGAGCAGCCCCGAGGCGGCGCCCCCCAGGATCACGGTGAGGACGACGAGCGGCACCGCCATGAGTCGCCGACGTACGAAGCCCCGGTCCGAGCTCACCTCGAAGGCCACGTCCAGTCCGACCTGGAGTGCCGCCATCGCCTCGACCGAGCTCCACAGGGCGACGGCGAGGCCGAGAGCGATCTCGACCCCCCCGCCCGCCCCCTTGACGGGGTTGCGGAGGGCCTCGTCGATGGTCTGTGACATCTGCACCGGCAGGACCACGTCCACGCCGTGGACGAGGCTGCGGAGCTGCGATGTCGACAAGCCCACGATCCCCACGACACCGACCGCGGCCAGGATGGCGGGGAAGATGGCCAAGAACCAGTGGAACGCCAAGCTGGCGGCGCTGGTGGTGACGCGATCCTCGACGGCCTCGCGCAGGATCTTGCGGACGATCCCGGGCCACGCCCGCGCCGCCACGAGCCTGGCGTGCCCCGGGCCATCGGCGCGCTCCACGACGACGCTCAGTGGACGGGTTGGCCGGCGTCGTCGACGGCGTACCACAGTCCCCCGGAATTCCGGATGCCCTGCCCGGTCGCCTGGCCGGCGGCGGTATCGCCGATCCACCGGTACAGCGGCCACCCGTTGTACGTGACCTGCAGCGTGGTGCCGCGGCGCGTGGTCCCGATCAGCCCCCGGTCGACACCGCCGCCGATGACCGGGGTGGTGACCCCGGCGGGGAGGGTGGCGGGCGGCCACTGGGTGGCGCAGTAGCGCGCGCAGGTCGAGTGCCCCGAGCCGTGGTCGGGAACGAAGAGATACAGCGTGAGCCCGTACCCGTCGACGAGGACGGTGCCGAGGCCCTTGACCGGGCTGGACTGCACCATGTAGCCCGGCCCGGCGGGGCCCGTGGTGGGGGCACCGTTGGTGGGGACGCCGATCACGTGGCCGCCGGATTGCCCACACGCGCCCACAAGGGCCAGAAGGACCACGGACAGGACCAGTCGCGCCTTCAACGACCCTTGAACCTCGGCTCCCGCTTCTCGGCGAAGGCCCGCATGGCCTCGCCGGTGTCCTCGCTGTAGAAGTTGATGGTCTGGCACCGGGCCTCGTCCTCGAGCGCCTGGGCCATGGTCACCGACATGGAGTTGTCGAGCAGCATCTTGGTCATCGCCAGTGCCAGGGGGGGGCCTTGCGCCAGGCGCCGCGCCCAGTCGTCGACGAAGGCGTCGAGCTCGTCGTCGGGCACCACGCGGTTGAGCAGCCCGTAGGAGGCCGCCTCGTCGGCCGAGAGGATCTCGGCGAAGTACGCCAGCTCCTTCGCCTTGTGCACCCCCACCAGGCGGGGGAGCAGATACGACGACCCTCCGTCCACCGACAGGCCCCGCCGGGCGAAGATCTCGGAGAACCGGGCGTTGTCCGAGGCGACCGTGAGGTCACACCCGAGCGCCAGACTCATACCCGCCCCCGCCGCGATGCCCCTGATCTTGGCGATCGTCGGCTTGGGCAGCTTGTGCAGGGCCAGCATCACCTGACCGAAGAACCGCATGCGCACGATGTGGGGGTCCTCGGGATCGCCACTCACGCCGCGGGGATCCGCGATGTCGGCGCCGGAACAGAACGCGCCCCCGGCGCCGGTCACCACCAGGACGCGGTCCTCGCGTTGGCGCGCCACCTCGGCCAGGGTGTCGAAGAGCTCCTGCCACATGAGGCCGTTCCCGGCGTTCTTACGCTCGGGGCGGTTCAGCGTGACGGTCACAACCCCGCCGTCGCGTTCCACGATGATCGTCTCGGTGCTCACGGCGACACCATACCTACCGCCATCCCCCGAGCCCCAGGCAGCAAGACGTGTCCCGCCCACCCCGGGGCCGTCGCCGCTGAGTCAGAACGCGTCTTCGAGCACCTCGACCGGCAACGCCCCACCGGCCCCGAGTGTCACCGCCGCCACATCGAACCGGATGTGGTCGAAGTGCGCCGCGGCCCGGTGTGCGCTTCGCAGCCACAGGGCCGCCAGCCTGCGCACCCGGCGTGGCTTGGCGGCGCCGACGGCCTCGAAGGGAGAGCCGAAGGAGCCCGAGCTCCGGGTCTTCACCTCGCAGATCACGAGGATGTCCCCACCGGCGCTGCGCGCCACGAGATCGATCTCGCCCTGGGCGCAACGCCAGTTGCGGTCGAGCACCGTGTAGGAAGCGCTCCGGTACCACGCCGTGGCGGCATCCTCGCCGCGCCCGCCCAGGGCGGCACGGCGGGTGCCGGCCATCAGGAGTCGCGGTCGGGGAGGCGCTCCACGTTCACGTCCCGGAAGGTGAGGACGCGGACATGTGGCACGAAACGCGCCGGGCGGTACATGTCCCACACCCAGGCGTCGTCGAGCTCGAGCTCGACGCAGGTGGGCGACGAGCCGTCACGCACCGTCACCTTGACCTCGTTGGCAAGGTAGAACCGGCGCTCACTCTCGACCACGTAGTTGAACAGCGGGAGCACCGTCCGGTACTCCTGGACGAGCGCCAACTCGATCTCGGCCTCGTATCGTTCGAGGTCTTCTTCGCTCATCGCCCCTGGGTTACTTCCGCCTGGACCCGAGTGCCACGAAACAGCGCGCTAGGTGCGCGCGGCCCGCTTCTCTTTGATCTTCGCCGCCTTCCCCACCCGGCCACGCAGGTAGTAGAGCTTGGCCCGCCGGACGTCGCCGCGCGTGACGACCTCGATCTTGGCCAGGACGGGCGAGTGCACGGGAAAGGTGCGCTCGACGCCGACGCCGAAGCTGAGCTTGCGCACCGTGAAGGTCTCTCGGGCTCCGGTGCCCTGGCGACGGATGACGGCTCCCTGGAACACCTGGGTGCGCTCGCGGGTGCCCTCGACCACTCGCACATGCACCTTCAAGGTGTCCCCCGGGCGGAAATCGGGAACGTCGTCTCTCAGGTTCTCGCGATCTACGATGTCGGTGGGATTCATGACGCGCGTCCCTTCACAGGTCCAACTCCGAGCGGCTCGGGCAGCACTGACGGGCCACCGCGGCGACGCAACGGACGAGCCGTGCAGAGCCTGCCGAACTCGCCAGGATAGCCGCGCCCCGGACACCCCCGCATTATGAGGACGAGGGGCCCGGGCCGGCCGAGGGCTCGTCGGCCCCTTCCTCGAGCAGGCGGCGGTCCTCGTCGGCCAGGCCGCCGGCCCGCTCGAGGAGGTCGGGGCGCACCTCCAGCGTGCGGCGCAAGGCGGCGGCTCGCCGCCACCGGGCGATACGGCCGTGGTCGCCGCTCAGCAGGACCTCGGGGACCTCCCAGCCCCGGAAGGCCGCCGGTCGGGTGTACTGCGGGTACTCGAGGAGGCCCGAGCTGAAGCTCTCGTCGACGGCCGAGGCCTCGTTGCCCATGACCCCGGGGACGAGCCGGGCCACGGCTTCGATCACCACGAGGGCGGGAACCTCTCCGCCGCCGAGCACGTAGTCGCCGATCGACAGCTCCCCGTCGACCAGGTGGTCGATGACACGCTGGTCGACCCCCTCGTAGCGTCCGCACAACAGCGAGAACCCCCCGGACACCGACGTCGCTGTGTCGGCCAAGTCCTCCACCACCCGCTGGTCGAGCCGGCGCCCACCGGGAGCGAGCAGGTACAGCGGTCGGGGCGGGTCCTGCGCCTCGACGGTGGCGAAGATCGGGCCGGGGGCGAGGACCATGCCCGCTCCCCCGCCGAAGGGCGAGTCGTCGACGGATCGCCGGGGGTCGGGGGCGCCGGCGCGCAGGTCGTGGACGCGCACCTCGAGCAGGCCCTGCTGTCGGGCCCGGCCCAGGAGCGAGCCCTCGCAGTAGTGCTCGACGAGGTCGGGGAAGATGGTGAAGACGTCGATGCGCACGTCGGCGCCCCTAGCGATCGGGGAGATCGAACAGGCCCGCCGGGACGTCGACGACCACGCGCCCCGCGCCCCGCTTGACCACGAACCGCAGGGGCACCAATGCTCCCCCGTCGAGCTCGAGCAGGTCACTGGCGGGGTTGGCGAGCACGCCGGCCACGTTGCCGAGATGGGCACCTACGAGGTCGACCACCTCGGCCCCGATGAGCTCGTGGACCCACCAGGCGTTCTCGTCCTCGAGGGGGCGCCCCCGCAGGACGGTCCCGCGCAGCGCCTCGGCCTGCTCCCGGCTGTCGATGCCGGCGAAGGTCATGAGCCACTTGTCGGTAAAGGGACGAGACGCCTCGATGCGCAACTCGCCGTCGTCGGTCAGAAACGTGGACCCCACCACCACCCGCTCGGGGCGGTTGCTGACCAAGGTCACCACCACCTCACCGGTCAGTCCGTGGGGCTTGCCGACGCGACCGACCTCGAGCAAACCCTCGGCACCCGTCGTGCGACGGGGGTCAGGTCGGGGATCGTCAGTCGTCGACGAAGTCGACGTTGGTGTCCACCCCTTCGCGCGATCCCGCCACCCGCACCACGGTGCGGATGGCCTGGGCCACGCGGCCACGGCGGCCGATCATGCGACCCATGTCGCCGGGGGCCACATGGATACGGAAGCGCACGCCGCGACTGGACTCGTCGGTCTCGACCACCACGGCGTCGGGCTCCCCGGCGAGGGAGCGGGCGATGTAGTCGAGCACAGCCCGGGCGCTGCCACCCTCGACCCTGTTGCCCGCCATGTCGTCGACCCGGTTGCCCGCCATGTCGTCCACGTCGTTGCCACCGTCGTCGTTGCCACCGTCGTCGTCGACCTCGTTCTCGTCGACCCCGTTCTCGTCGACCCCGTCATCGGCGTTCACGTTGCCCATGTCGTCGAGGCCCGCCTCGGTCACTTCGAACCCGGCTTGAATTCGTCCCAGGCACCGGAGCTGCGCAGGAGCTTCTCGACCCGCTCGGTGGCCTGGGCCCCCTGGCGCAGCCATTTGAGGGCCTTGTCGTTGTCGATGTTGACAATGGCGTCGGGCTCGGCCGTGGAACGACCCCGGGGCGCGTAGGTCCCCACGATCTCGATGAACCGGCCGTCTCGGGGCGAGCGGCTGTCGGCCGCCACGACGCGATAGGTCGGCTGCTTCTTCTTGCCCATCCGCATGAGGCGGAGCTTCACTGCCACCGTCTGTTCCCCTGCCTTCCTCGTCGTGCCGGCCTCGGACTCGAGGTGCACGGACCTCCTATTGTGGCCTGCCGCCGGCATGGGGGTCGAAACATGGCCCCCGGGCTCGCCCTGAGCCGCTCGGCGGGGCCCCCGCCGTGCCTGACTAGCGCCCGCCGCCCTTGGGGGTGACCCGGCCGCCCTTCTTCTTCTTCGAGCCGGGGCGCCCCTTGGCGCCGCCAGCGCCGGAGCCGAGTCCCGGCACGGCGCGCTCAGAGCCCCAGGCTCCGGTACTCAGGGAGTCCAATCCCGGGACTCCAGGGTCCGACCCGTCGCCCATGCGCTCGGCCAGGGCCTGGGCCAGCTTGCCCTTGGCGCCTCCGCCCATCATCCCCCCGAGCATGCCCGGGGACCGCATGAGCTGCTGGGCCTCTTTGAACTGGCGCAGCAGCTGGTTCACGTCCTGGGAGGTGGTCCCGCTCCCCCGCGCGATGCGGGACCGCCTCGAGCCGTCGATGGCCCCGGGCTCGGCCCGCTCGCGCCGCGTCATGGAACGGATGATCGCCTCGACCTGGGCCACCTGGCCGTCGTCGATGTTGGCGTTCTGCTTGACCTCCTTGGGCACACCGGGCATGAGCGCCAAGAGGCCGCCGAGCGATCCAAGCTTCTTCACCTGTTGGAGCTGCGACAAGAAGTCCTCGAGGGTGAAGCGTCCCTCGAGCAGCCGGGTGGCGCCTTCGGCGGCCACGTCGTGGTCGAACTCGCGCTCGGCCTGTTCGATGAGCGTGAGCACGTCGCCCATGCCCAGGATGCGGCTCGCCATGCGATCGGGGTGAAAGAGGTCGAAGTCGGCCAGGCGCTCACCGGTGGAGGCGAAGGCGATGGGCCGTCCCACCACCTCCTTCACACTCAGCGCGGCACCGCCGCGCGCATCGCCGTCGAGCTTGGTCAGGATCACGCCGTCGAGTGCCAGCGCGTCGTGGAAGGCACGGGCCGTGGCCACGGCGTCCTGCCCGGTCATGGCGTCGATGACCAGGAACGTGTAGTGGGGTGACACCGCGCTCGAGACGCGTCGCACCTCGTCCATGAGCGCCTCGTCGATGGCCAGGCGGCCGGCGGTGTCCACGATGAGCACGTCGCGTCCGAGGCGTTGGGCCTCGCGCAGGCCGCCGGCGGCGACCGCCACGGGATCGGTGGGCTCGCTGAAGACCGGGACACCGGCCTGCTCACCCAGGATCCGCAATTGCTCGACGGCGGCGGGCCGCTGGAGGTCGGCCCCCACGAGCAAAGGGTTGCGCCCCTGCTGACGGAACCACCGCGCCAGCTTGGCCGACGTGGTGGTCTTGCCCGATCCCTGCAGGCCGGCGAGGAGGACGACCGTCGGTGGTGCCGAGGCATAGGACAGACGCAGCGTCTCCCCCCCGAGCACCTCGACGAGCTGATCGTGGACCGCCTTGACCACCTGCTGGCCCGGGCTCAGGCTCTTGGAGAGGTCTTCGCCGACGACCCGGGCCCGGATCCCGTCCACCAGCGAACGGGCCACGCCGACATCGACGTCGGCCTCGAGGAGCGCGGTGCGGATCTCGCGCAGCGCCTCGTCGACATCGGCGTCGCTCAGCCGACCCCGGCTGCGGAGACGGCCGAGGATCCCCTCGAGGCGGTCGGAGAGTGCGTCGAACATGCGGAAGCTCAGGCTACCGGGCGCCGGGACCGAGCCCGGTCCCCTGCGACTTCGACGAACGGGGTCTGTCGACGGGGTTGGTCGAGTGGGATTAGTCGAACAGGGCGGCGACGAACTCGTCGGCGTCGAAGGGCACCAGGTCGTCGGGACCTTCCCCCAGGCCGACGAGCTTCACGGGCAGGCCGAGCTCGCGCTGGATGGCGATGACGATCCCGCCTTTGGCCGACCCGTCGAGCTTGGTCAGCACGACACCGGTGACCCCGACGGCGTCCAGAAACTGGCGCGCCTGGGTCAGCCCGTTCTGCCCGGTGGTGGCGTCGAGGACGAGCAAGACTTCGGTGACGTGTCCGGGCGGTCGGTCCGCCACCCGGCGGATCTTCTTCAACTCCTCGACCAGGTTCACCTTGGTGTGGAGTCGTCCCGCCGTGTCGGCCAGAACCAGGTCGTTGCCGCGTGCCTGGGCGCGCTGCACCGCGTCGAAGACCACGGCACTGGGGTCGCCGCCCTCGGCGCCGCGCACGATCTCGACGCCGGTGCGCTGCGCCCAATGCTCGAGTTGCTCGGCGGCCGCCGCTCTGAAGGTGTCGCCGGCAGCAAGCAATACCGAGCGGCCCGCAGCCTTCTCGCGGCGGGCGACCTTGCCGATGGTGGTGGTCTTGCCCACACCGTTCACGCCGACGAAGAGCCACACACAAGGACCCTCGGTGTCGAAGGCCAGTCCGTTGCCGTCGGTGGTGTCGAGGGAGCGGCGCAGGTCCTCTCGCAACGCCGCCACCACGGCCTCGGCGCCGCGCAACTCGCCGTCGCGCACGCGGGCGCGCAGGTCCTCGAGCAGGGCTGTGGTGGTAGCCACACCGACGTCGGCTCGCAGCAGGGCCTCTTCGAGATCGTCCCAGGCCTGGTCGTCGACCGAGGAACGGCTCCGCAGCGACCGCACGTACCCCGAGAACAGGCCGCGGGTCTTGCCCATCCGCTCTCGCAGCTCGGGCGCGGCACCAACGTCGGTCTCGGGACCCGCATCGGGTGATTCGGCTTCGAGGGGTTCAGGGGTCGGGGGTGCCGGCACCGCCGCCGGGGCCGGGGCCGTCACCGGTGCCACCGCTGCGGAAGGCACTTCCCCCCGACCGAGGCGACCCCTTCGGCGCCGGGGAACGGCCACGACCAGGCCCACGACGAGCGTGACCAGGACCACAGCCAGGACGATCCAGAGGGCGAGCATGGCGTCGCAGCCTAACGGGGCCGGTGCCGGGCGACGGGGTCGTGGCCACCACTACCGCGCCAACGGCGCGGCTCAGGCAGGGGTCGGGGCCGGCTCCACGACGGAGGGCTCGCGCCGCACCTTCTGGCTGACGACCTTCGACGACCCGCCCGGCGTCATGGTCACGCCGTACAGGGCGTCGGCCGCCTCCATGGTCCTCTTCTGGTGGCTCACGATGATGAGCTGAGCCTCGCCTCGGAATTCGTGGAGGAGATCGAGGAACCGGTGCAAGTTCACGTCGTCGAGGGCGGCCTCGACTTCGTCGAGCAGATAGAACGGCGAAGGGCGGCTCCGGAACACAGCGAAGAGGAACGCCAACGCCACGAGCGAGCGCTCGCCTCCCGACAACAGCGACAGTTTGCGCACGTTCTTGCCGGCGGGGCGCGCCTCGACCTCGACGCCGGTGTCGAGGAGGTCGGTGGCGTCGGTCAGGGTCAACCGACCCGTGCCCCCGGGGAAGAGCGTGCCCACGAGCACCTGGAAGTGCTCGTTCACATCGGCGAAGGCCTGCGCGAACACCCGCATGATCTCGTCGTCGACGGCCCGGATCACTTGGTGCAGCTCCCGCCGGGCCCGGCGCACGTCCTCGACCTGCTCCTCGAGAAAGCGGTGCCGTTCCTCGAGCGCGCCCAACTCTTCGAGTGCCAGGGGGTTGACCGGGCCGAGCGAGGCCAGCTCCCGCTCCACCACCGCCGCTCGTCGGGCCGGGTCCTCGCCTTCGGGAAGCTCGGGGCACGGCGCGCCCATCGCCTCTTCGGGCTCGCACCCCAAATCACGGCGGAGCGCTTCGACGGCGGTGTCGCGTCGCACCGTGGCCTCGGCCAGCTGCAGCTCGAGATGCTGGGCCCGCTGACGGATGTCGGCCAGGCGGGTGTCGGCTTCGGCGCGCTCCTTGCGCAACGATTCGAGGCGAGCCCCTCCCGCCCGCACGTCGTCGAGCTGCTGGCTCCGGCGGACGCGCAGGCCCTCGAGGAGCTCGCCCAGGCGCTCGGCGTGTCGTTGCACCTCGGCCCCCAACCGGTCCGTGGCCAACGCGCCGGCCTCGAGACGACGGCGGCGCTCCCCGGCGCGCTCGCGCGCGTCGACGTTCCCCGCCAAGCGGCGCTCGGTGTCCCCGAGGCGCGAGCTCAAGAGGGCTCGCCGCTCCACCAGCCCCGCCACTTTGACCTCGAGGTCCCGGCGTAGCACCGCCACATGCGACCGGCGCTGCTCGAGACGCCGGCGCGCTTCGTCGGCCGTGGCCAGCCGACCCGCGGCGGCGGTGGCTGACGCTTCGAGCTCGGGCAGGCTCTCGCTCAAGGTGGCCAGCTGGGCACCGTCGCGCTCGAGGCGCTCGGCCAGCGCGACGCGGTGCCGATCGGCTTCGCCGAGCTCCTGGCCCGCGAGCTCGAGCTCGGACTGCACCCGGCCCCGGGTCACCTCGAGTGCCTGACGCTGGTCCTCGGCCCGCTCCGCCTGGTGGGTGGCGTCAGCGGCCTGAGCCAGCGCGTCCACGGCGCGCCGGCGCGCCTGGTCCAGGAAACTCGACGCCCGTTCGGCCGCTTCGGCCGCCATATCGGCTTCCACCGTGGCTTGACTGGCGAGGGTGGCCAAGGCGTGTGCCCCGGCGCGCACCACCCACCCCGCGGCCGAGAACCGGTCGCCGTCGGTGCTGACCACGACGCTCCCGGGGCGGTCGAGGGCGACTTCCACCGCCCGGGCCCAGTCGCCGCGCACACCCACCACGCCGTGGAGCAGGTCGTCGAGGACACCGGTCAGCGCCGGCACCCGGGGCCGCACGTGCCGACGCAACACCTCTGCACCTTCGGGCAGCGACCCGCCGGCATCAGTGAGTTCGTCGTTCCCCGCACCCGACGACCACGCACCCACCGACGTGGCGGGGAGCACGGTCCCCACCACCTCACGGTCGTGCAACGTGGAGAGCACGGCGCGCGCCGCTCCCGAACCCTCCACCACGATGGCGCTCAGGGCGGCGCCGACGGCGGCCTCGAAGCCGGCCACCCACCCCTCGTCCACGTCGACGAGGTCCCTCAGGACCCCGAGCACACCGGCCGCCTCGCTCAGCACCTGGGCGTCGGGCCCGGCGCTCTCGTCGGCGACCTGGCGGGCCAAGGCCTCGGCCCGGGCCTCGAGGCGGTGACGCTGTCGTTCGGCCCCCCGCAGCGCGTCCTCGGCGTCGCGCAGGCCCCGCTCGGCATCATCGGCGACCCCATGGAGCTGCTCCGCCCGCCGAACCGACCTGGGGTGCTCGGACGACATGGCACGGAGCTGTTGCGCCAGATCGGTCGCTTCTGCCTCTAAGGCGTGGCGGCGGACGTCGATGGCCTGCAGCCGCTGTTCGGCACGCGCCAATGCGCCCTGCTCGCGTTCGAGGGCGCTGCGCAGTGGCTCGATGCGACCCCGCGCCATGGCGTAGGCCTCTTCGGCGGCGTGCTGGCCGGCGAGGTCGGTGAACGATGCCTCGTGGGCGGCGACGTCACTGGCCAGCGCGTGCTCGGCCCGGCGGACCTCTTCGGCCTGGGGCGCCAGGGCGTCGTCCTCGTGGGTCGTCGCCGCCAGCTCAGCGGTCAAGCGCGCCGCGTCGGCTTCGAGGGTGGACACGACGTCGGTGTCCGCCGATGCCTCGAGGGCGCGGGCAATGGAACGGCGGCGCTCGGCCACGACACCGAGCAACCCCCGGCACCGTTCCGCCAGGCCCTGCACGCGCGTGAGCGCCACCACCAGATCTTCCTCGCGTTGGGTGGCGAGCTCGGCGGCGGTGGCCTCGGCGGCGGCATCGAGCTCGGTGATCGCAGCGACGAGGGTCTGCTCGCTCTGGGTCAGCCGACCGCGCTCCTCAGTGGCAGACCGGCGACGCTTGTCGAGGCCGGCGATCTCGCGACCCACGAGGTGCAGCCGCAACGCACGCAGCTCTTCGGCCAGCGACGCGTGCGAGCGGGCCGAGGCGGCCTGGCGCTCGAGGGGCCGGATCTGGCGCTTGACCTCACGCAGCAGGTCGCCGAGCCGGTCCAGGTTCTCCTCGGTGGCGGCCAGACGGCGTTCGGCACGCTCGCGCCGACGCCGATGCTTCAAGACCCCGGCCGCTTCTTCGATGACGGCGCGCCGGTCCTCGGGACGCGAGTCGAGGATGGCACCGAGCTGCCCCTGGCTCACGATCACGTGCTGCTGGCGGCCCACCCCCGAGTCCGACAGCAGCTCCTGGATGTCGAGCAACCGGCAGGGCTGGCCGTTGATGGCGTACTCGCTCTCCCCGGAGCGGAACAGGGTACGGGTGATGGTGATCTCCGCCAACCCGCCCGGAAGCTTCCCGGTCCGGTTGTCGATGGTCAGCGACACCTCGGCCCGTCCCAGCTGTGGCCGGTCGGCGGAGCCGGCGAAGATGACGTCTTCCATCTTCGACGAGCGCACCGTGCGCGGTCCCTGGGCGCCGAGCACCCACGCCACGGCATCGACCACATTGGACTTCCCGCTGCCGTTGGGGCCCACCACGACCGTGACGCCGGGCTCCAAGAGCAGCGTGGACGGATCCGCGAAGGACTTGAAACCCTTGAGGGTGAGCGACTTCAGGAACACCGGTCGCCACCCTACCTGTCGATGTCGGCGAAACGGTGATACCCGGGTGGGCCCCTGACGATGGCCGCGCGCGCCGTCAACGGGCAGCTCAGCGAGGGTAGCGCGGCCCCGTCGGCGGGCCGGCGGGGCTCAGATCTGGCAGTGCTCGCACAAGAACGCGGAGCGACCGTTCACCTTCACCTTCACGACGGAGTTCCGGCATCGCCGGCACGCCTGGCCCTCGCGGTCGTAGACCTGGTGTTGGCCTTGGTAGTCCCCGATGGCGCCGTAGAGGTCCCGGTACTGCTCGTCGGCGAGCGAGGACCCCCGATGTTTGACCGCCTCGGACAAGGTCTCCACCATGGCTCGGTAGAGCCGACGGATCTCCTGGGCGCTCAACGAATTCGACTGCCGGTCATACCGCAGCCCGGCCGCGAAGAGGATCTCGTCGGAGTAGATGTTGCCGATGCCGGCCACGAACTTCTGGTCCATGAGCAGCGTCTTGAGGGCGGTGGGCCGCTCGGCGAGGAGTTGGCCGAAGCGCGACCAGCTCATGACGTCCTCGAGGGGGTCGAAGCCGAGGTGGGCGAGCTCGGGCACCTGGGCAGTGAGCTCGTCGGTGCTGGTGACGAACATCTCGCCGAAGGTCCTGGGGTCGACGAAGCGCAGCTGCCCGCCCTGGGTGAAGGTGATGATGACGTGGGTGTGCTTGTCGAGGGGGTCCTTGGGCCCCTTGGCCCGCAGCAACTGGCCGCTCATCCCGAGGTGGACCACGAGCACGTCGTCACCGTCGAGGCCCAACAGGAGGTACTTGCCGGCGCGGCGGATCGAGGCCACCCGCTTGCCCTCGAGGCGGGTCTTGAACTCGGGGCCGCTCTTGTGGCGACGGATCGAGCGCTTGCCCTTGACCTCGACCGTCTTGATCCGGCGGGTCACGACCTCTTTGTCGAGGTCGCGGCGGATGGTCTCGACTTCGGGGAGCTCAGGCACTGCCCCGGACCTTGCCCTCGTCGCCCAACGCGTGCCCGGGGTCGCCGTCGTCGACGAGCACGCTCCACGCCACGCGCGCCGCGGCCTGCTCGGCGTCTTTCTTGGACCGCCCCTCCCCCACACCCCGCTCGGCGCCGGCCACCAGTACCCGGGCCCGGTACCGACGGGCGTGATCGGGCCCAGTCCCCTCGACCTCGTAGCGGGGGAGCTCGCCGATCCTGCGCAGCACCACCTCTTGCAGACGCGTCTTGAAGTCCTCGGCGCCGGGTCCGGCCGCAGCCAGCTCGATCCGGTCGTCGAGGATGTCGAGGACGAGGCGCGACGCCACCTCCCACCCGCCGTCGAGATACACCGCCCCGATGACCGCTTCGACGGCGTTGGCCAGGATCGACGCCTTGCCCCGGCCCCCCGACACGTCCTCGCCCCGGCCCAACAGCAGCGCCGAGCCGAGATCGAGCCCCGCCGCCACCTCGGCCAGCACGGCGGTGTTCACCACCGCGGCCCGGACCTTGGCCAGCGCTCCCTCGGGCATCTCCGGATAGACCCGATAGCAGTGTTCGGCGACGACCAACCCGAGCACGGCGTCGCCGAGGAACTCGAGACGTTCGTTGGAGGGGATCCCACCCGCCTCGGCGCACCACGAGCGATGCGACAGCGCCTGGACGAGCAGACCGCCCTCTTCGAAGTCCCAATCGAGGCGACGACCAAGCGCCGCCAGCGCGGGGGCACCGGTGCGAGGCGGTGCAGGGCGGGCGTCGGTATCGGCGTCGGTCGGCCCCGGTGCCGCGCCCGAAGGCTCAGAACCGTGGGGGGCGCCGCTGGCGCCCGGCGCGCCACCCTCGGCGCCGCCCAGACCGGCGGGTTCGTCTCCCGTCAGCCCGTTCCCAATTTGGCGACCACGTAATCGACGGCGTCGCGCACGGTCCGCAGGTCCTCGAGATCCTCGTCTTCGATGCGGAAGCCCACGGTCCGCTCGCTCAGCTCTTCCTCGAGCCCCTCGACGAGCTCGATCAACGCCAGCGAGTCGGCATCGAGGTCTTCGGCGAACGACGAGGACTCGCTGATCGAGCCGGGCTCGATCTCCAAGATGTCAGCGAGCTGGTCCCGGACCAGCTCGAACACCTCGTGGCGTCCGAGTGGACCCTTCTCCACGTGGGTTTCAGCGGGCACGGCGTCTCCAGGTCTCGGAATGGTGAGGAGATCCTACCTGCTCAGACCCACAGGAACGATAAAATTCCTGGTCAGAGGGGAGTTTCTGCCCGGCTCAGCCCGGAGCGACTGCCCGTGCCAGGCGGTCCACGAGGCCGGCGACGGCCACGTCGTGGGCCACCCCCACCGCCGAGACGATCGCCGTGGCGGTGGACGAGCCGTGGCTGATGACACAGACGCCGTCCACCCCGAGGAGCATGGCCCCCCCGATGCCGTCGGGGTCGAACTCGGCCGCCAGGGGGGCCAGACGGGGCAGCATCACCTCGGCCGCCCGTTTCGCCTCCTCGTCGGCGGCGAACACCTCGAGCAGTGTGTCCATGAAGAACCGCAGCGACCCTTCGAGGGTCTTGAGCGCCACGTTGCCGGTGAACCCGTCGGTGACGAAGACGTCCGCCGGGGCGTGCAGGAGGTCGCGCCCCTCGGCGTTGCCCACGAAGCGGATGTCGGGTGCCTGGTTCAACAGCTCGTGGGTCTCCTTCACGAGGGGGGTGCCCTTGGACTTCTCCTCGCCGATCGACAACAGCGCCACGGTGGGAGAGGCCACCCCGTAACGCGCCGACGCGTAGGCCGCGCCCATCTGGGCGAATTGCACCAGCATGGCCGGCGTGCACTCGGCGTTGGCCCCGGCGTCGAGCAGCACGGCGGGATGCGACCCCAGCTGCGGGATGGGGGTCACGATGGCGGGCCGAACGACGCCCTTGAGCCGTCCCATACGCAGCAAGGCGCTGGCCATGGCCGCCCCGGTGTTGCCCGCGCTCACCATGGCCAGGGCCTTGCCGTCACGCACGGCCTCGGCCGCCCGGACCAGAGAGGAATCCTTCTTGCGGCGCACCGACGAGCCGGGGTCGTCGTCCATGGCGATGACTTCGGAGGCCGGGATGACCTCGAGCCCACCCGTGTCGCCGATCTGGTCGGGGGGGCCGACGAGTACGACGGCGATACCGAGCTCCTCCGCCGCACGACGGGCACCCGCCACGATCTCGCCCGGTGCGTTGTCACCGCCCATGGCGTCCACCGCGACCGGGAGCCCACGGTTGGACGACGCCTCGGGCCGGGGCCGAGGCGGGGTCACTAGTCGATCTCGATGGCCTGCCGGCCCTTGTACCACCCGCACGTCGGGCACACCCGGTGGGGCACCTTGGCGTGGCGGCACTGAGGACACTCGCTGCGCGCCGGCAGGTTGAGGACCCAGTTCGAGGCCCGCCGACTACGGCTCTTCGCCTTGGAGGTCTTCTTCTTGGGGACGGCCATCGATGCTCACCTCGGGTCAGGGACGGTCCACGTTAGCCGCTGGGCCCCAGGTCACGTCTACGCCGCGCCCGCGGGCCCTACCCCGACGCCGGTGAGCTCGACGACTCGCTCTCGACCCTTCCCTCGGGCAGCCGCAGCACGTCGAGCGCGCCCCAGCGGGGATCGCGCGGCGCCTCGCACCCACAGGGCTCCTCGTTTCGATTCGCACCACAGGTCGGGCACAGGCCCTGGCAGTCGTCTCGGCACAACGGGGCCGGGGGCAGCTCGAGAAGCACGGCGTCACGCACGAGTTGCTCGAGGTCCACCTCGTCGCCGAACAGGGGGTAGGTCTCCTCGCCGTCGCCCTCGTCGGTGTAGAGCTCGCGCACGGCCAGGCGCAGGGTCCCCGACGCCGTCACCAGGCAGCGCCGGCAGGCCCCGACCCACGGCGCCTGGACCGTCCCGGTGACCGACACGCCGCCGAGGACGGCTTCGAGCACGACGTCGGCCACCGGTGTCGCACCCTCGGGCACCGCACTCCCCGAGCAGTCGAGACCTTCGACGGCGCCCTGGCGCTGCTCGCGCTGACGCGTGCCCACGGCCCGCCGCAGCTGAGCCACGTGCACGACGAAGGGGTGACCCGAGCGCACGGCTCAGCCGCCGTCCTGGTCGAAGAATCCCGCCTGGGCGATGTCGGACACCCCGTCGGCCCCCACGCGCAGGGACTCCCCGTCGTGGACGGGCGGCGGGACGGCCTGGAGCTTCTCGCGCCCCGCCTGGACGGTCTTCAGGGTGCGCTCGAGCACGATCTCGAACGACGCCAGGCGCTGGTCGCAGTAGTCCTCGGCTTCGTGGCGAAGGCGCCGCGACTCCTCGCGGGCGTCGTCGAGGATCCTCTGGGCCACCTGGTTGGCCTGCCGGACGATCTCGGTGCGTTGCACCATGCGCTCAGCCTGGGCCCGGACGTCGTCGAGGAGCATGTCCGCCTCGCGTTGGCGCGAGGCCATGAACTCGTCTCGCTCGCGCAACAACCACCGGGCACGGCGCAACTCGTCGGGGAGCCGGTCGAGCGCACCCTGGAGGAGGTCCAGCACGTCCTGGCGGTCGACGAGGACCGACGCCGAGAGCGGCATGGTCCTCGCCGTGGACACGACGTCGATGGCGCGCTGGAGGTGGCCCTCGGCGTCGTCGCCGGGTGCGGGGGCCTCATCCTCGAGCGGGTCGTCGTCGAAGGCTTCGTCGCTCATACGGCGAATTTCCTCTCGAGCCGGACCGCCACCGCCTTGGGGACGAATGCCGAAACGTCACCGCCGTAGCGGGCCACTTCGCGCAGCAGGCGCGATGCCACGAACGAGGTGGTGGAGCTCGTCGGGATGAACAGCGTGTCGATGCCCGAGAGCTGCCGGTTCATCTGTGCCATCTGCAATTCGTTCTCGAAGTCCGACACCGCCCGCAGGCCCCGGATGATGGCGGTGGCCCCGATGTCGCGCGCCACGTTCACCACCAGGGTGGCCATCGACACCATCTCCACGTTGTCGAGATGCCCGAGCGAGTCGCGCAGCATCTCCTCCCGCTCGCCCAGGTCGAACAGCGGCTCGGCCTTCTGGGGGTTGCGCACGGTGGCGACGACCACCTTGTCGAAGAGCTGGCCGGCCCGTTCCACCACCTCGAGGTGGCCGTTGTGAAACGGGTCGAAAGAGCCTGGGAAGAGGGCGACGGTCACCGGGTGCCTTTCTCATGGGCTCCGAGGGATCGGACCACGGTCACGAGCGTACCGCCGTACCGCTTGTCCCTGATGACCTCCCACTCCGGGGGCACCTCCACGGGACGGCGGGACTCGAGGACGGCCAGGGTGGCGTGGAGCCGGCCGAGCACGGCGTCCCAGGAGGCGAACTCGTAGGGGGGATCGCACAGAGCGAGGTCGACGGCGTGGGGCCGGTCGACGAAGCGCAGGACGTCCTCTCGCAGCACCTTGGCCCGGTCCTCGATCCCCAGGGTGGCGAGGTTGGCCCGGATGGCGCCGACGGCCGCCGAGGAGTCCTCGACGAACACCACCGAGCCCGCGCCACGCGACAGGGCCTCGATCCCCATGGCCCCGCTCCCCGCGAAGAGGTCGACGACGGCCATGTCCTCGAGGTCGACCAGGCTGCCGAGCACGTCGAAGATCGCCTCGCGTACCCGGTCCGACGTGGGGCGAGTGACGGTCCCGGCCGGGGCCCGCAGGAGCCGGCCACGGCAACTGCCGGCGATCACGCGCACGGCCGCAGGTTACCGGCGCGCCCCCGGCCCCCCTCCGGGCCCCTTCAGCTCTTGAGCAAGAAGGCGGCCTCGGCCTCCCCGACGAAGAGCCTGACCTCCTCGGCCAGGTGCGGCGTGGCGTCGAGCGAGGGGTCCTCGGCCAGAAGCGACTCCGCCACCCGGCGAGCCGCTTCGACCAGGGGGCGGTCGCCACGGCGCAGGGACGCCAGCTTCAAGTCGCTGCGACCCTTCTGACGGGTGCCCAGGATGGCTCCTTCGCCCCGCAGCTCGAGGTCGACCTCGGCCAGCTCGAACCCGTCGTTGCTGCGTTCGAGGGCCTCGAGGCGCATGGCCGCGTCGGGGGACGAGGCGCCGGAGAACAAGTAGCACCACGACTGACGGTCCGAGCGCCCGACCCGGCCCCGCAACTGGTGCAGCTGGGCGATGCCGAACCGGTCCGCGTCCTCGACCACCATGACCGTGGCCTCGGGCACGTCGACACCGACCTCGATGACCGTGGTGGCCACGAGGACCTGGATGTCGCCACGCCGGAAGCTTTCCATGACGCCTTCCTTGTCGGCCGCCTTGAGCTGGCCGTGGAGGAGCCCGATACGCAGCCCCGACAGCACGGTGGACTCGAGGCGGGTGCGCTCCTCGGTGGCGGACTTGGCCTGGATGCGCTCGGAGCCGTCCACCAGGGGGCACACGACGTAGACGCGGTGCCCGGCCCCCACCTCGTGGCGCACCCGCGACCAGGCAGCGGCCTCGTCGGCCTCGGTGCGCGCCCACTGCGTCTCGACCGGGGAACGTCCGGCGGGGAGCTCGTCGAGCTCGGTGACGTCGAGGTCACCGAAGAAGACCATCGCCGCGGTCCGGGGAATGGGCGTCGCCGTCATCACCAGCAGGTCGGGATCCGCACCGTCGCCGTCTGTAGTCTCTCTCCCCTTGGCCCGCAGGGTGTTGCGCTGTTCCACGCCGAACCGGTGCTGCTCGTCGATCACCACTACCCCGAGGCTCGAGAACCGCACCTCCTCGGTGAGCAGGGCGTGGGTGCCCACCACGAGGTCGACGGCACCGGCGCGCAGTCCTTCGTGCAGTTTGGCGCGCTCGCCCGCCGGCGTGCGGTTGGTGAGCAGCGCCACCGCCAAGGGACGCGATCCCCCCAGGCGGGCCGGGTCGGGCACCACCAGGTTGGCCAGGAGCTGACGCACCCCCAGGTAGTGCTGTTCCGCCAGCACTTCGGTGGGCGCCATGAGCGCACCCTGGTGGCCGCCTTGCACCGCCACCAGCAACGCGCTCAGGGCGACGACGGTCTTGCCCGATCCGACGTCACCTTGCAGCAGGCGGTGCATGGGCAGACCCTTGGCCAAATCGGCGCTGATCTCGTCCACGGCACGCCGCTGGGCCGCGGTCAAGGGGAACGGCAGCTGGTCGACGAAGGCGTCGACCAGCCCCGGTGCCCCGCCACCCGACACGGCGTGGCGGATGCCGCGGGCGTCGCGCTCGAGCACGTGCCGACGCATCACCACCTCGAGCTGCAACCGGAGCAGCTCGTCGAACGCCAGCCGGCGGCGGGCCCGTTCCTGCTCGGGGAACGACTGGGGGGCGTGGATGGCGGCGAACGCCGAGGTCCGGTCCATGAGCTCGAGCTCGGCCCGCCACGGTGCCGGGACCGGGTCATAGAGCGGGCCGGCGCGCCGCAACGCCTCCTCCACCCACTCGCCGAACTCCCAGCCGGCGATGCCCGACTTCTCCGAGGTCGGATAGATGGGCACGATGCGCCCGGTGCGGTTCCCGACCAGGTCGACGACGGGGTTGGTGAACTGGCGCTTGCCCCGGTACGAGTCGAGCTTGCCGAAGAACAGCGCCTCGGTGCCCACGGGCAGCTGGCGCGCCCGCCACGCCTGGTTGAAGAACGTCACCCGCAGGGCACCGGTGCCGTCGTCGACGTCGAGTTCGACCAGGGCGCGACCTTGGCGTGTCCGACGCGTCCGCACCGCGTCGACCCGGGCCAGGACGAGGGACTCCTCCCCCATCCGCATGCCCGCCACATCCGCTTGGCGCGTCCGGTCGATATAGCGCCGCGGGTAGTGCGTGATGAGTTCGAGGACGGTCGTGATCTCGACGGCCGACAGTGCTTCGGCGCGCTTGTCGCCGACCTTGTGGACCTCGCGTACCGGGATCTCGGCCAGGCGCGTGAGCATCCGCCCCACGGGCGGCGCGTCGTCGGGCCCGTCGTGGCTGGGGCTCACTCGATGCTGATGAGGAACGGGTACAACGGCTGCCCGCCGTGATGCACCTCGACGGCCACGTCGGGGCGGTGCTCGGCCAGCCACTCCGTCACCCGACGGGTCTCACCGGCGCCCGATCCCTCGCCCTCGATCAGGGTCACGAGCTCGTGGTCGTCGTGCAGCAGCTTTCCGAGCAGCCCGCAGGTGGCCTCGGCCACGGAGTCGCCCACCACCTCGACCCCGTCGCGCGACAGGCCCATCCAGTCGCCAGTGTGGATGGGACCCGCCGGCCCGGTGGCGTCACGCACGGCCCGCGTGACCTCGCCGGCGACGACCCGGCGCGCCGACTCCGCCATCGACGCGGCGTTGTCCACCGCACCCGCTTCGGGGTCGTACTCGAGCAGGGCCGCGAACCCTTCGACGATCCCGCTCGTCGGCACCACCCGCACCGTCTTGGTGGACAGCTCGCACACCTGCATGGCCACGGGGCGGATGTTGTCGTTGTTGGGCAGCAGGACGACCTCGTCGGAGGGGACGGACTCCACGACCTCGAGGATCTGCGCCGTCGACGGGTTCATCGACTGACCGCCGGCCACGAAATTGTGGACCCCCAGGGAACGGAAGATCCGTCCGATGCCGTCGCCGTTGGCCACCGCCACCACCGCCGTGCGGGGCGGGGGCTCGGTGTCCGCCCCGGCCGTGGCCGACACCCCCGCACCCTCCCGGACCCAACGTTCCTCTTCCACCTGGTCGCCGAGATCGGTCACCCTGATGTCGCGCGGCCGCCCGGCGTCGAGGGCCGCCTCGATCGAGGCGCCCACGTCGTTGGTGTGGATGTGGCAGTTCCACAGGCCGTCGCCCCCCACCACCACGATGGAGTCCCCGATGCCGGCCCACACCTCCTTGAACGCCCGCATGGTGTGGTCGGGTGCCTCGAGGAAGTACATGACCTCGTACCGCAGGTCGCTCCCGGCCTCGGGCTCCTCGACCTCGGACCCCGCCTGGGGAAGAGCGTCGGTCGCTCCCGAGTACGCCGGGGTGGTGACCTCGGGTGCGGGCGGCAGGGGCCTGCCGTCCACCACGGCCAGAAAAGAGTCGAGCAGCAGGAGATACCCCGAGCCGCCGGCGTCGACCACGCCGGCCTGGGCCAGGACGGGGAGCTGCTCGGGCGTGCGCGCCAACGCCTCGGCGGCCGCCGCGTGCGAGGCGTCGAGCACCTCCACCAGCGAGGCCCCTTCGAGGGCTCGCTGCCCGGCCCCCTCCGCCGCGGCCCGGGCCACGGTGAGGATGGTCCCCTCGACCGGTCGCAGCACCGCCTCGCGTGCCGCGTCGCTGGCTGCCGCCAGGCCCCGGGCCAGGTCCGATCCGTCGCAGTTCCCCTCGCCCTCGGCCAGCACCCCGGTCAACCCCCGCAGCAGCTGGCACAGGATCACCCCCGAGTTCCCGCGGGCCCCCATGAGCGAGCCGTGGGCGATGGCCCGGCACACCGCCGCCATCTGCTCGGAACTGCCGCTTGGCTCATCCTCGGCGAGTGTGATGGGCGGCTGTGACGACGCCAGGTGCTCGAGCCCCTCGAGGGCGCTCAGCTCGGCCACGACCGACTCCAGGGTGAGCGCCATGTTCGTCCCCGTGTCGCCGTCGGGCACGGGGTACACGTTCAGGGCGTTGAGGGCCTCTTGGTGGAGTCGAAGCACATGCCCGTAGGTCGCCATCGTCGCCGCGAGGTGGGTCGCCCCGAGCCTTCTTCCTGACTCCATGGCCGTGGATGCTAACCTTTGCGCCCGTCCGAATTACCTCTTCGAGGAGTGTCCGCGCCGTGGCTGCCGTTTGCGAAGTATGTGGCAAGCACCCCTCGTTCGGGATGAACCTCAGCCACTCCCACCGGCGCACCAAGAGGCGCTGGGATCCCAACATCCAGCGGGTCCGGGCCATGGTGAACGGCACGCCCCGCCGCCTGCACGTCTGCACCTCCTGCATCCGCGCCGGCAAGGTGACCAAGCGTCCGCGTCGCGCCGGCGCCCAGCCTTCCTGAGGAGCTCCGCCGCCAGAGCGACACTGGGGCACGACCCGCTCGGCCGGCTGTCGAGAGTCCGGTCTCCTACCGAGATTAGGGGAATTGGTCCCTGGAGCAGATCAGGGTCGTCCGTATGCTGACGAGATGCTCGGTGCTCTCGTCAACCTGAACCACACGGGCCACTATCTGCACTGGGGCTTCATCCAGATCAGCGTGGCCAACCTCGTGGTGATCGTGCTCATGGTCGTGGTGTTCGTGGCCGCGGTCGCCATCCCCTTCCGAAGCGGGGGGAGGCATCGGTGAGCGACACCATCATCGAACACCCTGGTGAGGTCCCGGCACCCCCCGGGGACCCGGTGGACGACGCCCGCCCCGCGCCCGGGGACGAGAGGATGTGGACCGCCCGCCTCCGAGGCGCGGCGGTGCGAGCCCTTCCTCCGAGCAAGCTGCTTCCCGACCGCCAGCCGAGCTACGTGGCGTCGTGGGTCTACATCTTCGGCATCCTGAGCTTCGCCTCGTTCATCGTGATCCTGCTCTCGGGGGTCGTGCTCATCGTGCGAGGCCCGTCGTGGTGGCACGAATCTCAAGTCGGGCTCTTCTTCAACAGCATCCACCTCTGGAGCGTCGAGCTGTTCTTCTTCTTCATGGTCCTGCACCTGTGGGGCAAGTTCTTCATGGCGGCCTGGCGGGGCAAGCGGGCACTCACGTGGATGACCGGCGTCGTGACATTCGCGATATCGATCGGCGCCGCGTTCACCGGCTACATCTCCCAGCAGAACTTCGACTCCCAGTGGATCTCGACCCAGGCCAAAGACGGCCTCAATTCCACGGGCATCGGGGCGTTGTTCAACGTCTTGAACTTCGGACAGATGCTGCTGTGGCACGTCCTGCTCCTGCCCATCGCCGTCGGCGTGCTGATCGCCGTCCACCTGCTCCTGGTGCGACGGCGAGGTGTGGTCCCGCCGCTCCCGGAACGCACCGGTCGTCACGCCGGCTCTCGACCGAGGGCCGCCCGGGGAGCGGCCACCGCGTCCGAAGGACTCGGTCGATGAGCGCATCGCCCCCGCACGTGAGCGGTTACAGGACGCTGTCCGAAGCGGTGCGCATGCCCGACGACAGCCCCTGGAGCGGCCCCAAGATCCGCTACGACCTGGTCAAGGAGTTCGTGGTGGCCTTGGTGGTGATCGCCCTTGTCGCCGTGGCACTGGCGGCGATCTTCTCGTCGCCCGACGAGCATCCCGTCACCATCCGCCAGTGGGCCCAGGGCGACCCCGGCGACTTCCTGGCCACGTCGGTCACCGAGCTCGACGGGTCGAGTCCCACGGCCACCTACGGCCCGCCCTACAACCCCTGGACCTCGGGAGAGGGCCAGAAGATCGGGCCCGTCGGATTCCAGCGTTGGGCCGGAGTCCACATCCCGGTGAACACGACGAATGATTTCGTCCTCGCGCCCTTGCACCTCGCCGCGGCCAGCAACCGGTCCCTGGGCGCCGCCCTGGCGCAGTACGCAACGGCGTCGGCGGACCAGCAGCAGCAGTGGGCGACGGCGTACGCCACGGGCGTCGGACACGTCTCATTCCACGACACCGCCGTGGTCCTGCCGCCCGGGCGCTACGGGCCGGTGGCGCCCATGCTGAGCGGCCTGCTCAACATGGCACGAACCGGCAGCCTCGACGCCGATCTGCTGGCGTCCCCACAGTTCTACGGGACCGACTACACCAAGCCCCTGCTGTTCATCGCCGACGGCTCGTTCTTGTCCGCCGAGGCCTCCGCCCAGCACCTGCAGGGCGATCAGTGGGGCATGATGAACGAGACCGGGAACTATCCGGGCCAGGCGTGGCTGTGGCTCTACACCATGTGGTATCAGGTCCCGCCCTTCTCGACTTCGTGGTCCGCCAATGCCGACGCCCTGGTGTGGGCGTTCATGATGCTGCTCACGTTGGCCCTGCTCCTCGTGCCGTTCATCCCCGGGGTGCGCTCGCTCCCGCGGGTGGTCCCCGTCTACCGCCTCATCTGGCGCGACCACTACCGTCGGCTCGCCGCTGAACGCCAGGGATCGCCCGGCTCGGGGTGACACCACGGTCGGATTCGGCGAAGGACGAGTGCCTTTGAGGTTCCGCGGAACGTGGAGGGTCGAGACGACCTTGGGAGCAGGGTGCCCGTACGCCACAAGCCGGTGATGCCCGGCCCGGACCCAGACACCGACGTCCTGCTCACCAACGGCATGACGGTGCGGGTCCGGCGGATCCGCCCCGACGACGACCAGGCCCTGCGCGCCTTCCACGCCCGACTTTCCCCGGAGAGCATCGTGCTGCGCTTCTTCGGTCCGCACCCTCGTCTCTCCGATGCTGAGGTGGAACGGTTCACGTCCGTGGACGGGGTCGACCGCCTGGCCCTCGTGGCCGAGGAGGCCTCGGGCATCGTGGCGGTGTCGCGCTACGACCGCCAGCCCGGGAGCGACGAGGCCGAGGTCGCCTTCGTCGTCGACGACGCCTGGCAGGGACATGGGCTCGGCCCCATCCTGTTGCAACAGCTCGCCGACGCGGCCCGGTCCCGCGGCGTCCGGTGGTTCGTCGCCGACACGCTGTCGGAGAACTTCCGGATGCTGCATGTCTTTCGCGATGCGGGCTTCCCCCGTACCTTCACGCGGGCCTCGGAGGTCATGCGGGTGGTCATGGACATCGGCCACCCGCCTGATCCCGGAGGGGTCGCGGGCGCAACGCCCCCTTCGTGACGATGTGCGGGCCCCGAACCCGGCCCCCCGGAACGCTGCCCACCGAAAACCCCCCGTCACCTGGGACCTTTGGACCTCACGTCGGGACCTTCGGCTCTGCCTGCGAAGGGGTCCGCCCCGTCATGGTGGAACCAGAGGCCCGACAGGTGTGTCGGGCCCGTTGCCCCCGGGGCAACTCACGACAGGACAGGGAGCTTCGCTATGCGGCGCAAGACGCTCGACATGATCATGACGGCAGGCGGTGCGGTCCTCATTGTCATGCTTCTCGTGGCGGGGGGCCTCGGGATGTGGGGCTACAACTTCGCCAACTCGAATGTCCACGACCAGCTCGCCCAACAGGCGATCACCTTCCCGCCCGCGGCGGCATTCACGCACGCCAAGGCCGGGACCGAGATCACTCCCTCGATGGTCTCGACCGTGGGGAAATTCGCAGGCCAGCCACTGCTCACCGGCCAGCAAGCCCAGGTGTACGCCAATGACTTCATCGCCGTGCACCTCCAGGAGATCGGTGGAGGCAAGACCTACTCGCAGCTGAGCGCAGCGGCCCAGGCAGATCCGACCAACACCGTGCTGGCCGGCCAGGTGGCCACCGTCTTCAAGGGGACCACGCTCCGAGGCCTGCTCCTGGAGGCCTACGCCTTCTCGACCTTCGGCCAGATCGCCCTGGTGGCCTCGATCGTGTCCTTCGTGCTGGCGGGCATCATGCTCCTGTTGACCATGCTCGGGCTCCTCCACCTGCGGCGGGTGCCTGAGGACCAGGAGTTCCCCAAGGTCCATCAGCACGAGAAGGTCCTCGCATCGGTCTAAGCCTTCTGACAGGACTCGCAGGCGCTATGGCCTGGGTGACCGGCGGGGTGTCGTACAGACGCCCCGCCGGTTCCGCGTGGGGCGGCGGCGACCGGAAGGTCAGGACTTGTGCTTGCGCTCGGCCAGGACCGCCGCGTACACGGCCGCCTCGGTGCGACGGGCAAAGCCCATCTTCGAGAGCAGGTTCGACACGTAGTTCTTGACGGTCTTCTCCGCCAGGTACAGGTCGTCGGCGATCTGGCGGTTGGTCTTGCCGTCCGCGATCAGCTCGAGGATGTTGCGCTCTTGGGCCGTGAGCCGGGCCAGGCGCTCGTCCTCGACGTTCTCGCCACGCAGTCGCTCCATGACCTGTCGGGTGAGCGACGGGTCGAGCAGCGACTCCCCCGCCGCCACACGCCGCACGGCCGAGACGAGATCGCTCCCCTTGATCTGCTTCAGGACGTACCCGCTGGCCCCGGCCAGGATGGCCGAGAACAGCGCCTCGTCGTCGGCGTAGGACGTCAGCATCAGGCACTTGAGCTCCGGCATGGCCGAGCGCAGGTCCCGACACACCTCGACACCATCGCCGTCAGGGAGTCGGACATCGAGCACGGCCACGTCCGGCTTGCACGCCGGCACCCGGACCAGGGCCTCGTGGGCGGTGGCGCCCTCTCCGACCACGGCCAGGTCCCCTTCGGACTCGAAGAGCTCGCGCAATCCGCGGCGGACAACCTCGTGGTCGTCGAGAAGGAACACCCTGGTGGTCACGAGGCGGACCCCTGCCGCCGGGCCTCGGACGGGGGCCTCTGGGCCTCCCAGGGTGACTCCGGACGGTTCCGCTCGATGGCGGGATGAAAGAGCACGTTCGAAAGCCTAGGCCCGCACCACCGTGGCGCCGGGGCGTTCATCCCCACGAGTGCTGCCAGCCGAGGCCCGTGGTCGGTCTTCCGGCCAGGGTGCGCTCGGCCGGGTCGGCGCTGCAGACGCCGATGGCGAGGAGGGGCCGCAGCCCTGCTGCGGCGAAGGCCGCCTCGATGCGGGTCGAATCGGGGACCGCCATCACGAGCTCGTAGTCCTCGCCTCCACCGAGGGCGTCGTCGATCGTGGCCCCCGGGGCCACCGGCACCGTGTCGAGCCGGAAGCCCACCCCCGAGGCCTCGGCCAGGTGGCCGAGGTCAGCCACGAGCCCGTCGGAGACGTCGATCATGGCCGTGGCACCCGCACGCCTGGCCATCTCCCCCTCGGCGAGACGCGCCCATGGTCGGCGGTGAGCCACCATCGAGGCCTCCTCGGATCCGGCCTCGGATCTGTCGCCGCGCCCCGACGGAGCCCGCAACGCCCGCAACCCTGCCGCCGCGGCCCCCAGGGGGCCGGTGACGTAGAGACGGTCGCCGGCCCGGGCCCCGCTGCGGAGCACGGGCCCCGGACCGTCTTCGATGCGCCCGACCACGGTCACCGTCACCGCCAGCTCGGTCGAGTTGGAAAGGTCCCCCCCCACCACGGGGCAGCCGTGGGCTTGCGATGCGCCGGCGATGCCGTCGTAGAGCAGGTCAAGGTCGGTCGTGGGGGGACCGGCGACGGCGATCACGGCGCCCAGGGGCCGGGCCCCCATGGCGGCCACGTCGCTGACGGCGCCGGCGAAGGCCCGCCAGCCCAGGTCGTCGAGGCCGATCACCTCCAGGTCGGCGTGGACGCCGGCCACGGCGACGTCGGTCGTCACCACCAGCGGGCCCGAGACCGCTCCCAGGACCGCAGCGTCGTCGCCGATCCACACCTGCCCGGGCGGAGGGCCCGGGAGGCGGCGGCGCACACGCTCGATGGCGGCGAACTCCCCACGCTTTCCGCCGCCCGTCCCCGGTCCACCACGAGGCGTGGCACGGGACTTGGGAGAGCGCATCGCCAATGCCTACCATTGGAGGGACTCGAACAACCGCGGGGCTCCTGCTCGCCGCGTCCGGAGGCCGAGAGACGGCCCTCGGCCGGAGGGCCGATGCCCGCCCGCCCAGGCAGAGAGGACATCTCCCGACCATGCCGCCCACCGCCAATCGCAAGCTCCTCGCCTGGGTCGAGGAAGTGGCCGCTCTCACCGCGGCCGACCAGGTCGAGTGGTGCGACGGCAGCCAGGCCGAGTACGACCGCCTGTGCCAGATGCTCGTGGACAACGGCACCTTCACCCGGCTCTCGGAGTCCACACGACCCAACAGCTATTGGGCACGCTCGGACCCCGGGGACGTGGCGCGCGTCGAGGACCGCACCTTCATCTGCTCCAAGAGCGAGGACGACGCCGGCCCCACCAACAATTGGCGCGACCCCGACGAGATGCGGGCCACCCTCTCCGACCTGTTCAAGGGCTGCATGCGGGGCCGGACCATGTATGTGGTCCCGTTCTCGATGGGCCCACTGGGATCGCCCATCGCCCACATCGGGGTGGAGATCACCGACTCGCCCTACGTCGTGGTCTCCATGCGGACCATGACCCGCATGGGAACCGGGGCGCTCGAGGTGCTCGGCGACGAGGGTGAGTTCGTGCCCTGTCTGCATTCGGTGGGATATCCGCTCGAGCCGGGCCAGGCCGACGTGCCGTGGCCCTGCGATGCCGAGAGCAAGTACATCGTCCACTTCCCCGAGACACGCGAGATCTGGTCCTATGGATCGGGCTACGGCGGCAACGCACTCCTGGGGAAGAAGTGTTTCGCCCTGCGCATCGCTTCGGCCATGGCGCGCGACGACCACTGGCTGGCCGAGCACATGCTCATCCTCAAGCTCACCTCGCCCGAGGGCGATGTCCGCTACGTGACCGGCGCCTTCCCCTCGGCCTGCGGCAAGACCAACCTGGCCATGCTGGTCCCCACCATCCCGGGCTGGAAGGTCGAGACCATCGGCGACGACATCTGTTGGATGAAGTTCGGGGCCGACGGCCGCCTGTACGCCATCAACCCCGAAGCGGGATTCTTCGGGGTGGCGCCCGGCACGGGCATGAAGACCAACCCCAACGCCATGGAGACGATGCGCTGCAACGGCATCTTCACCAACACTGCCCTGACCGACGACGGTGACGTGTGGTGGGAGGGCATGACCGACACGCCGCCCGCCCATCTCATCGACTGGCGCGGCGAAGACTGGACACCGGAGTCCACGACCCCCGCTGCCCATCCCAACGCCCGCTTCACCGTGCCCGCCGAGCAGAATCCGGCGTGCGCACCGGAGTGGGAGGACCCCCAGGGCGTGCCCATCTCCGCCATTCTCTTCGGGGGTCGTCGCGGTTCGGTCGTCCCCTTGGTCACCGAGTCCTTCGACTGGGCCCACGGGGTGTTCCTGGGATCGATCCTGTCGTCGGAGACGACGGCCGCGGCGGCGGGTGCCGTGGGCAACCTGCGGCGCGACCCGTTCGCCATGCTGCCGTTCTGCGGGTACAACATGGCCGACTATTTCGCTCACTGGCTGCGCATCGGGAAGTCGACCGACGCCGCCAAGCTGCCCCGCATCTACTACGTGAACTGGTTCCGCAAGGACACCGGGGGGCACTTCCTGTGGCCGGGCTTCGGCGAGAACTCACGCGTGCTCGCCTGGATCGTGCAGCGCACGGCGGGCCAGGCGCCAGCCACGGCCACGCCGCTCGGCAACGTCCCCGCGCCGGGTGCCCTCGACGGTGACGGGCTCGGCGTGTCCGAGGCCGACATGGCCGAGCTCCTGCGCGTGGACGCCGATGAGTGGCGCCACGAGGTCCCCCTCATCGCCGAGCACTACGCCCGCTTCGGTGATCGGCTCCCGGTCGAGCTCGGGGAGGAGCTCGACGCCCTGGAACGCCGGCTCACCTGAGCGCAAGGGCGCTCAGGGCGCCACCCAACGGTGGCGCAGGGCGCGCCGACTCGTGAGGTAGGACAGTCCCGTGACCGCCGCCACCGCCGCGATCACGACGTCGCCCGCCACCAACGGCAGGTTGACCACCACGGGCAGGAAGGCCCCGATCACCCACACCAGCTGGAGACGCGTCTCGAAGCGCGCGAAGGCGCGTCCTTGGGCGGCGGTGGGGACGTAGCGCTGCACCAGCGCGTCGAAGGCGGGTTTGCTGGCGGCACTGGCCACGCCGATGACGAAGGCCAGCAGGGCCTGGATGGCGATCCCGCCCACGAACCCCACCAACGCCCCGGCCAGCGCCACCGACCAGATCGACACCGCCAGCATGGCGGGTTCGCTCAACACCTTGCGCACCCGGGGGACGGCCACCACCCCGACCAGGGCTCCCGCCAGCGACGAAGCCAGCATGAAGCCGTACCAGCCGGGGGCGTTGCCGTTGCGGTGCAGCGAGAAGGCCAGCAAGAACGTCACG
>DATCBU010000061.1:0-23059 GCA_036511675.1 Acidimicrobiales bacterium | reverse complement strand
CGCACCGGCGTCCAACGGGTCGACCATCACGGGCTACACCGTGACCTCGAGCCCCGGCGGCCACACCTGCGTCTGGACCAGCGGTCCCCTCACCTGCACCGTGAGCGGGCTCACCAACGGGACGCCCTATACCTTCAGCGTGACCGCCACCAACGGCGTGGGCACCGGTCCGGCCTCGACCGCCTCCAGCGCGGTCACCCCCGCGGCGGTGCCCGGTGCGCCCACCGGCGTGCATGCCACGGCTTCTGACGGCGCTGCGAGTGTCAGCTTCACCGCTCCGGTCAACAACGGTGGCTCGGCCATCACGAGCTATACCGTCACCGAGTACCCCGGCGGTGCCACCACGTCGTGCTCGGCCAGTCCGTGCACGGTGAGCGGGCTCAGCAACGGGACGCCCTATACCTTCATCGTGACGGCCACCAACGGGGCCGGGACGGGTCCGGGCTCGACCCCGTCCACCGCCGTCACCCCGGCGGGGCTGCCCGGTGCCCCGACGAAGGTGCACGTCACCGGCGGTGACACGCAGGTCTCGGTGTCGTGGACCGCGCCGGATTCGAACGGGTCGACGATCACGGGCTACATCGTGACGACCTCGCCGGGCGGTGCCACCACGTCGTGCTCGGGCACTCCGTGCACCATCAGCGGGCTGACCGACGGCACGGCGTACACGTTCACGGTGACGGCCGTCAACGGCGTGGGGACGGGGGCGCCCTCGTCCGCCTCCGACGCGGTGACCCCGGCACTGGCCGAGTTGGGCATCGCCTTGACCGTGACCCCGCAAGGGTCGCCCCTGAGCCGTACCTTCGTGGTGTCGGGCTCGGGGCTCGAGCCCGGGAGCACGGTCACCATCGTGCTGCACTCGACGCCCGTCACCCTGGCCACGGTGACCGTCGGCCCCGACGGCGCCTTCTCGACCACGCTCACGTTGCCCTCAGGGTTGGCGCCGGGCACGCACACGATCATCGCGTCGGGCATCTCGCCCTTCGGATTGCCGGTGACGTCCTCGGCGCAGTTCGTGGCCCAGGACCAGCCCGACTCGCCTGCCCCGGGGCTGCCCACCACGGGCTTCGACGCCGGCACCGGCATCGCCCTGGGGGCCTTCGCCTTCCTCGTCGGCCTGGCGCTGATCAGGTTGGGACGCAGACGCGCCAGCCGGGCCTGACCCGCTGACAGCTTCTTCCCGTCAACGGCCCTTGGGGCGTCAGCGCTGGGTGGGAAGGTAGAACCGCGACGGGAACCCGCCTTCGCGGCGCACCCGGCCGTGGTTCTCGAGCAGGACGATGTGAGCCAGGGTCTCGCCCACCGCGGCGCGCTGCATGAAGTCGGCGATCTCGTGCCACGGCCGCGACCACTTCAGGGCGACGGAGATGTCCCACGCCGTCGATCCGGGGTGCTCGTCGATCAGCTTCTCGATCTCGGCCAGGCGATCGGCGTGGTGGGTGATGATCTCGTCGAGCCGCCCCCGCAGGTCGGCGAACCGGTACTCGTGGGCGGGGAGGACCTCGTCCACGCCCAGGTTCTGACACTTGAGCAACGATTCGAGGTACTCACCGAGCGGATTGGGGAACTGCTGGGTGTGCACGCCGATATTGGGCGTGATGCGGGGCAGCACGTGGTCACCGGAGAGCAGCAGCCGGTGTTGCTCGCTGTAGAAGCAGACGTGACCCGGTGAGTGACCCGGCGTCCACACCGTCTTGAGGTCCCACCCCGGGACGTCCACGCGCTTGCCGTCCTCGAACAGGACGTCGGGCACGGCCATGGTGACCTGGCCCCGGATCATCATCGACGCGAAGTTGAGGTCGGGCAGCTTGGTGGCCGGCACCCCGGCGTCGGCCAGGAACTCGCGCATGCGGGCCAGGAGGTCGTCGGTCTTGATGTAGCGCGACTCGAGCATCTCGGCGTCGTCGGGGTGCAGGCCGATCCAGGCGCCCGACTCCTCGCGCACCCTCCCGGCCAGGCCGTAGTGGTCGGGGTGGATGTGGGTCACGAGCACGGCCCGGACGTCCTTGATGGAGCCGCCCGCCTCGATCAGGCCGTTGTTAAGCGCCATCCAGGCATCGTCGGTGTTCCATCCGGCGTCGACGATGGCGATCCCGTTGTCGAGCTCGAAGGCGTAGACGAGGACGTACCGCAGGGGGTTGTCGGGGATGGGCACCGGGATCGACCACAGCCCGGGCCGGACGCGCTCGACGGGGGGCATGACGTCACGGTCCCACGCTTCTTTTTGGAGCACCCCGGTGACCACGACCATGTTTGGCACCGTAGGCGGGAACCCCAGGGGCGACCAACCCCCGGTGCGGGCGTGACGGCGCCGCGCCGGTGACGTCAATCGGTCTCTCAAGCGAGTCAGACCGGGACTGTGCGTGAGATCGACAGCGGGTATCCATGAACATCCGCAGGTTCTTCACTATTTTCACTCCCGCTCCATTGACCACAGAAATCACCGATGCGTTACGATGACCCGCTCGGCTCTGCAGCCTCCTCATCGGAAGGCCGGGCGCCCGTCACCGACTTTCGCACTGGCGAGTGTGCACGGGTCCGCATGACGCAGACAACACCACTGGGGGTCCAGGTGCCGCAGCGGATGATGGACACCTCGACATGGACCGGCGCCGGCCGGGATGGCGAGTTGGTGGTACATGGACTACAGGCCCGGATCGAGCACGTGCTCGACATGGCGCGCGACGCCTTCGTCGAGACCGACGCCCGGGGAACGCTCACGGAGTGGAACCGCCAGGCCGAGGTCCTGTTCGGGTGGTCGCGAGACGAGGTCCTGGGGCGTGCCATCACCGAGTTCCTGATCCCACCGCGCCACGAGCGCGTCGTCCTCCACGAGCTCGAGTCGCTGAGCAGCTCCATCCACGCCATGCGGCGGACACGCCCGCGCCAGTTCGACCTCTTGCATCGCGAGGGGTACGAGGTCCACGTGTTCGGCTCGGCCTACATCGAGGGGTCCGGCGCCGATCTGCGCATCGGGGGATTCCTCTACGACCAGGCCGAGGACAAGGCGGCCGAGGAGGCTCTCGCCCACGCCTATCTCCATGACTCGCTCACGGGCCTGCCCAACCGGACGCTGTTCACCTATCGCCTCGCCTACGCCCTGGCCAAGGGGAAGAGCGCACCGGCGTCGATCGCCGTGCTCGTCCTCGACCTCGATCGCTTCAAGGCCATCAACGACGGGCTCGGCCACGAAGTCGGTGACGAGGTCCTCGTGGCCGTGGCCGGTCGTCTGGAGGCCGCCGACGGGTCCGCCGAGGTCATCGCCCGCCTGGGCGGGGACGAATTCCTGGTCTTGTTCGACACCGACGACGCCGAAAGCGACGCCGTCGCCTACGCCGAGCGCGTCCTGCACGCCCTGTCGTCGCCCATCAAGGCGGGCGACGGCGAGGTCTTCATCACCGCCAGCATCGGTGTGGCCTGCACCACCGCACGCCTCCACGAAGCCACGCCGCTGCTCTCGAACGCCGATGCCGCCATGTACCAAGCCAAGCGGCGCGGGGGCGGGACCGTCGAGGTCTTCGGCGAGGTGATGCGCATGCGTGTGCTCGACCGCATGCACACCGAGCACTCCCTGCATCGTGCCCTCGAGCGCCGAGAGCTCCGGCTCTTCTACCAACCGGTGGTGGACATCCACGGGTCGACGGCGGTGGGGGTCGAGGCGCTGTTGCGGTGGGAGCACCCCGAACAAGGCCTGGTGGCCCCCAGCAAGTTCATCCCCGTGGCCGAGGAGAGCGGGCTCATCATCCCCATCGGTGCCTGGGTCCTGCACGAGGCGTGCCGCCAACTGTGCATGTGGCGGGCCGACCGTTTCGGAGGGCCGGGCGGCGCCATGGAGGTCAACCTCTCGGCTCGGCAGATCGACCATCCCGAGATCATCACCACGGTGCAGGAGATCCTCGACGACACCGGGCTACCCCCGGCCAACCTGACCCTCGAGATCACCGAGAGCGCGCTCATGCACGACACCGCCTCGGCCCTGCGGGTGCTCCAGGCTCTGAAGGACCTCGGGGTGACCCTCGCCATCGACGACTTCGGGACGGGGTACTCGTCGCTCAGCCATCTCCAGCGGTTCCCGCTCGACATCTTGAAGATCGACAAGAGCTTCGTGGACGAGCTCGGCGTCGACCAGGGAGGGACGGAGATCGTGGCCGCCGTGGTCAAGTTGGCCCATGCCCTGGGCCTGCAGGTGATCGCCGAGGGGGTGGAGACCGAGCGTCAGCTCGACGCCCTGCTCCGCCTCGACTGCGACTTCGCCCAGGGATACCTCTTCTCCCGGCCCGTGCCCGCCCACGAGCTGGTCGAGAAGTTCCCCCTACCCCTGGGCGTCTGAGTCCCACCGGGGCCCCATCGCCCTCAGGCCCCAGCGCCCCCCAGTTCCCGCAGGGGCGCCTACCGCCCTCAGGTACCCCAGCCTCCCGGCCCGGACTTTTGGCCCCTCCTGTCCCACCTTCGGTGCCCCGGCGCGGCTCTGATCCGAAAAAGTGGTTGACACCGCAAGTATCCGGAGTAAAATGATTGCAGGCTCAACAATACAGGCCGCAACTATCTAGGAGGCAAGGACATGACCACATCCACCGTTCCCACCACCTCGACCAGGGAATACCACGGCACCGTCGTCCCCGTCCCGGGTGTCTACGACATCGACCAGACCCACACCACGGTCGAGTTCATCGCCCGCCACCTCATGATCTCCAAGGTCCGCGGCCGCTTCGGTTCCTTCACGGGAACGGTGACGGTGGCCGAGGTACCCGAGGAGTCGTCGGTGGACGTGACCATCGACGCCACCAGCATCGAGACCAGCCAGGAGCAGCGTGACGCCCACCTGCGGAGCCCGGACTTCTTCGACGCCGAGAAGTACCCGACCCTGACGTTCAAGAGCACGTCGGTGAAGCTCGACGGCGACGACTGGAAGGTCACCGGCGACCTCACACTTCGCGACGTCACCCGGCCCGTAGTGCTCGAGGTGGAGTTCGAAGGCGCCAACGCGACGCCGTGGGGCACCCAAGCGGTGGCGTTCTCGGCTTCGACCGAGATCGACCGTGAAGAGTGGGGACTGAGCTACAACCAGGCCCTCGAGACCGGCGGCGTGGTCGTGGGCAAGAAGGTCCGCATCGAGCTCAACGTCGAGGCCATTCAGCGCCAGGAGAGCAGTGACCAGGAGCGTGGCGCAGCCTGACCTGTCCCTGCACGGCACGCCGCAGGGCGTGACCGTGGACCGTGGTCATCGGATGTGATGCCGGGCGCCGTTCCCTCTGGGGGACGGCGCCCGGTATCGTTTCGCGACAGCCGGTCGGGTGAAAGGGCGCAGCTCGAATGCCTGAGACTCGGAGGGACCGCGAGCGCAAGACCGGCCGCAGACGCCGCACCGTGGTTCCCCGGACGAGTCACGGCGAGTGGGAGCCACCCGTCGATCGCGCTGATCCTCTGACGGTCCTCGAAGCCGAGAACGTCGGGCGGATCCCCGACCTGGTGCCGGTGCGGTGGGGGAGGATGCTCGAGTCACCCTTCGCCTTCATGCGCGGCACCGCCGGCCTCATGGCCCAGGACCTCGCCCGCACGCCCTCGACGGGGGTGCACGTCCAGCTGTGCGGCGATGCCCACATGGCGAACTTCGGCGTCTTCGCCTCGCCCGAACGACGCCTGTTGTTCGACGTGAACGACTTCGACGAGACCACACCCGGCCCCTGGGAGTGGGACCTCAAGCGACTGGCGGCCAGCGCCGTGGTGATCGCCAGGGTGACGGGGATCGCGCCCGAGGCCCAGTCCGAGGCGGCCCGGGCCGTGACGCGGTCGTATCGGCGCCACATGACGGCGTTCGCGGGAATGGGCACCCTCGACGTCTGGTACGAGAGGGTGGACGCCAATGCGGCCCTGCGCACGATCGGGCGTCGGGCCCCGGCTCCGGTCCGCTTGGCGGTGGCCGGCGCCCGCAACCAGACGTCCCGAGCGGAGCTGCCCAAGCTCACGGTGCGCACCGACGGGGGAGCGAGACGGATCGCCGATCATCCGCCCCTGGTGTCACACGTTGGTGTCGACCGCCACTCCGACGCGGTGCGGACCGTGTTGGCCAAGTACCCGACCTCGCTCGAAAGCGACCGTCGGTCCCTGCTGGAGCGGTTCGAGCTCGTGGACCTGGCCACGAAAGTGGTGGGCGTCGGCAGCGTGGGGACGCGCTGCTTCGTCGCCCTGTTCATGAGCGACATCGGAGACCCGTTGTTCCTGCAGGTGAAAGAGGCGGGGCCCTCGGTCGTCGCCGCCTCAGTACCGCGCCGCCCAGCCCGCACCGCCGCGGCGCGCCCGTCGTATACGTCCCCACCCGAGTCCCCGCGATCGGGAGGGAGGCGGGTGGTGAACGGGCAACGCCTGATGCAGGCGGCCAGCGACATCTTCTTGGGCTGGGCCAGCACAGGAGACACCGACTTCTACGTCCGGCAGTTGCGCGACATGAAGGGCACCGTCGACACCACCTCGCTCGGTCCCCGCGGGCTCGTGGGCTACGCCCAGTTGTGCGGGTGGGCACTGGCCCGAGCCCATGCCCGTTCCGGGGCCGCGGCCGAGATCGCCGGGTACGCCGGCAAGGGCACCGTGCTCGACGACGCCATGGCCCAGTTCGCCCTCGACTACGCCGATCAGACCGAGCGGGACTACGCCGCGCTGGTCGAGGCGGTGCGCACCGGACGGATCACGGCCACACCCGGCCTGTGACCGGCCGGCTCCTCGACGGGTGATGCGGCCGCGGGCTCAGGTCGTCGGGGCTTTGATGAGCCCGTCGATCTCGGCCATCTCGTCGTCGTTGAGCACCCAGTCGGCGGCGGCGACGTTGGCGCGGACCTGCTCGGCCGAGGTGGCCCCGGCGATGACCGACGCCACCGGTCGGTGCGCAGCGATCCAGGCGATGGCGAGCTCCACCATGGTGCGTGTGCGGTGCTCGGCGAAGCCGGTGAGCCGTTCCACCACGGCCAGGGTGTCGGGCGACAGCGGACCCTCGTCCTGCTTCACCCCCGACAGCCGGGTTCCCGCCGGCGGCGCGTGGCCCCGTCGGTACTTGCCGGTCAGGACGCCCGACGCCAGCGGGAAGTATGGGAGGAACGACCACCCGGCGCGCTCGCACTCGGGGAGGACGTCACGCTCGGCCCGGCGGCGCAGCATGCTGTACTCGTTCTGCACGCTCACGAAGTGGGCCGAGCCGGCCGTCACCGCAGCCTCGGCTTCCTGCATCTGGGCCACGGTGAAGTTCGAGCAGCCGATCTCGCGGACCTTGCCTGCCCGGACGCACTCGTCCAGGGCCCCGAGGGTGTCGGCGATGGGGGTATCGGGATCCGGCGCGTGCAATTGGTAGAGGTCGATGTGCTCGGTCTCGAGGCGACGGAGGCTGGCCTCGAGGGCGCGGTGGACGTAGTCGGGCTTGGCCCCTTTGTGCTCGTCGTCGATGGGCATGCCGAACTTGGTGGCCAGCACGATCTCATCCCGTCGGGGGCCCAGGGCCCGACCCAGGAACTCCTCGCTGTGGGTGCCCCCGTAGATGTCGGCGGTGTCGAAGAAGGTGATGCCGGCATCGAGCGCGCCGTGCACCACCGCCGCGGTCCCGTCGTAGTCGAGGCGTCCACCGAAGTTGTTGCAGCCGAGGCCGACGACCGAGACCTCGAGCGATCCGATCGGGCGTGTCCGCATCATGGTCCTTCCGCGTTGGAGGCCGTCTTCGACAGCGCTGCGCCCGAGACCACGGCGTCGTCACCGGGCCAGCGGCGCACGCTGATGGACTGGCTGGCCGTCGCCAGCAGGGTACCGTCCTGGGCCCACAGGTGGGCGAGGCCCTGTCCGAAGCCATGGGCCAGGGCGTGTATCTGGATGTCGCACAAGACCCACTCGGTGGGAACGAGCTGCGCCATGCGCAGGGTGTTGTCGAGGCTCCGGCCCATGGTGCGCACCCCGAGGGGCTGGCTGACCCCGCCCGACACGAAGTCGCCGATCACGGCCAGGGTGGCGGCGGACGGCTCGAGATGACCCGGCACGCGCGCCCAGAACGCCGAGCGCGCATCGCCGGGCCGCCCGTCGAGCTCGACCATGAGCCGCCCACGCGCCACGCGTTGCTCCACGCGCACCAGCACCGAGTCGGCGAACATCGGGGGGATCTTCTGCAGCGGGGAGTCCTCGGGGCCCGGCACGTCGGGGAACTGCACCCATGTCCCCGACAGGTCGAGGTCGTGGCGACCGAGTGCGGCGTTGACGGTCAGCACCTCCTCGGTCCCCAGGCGCCCGATGGCCCGGCCCTGGGTGGTGTTGCGGCCGACGGCTGGGAGGACGACCTCCCAGTCCAGGGTGGTGCCCGTCGGCGCGTAGGCCAGATACTGGGCCGTGGCCCACACCGTCGGTCGTCCCGAAGCCTCCTCGAGCGCCACGATGCCCGCCGCCAGGCCGCATCCCCCGTAGAGGAACCGTCCCGGGGTGCACACGGCGGGGGTGACGGGGAGGCGCCAGCGCAACGGGTCGTTCGTTGGCTCGAGGCCCAGGAAGTGACGTGCGTCCATGAGCCGAACCCTAACTGTCGCCCCGTGCCCCCTCTCCGCCGTCGGGGCGGTAGCCGTGCGACATGATTCAGTAACGGGGCCGTTACGGTAACCTGTCAGTTACCGATCCCGAGGAGCCGGAGGGAGATGCAGGTAGCCATGATCCAGGCGCGTGCCACGGGTGACCCCTTCGAGGCGTTGGGCGACGCCAACCGGCGCGAGATCCTGCGTTTGCTGAGCAGCGGGGACAAGCCGGTGCAGGAGATCGCCGCGGCGATGCCCATCAGCCGGCCCGCCGTGTCGCGCCACCTGCGGCTGTTGAAGGACGCCGGGATGGTGACCGAACAGGCGCTCGGGACCCGTCGCATCTATCACCTCCAGGAACAGGGGATGCACGCCGTGCAGGCCTATCTCGAGGGGATCTGGGGCGATGCCGTAGCGCGCTTTCGGTTGCTGGCCGAGAACACCGACCCGCGTCCGGGGCCATGACCGCCCCGCTGCGGATGTCCTTCGACGTGGCCTGCTCGGTCGAGCACGCCTTCGGCGTGTGGACCTCGGGGATCGGCACGTGGTGGCCCAAAGATCACACCGTGACCGGGAACGCCGAGCTCGTCGTGCTCCAAGGCGCTGTGGGCGGGCGGATCTATGAGCGGGCGGTCGACGGCGTCGAGCACGACTGGGGCGAGGTGAAGGTATGGGAGCCCCCCACCCTGGTGACCTACTCGTGGTACCTCGGGCGCGACCGCGCCGACGCCGGGGAGGTAGACATCCGGTTCCACTCCCACGGAGACGCCGCCACGCGCGTCGAGATCGAGCACCGCGGGTGGGAGCTCGCCGGCGACTTCGGCGACGAGTGGCGAGACCGCAACCTGGCCGGGTGGGAGACGGTGACGCCGCACTTCGTCGCCGTCATCGCGAAAGGAGACAACTGATGACTGGGACCAAGCAGGACCCGTGGGTGCTCACGACCGCCCCGGGCACCTCGCAGTACACGATGTACAAAGACGAAGCGGCAGACCCCCCGGCGCTGGTGTGCCAGGTGGGGTCCACCACCTTGCGGTACCACCTCCGGGCCATCGAGGACCTGCACGCCTGGTTGGTCGAGCAGGGCGACTGGGTCGCCCTGGGCGCCGCCGACGAGAAGAAGCCCGCCGCTCCTGGGACCGTCGAGGCGTGGGGACGATCTCCCGACAACCCCGTCGGCGGCTTCTACGGCCTGCGCAACGGCTACCGGGGCCGGTTCGGGATGTACCTGCCGCCCCTGCTCGAGGCTCTGGGATTGGCCGAGCTGACCCACGACCCCCGCAACAACACGATGCGATCGATCTGAGCGACTGAGCGACTGAGCGACTGAGCGACTGAGCGAATGGAGAGATGACCATGCCTGTCACCAAGGTGATCCGGTACAAGACCAAGCCCGAGTGCGTGGAGGAGAACGAGCGCCTGATCCGCGGCGTCTACGCCGAGTTGGCGAGCACGAAGCCCGACGGGCTGCACTACGCCACTCTCCGTCTCGACGACGGCGTCAGCTTCCTCCACGTGGCCGTCCTCGACGGCGACGAGAACCCGTTGACCACCTCGGCCGCCTTCGCCGAGTTCCAGTCCGACATCCAGAACCGGTTGGCCGAGGGACCGATCCAAGCTGATGCGACGACGGTGGGCTCCTACCGGTTGTTGCCGGAATGACGCCCGGTTGATGGGGACGGTCAGTTGATGAGGCGGTCGTGGCCCTCCCAGTAGGGCTGGCGCAGCTTGTACTTCTGGAGCTTGCCCGTGGCGGTACGGGTCAGGCCGTCACGTAGCTCCACCGACGTGGGGGCCTTGAAGTGCGCCAGCCGGGCCCGGCAGAACTCGATGAGCTCCTCCTCGGTGGCGATGGCGCCGGGGCGGAGCACCACGAGCGCCTTGATGGTCTCGCCCCACTTGTCGTCGGGGACACCGATGACCGCTGCCTCGGCCACGGCGGCGTGCTGATACAGGCAGTCCTCCACCTCGATCGAGGACACGTTCTCGCCCCCGGTGATGATGACGTCTTTCTTGCGGTCGGCGATGACGGTGTAGGGGCCGTCGAGATAGCCGCCGTCGCCGGTGTGGAACCATCCGCCCTCGAGGGCTTTGGCCGACTCGTCGGGCTGTTCCCAATAGCCGTCGAAGACATGGTTCGTCCGGGCCAGGATCTCGCCGTCGACGTCGACGCGCATCCGGACCCCCACCGCCGGGACCCCGGCGCGCGACAGCAACGTGGCCCGCACGGCGCCGTCGAGGTCGTCCCATTCCTGGGGCGCCCGGTTGATGGTGAGCAGGGGAGTGGTCTCGGTGAGCCCGTAGATCTGGATGAATTCCCACCCCAGCTCCGCCTCGACGGCTTCGATGGTCTTCGACGGCGGGGGCGCGCCGGCTACCACCACGCGCACCGTCCCTCGTCCCGGGACCTCTTCGCCCCGGTCCCTCCGGGCCGTGGCGGCGCCCAGGATGGCGGCGATCACGGCGGGGGCGCCACACAGCAGGGTCACCCCTTCGCGCTCGATGCGAGCCAGGATCTCCTCGCCGTCGACCTTGCGCACCACCACGTGACGGCCGCCCATGGCCGTGACGGCATAGGGCATGCCCCAGCCGTTGCAGTGGAACATGGGCAGGGTGTGCAGGATGGTGTCGCGCTCGCCCACCGAGGTGTGCCATCCGAAGATCGCCGCGTTGAGCCAGCAGTTGCGATGGGTGAGCTGGACCCCTTTGGGCCGCGCTGTCGTGCCCGAGGTGTAGTTGATCGAGCAGGTGGCCGCCTCGTCCCCCTCCCAGCGCGCCGGTTGGGCGCCGGGCGGGGCGGGGGCGAAGAGCTCGGCGTCCTGCTCGCCGTCGAGGAGCATCCGCACCTTGGCTGACACGCCGGCCACGGCGGCGTCGATCTCGGGGTCGACGAGGAGCACCGACGCCCCTGAGTGCTCGACGATGTAGGCGACCTCGTCGGCGTTGAGCCGGAAGTTCACGGGCACCAGCACGCGCCCGAACCCGCTCACACCGAAGTACGAGATGAGAAAGCGCGCCGAGTTCGGGCTCACGATGGCGACGCGCTCCCCGTGGGCAACGCCCATGGTGTCGAGGGCGAGCGCCATGCCTCGAGCCCGGTCGTGCATCTCGGCATAGGTGATGGCACCGAGCGAACCGGCCACCCCTGGTTCGTCGACCACCGCCACCCGGTCGGCGCCGTGCACGAGCGCGGCGCGTTCGAGGAAGTCACCGATGGTGAGCGGGACGTGCATGGGCTCCTCCGGTCCCGGGGGCTCTCGCCCGGTCCCGTTCGATCTTCCCAGATAGGCGCGCCCATCGCCCGGGGGGCGCATGCCGGGGTTGCGCTGGTAGTTTCCGGACGTCGGGAAGTGGTCTGTTGGCAGCAGCGGCGTCGAACCGAGGTGCATATGGCTGGGATCGTGGTCACCGGCGGTGGAGTGGGAGGTCTTTCGGCCGCCATGTTGTTGGCCGAAGACGGGCACGACGTCACATTGCTCGAGCGAGATGCGGCCGAGGTTCCCGCACCGGCTGAAGCATGGGAGGCCTGGGACCGCCGAGGTGTCAACCAGTTCCGGCTGCTGCATTTCCTCATGCCTCGCTTTCGCATGGACCTCGAGCGGGAGTTGCCTCAGGTGGTCAAGGCCCTCGAACAGGCGGGCGCCCTGCGCCTGAACCTCATCGAGGGCGCGCCGGTGGAGATGACGGGAGGGGCGCGCGCCGAGGACGAGGACTTCACCTCGGTGACGGCGCGTCGCCCCGTGTTCGAAGCGGTGATGGCGGCCGCCGCGGCGGGGTCCCCGGGCGTGACGGTGCGGCGCGGTGTCGCCGTCGGCGGTCTGGTGGCCGGCGCCCAGGCCATGCGCGGTGTCGCCCATGTAACGGGGGTCAGGAGCACGACAGGGGAGGACATCCCCGCTGATCTGGTGGTCGACGCCACCGGCCGACGCTCGCCCTTGCCGGACTGGCTCGAGTCGGCGGGAGCACGGCGCCCGGTCGAGGAGCTCGAGGATTCGGGCTTCGTGTACTACGGCCGGCACTTCCGTTCCGCCGACGGCACCACCCCGCCCATCATGGGACCGCTCCTCCAGGCCTACGGCACCGTGTCCATCCTCATGTTGCCGGCCGACAACGGCACCTGGGGGATCGGGGTCATCGCCAGCGCGGCGGACAAGGCGATGCGGAGCCTGCGCGACATCGACCGCTGGACCGCGCTCGTGCGCAGCCTGCCCCTGGCCGCGCACTGGCTCGACGGGGAGCCCATCGATGACCGCATCGTGGTCATGGCCAAGATCGAGGACCGCCACCGCAGTTTCGTGGTGGACGGCGCGCCGGTGGCGACGGGGATCGCCGCGGTGGCCGATTCGTGGGCGTGCACCAACCCGTCGCTCGGCCGGGGAGCCTCCATCGGGCTCATGCACTGCATCGCCCTGCGCGACACGCTGCGGAGCACTGGGCTCGACGACCAGGCCACTTTCAGCGCAGCGTGGGCTCAGGCCACCGAGTCCATCGTCGAGCCCTGGTACCGCGCCACGCTGTCGTTCGACCGCCACCGCCTGGCCGAGATCGACGCCGAGATCCGGGGTGAGCCGTACCGACCCGAGGGCGACGACTGGGACATCGTCCAGTCGATCTTCTTCGCCGCCGGCCAGGACCCGGACTGCCTGCGGGCCGCGATGGCGATCCAAGGCCTCGTCCGGGGGCCCGAAGAGGTGTTCGCCGAAGCCGCGTTCTTCGAGAAGACGCTCGCCTTGGGCGCGGGTTGGCGCGACGCGCCGCCGCTGGGCCCGAACCGCAGCGAGCTCATGTCCATCGTGACGGCCTGAGCGCCCGGGCCCGTCCGGACCCAGGAAAGAGAGACGACCATGCGTGTCGACAGCGGTGGTGTGGGGATCGAGTACGAGGTCACGGGGGAGGGGCCGCCGGTCGTGCTCTTGCACGGCTTCCCCGACAGCGGGCGCCTGTGGCGCAACCAGGTCGCCGCCCTCGTCGACGCCGGGTTCTGCGCCATCGTCCCCGATCTGCGCGGCTACGGCGCCTCGGACCAGCCCGCCGAGGTGGAGGCGTACTCCATTCCGTATCTGGCGGGCGACATCGTGGCCATCCTCGACGCCCAGGGCCTCGAGCGTGCCCATGTGGTGGGCCATGACTGGGGGGCGGCGCTGGCATGGGCGATCGGCTCGTTGCTTCCCGACCGGGTCGACCACCTGGTGGCGTTGTCGGTGGGCCATCCCTCGGCCTTCATGTCGGCGGGCATCGTCCAGCGCGAGAAGTCGTGGTACATGCTCCTGTTCCAGTTCGAGGGCGTCGCCGAGCAGTGGTTGTCGAACGACGACTGGGCCAATTTCCGGGCCTGGGGGGGCCACCCCGACATCGACGGCGTCATCGCCGACATCGAAGCAACGAAGTCGCTCACGCCCGCGCTCAACTACTACCGCGCCAACGTGCCGCCGGAGTCCTACGTGCAACCGGCCATGGAGCTCCCGCCCGTGCAGGCCGACACCATGGGGGTGTGGAGCAGCGGCGACTTCGCCCTCACCGAGACGCAGATGCTCGGCTCGGCCGACCACGTGTCGGGAACGTGGCGCTACGAGCGCATCGAGGGTCCCGGGCACTGGATGCAGCTCGAGGCACCTGATGCGGTGAACGAGCTCCTGCTCGACTTCCTGCCCCGGTAGACGCCCCTGGTGCCAGCCCGGCCACGTCGGGTCTGGTCAGTAGTTACCCAGAGCTGGGGAACGCCAGAGCTGAGACACCCGAGCCGTCGCGCATCGGGCCGCCGCTTCGCTACGCGGGACCCGTCAACGTCACCGTCGTGACCCAGGCCCGCCGAGCCACGCGCCACCCTGCCAGGGAGACGACAGCGGCGGCGTTGAGCGGCACCGCGGCCAGCCACCACCCCGGCAACTCCACCGGGTATCGCCCGCCTATGTACTTGCCGGTGTACAGGAAATTGTCCATCGATGGGATGGGGTGTCCGTGGTACGCGGCCGCCACTGCTCCCACCACGGCCGAGACGGCCATCAGGGCCAGGGAGAGGGCGGTGAAGGTGGCCATGCGTTTGCCCGACCGCACGTACAACATGGGCATCTCGGCATGCTTGGTGACGAGGGCGAGGGACCAGACACTGGCCAGCACACCGGTCACGAGTACGAGCCACAGGGCGATGAGCAGCGCGTGGGCGGCGGCCGGATTGCCGTCGAGGGGGATGAGCGGCCCGCCGTGGCTGGTGAACTCGTTGGGCAACTGGGTCACTCGGGCGATGAACAGGCCGAGCACGGCCAGGAACGACACCAGCGGTACATACGAGAGCAGCACCAGGTGCCGACGGCGTGGGCGCCGCGCCCGTCGGACCCCACCGGCGAGGGCACCCCAGCCCGCCGCCATGGCGCAGAAGCTCACGAGCAAGGCGAGCTGCATCACCTCGTAGGCGTAGGTCGAGATCCGGGTGGTCGGGTCCGCGAGCGTCGCCGCCGAGATGGTTCGGAGGCTCTGGCCGGTCATGGCCGCCAGCACGAAGGGCACGACCACGAGCCAGGGCAGGGTCGCCACCGCCACCGAGACCCGCGTGCGCGTCGCCCACAACTCCGGTCGTCGCGGCATGGCCGTGCCCCGCATGCGCGTCGTGAGGGCCCCGCGCAGCAGATCACCGGCCAGGCGTATCTCGCTGCGGCCGTCAGCAGCCAGGTCTTGGGTGATCCGGCGGATCTCCTCGCCGTAGACGTCTCGCCACCAGGCCGGGTAGCACGCCAGCGAGGCGTCGATCAGACGCGGCGCCCTCATGTGAAGGCTCCCAGGCGTCGCAGCCCGATCCGGGCCACCTTGGCCGTGACCTCCAGGCGCTCTCTGAGCACGGCGGCCCCGTGCGCGGTGATGCGGTAGGGCCGTCGGCGGTCCTCGGCTGGCAGTGCCTCGATGAGCCCTTCCTCTTCGAGTCGGGCCAGGACGCCGTACAGGGTGCCGGGCCCGAGGGTGATCCCCGTCATGTCGTCGATGTCCTGGATCAGCGCGTACCCGTGCTTGGGGCCGCCAGTCAGGCTGGTGAGGACCATTAGGGTGGGATCCTGCGTACGCCCCAACCGGTTGCCCACCCCGCCTCCTCTTCGATGCCTCCCCGGACTATATCGCAAGTCGTACTAGCGGGCCGGCCCGGGGCCGGGCGTCAGTCGCGGAAGTCCGGGGCCCGCTTCTCCCGCCGGGCCCGGACGGCCTCCTCGAAGTTCTCGGTGGTGAGCCGGACGTAGAGCTGGGTGGTGCCCTCGTGGTCCATGTGGCTGTGAAGGCTGGCGGCGTCGAGGCTGGACCACAGCATCCGCTTGGTGAGCTCGACGCCCACGCGCGAGAAGCCGATGATCCGCTCGGCCAGCTCGTAGGTGGTGTCGAGCAGCTCCGACGCCCCCACCACGCGCGACACCAAGCCGATGCGTTCGGCTTCAGCGGCGTCCACGTCGCGGCCCGTCAGCATGATGTCGAAGGCCCGGGACGAGCCGACGGCACGGGGCAGGAGGTAGCTCAGACCGAGCTCGCTCGAGGTGAGGCCATTGTTGATGCCGGCGGCGCGGAAGTACGCCCCCTCCGAGGCCAGCCGGATGTCGGTGGCGACACTGAGACAGAATCCGCCCCCGATGGCGGGCCCGCTGATGGCGCCGATGACCGGTTGGTGCATGGCGCGGATGGCGCGGATGACGTCGTCGAGCAGCTCCATCGACCGCTGGGCGATGGTGGTGCGGGTCAGGCCGGCGATGTTGGGGATGATGCCGGCGTCTTCGAGGTCCGCGCCCGAGCAGAACGCCCCGCCGGCACCGGTGAGGACGACGACGCGGGTGTCGTTGTCGGCGCTGGCGGCTTCGAGGGCTTCACGGAACGGGATCATGACGTCGAAGGCCATGGCGTTCATCCGCTCCGGTCGGTTGAGCGTGATCAGCGTGACGTGGGGGCGGGGCTTGTCGACCAGGACGTAGGACATCGGGTCAGCTCCCGGCGTCTCGTGCGTGGGTGCCGGGGACCTCGGTTGAGGCTCCCAGAAGGGTGAAGGTGTTGCAGTAGACCACCTGTCCACCCGCAGCCTCCCAGTCGGCCCACTCAGTGAAGGCTTCGCTGGCCGACCCCTGGAAGTACTTGGCCATGTGCCGGGCCATCCCCATGTACGAAGCCTCCGGGTCGTCGCTGTCGAGCTCGTAGAAGTGCATGAAGCGCGGGTCGCCCGCCTCGGTGTTCTCGTACGGCGTCACGTGGGTGAAGCCGGGGATGGCGGCGGCGGCGATGTGGCGGATGTGGATGAAGTCGGCCCAGTCGCGCAACGCCTGGGCGTGCTCGGGGGACCGGGGGCTGATCCACACCACTACGAGGCCCGTGGTGGGTGTCCCGGTGAGGATGCCCTGGCTCGGCCGGGGGAAGCGCCGGAAGTGCCGGGCCGTGGTCGCGGGGAGGGGGGGTGGTGCCACGAAGCGTTCGCCCACCTCGGCCACCGCCAGCAGGGTGCCGTCGGGGACGGCCATGGGGAGCTCGGCGCGACCCGGGACATTGTTCGCCCACCACGTCACCCGGTCGACACCGGGCCGGCCGAGCAGCTGCGGGGCGCGCTGCGCCGCGTAATGCTCGGGCTCGATGTCGCCGAGCTCGAGATACAGCCCGGTGGTGATGCGATCTTCCACTCAGGCCTCGAGGGCGCGCTCCCTGGCCCAGCGGTAGTCGGCCTTGCCGGCGGGGGAGCGCACGATGTGAGGAAGAAAGGCGATGGCCTTGGGCAACTTGAAGCGGGCGATGTGCTTGCCCGCCTCGTCGAGTAGCTCCTCCGTCGTCACCGTGTGGCCGTCGGCCACCTGGACCAGCGCTACCACTTCCTGGCCCCAGCGCTCGCTCGGTCGTGGGGCCACCACCACGTCGGCGACGGCGGGATGCCCGATGATGGCTTGCTCGACCTCCTCGGCGAAAATCTTCTCGCCTCCGGAGTTGATGGTCACCGAGTCCCGGCCCAGCAGCTCGATCTCGCCGTTGGCGAGGATCCGGGCCCGGTCGCCGGGGACGGAGTAGTGCTGGCCATCGATCACGGGGAAGGTGCGGGCCGTCTTCTCGGCGTCCCCGAGATAGCCCAGGGGCACCGAGCCGCGCTGGGCCAGCCACCCGGCCTCGTCGTCACCGGGCTCGAGGACCCGGGTCATGTCCGAGTCCACCACCACGGTCCCGGGCCCGGGCACGAAGGTCCCGGTCGAGACCGAGCCCGGGGTCGACGCCACCCCCATCTGCACCCCGGTCTCTGAGGCGCCCGCCACGTCGGAGATCATGACGTTGGGGAGCACGGCCAACAGACGCTCTTTGATGCCGACGCTCATCGTGGCGCCCCCGCTGCCGAAGGCCATCAGTGTGCTGGCGTCGTGGCCGCCGCGCTCGAGCTCCTCGACGACGGGACGGGCCATGGCGTCGCCGACCACCGAGATGCCGATGACCCGTTCACGAGCCACGGTGTCCCACACGTCGACGGGGTCGATCGAGCGGGTGTTGGTGGGGAACACCATGGTGGCGCCCATGGTCATGTAGTAGAAGCAGGCCCATTGTGCGGCGCCGTGCATGAGAGGCGGGATCGACATGACCCGGATGTCGTCGGTGGGCAGGATGCGCGCCGCGAGGTGCTCGTAGCTCTCCACCAGCTCCCATGTGCCGTAGGTGCGGCCGCCCATGGCGGCGCGGAAGATGTCGTGCTGGCGCCACAGCACCCCCTTGGGCATGCCGGTGGTGCCGCCGGTGTAGAGGATGTAGAGATCGTCGGGCGTGAGCTCCACCGGGGGCAGCTCGGGTGACGACGACGCCAGGGCGGCTTCGTAGTCGACCGCCCCGGGCAGGAGGTCGTTGCCCGACTCGTCGGCGACCTGCAGGAGCAGCTCGAGCTTCGGCAGCGACGGGAGCACGCGGGCCAGCACCGGCGCGAAGGTGGCGTGGTAGACGATGGCCCGGGCCCCGGCGTCGGTGAGCAGATACTGCAGCTCCTCTTCGACGTAGCGGTAGTTGACGTTGAACGGCGCCACTCGGGCCAGGTACGACCCGATCATCCCCTCCACGTATTCATTGGAGTTGTGGAGGTACAGCCCGAGGTGGTCCTGAGCCGATTCGTGGCCGGCCAGCCCGTCGCGCCCGCTGTGGGCACCCAGCCCCCGGTCATGCAGGAACGAGGCCAGACGGCGCGCCCGGTCGCGCAGCTGCGCGAAGCTGAACCGACGCTCGCCCCACACGATGGCTTCGCGCTCGGGGATCGTGGCCGCCACTGTCTCGAACACCAGCCCCAGGTTGAACTGCTCGTCGCTCACCGACCCCCCTCCCGGTCGACGGCCTCGATGGCGGTCGACGTTACGACGGCACCCGCCGCAGACCGGCGCATGTTATCGGCCTCGACCGTCCCCGGACCATGACGGGGTCGGGCCCCGGTGGGCCGTCGGGCGCGCTACTGCTGGTAATTCTCGACCACGGGAGCGGGACGGGTCGCGGCCTCGTCGGGGTCCTGGCCGGCGTCGCGCCGGGCCCGGCGCTGGCGCAGGAGATCCCAGCACAGGTCCAATGAGACCTCGATGGTGCGGAGCGTCTCGGACTCCTCGGGCGAGAGGCCCTCTCCGACATGGGCTTCTTCGAGGCGGTGCTCCTCCTGGGAGAGGCGGTTGATCTCGTTGACGATCTCTTTGTCGTTCATGGCCATTTCCTTTCTATCGCAGGAGCTTCGACAGGCGTCGATCGGCGAGGGGCTTGCCCCCGGTCTGGCACGTGGCGCAGTACTGCAGGGACTTGGTGGCGAACGACACCTCGCGCACGACGTCGCCGCATTCCGGGCACGCCTCACCGGTGCGGCCGTGCACGCGCATGGCCCGCTTCTTGTCCCCCTTCAACTCCGACGCTTCCTGGCCGACGGCTCGCCCTTCCGCTTCGGCCAGCACCGCCACCACGGCGTCATGGAGGCGCTGCACCTCGTCGCCGTCGAGGTTGCGGGCCGGCTTGAACGGCGACAGGTGCGCCACGTGGAGGATCTCGTCGGAGTAGGCGTTGCCGATGCCGGCGATGATCGACTGCGCCGCGAGCACCGTCTTCACGTTCCCCGATGCCGAGGCGAGCAGGCCGGCCAGGGTGGCGGTGTCGAAGGACGGATCGAGAGGCTCGACCCCGAGGGTGGCGAGTCCCTCCACCGCCTCGGGGCTCTCCACCACCCACAACGCCAGGCGCTTCTCGGTCCCCATCTCGGTGACATCGAACCCGGTGCCCCCCTCGAACCCCATGCGCAGCGCCAGAGGGCTCCGGCTGGGCCGGGCCCGGTCGGGGGTGAGCTTGTCCTTCCACCGGATCCACCCCCCGCGGGCCAGGTGGATCACGAGCCACTGCCCGTCGAGATCCATGCACAGGTACTTGCCGCGCCGGGTCACCGTCACGAGGGTGCGACCCACGAGCGAGGACAGGGGAGGGTCGAACGTCTTGAGCGCGGCGATGGCCCCGAGCTCGCACCGCTCGACGCGCTGGCCGGCGGCGCGAGCGGTGAGGAAGCGGGTGAGGGCCTCGACCTCGGGCAACTCGGGCACGCCTCGATCCTCCCACGCCGGGGTGCGCCCCGGTACGGGCACCCGCCGTGTCACAGTGAAGATGTGGCTCGGGTCGGTGGGGGAGGAGGTCGCCGCCCCCACCGGGTTACGGCGCTGGTGGTCGTCTGTGCCGCGCTGTTGAGCGCGTGCGCCCCCGCCGCCGGCCGGGCCCCAGGGCCACGCCGCGGCACCGGTACCTCGGCCGCCCCCACGTCGAGCAGCACGTCGAGCACGTCGACGACCACGACCGTGGTCGAGCCCCCGGTCACCCCCGTGCAGTGGACGCCGTGCGGCGCGTTGCTGTGCGGCACGGTGGCGGTGCCCCTCGATTACTCCCAACCGCAGGCGGGAACCATCCAGATCGCGCTGGCCATGCACCGGGCCACCGACCCGGCCCAGCGCATCGGGTCGCTCGTCATCGACCCCGGTGGCCCCGGGGGGTCCGGGGTGAACGACCTCCCCGCCGAGCTGGGTGTGCTCACCCCGGCGCTCCTGGCCCGCTTCGACATCGTCGAGTTCGATCCCCGGGGGGTGGAGCGCAGCAGCCCCGTGTCGTGTAGCACGGCGAGCCCGGGTTCCTCGACGTCGTCGACACCGGGGCCCCTGCCCGACCCCGTGCCGGGGACCACCGGCGCCCAGCTGGCCCTGCTCGCCAACGACCACGAGTACGCGGCGCAGTGCGAGTCGGTCAGTGGTCACTTGCTCCCCTTCGTAGGCACGGTCGACACGGCGCGCGACCTCGACCGCATGCGCCAGGCCCTGGGCGACGCGCAGCTCACCTACTTCGGGCATTCCTACGGCACCCTCCTCGGTGCCACCTACGCCGAGATGTTCCCCACCTATGTCCGGGCCATGGTCCTCGACGGGGCCATCGACCCCGCCATGAGCACCCAGCAGATGGTCGACGAACAGAGCGCAGGGTTCGAGTCCGTGCTCGACGACTTCTTCGCCTGGTGCACGTCGACGGGGTGCCCGTGGCGACCGGCAGGCGGCGCCTCGGCCGCGTCCCTGCTGGCGTTGATCGCCCAGAGCCGCAGCCACGCCCTCCCCGCCGGCGGGGCCCGGACGGCGGGACCGGGTGACCTCTACTACGCCGTGCTCTCGGCCCTCTACGCCCGTTCGTACTGGCCGGCGCTCGGCAACGCCCTGGCCCAGGCGGCCGCCGGCAACGGTGCCGGGGTGCTGTCGATGGCCGACAGCTACGTCTCCGGGGGGTCGACCAACGCCGCCGACGCCGAGACCGCCATCGACTGTCTCGACCATCCCGTGACGAGCGGCTCTTCGAGCGTCCCCGCCATGGCGGCGCAGGCTGCGGTCATGGCCCCGTTCTTCGGCCCGCTGCTGGCGTGGAGCGAGGCCACGTGCGCGGAGTGGCCCGTGCCGGCCACCCGGACCCCGGCCCCCACCACCGCGGTGGGGTCGCCGCCCATCCTGGTAGTGGGAGCCACGAAAGACCCGGCCACCCCCTACGTGTGGGCGCAGCGCCTGGCGGCCGAGCTCCAACACGGCGAGCTGGTCACCTGGCAGGGCGAGAACCACGTGGCCTATTACTACAGCGGGTGCGTACGGGCCATCGACCAGGCCTACTTCGTGGCGGGAACGCTGCCGGCCCCGGGCACGGTCTGTAGCGACTGACCCGCGCATGCGCGGCTCAGCAGGCCGGGCACGCGATCATGGTCGACGTGGCCGAGGTGACGTCGTCCCCGGACCTTTCCTCGTCTGCTTTCCCCGGTGGCGGGCTCATCGCCCACCCCGTCGACGCCGCGCCGACATCACTGTCAGAGGTGCCCCCAGAGGTGCCGCCTCGCACGGCCCGGCACCGGCGGGTGCGGTCGAGCCCGTGGCGGCGCGCCGCCCTCCCTGTCGGTGTCGTGGGCCTCGTCGTGGGGTGTCTCATCCCGTGGCGCGACGCCCTGCACCGCGGCGTGTTCGACGACACCTTCTGGCACCGCGCCGCCGGGGTGTGGATGCTCGACCACCACCGCGTCATGCACACCGACGTCTTCTCCTACACGGTCCTGGGGGAGAAATGGATCACGCCCGAGTGGGGCTACGACGTCCTGCTGGCCCAGTCGGTGCGCAGCGTCGGCCCCGTGGCCTTCTGGCTGTTGTCGGCGGGACTGGCGACGCTCACCGTGCTGGCCGTGGCACTGCGGTGCCGCCTGGTCGGAGCCGGATGGACCTGGACCGGCCTGCTGTGTGTGGAGGCCGGAGCGGCGGTCACGCTCTTCCTCGACGACCGACCCCAGATGGTGAGCTACTTCTTCCTCGCCCTGCTGCTGTTGCTGTTGACCCTGGCCCGGCGCCACCGGGCCTGGCTCGTGGGTGTGCCGGTGCTGTTCGTGCTGTGGGCCAACCTGCACGGGAGCTTCCTCCTGGGCCTCGCCATCCTCCTCCTCGAGGTCGCCGGGGCGGCGCTGCGCCGTGGGGTCGGTCGGGTCACGGTGTCGAGCCCTCTGCCGCGCCTGCCCATCGTGGCCACGTTCGTGGCCTCGGGGCTCGCCACCCTGGTCAACCCGTTCGGGCTCGGCGTCTACTCCAGCGCTCTGGGCATCACCTTCAACCAGGACGTGCGCCGCCTGATCCAGGAGTGGCAGTCACCGGACTTCCACGACCCGGCCACGCTGGCGGTCTTCGTGCTCCCGGTGGCGATCACGGTGGCCTACCTGGCCTTCTCGACGCGCCCCGTTCCCGCCGTGGAGCTGGTGTTGGCGGCGTGCTTGTTGGTCTCGAGCCTCGACGCCGTGCGGTTCATCCCGTATTTCGCCATCGCCTGGTGCGCCCTGGCGGCGAGTTGTCCCCCCATCGAAGAAGAGCGCCTGCGCCCGAGCCTCATCGTGTGGCCGCTGGTGGCGGTGCTGGGGGTGTCGCTCCTGCACGGGCCGTTCTACCCGGCCGCGCAGCCGGCCCCGAGTGTGCCGGTGCGCGCCGTGGCCTATCTGGCGCACCACCCGGGCCGGGTCTTCTCGACCTATCTCTGGAACGACTATCTGGACT
>DATCBU010000060.1:0-12765 GCA_036511675.1 Acidimicrobiales bacterium | reverse complement strand
GAGGGCCTCGAGCTCTTCGACGTCGTCGACGAGGAGGTCATCGCCGAGGTCCTGGCCAACTGGACCGGCATCCCCGTCTACCGCCTCACCGAGGAGGAGACCTCCAAGCTCCTGCGCATGGAGGACGAGCTCCACAAGCGCGTCGTCGGCCAGGAAGAGGCCATCAAGGCGCTGTCGCGTGCGATCCGTCGCACCCGGGCAGGGCTCAAGGACCCCAAGCGGCCGAGCGGCTCGTTCATCTTCCTGGGCCCCACCGGGGTCGGGAAGACCGAGCTCGCCAAGGCGTTGGCGGAGTTCCTCTTCGACGACGAGGACGCGCTGATCCAGCTCGACATGAGTGAGTACATGGAGAAGCACACCGTGTCGCGCCTCGTGGGCTCGCCCCCGGGCTACGTGGGGTACGAAGAAGGTGGGCAGCTGACTGAGGCCGTGCGGCGCAAGCCGTTCTCGGTGGTGCTCTTCGACGAGGTGGAGAAAGCCCACCCCGACGTGTTCAACGCGCTGCTGCAGATCCTCGAGGACGGCCGGCTCACCGACGCCCAAGGGCGTTCCGTGGACTTCAAGAACACCGTCCTGATCATGACCTCCAACCTGGGGACCGCCGATCTGCGCAAGTCGTCGGTGGGCTTCGCCAAGACGTCGGAGGCCGTGTCCTACGAGCGCATGAAGTCCAAGGTCCACGACGCGCTGAAGGCGCACTTCCGGCCCGAGTTCCTCAACCGCATCGACGAGGTCATCGTCTTCCACGAGTTGTCCAAGGAAGAGGTCGTGGAGATCGTCGACCTCATGATACGGCGGGTGGGCGACCAGCTGGAGTCTCAGGGACTGGGCCTCGAGCTCACCCCGACGGCCAAGGCCCTGCTGGCCGACAAGGGATATGACCCCACCCTCGGGGCCCGTCCCCTTCGTCGGGCCATCCAGCAGTTCGTCGAGGACGCCCTGTCGGAACGCATCCTGTGGAAGGAATTCCGCGTGGGCGAGACCATCATCGTCGATGTCGAGGACGGCGAGTTCGTCTTCCGCACCGTCGAGGGCCTCGAGCCGCCGCCGGTCGAGCTGGCCGGCGCGGGCGCCGACTCCTGACCGTCACCGTCTGACCGGTCACGGGGTGAGCGGCACAGCCTGAGGGCACCGAGCCCCGTCACACCCTGTCCCTAGCCTCACGGTGTGGGACGACTGCGGACGGTGCACCGGTGTACGGCGTGCGGAGGCGAGACGCCGCGCTGGGCCGGGCGCTGCCCGGCGTGTGGCGAATGGAACAGCCTGGTCGAGGAGCATCTGCCCGAGCCCGCCGTCTCGCCTCGCCGCCCCATGGCCGCCGAGCACGGCCGCGCCGAGGCGATGTTCGGCCCGGGCCCCCTCGATGGCGCCCATCGCGCCCTGCCGCTCGACGAAGTCGACCCCAGCCAGTCGGGCCCGGTCCCCACGGGCCTGGCCGAGCTCGACCGGGTCCTCGGGGGCGGGCTCGTCCCGGGATCGGTGACGCTGCTCGGGGGCGAGCCGGGCGTGGGGAAGTCGACGTTGCTGCTCCAGGTCCTGTCGTCGATGGCCGGCACCGGCGCCCCCGTCCTGCTGGTCTCGGCCGAGGAGTCGGCCCAGCAGGTGCGGCGACGGGCCGAACGTCTGGGGCCGCTGCCGCCGGGGCTGATGCTCCTGGCCACCACCGACCTCTCGAACCTGCCGGGGGCACTGGCCGAGACGGCACCGGCGCTCGTGGTGGTGGACTCGATCCAGGCCGTCGTGGACCCCGCGGCGGGGGGAAGCCCGGGCAGCCTGGGCCAGGTGCGGGCGTGCACCGACCTGGTGGTGCACCTAGCCAAGCTCCACCGGGTGCCGTTCGTGCTGGTGGGCCACGTCACCAAGGAGGGCACCCTGGCGGGCCCGCGCACCTTGGAGCACCTGGTGGACACCGTGCTGGGTGTCGAGGGCGACCGCCACCATGCCCTGCGGACGGTGCGTGCCACCAAGCACCGCTTCGGGCCCACGGGCGAGCTCGGGCTCTTCGAGATGAACGACACCGGCCTGGCCGCGGTGACCGACCCGTACCAGCTGCTCCTGGGCGACCGCCGACCGGGGGCACCGGGGAGCGCGGTGCTCCCCGCCATGCAGGGCCAGCGCGCCCTGTTGGTCGAGGTCCAAGCCCTCACGTCGCGCACCGCGCCCGACACCCCGAGCCGGCGGTCGGCCCAGGGTGTCGACGGCGGTCGCCTCGCCCTGCTGCTCGCCGTCCTCGAGCAGCGCGCCGGGGTGGCGCTGGGTCGCACCGATGTCTTCGCGTCGGCGGTCGGCGGCATCCGGGTCCTCGAGCCCGCCGCCGACATGGCCCTGGCCCTGGCCCTCGCCTCGGCCGTCACCGAGCGGCCCCTGCCGCCCGACCTCGTGGTGTTCGGCGAGGTGGGCCTCGGGGGCGAGATCCGGCAGGTGCCGCACGCCCCGCGGCGGCTGGCCGAGGCGGCACGCGTCGGGTTCCGACACGCGCTCGTGCCCGGGTCGTGTCCCGACGGTCCTCCGGGGATGGAAGTGGTCCACGTCCGGACGCTGGCTCAGGCCGTGGCGCTGGCGACGGGCTCGACGGCACGACCCGAACGAGAGGACTAGCACCACAGGGCGGCGGGTACCATGCGGAGGTGGTGGTGCGACCGAGCTCGGCCATGGCCGACGCCCTGGCTCTGGTGGCGCCGGGCCAACCGTTGCGCGACGGCATCGAGCGCGTCCTGCAGGCCAATCGCGGGTTGCTGCTGGTGGTGGGGGACGGCCCTGACGTGCTGTCGATCTGCACCGGCGGCTTTCTCCTCGACGCCGAGTTCAGCCCTCAGCGCCTGTCGGAGCTGGCCAAGATGGACGGTGCGGTCATCCTCTCCCCCGACGCCGATCGCATCGCCCGGGCCAACGTGCACCTCATGCCCAACGCCGCCATCCCCACCATCGAGACCGGGACCCGCCATCGCACCGCCGAGCGCGTGGCCCGGTCCATCGACGTGCCGGTGGTGTCGGTGTCGGCCGCCATGGGACTGGTCACGGTCTACCGGCGAGACACGCGCCACGTCCTGCAGGACGAGCGCCGTCTGCACGAACGTGTGCGCCAGGCGCTGCAGACCACACGCCGGTTCCGCCAGCGCTTCGACTCGACCCTCTCGGGATTGTCGGCGCTCGAGATCGCCGACACGGTGACGGTGCGCGACGTGGTGGCCGTGCTGCAGCCGGCCGAGTTGCTGGAGAGGATCGCCGACGAGGTCAAGGTCGACCTCGTCGAGCTCGGAGAGGACGGCCGCCTCCTGCGGCTGCAACTCGAGGAGGTGCTCGACGGCATCGACCCCGTGCGCCGGCTGGTCACGCGCGACTACCTGCACGGTGCGCATGGGCCCGATGACACCGATCATGCCCTAGCGGCGCTGGCCGCCTTGTCGACCGACGACCTGCTCGACGTGCGGCGCGTGTCGGCGGTGTTGGGGCTCGGGGCCACGCACGCCGATCCCGACGCGCCGGTCGAACCACGGGGCTATCGCCTCTTGCACCGGCTGCCGCGATTCCCCGAGGCGCTCGTGGACCGGATCGTCGGGCACTTCGCCGGTCTGCAGCGGATCATGCGGACGTCGGTGGCAGATCTCGAGGAGGTCGAAGGCGTGGGTGAGGCCCGGGCCCGGTCGGTGAAAGAGGGGCTGGCCCGTCTGGCCGAAGCGAGCATCCTCGATCGCTACAGCTGAGGCCTGCTCAGGGCGCGGTGGTGGGCGGGGGTGAGGGCTCGAGGTGCTCCTCGGGTAGAATGGAATGTCTGCCCCTCGCCATGAGCGTGTGGCCAGCGCGCCATCCCAGGAGAGTCCGTGTTCGACATCGGTGACAAGGTGGTCTACCCCCATCACGGGGCGGCGATCGTGGAGCGGCGCGAGGTCAAAGAGGCCTTCGGGGAGAAGAAGGAGTACCTCGTCCTCCGCCTCGCCTACGGCGACCTCACGTTGATGGTGCCCGCCGACAACACCGAGGGTGTGGGGCTGCGGGAGGTCATCAACGACGAAGAGGTCGAGGAGGTGTTCGCCGTCCTTCGCAAGAAGGAGGCGCGCATGCCGACCAACTGGTCGCGCCGGTACAAGAACCACTCCGAGAAGCTGCGCTCCGGTGACATCTACCAGGTGGCCGAGGTGGTGCGGAACCTCTCCATCCGCGACAAGGACAAGGGCCTGTCGGCGGGCGAGAAGCGCATGCTCAGCCGGGCGCGCCAGATCCTCGTGTCGGAGCTGACCTTCGCCCTCGACGTCGACGAAGAAGCGGCGGAGAAGCGCCTGGACGAGGCGCTGCCCTGACCTGGGTGGGCCCGCACCGCTCTCGCGGCGCGCGGCCGCTGCACGGGGTCTGAGCCCGTGTCGGTGTGGGTGGTCGTGGTGGCGGCCGGACGCGGGCAGCGGTTCGGAACGGCGAAGCAGTTCGCCCGACTCGGCGGTCGCACCATGGTGCAATGGGCCGTCGACGCCTCGCGTGCGGTGGCCGACGGCGTCGTGCTCGTGCTCCCTGCAGGGGACGGGCCCGAGGCCGACGACCCGGGGCGTGTCACGACGGGCGCCGATGCCGTGGTGGTGGGTGGGGACACCCGGGCGGCCTCGGTGCGCGCCGGGCTGGCGGCGGTGCCCGACTCGGCCGAGGTGATCGTGGTGCACGACGGTGCCCGACCCCTGGCGTCGCCGGCGCTGTTCCGCGCCGTGGTCGACGCCGTCGTCGTCGGCGGCGCCGAGGCCGCCATTCCCGGGATCCCCGTCGCCGACACCTTGAAGCGCGTCGAGGGTGACGGGGTCACCGGCACCGTGGCGCGCACCGGTTTGGTGTCGGTGCAGACACCTCAGGCCTTTCGCGCCGAGGTGCTGCGGCGCGCCCATGCCACCGGCTCCGATGCCACCGACGACGCCGGTCTGGTGGAGTCGCTGGGCGCTACGGTGCGCGTCGTGCCCGGCGAGCCGCGCAACATCAAGGTGACGACGGTGGGCGATCTCGAGGTCGCCCAGGCGCTGGCGGTCAGGTGACCGGCGATCGGGGGGTGCCAGTGGGGTTGCGGGTCGGGCAGGGATTCGACGTGCACCGCTTCTCGGGGGACCCGGGCCGACCTCTTGTCCTCGCCGGCGTGCCCGTCCCCGGCGCCGCCGGGCTGGCCGGCCACAGCGACGCCGACGTCGTGGCCCACGCCGTGGCCGAGGCTCTCCTCGGCGCAGCGGGACTCGGCGACCTGGGGCGGCATTTCCCGGCCACGGACGCCACCTGGGCCGGAGCCGATTCCATGGAGCTGTTGCACCAGGTGCGGTCGATGGTGGAGGCCGAGGGGCTGCGCCTGGTCAACGCCGACTGCACCGTCGTGTGCGAGCGCCCCCGGCTCGGGGACCACACCGACGACATGGCGCGGCGGCTCGAGGCCCTGCTCGGCGCACCGGTCAGCGTGAAGGCCAAGCGGGCCGAGGGCCTGGGTGCGATCGGTCGGGTGGAGGGCATCGCCTGTCTGGCCGTGGTCCTGCTCGCCTCGGTGCCGTGACCGGTCCCCCCCGCCGGCGACGCCCTCCACCCCCCGCACGTGCTCCCGGCCCGGGGCGCGGCCCTGCGGCTCGCGGCGCGGCGGCTCGCGGCGCGGCCCGCGGTGCGACGACCAGCGCTGCTGCAGGGCGCGCTGCTCCAGGGCGCGCCGGCGGCGGGCACGGACTGGGCGGCGAGCAGGTCGAGGGTCGCCAGGCCGTACGCGAGTTGCTCACGGCGGGGCGGCGTCCGGTGCGCGAGGTCTGGATCTCCGAGGATCTCGACCCGTCGCCGCAGATCGACGAGATCGAACGGCTGGCCACGCGCCGGCGGGTGCGCCTCGTGCTCGTCCCCCGCACCAAGCTCGAGCGCGCCGCCCGCACCGATGCGCCCCAGGGCGTCCTGGCCCATGCCCGACCCCTCGAGGAGGTCGAGCTCGAGGCGTTGGCCCGGGCCCGTCGGGGGGTGGCGCCGTTCCTCCTGGTCCTCGACGGCGTCACCGATCCCCACAACGTCGGGGCCCTGTTGCGCAGCGCCGAGTGCGCGGGGGTGACCGGCGTGGTGCTGCCGCGTCACCGCGCCGTCCATGTGACGCCGACGGTGGCGAAGGTGGCCGCCGGTGCCATCGAACACCTCGACATCGCCGTGGTTCCCGGCGTCCCCAACGCGTTGGCACGGCTCGACGAGCTGGGCGTGACGAGTGTGGGCCTCGATGCCGACGCGCCGGTGTCGCTGTTCGAACTCAGCCTGGAGGTCGCCGGGGGGGTGGCCCTGGTGATGGGGGCCGAAGGTCGGGGCCTGGCGTCGCTGACCCGCCGCCGGTGCTCGGCGTTGGCCGCCATTCCCCAATTCGGGGCCCTGGGCAGCCTGAACGTGGCCTCGGCCGGCGCCGTGGCGTGCTTCGAGCTGGCCCGGCGCCGGGGGGCGGGCTCTCGGGGTGAGAGCGGGTAGCGGTCCTGCGCGATCATCTGCTCGGAGCGACGGAGGAGAACAGACGGTGCCCGACTCCGCTTTGCGTGTGACGCACCACGCCTCGGTGGCGACCGTGACGCTGACGCGGGGCAAGGTCAACGCCATCGACGTCGGGTTGCTCGAGGAGCTCCGCACCGCGCTCGAACACCTGGAGCACGACGACGAGGTCCGGGCCGTGGTGCTCACCGGCTCGGGACGGGTGTTCTCGGCCGGGGTCGACCTCCGTCTCGTGGTGGACTCCGGTCCGGGGTACGCGCCGCGTCTCGTGGAGGGCCTGGCGACCGCCTTCGAGGCCCTGTTCTGCTTTCCCAAGCCCACCGTGGCCGCCGTCAACGGGGCGGCGGTGGCCGGTGGGTGCATCCTGGCGTGCGCCTGTGACCGACGCGTGATCGCAGAGCACGCCCGCATCGGTGCCAGCGAACTGGCGGTGGGCGTGCCCTTCCCCGTGGCCGCGCTCGAGGTGCTTCGCCACGCGTGCGGCGCGCACACCGAGGACCTCGTGTTCAGCGGGCGCCTGCTCGACGCGCACGAGGCGCTGTCGATCGGCATGGTGCACGAGATCTCCCCGGGGGAGAAGGTGCTCGAGGGGGCGCAGACCGTCGCCACCGAACTGGGTTCTCTGGCGCCGCTCGCCTATCGTCTGGCCAAGCAGCAGCTGCGCCGACCGGCGCTCGAACGCATGCGCAGCGACGCGGCGGCCATCGATGGCACCGTCAGCGCCGAATGGGGGGCACCGCACACCGCCGAGCGTCTGCGGGCGCAGCTCGACCGGATTGCGGCGGGGCGATGATCGCCGGCGCGCACGCGGTGGACCGACGAGCCGGTGGTGGGACTCGAACCCACGACCTGACGATTACAAATCGTCTGCGCTTCCAGCTGCGCCACACCGGCGTGTATGCCACGCTACCGCCGGTCCCCGCCGTATCTGGGCACGACGGAGCGCGAGATCGAGGATCCTTGCTTCGCGCGCGGTGCATTGGCAGGCTTGACCCCGCGATGGGATTGACAGATCAGGACCGCCAGATCCTCGACTTCGAGGAATCGTGGTGGACCCGCCCCGGAGCCAAGGCATCGGGGATCCGCCAACGCCTGGGCATGTCGCCGACCGGGTACTACCGCCGACTGTCCGAGCTCGTCGACACCGGCGACGCTCTCGAGCACGCACCGCTCGTGGTCCGTCGCTTGCGCCGGCGCCGGCTCGACCAACGGCGCGGCCGGTTCGAGACCACGGCCGCCCCGCATCATCCACGGCGATGAGCGACCGCCACGACGACCCGGCGAATCCCGGTGGCCACGGCGGGGATTCCCACGGCGGGGGGGAGCGAGAGCAGGCGGGGACACCCGCTCCTTCGGGCTTTCTCCGCGGCGCCGGGGTCGTGGCGGTGGCGGTGGTCATCGGCGCGCTGGTGATGCCGGCGGGCACCCGGGCCCCGCTCCGGGTGACCACGGCCAGCCAGTCCACCCCGACCACGACCTCACCGTCGACGACGACGCCCAGGTCCTCGTCCACCACGACCACGCTCGCCACCATCGTCCCGGGTGCGTCGTCGATCCACGTCCTGGTGGTGAACGGCACCAGCATCACGAATCTCGCCGGGGGCACGAGCACCTACCTGCGCTCCCGGGGCTTCCTGACCCTTCCCGCCACCAACGCCACCACGAAGGTGACCGGGACCCAGGTCTACGCGGTGTCGGGGCCGTCGAGCTCGGCCACCGAGGTCACCACTGCCCTGGGGTTGACCGCCAGCACCATCCAGCCCACGACGGCCGTCGTCCCGGTGCGGAGTGCGGCCGGGGCCAACGTGATCGTCGTGGCCGGCCCCGATCTCGCCCGGCTGGCCCCCGGGTCCTCCCCGTCCACGACTGGCGCACCGCCCAACTGACGGGCGCGACGCGCTCGTGACCGAGAACGCCTCGACCGGGGAACCGGACGAGGGGGACACCCCCGGACGCCCCGACGCCCTCGGCCCCCTGGCGGCACTGCTCGAGGATCCCGCCGCCAGCGCCGTGCTCAGCGACTTCGACGGGACGCTGTCGCCCATCGTGGCGGATCCCGCCCTCGCCTACCCGCTTCCCGAGGCACCGGGTGTGCTCGCCGCCCTGGCCCAACGCTTCGCGCTGGTGGCCGTGGTGTCGGGCCGTCCGGTGTCGTTCCTCTTGCACCGCCTGGCCGCGGCGGGACCGAGGGTGCGGCTGTTCGGTGCCTACGGGCTCGAGTGGATCGAGGACGGCACCGTGCACCGGGCCCCCGCCGTCGAGCCCTGGCGGGACCCCGTGGCCCAGGTGGTCGAAGCGGCCCGGGTCGCCTTCGCCGCCGAGGCGGTGGGGATCGAGGACAAGGAGATCTCGGTCACCGTGCACTGGCGCCAGGCTCCGCACGCCGGCGAGCGGGCCTGGGACTTCGCCCGCGACTGGTCCCGACGGACGGGCCTGATGCTCCAGCCCGGTCGGATGGCGGTGGAATTCCGGCCACCGGTCGGCATCGACAAGGGGTCGGTGGTCGAAACCCTGGCGCGGGGCACGGCGGGGGCGTGCTTCGCCGGTGACGACGCCGGGGACCTCGCCGCCTTCGCCGCGCTCGATCGTCTGGCCCCCGACGGCACGCGCACGGTGCGGATCGCGGTGACCGACGAGGAGACGCCCCCCGAGCTCGTGGCCGCCGCCGATGTCGTCGTCGCCGGGCCGAGCGAGGCGCTCGAGCTGTTCAGGGTGCTGGCGACGCGCGCCCGGGGCTGAGGCGGCGGCCCGCCGGCCACCGCGCCTCGACGGCGGTCAGCCCGGGATCACCGCCGCCAGCTGGTCGGCGAGCCAGTCCCCGGGCTTGCGCCTCGACACCAGGGCGTGCAGCGCCTCGGCCCGGCGCCGGCGTTCGGGGGGCGCCATGTCGAGGGCCTGGAGGAGGACCCCTGCCGTCCCGGTCACGTCGAAGGGGTTGATCTCGAGTGCTTCGGCGTGCAGCTCGGCGAAGGCGCCCGCCTCGCGCGACAGCGCCAGGACCCCGTGGGTGGTGTTGACGATGGGGCCCTCTTTGGCCACGAGGTTGAGCCCGTCGCGCAACGGGTTCACCAGCAGCACGTCGTAGCGCATCAGGGCCGCCACCGAGCGGCCCGGGTCGTCGGCCACGTCGAGGATGATCGGTGCCCAGTCGTCGGTGCCCCACGTGTCGTTGACCCGCCGGGCGGTCTGCTCCACCTCGGCCCCGTAGGCGAGGTACTCGGGCAGGGTCGAGCGCGACGCGTAGGCCAGGGCCAGCAACACGACCTCGCCCCGAAGCTCGGGTCGCATCCGCAGCATCTCGTCGAAGGCCCAGAATCCCCGCAGCAGGTTTTTGGCCGGTTCGATCCGGTCGACGCGCAGCACCATGCGCCGGCCCCGCAACAGCTCCTCGAGGCGTTGGCCCGCCGCCCGGCACTCGGGTGACGCGGCCTGGTCGACGAGGTGATCGGAGTCGGGGGTGAGGGGGGACACGTAGGTGTGGGGCGTCTCGACCCCCATGTCCGCACAGCAGCTCCGGAAGCACTCTTCCCAGCGCGCCGTGTGGAACCCGCAGGCGGTGGCGCCGGCCATGCCCTCGAGCACCTCCCGGGCCACGGTCGAGGGCAGCACCCGCAGGGCGTCGGGGCTAGCGAAGGGGGTGTGGGTGAAGTGCACGGTGTGGAGGTCGGGCCGCTTCTCGGCCAGTACCCCGGGGAGCAGGCTCAGGTGGTAGTCCTGGACCAGCACCGTGGCCCCTTCGGAGGCAGCGGCGTCGACGACCTGGGCGAAGAGCTTGTTGAACTCCCGGTAGGCCTCCCAGGCCCGGGTGAAGTGGTGGTCGAAGCGGGGTCGCCGGGCCAGGTCGAAGAGATGGTGGTGCAAGAACCACAGCGTGGAGTTCGACACCACGTCATAGGCCATGCGGTAGGTGTCACGGTCGGGCTGCACGGTGAGCAGGCGCAGGCCTCGCTCGGTCATGAGCCCTTCGGCGGTGGCCATGCGGTCGGCCTCCGACATGGCACACGCCACCCAGGTCGCCCCGCTGCCCTCGAGCTGGGGGTGCAGGGCGGCGGCCAGGCCCCCCGCCGACCCGGCCGGCACGGGTCGGCCCTCCTGGTCGAGCGCAAAGGACATCGGGCCCCGGTTCGAAACGATGACCAGGTCCGCTTTCACGCGTCACCGACCCGTTCCATACGCGGATGACCCTACCCTCCACCTGCACGGGTCACTCCGACCGGCCACCATGAACACCGTGCCCGCCGACCCCGCACCCCACGCCCGCGCCCACGCCCGCAAGGCCCTGCTCGCCCCCGACGCCTTCAAGGGGACCGCCTCGGCCCCGGCGGTGGCCGCCGCCATGGCGACCGGGGCCCGACGCGCCGGGTGGGAGGGGGACCGGTGTCCGCTCTCCGACGGCGGGGAGGGCTTCGCCGAGGTCCTGGCGGCCGTCCCGGCCCCGGCGGGTGACCGTGCCCCGGGGGCCTGGCACCAGACCACGGTCACGGGCCCCCTGGGCGAGCCCGTGGTGGCCCGGTGGTGGATGGCCGGCGGTGTGGCCGTGGTGGAGTCGGCGGCCGCATCGGGCCTGCCCTTGGCCGGGGGGGCCGAAGGCAACGACCCCGTCGGAGCCACGACCAGGGGAACGGGCGAGCTCCTGGTGGCGGCGGCCGGGGCCGGGGCGCGGCGCATCCTGGTGGGCGTGGGCGGATCGGCCACCACCGACGGCGGCCGGGGGGCCATCGAAGCCGTCGAGGACGCCGGGGGCCTGGGCGGGCTCGACGTGGTCGTGGCGTGTGACGTGGAGACCCGGTTCGTCGACGCCGCCGAGCAGTTCGGTCCCCAGAAAGGGGCCACGCCCGCCCAGGTCGTCGAGCTCCGGGCCCGCCTGTCCGCCCTGGCCGTCGAGCTCGCCGACCGCTACGGCGTGGCGGTGTCCGACCGGCGCGGCGGGGGGGCGGCCGGGGGGCTGGCCGGGGGGCTGGCCGCGCTCGGCGCACAACTGGTGCCCGGGTTCGGGGTCGTGGCCGACGCCGTCGGGCTCGAGGACCGCCTGGCCGGCGTCGATGTGGTGGTGACGGGGGAAGGTCGCCTCGACGCCTCGACGTGGTCCGGCAAGGTGGTCGACGGGGTCCTCACCCTGGCCCGGAAGGCCGGCGTTCCCGTGCTGGTGGTGGTGGGCGGGCTAGGCCCGGGCGGGATCGAGGGCGTGCACGCCGGCGTCGAGGTCCTGAGCCTCACCGAGCGCTTCGGCGGCGACCGAGCCAGGCGCGACCCCGCCGGTTGCGCGCTGGAGGTGGTCGCCGAAGCCCTGGCCGGGCGTTAGTCCCCGGCGGGCCGCGGCGCCAAGGTCACGCCCGCCCGGAGCAGGGCCGCGCCCAGCACGTCGGTGGCCTGGGGTCGCAGCTCGGTGAGCGGCCGGTTGCGGTGGACGCGCACCCCCAGGTCGACCTGGGTCACCTGCTCGACGCCGAACTGCTCGGCCACGTCGATGAGCAGCGCCAGCTCCACGCAGTAACCGGGGGCCAGGCCTGTCTTGTCGAGCACGGTCCGGGGGGCGGCGGTCTCGCCCGCCAGGGGCTGGCGCACCCCGCCGAGGTGGGGGAACAGGAGGTCGATGACCGGCCGAGCCACCAGCTCGGTCACCCGCCCGCCCGCGCCTTTCTGCCCGTGCAGGGGACGCTCGTAGAACCCCTTCACCAGCGCCACGTCGGGCTCGGCCGGCCCGGGCTCGAAGAGCAGGGGGCCCACCAGGCCCGTCACGAAGTGGAGGTCGAAGTTCTCGACATCGGCGTCGAGGAAGACCAGCAGCTCGGCATCGGTCTCCTCGAGGGCGACGGCCATGGCCTGGCCCTTGCCACCCCCGGCCGTCGAGGCGGCGATGACCCGTGCCCCGCTGCGACGGGCCACCGCCGCGGTGTCGTCGTCGGACCCGTCGTCGATGACCACGAGGTCGTCCACGAGGTCGACGCCGCCGCCGGCCGTGGTGAGCGCGGCCCGCACGCTGGTCACGATGGGCCCCAGGGTGGCGGCCTCGTTGCGCGCCGGCAGGCACACCGCCACCCGGCGCCCGGCGCGCGCAGCCACCAGGGCGGCCACGTCGAAGTCCCGGTGGTCGAAGCAGCGCAGGGCAGCCGGGCGTGCCTGGCGAGGTCGAGAATCCACCCTCCGATCATCCCCCATCCCGGGGCCGGGCATGCCCGCACCCCTTTCCATTGACGCGGGTGGTCGGATTCGTCCACCATGGGGGGATCATCCAGAGCGGCTGAGGGACGGGCCCTGCGACGCCGCGGCAACCAGCGACACCGTCATTCCGACGGGCGCCAGGTGCCA
>DATCBU010000059.1:0-8080 GCA_036511675.1 Acidimicrobiales bacterium | reverse complement strand
TCGATGGGCCGGCGCTCGCCGTCGACCTCCCGGGAAGAGCGGGAAAGCCCGCCGATCTCGCCACGCTGACGGTTTCTGAGGAGGTGGATTCAGTTCTCGACGACATCGAGGACGCGCAGGTCGCAGGATCTATCGTCGTGGTGGCGCATTCCTCGGGTGGGCTCGTCGTGCCGGGGGTGGTGTCGGGACTGGGAAACCGGGTGGCCCATGTGGTCCTCAGCGCCGCTCTGGTGCCGTCCGAGGGAGGTTGCGGGATCGATTGCATGAGGCCCAAGCATCGTGACGGTCTCGTCCGCACGCTCGAGCAAGCGCATCGGGATGGCACGGTGATCACCCTCCCTGGAGCGCCGACCGACCCAGAGCCCTTTCGGACCGCGTATGGCGGCGATCCACTCGATGACGACACGCTCGCGTTCATGGTCGATCCCGTGCGGTGCGTCCCCGATACCGTCCACCACTACTTCCAACCCGTGCACTGGTCGACGATCTCCCACGTCCCGGTGACGTACGTGATCAATGAGCGCGATCGCCCCGTCCCTGTCGAGATCCAAGAGGAGATGGTCACCCGTCTGACCCGCCCGCACGTGGTGCGCCTCGACAGTGGACACCTTCCCCCTGTGACCGACCCCGCACGATTCGCCGCCCTGCTCGACGCGGCGCTGGGGTAGGCAGTCCCGGCGCACCGCGGGCCACGAGGAGAGGCGCGTGCCCACTCCCAGCACCGACGCCGCCACCGCGGTGGCACGGGAATCGGGATGGCGGTCTGGCCGTTGACAGCCCCAGGGCGCGCACTTAGCGTCTGATCGTCGACCTGCGATGCGGGCCGGGCGAGGTTGAGCGGAGGCGCGATGAGCTTGGCTTCCCCAACACGGTTGCGGATCAGCGCGCCAAAGCCGGGCGCCGCGGTCTTTCTCGGGCTGCTCCTGGCTGGCGCCAGCGCTGTGGTCGCCAGCCAGCCGGTGTCGGCGAGCGCCAAGGTCATCTCCGTCGCCAACGCGACCGTGGTCTGCACCCAGGTGGCAGGGCTCGAGAGATTCGATCCCCATCTTCGAACGCGCGGGACCGTCAGCGGGCTGGAGACCGTGCATCTCTCCCTCACCCTGAATGGGTGCAGCTCGCCCGTGCTTCCCCCACCCATCACCATCACCGGCCAACTCAAGGGCGCACTGGTGGCCAACACCGGGACGAGCTGTGCCACGACGTTGGGGACGAGCTCCTACACATCGGTCGGCACCTTGACCGTGAGCTGGAAGACCCACAAGGCCAAGATCGCGCCCCTGACCTCGTTCGCACCCCAGAGGGTCAAGCTCGGCAGGGTGCAACGCAAGTCGCACACGAATCAGACGCTCAAGCTCGGTGGGCCCGGTTCACCCCGGCCGAGCGTGATCGGTGATTTCACCGGGGGCAACGGGGGGAAGAGCTCGTCGTTCACGCTCAGCTGGAGGCGATCCTCGGTCACATGTTCGGTCGGATTGAACGAGCTCCCCATTGTGGCGGGTTCCCTGTCGTTCTCCTGAGCTCGACACCAGGCCGCACGCCTCTCCTCCCCTGGTCGTCGTCTAATCTCGGCGCCACACACGGTCATGACGACGTCGACAGACGGGGCTCCGCGGTGAATCTGAACCGGCGACAATTTCTCGGCGGCGGGTTGGCCGGCGCTTCCATCGTCCTGGGCGCCTGCGGAGGCGGAACGTCCTCGGGGTCGGCTTCGTCGAATACCACGTCAGCCCGGCGGGTGCTGCGGCAACCCGGATCGAGGCCGTATCCGGATCGACCCGTGGGGACCGATCAAGTCCCGAAGATCGAGCACGTCGTGGTCGTGGTGATGGAGAACCATTCCTTCGACAACATCCTCGGGCTCATCGGTCGCGGCGACGGTTTCACCTTGGGTTCCGACGGCCGCCCGACGGCCAAGAACCCCGACGGTCACGGCAATTTCGTCCATGCCTTCCACATGCCCACCGAGTGCCAGACCAAAGGCGTCGGCAACGACTGGAAAGTCACCCACGAGGCCTATGACAACGGCACGTGCCAGGGATTCGTGACCAGCACCACGGCCGAGGCCATGGGCTACTTCACGAGCGCGGACCTCCCCTTCACGTGCGGGATGGCCAAGACGTTCCCGATCGCCGATCGCTACTTCTGCTCGGCCATGGCGCAGACCGACCCCAATCGGCGATTCCTCATCGCCGGCACCTCACTCGGGCTCATCGACGACACCTTCCCGTCGGCGCTGCCACCCAACGGATTGATCTTCCAGCAGCTCAACAGATACGGGATCACCTGGAAGGACTACTACTCGACACTTCCCACCCTGGGCGTGTTCCTGCCGCTGCTCGAGGATCACAGCCTGTCCTCGGGTCTGGCCCATATCGAGCAGTTCTACGCCGACGCCGCGGCGGGAACCCTTCCCTCGTTCAGTCTGGTCGAGCCCGACTACGACACCCAGTCCGAAGAGGACCCCCAAGACGTTCAGTTCGGCGACCAGTTCGTGGGCGGGGTGGTCAACGCCGTCATATCGGGCCCCAAGTGGTCCTCCACCATGCTGATCTGGACCTACGACGAGCACGGTGGCTACTACGACCACGTGCCGCCGCCGCCGGCGATACCTCCCGACGATGTCCCACCGGCATTGAAGCCCGGTGATCCGCCCGGTGGCTTCGACCGTTACGGATTCCGTGTCCCGGCCGGCGTGGTCAGTCCCTATGCCAAGAAGGACTTCGTGTCGCACACGATCTACGACCACACCTCGATTCTCAAGACGGTCGAGGAGAAGTGGAACCTGCCGGCGCTGACGCGACGCGACGCCAACGCCAGCAGCCTTTTCGACATGGTGGACCTCCGCACGAAGCCGGCATTCCTCGATCCCCCGACGCTCCCTACTCCTGTGGACCCCACGCCCAAGGCCGGCTGCCTGAGCTCGGGGGCGGGAACCATTCCCCCGCCGTCAGCGGTCACCAGGGACTGATTCCCCCGTGCGGGTCCTGGTGGCGTGCTCGCTCGGTGGCGCGGGGCATCTGCATCCGCTCCTGCCCTTTCTCGGCGCCGCCCAACGGCGAGGCGACGAGACCCTGGTGGTGGGCCCGCCGGCGCTGCGGGCCATGGTCGAAGAGACCGGATTCTCCTTCCACGCCGGCGCAGAGCCCGCCGAGGAGGAAGTGGCTGCCATACGAGACCGCCTTCCCACCGCGCCGGTGGCCGAGGCATCGCTGCTGGGCAACCGGGAGCTCTTCGGACGGTTGGCGACGACGGCCATGCTCCCCGCCATGGAGCAGGTGTGCGGTGCGTGGCGCCCTGATCTGGTGTTGCGAGAGCCGTGTGAGTACGCCTCGGCCGTGGTCGGGTCCCGACGGGGCATCAAGACGTCCCAAGTCGCCATCTCACTGGCGGCAGGCGAAGCGGGATCGATCGCCATGGCGGCCCCCGCGCTCGAGGAGCACCGCCTGGGCCTGGTCGAGGAATTGCGCCGCTCGCCCTACCTGACCCGCTTTCCGGCCTCGCTCGATCCGTCACCGTTTCCCGTCACCATCCGATTCCGCCCGCCGACGGCGCCGGCCGGCGCAACGCTGCCGGACTGGTGGAAAGGATCCGTGGCGCCGTGTGTCTACATGAGCTTCGGCACCGTCCTCGGGTACATGTCCATCGCCGGCGACGTCTACCGCGCTGTGCTGAAGGCGGCCGCCGGACTCGATGTGCGCGCCGTGATGACGGTGGGTCGTCAGTTCGATCCTTCCGCCCTGGGCCCGATCCCCGACAACGTCAGGGTCGAAGCCTGGGTCGAACAGGACGATGCGTTGGCGTGGGCCGATGTAGTGGTCTGCCACGGTGGCTCGGGCACGGCCTTCGGCGCCATGGCCGCCGGTGTGCCGGTGGTTGCCGTTCCTCTGTTCGCCGACCAGTTCGACAACGGTCGGCGCATCGCCGATGCCGGCGCCGGTGTGGTCGTCGAATCCCGACCCGGTCCTGCCGGCCGCCGGCGCTCCCCGATCACGACACTCGACGCACCTCGGATCGCCCGAGGGATCGAAACCGTGCTCGGTCACGCCTCGTACCGGTCCCAAGCCCGGCGCGTGGCGGCGGAGATCGCGAGCGCTCTCACCGTCGACGAGGTCCTCGCCAGCCTGCTGAGCGGTGCCGGCATCGAGACCTGATAGGTCGAGGGACTCAATTCCTCCCCCCCCGGGCCCTTACCGGATCACCATGGCGATCGGGGGATCAGTGTGCGAGACCAGCTTCTTCACGACACCGAGCCCCACAGCGCCCCGAGGCGCGCCCCCGCATCCACCTTCTTCGCCCGGATCCTCGCCGTCTACCTCCTGACGCGGCTGGTGGTCTTCGGCGTTCTGCTCGATGCGTTCGGCGGGAGGGGGACGGTCACCAGGTTCGCCCGCATCTGGGATGCCAAGTACTACCTGCAGGTCGCCGCCCACGGCTATCCCACCGTCCTCAGTGCTCGACGGCCCTATGCCGCTTTCTTTCCGCTGTACCCGCTGATGGTCCGGGTCCTGGCGCCGGTCTTCGATCACGACTGGGTGGCGTCGGGGCTCGCCGTGTCGTTGCTCACCGGAGCAAGCGCGTGCCTGGCCGTGGGGGCGCTGGCACGAGACAGAGCTGGTGACGAGACGGGGGTCCGGGCCGGCTGGTTGGTGGCGGTCGCCCCCGGTGCCGCCTTTCTCAGCCCGGCCTACGCCGATGGCTTGGCCCTGGCCTTGTGCGCGGGAGCCCTCCTCATGCTGGACCGGCGCCGCTGGGTGGCGGCGGGTCTCCTCGGAGGTGTGGCCACCGCCGCCTCGCCCCTGGCCGTTCCCATCGTGATCGCCGCGGCGTGGGCTGCATGGCGATCGGGACGGCGACAGGCGTGGCTGGCCCCGGTCCTGGCTTCGTCGGGCTTCGGGTCGTACTGCCTCTACCTCTGGGTGCACATGGGGACACCGTTTGGATGGTTCGATGCCGAACGGGTGGGGTGGCAGGGCCAGCACCACTTCAATCTGTTCTCGTCGGTGGGATGGTTCACCTCGTGGACGGGCATCACGCTGGTCGAGACCTTTTCCATCGGGCTCGCCGCCGCCGGCCTGTGGGCCATGCGCCGGGCCCGGGTCCCGGGGACGTGGTGGGCGTTCACGATTCCGTTCCTGGCCTCGGTGGTCTTCGACTCAGCCCTGTGGTTGACGCCGCGCATCCTGCTCACCGCCGTGCCCCTCGTTCCCGCCGCCGCCATCGTCCTGCATGGCAAGCGCTACCGGATACTCCTCGCCTCCAGCGTCGTGGTGATGCTCCTGGTCCTGGTGGTGTACGTCAGATTTCCCGGCTTCGTGTTCCAGCCCTGATCGACCTCATGCGTCGGGCGTGAGCACGCGCCAGTAGGCGAATGCGATCAAGGCCACGACCAGCACGACGAAGATCGATGCCTCGAGACCTTGGAAGGCCCAGAACCGTTGGCTGGTATCTACCCCGCACTCCGGGCGTCGCGCCTCCAGAAGCGTTGCGGACGGTGTGACACCAGACGGCTCGTAGACTTCTCGGTGACGGTCAGTGGGATCCAGAGTGAATCCCGAGACCCTTGGGTGGGGCAGATGAGCCGAGAGGCCGGTGCGCAGCGCGAGCACCTGGAGCTGGTGACCACTGCCATGGCCAGCGGCGGCGACGCCGTCGCCCATGACACCGGGGGCCGAGTGGTCTTCGTGCGGGGCGCGCTGCCCGGCGAGCGCGTGGGCGTGCGGCTCGTCGCAGAGCATACGCGCTACGCCAACGCATCGATCGACGAGGTAGTGGAGCCTTCCCCTCATCGAGTGGCCCCCCCGTGCCCCGAAGTGGAGCGTGGATGCGGAGCATGCCCATGGCAGCACATCTCCACGTCCACACAACGAGACCTCAAGGTGCAGTTCATCGTCGAAGCACTGGAGCGGGCAGGGGTGCGGTGTCCCGCTCCCAGCCCGTCGGTTGGATTGGCTCCCTGGGCATTCCGGACCACGATCAAAGCCGCCGTTGTCGATGGACGCGCCGGCTTCCTCCGGACACGGTCACATCTGATGGTCCCCGTCGACTCCTGTCTCATCGCCCATCCACTCCTGGTGGACCTCCTCGTCGGTACTCGGTATCCCGGCGCCAGCCAGGTCCTCCTCCGGTGTGGAGCCCGCACCGGGGAGCGTCTCGCCGCCACGACCCCCTCCGGACTGGAGCTGCGCCTGCCCAGTGACGTCCATGCCGACCATGTGCACGAACAAGCGGCAGGACGCTTGTGGCGGATCTCGGCCCGGTCGTTCTTCCAGAGCCGCCCCGACGGTGCCGACGCGCTCGCCGAGCTCGTGAGGTCCGCCGCCGACGAGATGGGTGTGCCGACGACCGCCGTAGATCTCTACTGCGGGGTCGGGCTCTTCGCCGGGGTACTGGCGGCGCGGGGGTGGTCGGTCACCGCCGTCGAAGGCTCCCAGAGTGCGGTCGCCGACGCCGAGTCGAATCTTCGAGATTTCGATGTGTCTGTGGTGCACGCCGACGTCACCATGTGGACGCCACCGCAGGCTGACCTGGTGGTGGCGGATCCGAGTCGAATCGGATTGGGGCAGCGTGGCGTCGAGGTCATCGTGGCGACCGGGGCGCGGCGGGTCGTGTTGATCAGTTGCGACGCTGCGGGCCTCGGACGTGACGCCGCCCTGCTCGATCGTGCGGGCTACGCACTGCGGGCGGTAACGCCGGTCGATCTCTTTCCCCATACATTTCGGGTGGAAGCGGTGACGGTCTACGGCCGGCGAGGAGTCCGGTGACTCCGACCGTGTGCCGTCCCCCGAAGCCGTCTCGCATGGTCCAGGGTCATGGGCAGGTGGTTCAACTCGAGAATCACGCCGATCGGTGGTCCCATCGGTGGGGCTGTTGCCTCCCACGTCAACATCAGCCGCCGCATCAGTTCAGAGCTTGAACTCATGCATCGAGCATCTCACGACTCGTTGACGGGATTGGGGAACCGCGTCTTATTCGCGGAGGAGTTGACACGTGCACTCAGTCTTCGACCAGGTCGAGAGCCCGTCGCCGATGTCGGTGTGTTGTACATCGACTTGGATGGGTTCAAGGACATCAACGATACTTTTGGTCACGACGCTGGTGACGAGGTCCTTCTCATTGCCGCGCATCTTCTGCGTTCCCAAGTGCGCCCGCAAGACACCGTGGCCCGACTGGGAGGCGACGAATTCGCCGTGTGCGCCCCCGCATAACCTCGGATGATTTGCGCACCCTTACAGGTCGGATCAGCGGCGTTCTGGCCAAACCGCATCAGATTCATGGGAAGCAAGTGCTGGTGCGTGGCAGCGTCGGATCGCACCTCGCTACTCCCGGCGATTCGATTCCCGAATCCATCCGTCTCGCCGACCAGGCCATGTACAAGGTCAAAGAGCGGAATCACTCCAAAGGGGTAATCGCTCGTCGTTGACGCTATTCGACGGGCGGCTCGGTAGCACCATGCCTGTCGGTCCCCCAACGCCCTTCTGGTCCGGAAGTCGTACCAGGGAGCTTCGGCGTGAGCAGCCGATGAACCATCAACGTCGAGCCTCCGCGTCCCCTGGGTGACCACACAGAGGCGTGCTCTGCCCGCTTATTGACGTCATGTTGGGCGGAAGTTGAGCAAGAGGTGACAGTTGTTCTCCAGAATGCGGGGCGCAACCCCCTCATCACTCAGGGTAGTGACCTGAGTGGAGGCGGTGGTGGGAGACATGTGACCAGAGGGCAGACATCGAGCGTCATGAGCGGGACCCGACGATCGCGGTCGCGCCGAGGATGGGCTTCTCTCACGCTGATCACGGTGACCATGTCGGTCGTCGTCGGGGGGCTGGCGAGCACCTCGTCCGCAGCCCCGGCCACGATCTCCGCCGTGGGCACCCTGGCCTCGGCCTCGTCCACCAGTCTCTCCACCCTGTCGGTGTCGCCGCAGACGGTGGGTGACGTCTTCACAGTCTTCGCCCAGCGGCTGACGGGGTCGACGCTCACGTCGATCTCGGGCGGGGGGGTCACGACGTGGACCAAGGCGGTGCAGTTCTCGGGGTCCGTCGGCGCCGACGAGGAGATCTGGTACGGCAAGATCACCTCGACCGGG
>DATCBU010000058.1:0-2015 GCA_036511675.1 Acidimicrobiales bacterium | reverse complement strand
ACCCGCACCGCCCCAGCGCCAAGCTGGCGATCCGCCAGCGTTCCGATGCCGACGCCGACATTGGCGACTCCCCCCGGGCTCGGGAAGATCCAGCCGTAGCCGGGGAAGGCATGCCAACGGGTCTGTTCCCACAACGTGATGGCCGGGAGGTCGATGTTGTGGTCCACGTAGCAGCGCACCGCAAATCCCCAGAGCACCCGCGACCCCTCGACCAGGCCAGCGCTGTGCCCCACGTGGCTGGTGGCCCCATCAGCTCCAATGACGAAGTCGGCTCGCAGCTCTTCGCCGTCGCCGTCGCTCACGGTGAAGCCGTCGATGTCACCTCCCGACCGGAGCGGCCGATCGGCCCGCCCGGCGAAAGCGATGGCGCCCGCATAGAGCGCGGCGGTGCGCAGGGCGTCGTCGAACACGGACCGGGTCATGGCCCGGGCACGACCCGGGTAGGTCGCGCCATTGAAGCACGGGATGACGACCCGTCGTCCGGTGGGACCTACAACCACCATGTCGCCGACGTCGAGCCCAGGCGGTTCCGGTATCCCGAGATCAGTAAGCACTTGGAGGCCCCGCGGCCCGATAAAGTCGCCGCAGGCTTTGTCCCTCGGAAATTGTGCCTTGTCAAGCAGCGCCACGCTGGCCCCGGCGCGTGCCAGCACTAGGGCGGCAATGCTTCCCGCCGGACCGGCTCCGACGACGAGCACGTCAAAATGCCTGGAACTCACACGACTCCTTCCGGCCCCCGACCGTTTACAGTGAGATCTTCACACCCAAGGAGGCATTGTGGGCATTCCGGTGGAAGAGGACACCAACCAATTCGCCCAGAAGCTCTTCACGCCACTTCCCGGACGATACGACCGCCTGGCCGAAATCCTGTCGATGGGACAGAACGGACGCTGGCGTCGAGCCATGGTCGACCACATAGTCCCGGACCACCCCGAGCTGATCCTCGACGTCGCCTCCGGGCCGGCCGGCGTGGCGCTCCAGCTCGCCGATCGCACGAGTGCCCGGGTGGTAGGGGTCGACCTGACGCTCGACATGCTGCGCCAAGGGCAGCGCAATGTGGCTGAACGGGGAATGGCCGACCAGGTCCAGCTGGTGGCTGGGCGGGCCGAGCAGACACCCTTCGCCGACGCCACCTTCGATGCGCTGACCTTCACCTACCTCCTGCGTTACGTTGACGACCCCCAATCCACCCTGATCGAGTTCGCACGGCTGGTGAAGCCCGGAGGGGCGGTCGCCAGCCTCGAGTTCCTCCTACCGCAGAGCCGGTTCTGGAGGTTCTGGTGGTGGGGTTACACCCGACTTCTGCTTCCCGCCGGAGGATGGCTTTCCGGCGGCAAAGCGTGGTTCGAGGTGGGCAGGTTTCTCGGTCCCAACATCTCGGCCCACTACCGGCGCTATCCAGTGGATTGGACGATCGACGCGTGGAAGCGGGCGGGCCTTGTCGACGTCGGCGTGCGGCGCATGAGCCTCGGTGGCGGATTGATCATGTGGGGTCGGCGCGCCAGTGGGTGAGACGCCAGTAGATCCACCACCCGATCAGCGGGCCGCCTACTACGCGGCTCGCCCGGGCGGTTGGCGTGACTGGTGGACGCTGCTCCACCCTCCCTACACCGCGTGGCATCTTGCCTATGTCGTCATAGGCGCGTGCCTGGCACCGGTGGTCAACGCCACGCGGCTGATTGGCACCCTGTTGGCATTCTTCTTCGCGGTCGGCCTGGCGGCCCACGCTCTCGACGAGTTGCACGGGCGACCGCTGCGCACCCGGATCCCATCGGTCGCCCTCGTTGTCGTCGCCGTTGTCGGACTTGCCGGCTCGATCGCCCTCGGAGTCGTCGGGATCGCGCAGGTCGGCTGGGCGCTGGTTCCCTTCCTCGTCGTCGGGCCGGTGCTTGTAGTTGCCTACAACTTTGAGCTGTTTGGCGGAGTTATCCACAACGATCTCGGGTTCGCTGCAAGTTGGGGCGCCTTTCCGGTACTGACCGCCTACGTAGCCCAGACCGGAAGATTGGCCGTCG
>DATCBU010000057.1:0-12955 GCA_036511675.1 Acidimicrobiales bacterium | reverse complement strand
GGCGGCGGTGGCGGCCAAGACGAATCCGCCCACCAGGGCCACGAGGAGGGCGATGGCCAGCCACGATCGCCACCGACGCCGCAGCTCGGCACGAAAGACCAGCCCGACGGCCCGCAACGTCACCTCCTCGACCCCCAGTGTCGCCCATCGGGGAGCGGGCACCAAGGTGGCCAGCCCGTTTCGGGGTCTCGTGCTAGCACCCCGTGTGGGCTGCTCCGATACCGGCCTCGACCGGGGTGGAACGGAGATGGGACCGGCATGCCCGAAGGCGAGGGCGACAGCGCCGATGTGATTGTGGCGAGGGGGACCGGGTAGACAGTCTCGATTCGACACGTGCTCACAGACGAGCGACCCAGGGAGAGGCGACGCAGCGAGACATGGTTAGCGACGAGGTCCCGGGAAGCTTCCACCCCGCCATCGCCGGCCGGGAACGATCGATGACCGAGCTGGCCGACACGGTCCGGCGCCTGATCGAGGTGGTAGTGACAAACACGGCCCCTCCCGACGTCCTCGATGGCGTGGTGACGCAGCTGCAGTCGGCCACCGACGTGCTCGCCGCCTACGTCCCCACCGAGCCCGTGCCGCGTTTCGTCGAACCCCCCGAAGGTCTCGAGTCCCACACACCGGGCACGTCGATGGATCGCTCGATGCCCTATGACCCCGTGGTGGGCCGGTTCAACCCCATCGCCCTGCCGGTGCGGATCTCGCTGGAGCCCCCACTCGCCATCGGCACCGCGGTGTTCACCACCCCCTACGAAGGGGGGCCGGGCTGGGTCCACGGGGCCGCCCTCGCCGCCACCTTCGACATCGTCCTCACCGCCGCCAACCACCTGAGCGGCGCCGCGGGACCGACGGTGTGGCTCACCATCCGCTTCCGCCGGCCCACCCTGGTGGGGGTGGAGGCCCGTTTCGAGGCGGAGGTGGTCGCCAACGACGGTCGGCGAGTGACGAGCAAGGGCCGCCTCGTCCAGGACGGACTGGTGTGTGTGGAGGCCGAGGGCGAGTTCGCCGTGCTCAGCCCGAAGAAGATCCGCACGGTGGCAGCACGTTCCCGACGCCCCCACTCCCCCGAAGCACACGGAGCCGGGGCGTAGAGAAGGGCGTAGACAACACGGCGCGGCCCGTGGTCAGGGAAGGGGCGGCGCGGCGATCCCCACCATGGGCTTCACCAGGCGGGCTCCGCCCTCGGACCCCTCGAAGGGTGCGTTGCCGAAGGCGAAGATCCCGCCGTCGCTGGCCACCATCCAATAGCCCTGTCCGGTCGACGTGGGAGTGATGCCCACCACGGGCTGGGCCAGCGGTTGCCCGCCCATGGAGCCGAAGAAACCGGCGCCGCCGAAGGAGAAGATCCCGCCGTCGCTCGCCACCAGCCAGTAGCCCCCGCCCGGGGCCGCGGCCGCCGCCACCACCGGTCGGGCGAGGCGACGCCCACCCATCGACCCGGCGTAGCGGGCGTCACCGAACGCGAACACCCCGCCGTCGGCCGCCACCAGCCAGTAGCCGCCGCCGTCGGCGGTGGCCGCCATGCCTACCACGGGCTGGGCCAGGGGCCGCCCACCCATCGACCCGAAATACCGGGCGCCGCCGAAAGAGAAGACCCCGCCATCGCTCGCCACGGTCCAGTACCCGTCACCGTTGGGCGCGGCCGCCATGCCCACCATCGGTTTCACCAGAGGTCGACCACCCATGGAGCCGAAGTAGCCGGCGTCACCGAAGGAGAAGATCCCGCCGTCGCTTGCCACCAGCCAGTAGCCGCCGCCGTCGGAGCTGGCGGTCATGCCCACCACCGGCGCCACCAGGTGCCGACCACCCATGGAGCCGGCGAATCCCGCACCACCGAAGCTGAACACCCCCCCGTCGGAAGCCGCCGTCCAGTACCCGGGCCGCGGCGGGGACAGCGGGGGTGCCGGCGGGAGCCCGCCGGGGCCGTCGAATGCGTGCACCTGGTTCGAAGACGGCGCCAGCAACAGCCCGTCGGCCACGGCCGGTGTCGGGAAGTGGTTGGCCTCCGAGCCGAGCGAGAAGCTCTGCACCATGCTCCCCGTGGAGGGGTCCAGGCCGTAGAGCGTGCTGCCGCCGATGGTCCACACGAACCCGCCCGCCACAATGGGGGGCCCGCCGGCGTTGGTGGGGGTGTGCCACAGCACGTTGACGGTGTTCGGTGCCGCCGTGGCCACGGCCACGACCCCGGACCCACAGGGCTCGTACACCGTCGTCCCCGAGACAGCGGAACCGCCGTCGACGTCTCCGCTGCAGAACGAGGGCACGCTCTGGAGTTGCCCGCCGATCCCACCCAGGTTCGACTGCGACAGCAGATACCCGATGTGCGACTTGCCGGCCGCGAAGACGAGCCCGTTGGCCGACACCAATGCCGGGGACGAGGAGAAATCGAGGTCACTGCCGTTGTCGCTGTACCACGTGGTGGGGGCGAAGGACTGCACGACCCGCAGTGTCGGGGAAAGCTCGACGACACTGTCGCTGTTGTCGTACGCGTCGCCCGACGATGTGAAGGAGCTGTTGCCGGTGGTGATCCAGATGTTGCCCTGGCCATCGACCTCGGGAGCGGCGCCACCCATCCACACCGCGCCCTGGCTGTCACCGGTGGCCGAGGCCACTTCGAAGGTCGACTCGGGCCCGCCCCCTTCGGGGACAGCGACGACCCAGCCGTGGTAGTTGCCGCAGTCTCCGTAGTTCCCCCCGAAGCCAACGACGACGTTGCCGTCATCGAGCGCCAATCCGTCGCGCTGGAGCTGGGCCAGCTGATCAGAGCCGGGCAACGTGATGGCCTGGTGCAATAACACTGCGCCCGTGTAGAGATCGAGGCCCACGAGGAAGTGCTGAGCGCTGGCACCGGCGACCTCGTCGGTGACGGCGAACACCTCGCCGCGGGCCACGTCGACCACGGGTGTGCCGGTGATCCCCACCGTCGGTGTGATGTCGCCACAGGGAAGGTGCCCCGAAGCAATGGCGGTGCCCACGTGCGTCGACCACAACACTGCCCCGGTGTTGGCGGCCAACTCGTCGATGGTGTCGTTCTCGGTGGCGACGACCACGCGGCCCGCGTCGACGAGGGGCTCCCCGTAGATCTCGCCGTCGACAGTCCCCGACGTCCATGCCGGTATGGCCGGGCTGAGGTTGGTGGCCGTGGGGTCCGCACCACTTCCGAGGCCGTCTTGGTGGTACACGGGCCAGCTCGTGCCGAACACGGTGCGGGGCTGCGCCACAACGGCACCGGCCACCGGCGACGACGACAGGGCGACCACGACCGTGCCGCAGGCGAGCAGGAGGGCGCAGCACACCGACAAGCCGGCACGCCGGCGCATCGTGGGGGTCATGGGGCTCGCCGGGGGCTCATCCCCTCATCTTGTCCGCGAATGCCGCGGGCCGCTCAGAATCTTCTCCGCGTCACGGACAATTGCTGCACAACCCAGCTCAGAGTTTGTTGCGACTCAGAGTTGCTGCGACTCAGAGTTTGTTGCGACTCGGGCCTTCTGATGGCTCAGAGCCTTTCGATGATGGTGCCGGTGGCGAGGGCCCCGCCGCAGCACATCGACACCAGGGCCAGGTTGGCGTCGCGGCGTTCGAGCTCGTGCAGCGCGGTGGTGATCAGCCGACTGCCGGTGCAGCCCACGGGGTGGCCGAGGGCGATGGCGCCGCCGTTCACGTTGACCTTGTCCCAGTCGATGTCGTGCACCTTCTGCCACGAGCACACCACCGACGCGAACGCCTCGTTGACCTCGAAGAGGTCGATGTCATCCGCGGTCATGCCCGCTTTGGCGAGCACCTTCTCGGTGGCGGCGATGGGGCCGTCGAGGTGGTAGTAGGGGTCCGATCCCACCAGCACCTGGGCCACGATGCGCGCCCGGGGACGCAGGCCGCTCCCCTTGGCGCGGTCCTCGGACATCCACAGCACCGCCGCGGCGCCGTCGGAGATCTGCGACGAGTTGCCGGCGGTATGCATCCCGTCGGGGAGCACGGGCTTCAACCCGGCCAGTCCCTCCGCCGTGGTGTCGCGCAGACCCTGGTCACGCGCCACGTGCTGATGCTCGCCGGTGGGCCCGTCGGGGCCCACCACGGGCGCCTCCAGCGCGAACACCTCGCGGTCGAACCGGCCCTCCTCCCAGGCGCGCGCCGCCTTGTGCTGCGAGGCCAGCCCCAGGGCGTCGACGTCGGCGCGGGTGATGCCGTACTTCTGGGCGATCCGCTCGGCCGCGCCGAACTGGTCGGGCATGTCCCAGGGGAAGTCGGGCGGGCGCGAGCTCCCCGGCCCGTTCATGGCGTTGGCGCCCAGACCCACCCGGCTCATGGCCTCGACCCCGCATCCGATGCCCACCTCGATGGCCCCCGCGCCCACGAGGTTGGCGACGAAGTGGTTGGCCTGCTGCGCCGAGCCGCACTGGCAGTCGATGGTGGTAGCGGCCGTCTCGTAGGGCAGGCCCATGCTGAGCCAGGCGGTCCGGGTGACGTTCGATGCCTGCTCCCCCGCCTGGGTAACACAGCCACCCACGATCTGCTCCACCTCGGAAGGCTCGATCCCGGCCCGCTTGACCACTTCCACCTGGGCCGTGGCCAGCAACTCGGCGGCGTGGAATCCCGACAGCCATCCATTGCGCCGGCCGATGGGCGTGCGCACCGCCTCGACGATCACGGGTCGTGCCATTGCCCTACCTCCGAGTGAATCGGAAATGTGTCCCGGTTGCGCGAGACGCCCGCCGTGAGCGAGATTCCCGCGTTGAGCGAACGCTCTCTGCGAAGGCCGAGTATAGAACCTGTTCTACGGAAGGTGCCCGGCCGCTCCGTCGTGGGAGGATGAAGACATGCAGGTCACAATCATCGGCGGGGGCAGCTACCAGTGGTCTCCCAAGCTCATCGCCGACCTCCTGAGCCTCCCCTCGCTGGCCGGGGTGCACCTGGTGCTGCAGGACATCGACCCGGTCCCCCTCGAGAAGATGGGGGCCATCGCCCGCATCGCCGACGACAAGCTGGGCGCCAAGTCGACGGTCACGACCACCACCAACCAGCGCCGTGCCCTCGAGGGTGCGGACTTCGTGGTGGTCACCATCTCCACCGGCGGTTTCACCAGCATGGCCGTCGACATCGACGTGCCCGCCCGCCACGGCATCCACCAGTCGGTCGGCGACAGCATCGGCCCGGGAGGAATCAGCCGGGCCCTGCGCAACATCCCCGTCCTGGCCGGCATCGGTCGCGACATGGAGGACCGGTGTCCCGACGCCTGGTTGCTCAACATCACCAATCCCATGACCACCCTCACGCGCACGGTGTGTCGCGAGACGCGCATCAAGACCGTCGGCCTGTGCCACGAGGTGGGCGGCTTCTGCATGGACCTCGCCATCGCCTTCCGCCAGCCCCACACCGCGGTGCGGCCCGTGATCATGGGGATCAACCACTTTCCCGTCATCACCGAGATCGACGTGGACGGACGGGACGGCTTCGAGATGGTGCGCGAGCTCGTCGACGAGCTCGGCGGCCTCGAAGCACTGTCCCCCGCACCGGGCCAAGAAGAAGCAGAGCCGTTCTCGAAGCTCGACTTCGGCCGTCGTCATCTGCTCAAGCTGACGCTGCTCGACCGCTGGGGGGCGCTGCTCGGCGCCAACGACCGCCATCTGGCCGAGTTCATGCCCTCGGTGCTCACCGAGGCGTCCGGCTGGGGCGCGAGTTGGGGCATCGAGCTCACTCCCATGGCAACCCGGGAGAAGCACCAGGCCGAGTACGTGGCCGAGGTCGACGGCGTGCTGGCCGGCAAGGAGGAGCTGGCCACCTGGGACTCGGGCGAGCTCGTGGCCCCGGTCATCGACTCGCTGATCACCGGGACCCGGCGCGAGCTCCCCCTCAACCGGCCCAACACCGGGCAGTGCCCCGACCTCCCCTCCGACGCCGTGGTGGAGTCCATGTGTGTGGTCGACGCCGACGGCATCCGGGGCCGGGACGCGGCGCGGGCGCCGGCGCCGTTCGCCGAGTTGGTGCGCCGGCACGTGGCCGTCCAGGAGATGACCGTCGAGGCGGCCCTGACCGGCAACCGGGGCTTGGCGCACCAGGCCTTCGCCCTCGACCCGCTGGCGGGGCGCGGCGACCTGGGCGACACCGAGGCCATGGTCGAGGAGTTGCTGGCCGGCACGGCCCAGTGGCTGCCACAGTTCAACTGACACACCCACTGCTCATCTGACAGGCATGCGGAGGTCTTCGTGAAACTGGGTTTCGTCGGCCTCGGAGCCATGGGCCTGCCCATGACCCGCAACCTCGTCGCGGCCGGTCACGAGGTCAGGGTGGTGTCGCGCAGCAGACCACCGGTCGACGAGGCCGTGGGGTTCGGCGCCATCGACGCAGGCACCTTCGCCGACGTGGCCACATCCAGCGAGGTCCTCGTCCTCTGCGTCCCCAATTCTCCCGACGTGGTCCAGGTCCTCGACGCCGTGGTCCCCGCCCTTGCACCCGGGACCATCGTGGTGGACTGCTCCACCATCGACCCCGACGTCGAGCGCGCCCAGCACCAACGGGTCACCGCCACCGGCGCCCGCTACCTCGACGCACCCGTGTCGGGCGGCACGGTGGGCGCCAAGAAGGGGACCTTGACCTTGATGGTGGGCGGCGACGCCGCCACCCTCGACGACGCCCGTCCCGCCCTCGACCCCATGGCGGGATTGATCGTCCACGTCGGCGGTCCGGGGATGGGCCAGGTCGTGAAGCTTTGCAACAACCTCATCTACGCCGCCCAGATGGTGGCCACGGCCGAGGCCACGGCCATGGCCATGGCCTCGGGTGTCGACATGACCAAGCTGCTCGAGGTGCTCGTGCACTCGACGGGCGACTGCACGGCGGTGCGCACGCGCCTGCCCGTGCCGGGTGTGATCGCCGACAGCCCCGCCTCGAACGGGTGGGAGCCCGGGTTCATGACCGACCTCATGGCCAAGGACCTCGACCTGGCGCTGTCCTACGCGGCGCGTTCCGGTGTGCCCATGAACAGCACCGCCACCGCCCGCCAGGCCCTCACCGCGGCGTCGACGGCGGGCTTCGGGCGCGAAGACTTCTCGGCGCTGGCCAAGGTGGTGCTCCGCCTGGCCGGGGTCACCGGGGCGGAGTGAGGGTGCCGCCCGACGCGACCGCCGCGCCCAGCGCGACCACCGGGTCGCTCCCGCTCCCCGCGGTCATCCTCGCCGCCGATCACCGCGCCCGCGGGGTGATCACCCTCGAGTCCTACGCCGCCTACGTGGCGGCCTTGCGCAGCGCCCTCGGGTTCTGCGACGGCATCCTGGCCAGCACCCAGCCCCTGCGTGATCTCGTGGCGTCGGGCGCGGTCGAGCCCCGGCACCGCACCTATCTCTCTATCAACCGCACCGGACTGGCCGGGAGCGCCTTCGAGCTCGACGACCGACTCGTGGCCAGCGTGGAAGAGGCAGCGACAGCGGGATGGACCGGCATCAAGCACATGACCCGCATCGACCTCACCGACCCCTCGACCGCACCGGCCCTGGAGCTGTTGGCGAAGGTGCTGGAGTCGTCCCGTTCCCTGGGGCTCGACGCCCTCATCGAGTGCCTCTCGTGGCGCGACGGTCGGGTGGCACGCGACACCGACTCGATCGTCTTCGCCGCCGTCGTGGCCCATGATCTCGGCGCGCCCGTACTCAAGGTGCCCGTTCCCGACGTCGCACCCGGTGCGGCGCGTGTCGATGCCGTGGCGCGCATCGTGGCCAGCGTGGGGGTCCCCGTGCTCTTCCTCGGTGGTCCGCGACGCAGCGACGATACCCGCCACGACGCCCTCGACGAGGTACGCGACGCCATGGCCGGCGGCGCCGCCGGACTGGCCGTGGGGCGCGTCGTGTACCAGGACCCCGATCCCGCCGCCATGGCACGTCTCGTCGCCGACGCGGTGCGCGAGGGAGAGCGTCGGGCTCCGGGCGCCGTCCCGGCGTGATCCTCACCGTCGACCTCGGCACCAGCGTCACCAAGGCGGTCGTGTGGGACGACAACGGCCGCGTCGCCGTCGGCCGCAGCCCCCTGCAGTGCACCTACAGCGCCGGGAACCGGGCCGAGCAGGATCCCGCCTCCTGGTGGCCCGCGGTGGTAGCCGCGTGCGAGTCGGCGCGGTCGTCGCTCGGCCCGTCCGGCCCGTCCGGCCCGTCGGCGTCGTCGGTGTTCGGCGCCATCGAGGCGCTCGGTTTCGCCGCCGCCCGCCAGACCTTCGTCCCGGTCACCGCGGACTTCAGGGCATTGGGGCCGGCACTGCTGTGGTCGGACCGGCGTGCCGCGGCCGAGGCCGCGGCACTGGGGGCGGCGTTCGGAGGCGACGGCGCCCGCTCGGTGCGACGACGGACCGGGGTGGTGCTCGACGGGGGTTCGGTGGCGGCCAAGGTGGCTTGGCTCGTGCGCCACGAGCCCGATCGGATCAACTCGGCGCGCTGGTTCCTCGCCCCTCGAGACCTCATGGCGTGGCGCCTCACGGGCGAGGTCTGCACCGATCACACCCTGGCGTCAGCCACGGGCCTGTTCGCGCTGACCGCCGATGACGCCGATAGCTCGGCCCCCCTCGGACTTCTCGTCCCTGGGCTCGTCGACGCCGTCGCCGATCGCCTTCCCCCGTCGCGCCCCTCGGACGCAGTGGCGGGAGGTCTGCTCGAAGGGCCCGCGGCTGAACTGGGCCTCCCCTCCGGCATCCCCGTGGTCATCGGTGCCGGGGACCGTGCCTGCGAGGCCCTCGGCACCCGCGCCTCGGAAACATGGCCGATGGTGTCGTGGGGCACCACCGCCAACGTGTCGGTGCCGGTGCCCCGCCTTCCTCACCCCATGGACGGAACGACGCCCGAAGCGATGATCGTGACCCGTGGTGCCCTCGGCGGTTGGCTGCTCGAGGGAGGGCTCTCCGCCGCGGGGTCCCTCCTCGACTGGCTGGGCCGCCTGGCCGGTCTCGACACCAGCTCGCTCATGCAGCGCGCCGGGACCAGCCCTCCGGGAGCGCGCGGGGTGATCGTGCTCCCCTGGCTCGGTGGTGCCCGCGCGCCGTGGTGGCGCGACTCGGCCCGGGGGGCGATGGTGGGCCTGTCGTTCGATCACGACCTCGGGGACATGGCCCGGGCCGTCGTCGAGTCCGTGGCCTGGGACGTCCAGCGCTGTCTGGAGTCGTCGACGGCGACCCGGAAGTCCGGCGCGCCGCAGGGCTTGGTGCTCGGGGGGGGCGGTGCCAATGTCGAAATGTGGACCCAGATCCTGGCGGCGGTCACCGGGCTCCCGCTCCGGCGCCAAGCCTCCGGTGAGGCGGCCTCGGCCGGCGCGGCCATGCTCGTCGCCCGGGGGGCGGGGCTCGAGCCCGGACCGGGTGTCGACGGGGCGGATCCCGTCGAGGAGATCGCCCCCGATGCGTCGATGGTGGCCTGCTACGCCTCGTTGCGCCCCACCGTCGACGCCGCCGCCCACGCCGTCATCGGGTTGGCCTCGCCCGGCGCCGGAACGATGAGCCCATGAAGGAGGTCCGGCTGGCCTATGGCCGCCACGGGATCCTGGCCCGGGTGCCCGACACCGCCGTGGTCGTGACCGCCACCGAGTTACCCGGCCTGCCCGACGAAGCCGGCGCCGTCCTCGACGCGCTGGGCGCGCCGGTGACAGGCCCACCTCTGTCCCAACTCGTGCGCGACGCCATGTCGCGCCCGCGGCGCGCGGCGCACGCAGCGAGCACGGCGCGCGCCACCAGTGCGGCGCGCGTGGCGGTGGTGTTCCCCGATCTCACGCGACCGATGCCCAACCGCACGGTGCTCCCCCCGTTGCTGGCCGAGCTCGAACGACTCGGGGCCGGCCCCGAGGAGGTCGTCCTGCTGTGTGCCACCGGCACCCACCGCCTGGCCACCGAAGCGGAGATGGTGGAGCTCGTGGGACCCGACATCGCCGAGCGCTACACCATCCATCAGCACCGGGCCGACGGTGCCCCCGACGACCACATCGAGGTGGGCGAGGTGGACGGGGCCCCGGTGCGCATCGACCGCCGCTACGTCGAGGCCGACCTCCGCATCCTGACCGGTTTCGTCGAGCCCCACTTCTTCGCCGGCTTCAGTGGCGGGCCCAAAGGGGCATGCCCGGGGCTGGCCGCGCTGGACACCATCCTCGAAGCCCACAGCCCCCGTCGCATCGCCGATCCCCGTGCCACGTGGCTCGTGACCGAGGGCAATCCGGTGCACGACTTCGTCCGCGCCGCGGTGGCCCTGGCGCCACCCACCTTGTCGCTCGACGTGGCCATCAACGGGCGCCGCCAACTCACCGCCGTCTTCGCGGGACCACTCCCCGATGCGCACGCCGCGGCGTGCCGGTTCGTCCACCGGACATCGGTCCAGTCGGTGGGGGCGCCTTTCGACGTGGTGCTGAGCACCAACGGGGGGTATCCCCTGGACCGCAACCTGTACCAGGCGGTCAAAGGGATGGCGGCCGCCGAACGGGTCCTCCGCCCGGGCGGGACCATCGTCATGGCGGCGGAGTGCGCCGACGGCACCCCCCACGGGGGCGCCTTCGACCGGCTGCTGGCCCAGGCCCCTGATCACGGCGCGCTCGACGCCGTGGACGGTCCCTCGGAGACCGACCGTTGGCAGACCCAGGTCCTGGGCCGGGTCCTGCACCACGCCCAGGTGTGGCTGCACTCCGGCGGCCTCACCGACGACCAGGTCCGCGCCGCCTTCCTCCGCCCAGTGGCCGACGTGACCGATGCGGTCGCTGAGGCACTCGAGGCCACGGGTCTCGACGAGCGGGCTCGCTTGGGCGTGCTCCCCTACGGACCCCTCACTGTGGCATCGGCCTCCTGACCGGCGTCCGACGCGGCTCGGAACCCGGCTCCGGACCCGGCTCGGACCAGTGCCTCCGCCTGCGGCGAAGTCTCTGACGAATGCGTCAGGGATTAGCGTGTCGCAGCTATGGGGGACCCGCTTGTAGGTGAGCAGGCCATGTTCGAGGGTGAGCAGCCTCTGTTCAACTTCGTCGTCCCCGACGAGCTGCTGGCGGCGGCGGTCAGCAAGAGCCGCGACAAGGCCGCTGTCGCCGACGTCGCCCTCATGCCGGGCACGGGCGAAGGGAAGCCTCCCCCCCTCATCGGCATCCTGCGCGAGCACGGATACGCACCCCTGGTCCTGCTGACGGTGGCCGCCATGGTGACCGACACCGTCGTCAACGGCATCGGCATCCTCGGCCCCGAGATCAAACGGGCCTTCCACCTGAGCGACACCGGCCTGGGTGCGGTGATCTTCGTGGGGGCCGTGGCCCAGATCGCGTGGGGGATGCCGGTGGCGGTGTTCGCCGACCGGGGGAGCCGCAAGGTCGTGGCGGCCATCACCCTGCTCATCTTCTCCGCCACCGTGCCTCTCATGGCCCTGGTCCACAACGTGTGGCCTTTCGTCTTCCTCTACCTCATCGCCGCCATCGGCCTGGGCTCGAGCGACACCGTCCACAACGCCTATCTGGCCGACGCCTACCCCACCCACGGCCGCGCCCGCATCTTCACCTGGCACAACATGAACGACCCGGTGTCGCAGACCATCGGCATCCTCCTGGTGGGCTACATCGCGGCGGCCACCCACAACTGGCGCTGGGCCCTGGGATTGGCCGTCGTGGGCGTGCCCGTGGCGCTGGGCATCTTCTTCATCCGGGAGCCCGAGAAGGGGGCCAACGAGTCGAGCCACATCCTGAAGGCCGCCGGCATGGACATCGAGACCGAGCAGGAGCACGCCCCCAAGGTCCTCTTGGGCTCCGCCGTCACCCGCCTCCTGCGCATCCGGTCGCTCTACTACGAGCTCGTGGCGGTGGCCATCCTCGGCTTCGCCGGCACCGGCATCCCGTTGTTCGGTTCCCTGTACTTCCAGCGCGTGTGGCATTTGGGAGTGGCGCACCGGGCCGACGTGTTCTCGATCATCGGCCTGTCCTCGTTCCTGGGGCTGCCCGTGGTGTTCGTGGTCGGGGACCGGCTCTTCCGGCGCGCCCCAGAGAAGCCCCTGGTGGTGGCCGGCATCTGCATCGCCGTCTTCGGTGGCCTCTACAGCCTGTCGCTGTACATGCCGCACCTGTGGATGGTCGTGGTGCTGCAATTCCTGGCTCAGTCGGCCGTGGCCCCCCTGTCGATCTGCATCTTCCAGACCCTGGCCGCCACGGCGCCGCCGGAGATGCGGGCCATCTGCTTCGGGTTGTTCGGTGTCTACGCCCTGGTGTTCGGGGGATTCGCGGGCGGGGTGCTGCTCGGCGCCATCAGTGACTCCACCAACGTCACCACCGCCCTCACCCTCATCGGCCCCGTGTGCGCCGTGGGGGGTGTCCTCCTCCTGGTCGGCTCGCGCTTCGTCCGGGGCGACATCACTCTCGTCATCGAAGACGTCCTCGAGCGCTACGCCGAGGGCAAGCGCCGCAAGTCGGGCGGGGCCATCCCGGCGCTGCAGATCCACAACATGGACTTCTTCTACGGGAACCAGCAGGTCCTGTTCGACGTGAACCTCGAGGTTCCCGACGGGGACATCGTGGCCCTGCTGGGCACCAACGGAGCGGGCAAGAGCACCTTGCTGCGCGCCGTGGCGGGGCTCGACCACCCCCATCGCGGAGTCATCCGCATCTTCGGCACCAACTGCACCTATCTCGAGCCCGAGCAGATCATCGACCTCGGCGCCGCCCTGCTGGTGGGAGGGAAGATGACCTTCCCGGGGCTCACCGTGCGGGAGAACCTGCGCGTGGGAGGGCACTCTTTCCGCCGCGAGACCCCGAGGGCCCGCAGCGCGCTGGACGACGCCGTCGGCCTCTTCCCCGAGCTCGAGCCCCGGCTGGACCAGGCCGCGGGCACCTTGTCGGGCGGCGAGCAGCAGATGCTGGCCCTGGCCCGGGTCATGATGAGCAAACCCCGCCTGCTCATGATCGACGAGCTCGCCTTCGGCCTGGCGCCCATGACCGTGGAACGCCTCATGGACATCGTCCGGCGGGTGAACGCCGA
>DATCBU010000056.1:0-14754 GCA_036511675.1 Acidimicrobiales bacterium | reverse complement strand
GTGCAGCGTCGGGCCTCGGCCCTTCGCACGGGGTGCGCGCTTGCGCGTGCCGGCCGCCTTCTTGGCGGTCTTCTTACTGGCGCTCTGCGCCTTCCTCGGTGTCTGCGCTGCGGTCACTGTCGGGGTCTCCGTTCTCGGTTGGGGTCTTGTACTTGAACACGTCTTCGACGGCCCGCACCGCGAAGACACCTGGGATCGTTACCTGCTCGGGATGCTTCGGTCCATCGTCAGCCGCGTCGAGGACGTCGAGCACCTCGACGGTGGTCAGGAGTCGATCGACTTCGCACAGCACGCCGTCGATGGTCTGCTGCGGCGCACGCGAACGGTCAAGTGCAGCCAGAGACTTCTTGTTGGCCTTGGGCTCCATGCGGATGAGTGAGCCCTCGGCCATAGGTTCGGGCAGGAGGTTGTGCTCCCGGGCCCAGCCCAGGAACGCTGCCTCGTCGGTGACCACGACCTTCTCGCGTGGCTTGCTCAGTGACAGCTGGCCGTTCGGCAGCGACAGGGTCTTCGTGCGCTTGTGGAACCGGACCCAAAAGCGAAGGTAGAGCTCGAGGCTCCGCGACAGCTGCACGGTCTCCTTCTCGACACCGAATAGCCGGTCGGCCAGCCAGGCGCGGACGGGGGCGATGCGGGCCTCGGCGATGGCCCTGTACCGTGCCGCCTCCTCCTCGCGCCGGCTCAACCGGTAGAGCAGGAGGTCCGCCGCCGCCTCGTCGGGTGCGGGGAGTACTTCGACGGTCGGAGGGGCGCCGTCAGCGCCGGGAATCTCTCGGACGGGAATTTCTATGTCGAGCCATTCGTCGAGGTCTTTCTCGACGAGATCATCGTCAGACATGCCATCCCCTTTGGGTGAGGGTGTTCACTGCACTGAACACAGTATGTCCGTGCTGTCGGACATGCAAGCAATGGTGACAGGGGGTTGTAACGCGACAGTGCCGGGCCACCCGAAGGCAACCCGGCACCATCTCCCAAAGGGGAAGCATGGGCCCAGGGGCCCGCACAACCCTTACGCCTCAGAGAGTAGTCGAGGCGCGCAGACCTATGCAGCTTTCTGCATCGGCGGTGTGGTCTCGCGTCCGAATCCGAATCGTGCGGTGGCTTGCGCCACGGCCGGCGCCGCGCCGGTGGGCTTCCATAGACCGAAGTACGAAGCGATCGCTGAGCCCCACGCGCTGGCGATGCTCTCGAGGATCGGTACCCACTGACCGAGGCCGACGGGTGGGTGCGCGTACGCGCCCGCCAGTCCACCGGCGATGCCGGCAAGTAACGCGGTCAGGAGCACCTTCACCTGAGCCGACGCGTTCAGCTTGGCGAGCAGTGCGGTCAGTCCCGGGATCACCACGCCGATGGCGATGGCGAGCAGCGATGTTTCGGACAGGTTCATAGGTCAACTCCTAGTCGGTGGATGAACGAGACCACGTCGTGACGCACGTCGCCCACCAGCGCGTCGAGCTCGGCGATGAGGCCCGGGCGCTGCGCGGGTGGGACCGACTTGGGCAGTCGGCCGATGGTGGCGAGCAGCGTCGAGAACCCTTTCGCTCCGAACACTTTCAGGTCTTCGTGGGTGACGATGCCCCACGCCTCCTCGACGCAACCGCCGGCGGACTGCGCGGCGATCCAGTCTTTGAGGTACGGCTGGGCGAAGCCCCACGAGACCAGGTCGCCGGATCCGTCGGCGTTGGCGCGCACCGGGCCGTAGACCACGTGGCCGTCGCTCATGTCGGGCGTCCACTGCCCGCCGTTCGTGGTCCAGGGCTCGGGTGGTGTCTGGTCGAAGCGCGTCTGGTCCTGATCGGTCAGGTTCACGCCGAGGATCAGACCGCGCTGCAGCTGCACCACCATCTGCACGATGCGGTCGAGCGCCACCGGGCCGAACCCGAGGATCAGCCCCTGGTGGAACAGCCAGAGCAGGAACTGCGCGACGTTCACACCGACGTCCTGGCCTCCGGTGTACTTCAAGTACAGGGCCACGATGGCGTTGGCGGTCGGAGCGTCGACACCGAGGACGTGGCCGAGCATCGCTGCAACCATCGTGTCGTGCGCGTATCCGCACGGTCCGCAGTTGCCCACGGCCTGCCCGACGCCGTTCGGGGTGTCGACGGTGCACGTCGGGTCGGGCCCGTTGTCGAGCATGAGCCACGCGTCGTCGGCGATCCCGGCGGTGACGTCGACCGGGTAGGCGATCGTCGCCGTGGCGTCGACGGTCTCCATGTACTCGTGCAGATAGTTGATCTGCAGCCGCTGGTCGACGGGCAGGACGGGCTGGCGTCCCTGCAGGCCGTGGATTCTCTCAGGCATGGTCCTCCTTCGACGTCGGCGTCGACGCTACGCCAGCGAGCTCGAGCTCGGGCGGATCACAGCCAGTAGGCCAGGATTAGCTGGCCGGCGCCACCGTTGCCGCCGTTCTCGGCACCACCGTTCTTGAAGCCACCACTGCCGCCACCGCCAGGTGCGCTCCCGGTGGAACCCGCTGTGCTGGTCCCGCTGTGCCCGAGCCCACCGTTGCCGCCCGGCGTGAAGTTGCCTGGCGGCCCGATGAAGCCAGCACCGAGCAAACTGTCACTTCCTGCCGCTCCTCCGTAACCACTGCTCCCGCTCGTCCCGGTGACGCCCGCCTGGCCGGGGACTCCCTTGTAGATCACCTGTCCCGTTGACGGGCCGCCCGATGCCACAAGCCCGCCGGCCCCTGCAGGCCCAGCGCCACCAGGCCCGCCGCCGAAGGCGATGATGTTCCCGATGTATGCGCCAGTGGCGTCGAGCAGTGCGGAGGCTTGCCCAGCTGCTGCGAGGCCTGCACCACCGATAGGGCCGTTGGCTACATAAGCGCTGTAGCTGTGTCCAGGAATTACAAAGACGTCAGTTCCCAAAGCGCAGTCGCCGCCCGCGCCGCCGCCGCCGCCGCCGCCGCCACTCGAGGCCGAGCCACCTCCGGTTCCGCCAGCACCCGTGGCGATGAGCCATGCCAGGTACATGACGTTGGGACATGTCCATGCCGTGATGCTCTGTCCAGTCGTTGCTGCCAACCCTGCGAAGGTCTGGACGAGTAGCAGCCCCTTCGCCGAGCAGAGGTAGTTACTCCCGTCCGACCAGATCGTGACGGTCTCTCCCGGGAGCACGTAGACAACCGCGCCGCTGGCGGGGATCGTGAGGCCGTTCATGGTGCAACCGTTGATGTTGACCGTGAGCAGCGACGCGTTCTTGTTGATGATCGTCACGTACCAGGGCACAGCTGGTGCGGTGGCCAGGAGCGTGGCGGTGATGCTCGAGCCATTGAAGACGAAGATGCCACCGCTGTCGCCGGTGGCGAAGGCGTAGTTGCTCGTCTTGCCCGTGACGGTGGCGCCCAATGCGGCCTGCACGAACGCGGTGGTGGCCAGCTGCGTGGTGTGGGTGCCCGCCGCGGCTGTGGGTGCGGCCGGGGTTCCCGTAAGCGTTGGGGACGCGAGAGGAGCAAAGGAGGTCGCGACAAACGCCGTCGTGGCGAGCTTGGTGGAACTGTCGCCTGCTGTTGGTGTCGGGGCAGTCGGCGTACCCGTGAAGGCCGGCGAGGCCAGCGGAGCGTATGGCACCTCGACCCACGTCTGGCCCGTCGTGTCGATCGTGATGCCCGCTGTGCTGGCCGTGAGCGACCAGATCGTGTTTGCGTACACACTCGATGAGCCGGCACCGGGCCCGGCCTGGACCTGGCGGCCTCGCTTGACCAGACCCCCGGTGGGGAACTCATGTGGGCGCGTTAACGCCGAGCTCGAGCCGTTCCACGTCCACACCCCGTTCTGCGACGCGGTGCTCTGTCCGGTGAGCAGGATCTCGTCGTTCGTCAGGAGTGTGTAGCTGTCGAGCGTCGCGCCGGGTGAGGCGATGTTCACGTTCGCCACGGCCACAGCGGCGACAGCGGACAGTGTCGGGATGGCGAGATTGAACCGGGACGTGCCAAAGTCGGCGACGTCCGAGAGGTTGTTCGCTGCGAGGAGATCACCAACCCCGCTACCAGCGCCCGGGCGTATGCCACCCTCGGCGCCCGTGTCGAAGACGACAGGCAGGCCGTCGTTGTCGGGGTTGCCACCCCCAAGGTGTTCGGGGATAAACGGGGCCGGCTTGACGCCGCTAAACACTCCTCTGCGTACTGGCATCAGAAGTCGGCACCGAAAGCGTTGACCCCCACGAGTCCTGCATTGCCCGTGTTGAGATTCGTCGCCCATATGGCGAAACCGGAAGCGATCCAGAGGTTCGGATACCGACAACTGCCGCTTCCGAAGTCGGAACTGATGGAGCGATACCACATCGCGATCACTGTTCGGACGAGGACGAAGTCGAAGGGAGTGGGGTCGACACAGGTCGCGTGCGTAGCGATGAACAGAACAACGAGACCGGCAACGGTGAAAGCACTCAGGCCGACGAGGTCGATCTCCTCGATCTTCGATCCGCTCGCCCCCGCGGTGTAGACCTCGTTTGCGTTGGCATTGGTGAGGGTCGTGTTCAGAGGCGTCGTCGTGCAGGAGTAAGCGAGGCTGGCATACCCGTGCTGCTGGGTGATGGCGAGGTTCGTCTGGTTCGTTGCCACGTTTAGAGCTCCTTCGTCATCAGCACGTCCGAAGCAACGTCAGGGGATCGACGAAGCCGCCCGTGTCGTAGTTGACGTTTCCTTGGGTGGATATTTGGTTCACACCCGTCGGCAAACCAATGAGGTTGTCGGTGGTGGTCGGGTCGATGATGTTGCCGGTCATGGTCACGACGCTCGACTGATAGTCCAGGAGAATGCCGTAGCCGAAGTGAGTCGTGGGATTGGAGGCGATGATGTTCCCGGTGATGCTGACGTAGGACGACGCCTGAAGGTAGACCCCGTTGGGGCCGGCGCCTGCCGTTCCTACATGGTCGATGGTGTTCGCGGTAATGGTCACGGCTGTGGCGGCGATCAGAATGATGTGCTGGCTGAAAGAGCCTCTGATGGTGTTGTCGGAGATAGTGACCCAACTCGCGGTGTCCAGGCAGATGCCCCAAAAGTTGATGGACGTGGTATCCCCGATGACCTGACAGCCCCGGATGCTCACGCTGGCGGTGTTGTTTTGGATCGTGATGCCCCTGCCGTCGGGCGACAAACCCGTCCCGAGCGGCGCGTTCGAGAACGTTCCGAAGCCGAGGTACCAGCAGCTGTCGATGTCGATCGTGGCGTTGCCGGTGGTGAAGTCCTCGATCCAGATTCCGTACTGCGTGGAGTCACACACGATGCCGTTGAGGCGAATGTCCCCTGTGTAGCCGCCGGTGGTGCGAAGGTAAAAGCCGAAGGTCGCGTCGTCGGCCTCGCAGGTGTGGAAGCCGAGGTCCGATAGGCCCGCGCCGTAGCCGTACCAGCAGTAGCTGGTGGTGCCGGGGCCATAGGTGCCTTGGGGGAGGTAGCTGATGCAGTGCGTGAAGTACGCCGAAAACACGTTGCTCGAGAGGTGCAGGCCAATCACATCGGTGGCGTTGGCGTAGAAGGACGTGACCCGAACGTCCTCGCAGATGAGGTCGACGGCCCCGTCGAACTTGATCCCCGTGCCGAAGTGGAAGACGCCGACGCCCTGCAGGTGCGGGCTGAGAGCGCTCGTTATCTGGATGCCTGGCGTGTTGGTGAACGAGCCGATCACTCCGACGCGGGCCGGCGCCCAGCCGCTGTTCGTAGGCACGACGCTGACTCCGTTGACACCGGAGTAACCCGTCAGGTGGGTGTCGCCGATGCTTGCTGCTGTTGTGACTGTGAAGGGGTCGGTGTTACCCCAAAACGATGGCGTCCCTCCACAAGGGAACCACACCACGGCCCCTACGGGCAGCGCTTGCGGGAGAGCGCTGATGGCGAGGTTCACCGGAGTGCCTGGGGTGCCCACCGCCGTCCCGGCGGCGTGCGATCCGGTCAGCGTGGCCGTCCCGAAGTTCTGCCACACGCCAAGGTCTTTGATTGTGACGTATTCACAGAACTCGGGATACACACCCGCCGTCGCGCCGGCCCCCGAGACAGTGATGGGTGTGTACGCCGAGTCATGGGCGACGAGGAGGACGGAGGTCAGGACGCCAACGCCTTGAACCGTGATCCCCGAACCGCTCACGAGCAGACCACCCGAGCCCATGAAGTAGACGCCAGGTGGGAAGTACACGACGACGCCGACACTCTGAGCGAGGAGCGGGTTGAAGGTCAGCGAGCCCGTGATGGGATTCAACGCCTCGGCAGCGTTGATGGCAGCTTGGCAGGCCGGATAGTCGTCGGTGACGCCATCGCCCACAGCGCCAAAGTCCTTGACGTTGAAGACGACTTTGCCGTCGTCACCCCGAGCGAACCAATAGCTCGCGCCGTTGGAGAAGACGGTGATGCTCTGCCCCGGTACCAGCGACACGCCGATCTGGCCAGATATGCCGTTGAGCGTTCCCGTGCCTGCCAAAACGGTCATGGGCGAAGACCCCACGTTGATGATGGTGGCGTCCCACGGCGACGATGGAACGGTCCCCGACAGTGTGGCGACAAGGTTGGGCCCGTTGAATGTAAATACCTTCCCACTGTCGCCGGTGACCAGCGTGTAGTTGGCGGTCTTAGGGACGACAGCACCGAAGCCGCCGCTTCCGCCACCCCCAGTAAGGCCGCTCAGGTCCGGGAGGGTGCTCCCGAATGGGTTCCGCCCATCGAACCTGCCCGACTGCTGGCCACCTCGGACGAGCCCCTTTTGCTTCTTGGACGGATGCGAGTGAGGGTCGACGATGACGTGGTAGTTCTCCTGATGCTGGCCGCTCTTGCGACCACTGCGTCGACTAAAGCTTCCCGCTCGATGATCCGTGACGGGCGGCGTCACGCGGTCCCACCTTCGGCGACAATCCAAATGTTGTTGGCGACTGTCTCGGCGACGTATAGACCCCATCCGGCCGGGCAGATGAGCTCGCCGTGCTTGCTCTCAGGTCCGTACTCGCGTCGGACGATAACCTGGTCGAAGCCGTAGGGGATGATGTCGCGGACGCTGTAGGTCGATCCGTCGTACCAATACAGATAGAGCGCCCCGGCGATGATGGCCGTCGTCAGAGTGAGGCTTTCCGACGTGATGACGATGTTGCGAACTTCCGAGTCCGCAGGGGCAGGCTCCGCGATGAGGGCCACCGCAGAAGCACCAGGGGCGGCGATATCCGTAAGAGGTGCAGGACTGCTGCCATTGAGCGCGGTTCTCCACGTCTTGGCGGTGGAGTAGTAGGTGGGTGTCGCGGCCATCTGTGTGCTCCTTTATCCAGCGGTGGCGCTGAGCCACTCGGTGTTCGCGAGACCGTTGCCTGACCCGCTCGAGATTGGTCCACCGAGGGCAGCGGCCACCGCTGCACCGATGGTGTTGTGGCCAATCTGATTGGGATGGATGAGATCGGGGTTCAAGAACGGCGCGGTCTGAGCGTTGCCCGTATATCCCTGCGCCGCGTAGTAGTCGTAGAGGTCGAACACCGCAACGCCATAGGCGGCAGCAACGCTCTTGAGATCGGATCGGAACGTCGCCTGCTGGGCGCTGCTTCCGCTGCCCTCATACACGTTCATCAGGAGGAAGTCGGCGTAGGTGCCGCAGTGAGTCACCAGGGCATCGAGAGCAGCTATCCAGAGCGACGCGTCGTAGTTCGAGAGAGTCGAGTCGTTGTAGAACATCATCACGATCAGGTCCGGTTCGATCAGATCGAGAATGTCGAAACCCTTCTTGCCCGACGCCGAGCTCGAGGCGGCCCGGAAGAACGATGGCAGGTTGAAGGTGGTGTCGGTGATCGAGAGCGCACCTGCCGTGCGCCCGATGTTGTGACCGATTGTGCTGACGTCCTGATATAGCTGGGCCGGCGACGGTGTGAGCCCGTTCTGCTCCGAGTAGATGGTGGCGCCCACGAAGGCGCCGGTGGCCGCGGAGCCGCTGGCGTTGGCGCACCGGATGATCAGCTGCGAGGCAGCGGGGATGCTGACCTTGTAAATCATGTTTGTACCGAGCGGCGTGGGTCCGTTCGTCCACGTGGTGCCGCCGTTAAGGCTGTAGCTCCACGGCACCGACCCGGAGCTCGCCACGTCGATGGCGACGATGTCGATGCTCTGGACCGTGTACCCGTGGGGGTTGACCCATGTAAGCGTGTTCGTTGCGCCCGTGGCCTCGTATCCCTCTCCGAACGGTGCGACGTCGGCGGCCGAGCTCGTGGCGATGCGACCGGTGAATCCTGAGCCGTAGACATTCGTCCAGGTGCCACCAAAGGTCCACTCCTGCGCGGCTTTCTCCCACAGTCCTCGGAAGCCCGCGCCCTGCACGACACCGAGCGCGGCGCAGGCCTGGTCAACCCAATTGTTGTAGAGCCCGTAGGTCGGGTACCCGATGTCGCCCTCGGTGATGCTGTCCCCGACGAAACAGATTTGGCGCAACTGTTTCTTGGTGAAGGCGCGCCACCGGGAGAGACTGTGATTCGGATAAAACGGCGATCCACTCACGGGTGGGTTGAGATACATCCCCGGTAGCGTCGTGATTGGGTTGGAGCTCCCGCTCGATGCTGCCACATATGTGAACGGCGCCAATGAAGGCGAGGTTCCGAATGCCGTGATCACCGAGACATTGATGGCGCCTGCCGATCCGGGTGGCGATGCCGCGATCACCATCGTGTCGGAGATGACGTCGAAGCCAGCCGCGGGCGTAGCGTCGAATAGGACGAGCGCGGTCGACAGCAACCCCGTGCCGTTGATGACTACTGAGGTACCGCCCGTGGTCAGGCCCGACGGTGGGCTGACGGCGGTGATGGTGGGCGTGGCGGTATAGGTGAACTGGTCCGCCACGATGGTCGGGCTCGTGCCCATCACAGTCACGACGGTGATGTCGACGGTTCCCGCTGTCCCCACTGGCGCCGCGGCGATGATCTCGCCTGCATTCACCACTTCATACGTGGTGCAAGCGGTGTCTCCGAACATGACCGAGCGCACACCGGTGAAACCGACACCGGAGATCGTGACCGTGGCTCCTGCCGCGAGCGGCCCGTATTCCGGGGTGACTTGAACAACGAGAGGCAGAATCGCGCCACCACCACCACCGCCGGGCCCCGCGCCGCCGGCGATCAGAAAGAGGTCGGTGCCGACCTGGATCCCGACCGCGATGTCTCCCTCGCTCGCCACGTAGGGGGTCAGGATCTTGATACCGACCTGCGGCGTGGTCGTGCCAGCTTGGGTGAAAGTGCACGTCGGGTCGCCGGTGATGTTGCTTACCGATCCCCACACCGCGCTGGCGATGTTGGAGCTCAGCCCCGCGGTAAGCAGGGCCTTGCGCATGGCGTCATAGGTGCGGGGTACAGCCCGCCGCTTGCTCAGTCTCATAGGACTAGAACCCGAGCGCGATCCAATGGATCCGCACTGCGGAGGTGACGATGGCGGCACCCGAATTGTTCAGACACTCAACCACCGCGACCGAAGTCGTAAGGGAGGCCTCGAGGTGCACGCAGGCCGTGAAGTTGGCCGCGTCGTCGCCGGGAGTCGCCAGCACACAAACCACGCCGTTGGGGAACGGTGAGGGGAATGTGAGCGTGACAAGGCCACCCGAGTCGGTGAGTGCCACGGTCGACCCGGCTTGTAGTAGGAAGCCACCGACGGTGACGAGCGGCGGTGTCCCGAGCGCCGCAGAGGAGATGCCCACGACAGTCAGCTGGGCCCTGATGTCAGTGCCGAGCTCGTTCATCTGCGCCGCGGTGAGAATCTGATCGGGCTCGAAGATGGGGGGCGGTGTGTAGGTCATGGGGCGCTCCTATCCGAGGGTGTCGACGTCGAGGAGGCCTCGCGTCGGCGAGTCGAGGATGAACGGTGTCGGTGATGTCGGAACCAGGCGCCCGGTGGCGGTCGTGGGCGTGGGCGTGGCGGTGTCGAGCGAGATGTCGATCTGGCCCAGCACGTAGGCGGATCCGTTCAGCCCGGCTCGCTCTCGCGTCACGGTCACCACGTCCTCGGGCTCGTGCGCGGGGTTGTCTCTGATGTTCAGCGTCACCGACTCGAGCAGGCCGATCACCCCGTAGCCCGCTGTCTCGGCGAGCAGGTCGACCTGGTCCTGGGTCGTGGCGAGCGAGGTCTGAATCGTCTGTTTCGTCGTCGGGTAGGTGCCGTAGATGAAGGTCGGGCTGTCGGGGTTCGTGTCCTTCCAGTCAGCGCGCAGCGGGACTGTGACCCCGGATCCCTGAGAGGTGACGATGATCCAATTGGGAACGGCGACGTTCGACAGCTTCCGGTTCAGCTGGGTGACGGTGCAGCGCGGGCCCTCGGTGTAGTCGGCCACTACCGGGAGCGTCGAAGGGTCGCGCACGAGCATCAGCTGGGGCTGGCCGTTGCGATCGAGGAACAATTCGTAGGCGCAGGCCTGGGCGAGCGTGGCGGCCGAGGCGAAGGGATCAGACCCGATGGGATACGACGTCACAGGCGGCACGGCGATGGGGAGGTTTGGTGTCGAGGGGTCGACCTGCACGCTCGGGTCGCCCAGCGCGAGCAAGCGGTTGATCTCCACCCATGTCGGGTCGACACCCGAGGTCGTGAAGGGCTGGTCGAGCTCGTTGCGGCTCACGGTGTCGGCGCGGTCCATGCCCTGACCCACCACGATGGTCAGTGCGCCACCGCTGTCGTCGATGTCGACTTCCTCCATGAGGAACCGCCCGAGCGTGGCCACCTCGCCGCGGAAGGGGATGCCGTTGTTCACCCACGGCAGTGAGATCGTCGGCGCGGCGCGGTAGAAGGGTCGGTTCGGGTACCGGCATCCCTTGTACAGCACGAGCTCGTTCCCGTCGGGAAACATCATGTCGGCCGCCACCTGTGGGATAAGCGGCGGCAAGTCGGGCGATGGGACTATCAGCACGTTCGAGCATTGGCGCCGCACCGCGTTCGTGTCGTCCATGCTCACCGAGCCGGTCACCACCGGGAGCGTGGCCAGGAGCCCGGTGTTGCTACCAGCGGTGTTCGGCGCGGCCCATACCTCGGCGTAGGCGACCACAGTCAAGATGTCGGCCTGCATCGCCCGGATCCAGTACTGGCTCATCTGCTGCATGGGTCAGCCGTCCAGGGGGGGAACCGAGGCGGTGAGGACTGCGACCGTCGTGCTGAAAAACGGCATCGTCGTCACGGTCTCTTTCGCCACACCCTCGGTCGGGTCGGTCTGCGGGTCGGTCTGGATATAGCCCTGCTCTCCGAGCGGAGACTGCAGGAGCATGGTCACGTCCGCTGCGAGGAGATCACGCAGCCGGTTCCGGGTCGGGATATCGGTCGTGAAGAATTTCCATGTTCCATCCCACACGCCCTTGGTCCCGTCGACGCTCTTGATGGCGTTGGGACGCCCGAGCGCGTAGAAGGTTGTGCCGACCTGATGCGTGACCTTCGCCCAGTCGTCGGAGATGGTGAGCGCGCACACGGTCTCGGTCGGGTTGGTCGGGTCCATCAGGAAGTACATGGCGTTGCAGGTGGCGTCGGCCACGATCACGACGTTGCTCCATGGCCCCACTACTGCGATCCCGGTGCCCGGGTCGATACCCACGACGCGTACTCGGTAGTAAGTCGGGGTCAACGGGATGACCTCGTAATCCTCGGCAGCTTGCAGGATCGCCGAGGGCAGCGCGTAGGCGCTGCGGACGTCGACCCAGGTCGCCTGGTCCGGCGCGCGCTGGACCTCGTAGAACAGCGTCGCCCCGAGACTCACCGGCGTCCCCATCTCCTGAATAACCCCAAAGATGCCGCCCACCGTGGCGTCGGTATAAGCGGTGTTCTGGCAGCCCGTCCCGGGAATGGCGTGGTTGGTGTACCCCGTCACCGGCACCGTTTCGTTGTTGCCCGTTACCGTGTCGATCTGCACTGAGGAGTGGAGGATGTCTCGGCACAACGCAGGCGGTACCGGGTTTCCGGCCGTGTCATAGTCCTCGGTCCAATGCACCGAGCCCACGGCGGTGAGGCCTGTCGCCATCAGGTTTGTCCAACCAGGGGGCACCTGGATCACTCCCACCACTGTCTCGTTCCCGTCGGGGTCGACGATGGTGGCGGCCCACGCCACGCTCGAGTATTTGGTGACCCGGAGGCGATAGGTGACGTCGGGTTGCCAGTTGAACCCGCACCTGACGGAGAAACCGGCTCCCTCATTCGTGAACCAATCGGCATACGGGTAGGAAGATCCGAGGGCCTCGCCACCCACAGCGCCGAAGATGGAAAAGATCGCCACCTTCTCACCGTTGATGTTGTCCACCGTCTGGAAGCCGAAGTACCCGCCGTCGGGCTTCCAGTAGTTGAAGTCAAGCGTGTCGGCAATAGCCACCCCGTGGGGTGTCGGCGCGTCGATGGTCACCGTCGTGCCGTCGCTGCTCACACTCCGAACCACCGCCGGGCGCGGGTCGGTGATGGCCGGCAGGTTGCTCGGGGTAGTGACGTCGTTCACGAACATGCCCGGGACCACGCCATCGGTGTTGAAGTTGCCGCTGATGCGTCGGATCACCAGGCTGCTGGCGCCGAAGCTGCACCCAACCACGCTGATCGGAGAGGGCGTCGTCCCTCCCCAGCCGAACTGATGTGCCCAAAACCGACCCTGGGGGGTGGCGTCGACCAGCGGCGTCAGGTTCCAGGCGAGGTCCGTGTACCCGACGCCGCCAGTGCCCGGCCAGGTGAAGTTCGTGTAGGGCCCGTTCACGACGACACCGCCGGTCGGGGGGTCGGCCGGGCCGCCCGGGGAGTCGATCGAGAGTACGGCTATCGGCGCGCCCACGGGGTCGTTGAGCCCGGCAGCCGTGAGCGTCGGCGCGTCTGCCGTCACCGCGGCGACCTCTTGCATCCCGAACGTCACCTGCGTGTTGATGACCAACGACCCGGGCGTGTTGGCGATCAGCCAAGGGATGAGGCCTGTCGCCCCGGGGGTCGGGAATTGCTTCGCCCACACCGTGTTGTTCAGTTGGCCCTGTAGTCCCCACTGCGACGAGTACAGCGTCATGTCAGCTGTCGCCGACACGGCGGCAAAGAGCGCGTCGAAGGCGGTGGACACGGCGATGAGCAGGTCCGGCTCAGTGGTCGTGATGTCGGGCCCCGACGAGAGGTTCGTCGGGTCGATAGCGCCAACGTCGTACCAGGGCACGAGGCCGGCCTGGTCAGAGCGGAGCAAGAACGTCGTGACGTTCCAGAGCGTGCCGCCGAGGGCAGTCGAGCCGAAGGTGAATTCTTCTCCGAGGTCGTACAGCCCCGTGGGGCGCAGGAACACGCCCGAGCAGGAGTAGATGTGGCTGTCGCTCTGGACGTTGGAGATCGTGAACCAGCCCGGCGGCGGCGTGATCGTATTTGTCTCGCCGAATGGGCTGTGACTCCCGACGACGACCACGGCGCAGTCACCGGCCACGGCTTCCGGCGGGACGATGAAACCGTAAGAGTCCGAGACATCTGTGACGTCCGAGCTCGAGAGGGTTTGTATCGTCCGAGGAACGAAGCTGATCACCCTGACCTCACTCTCATCGGATTGATCCCGGCGCGGATCTCGTTGCCCAGTGCGGTGAAGCCCTCGAGCACGCCCTCCTTGACGTTCTCCTCGCTGTTCGGGTCGATGCTGCCGGTGACCGGGATCACCACGGCACCGGGCTGCACGTTCACCGTGACGTTCATGTCGCCCTGGCCCCCGGCCGCCGGCGGGGTCGCACCCTGCTGCACCGCGACGTCGAGCTGATTCTTCAAGGTGTTGGGGGCTGTGCTCGTGGGCATACCGAGTGAGAACGGAACCTTGGAGAGTGAGTCGGCGGTCTGGCGCATGGCACCGAGTACTCCGGGCGCACCGGAGGTGATGCCCTCGGCCAGGCCCTGCATCAGGAACATGCCGGCGGTCCGGGTCTTGGTCGACGGCGACGAGACACCGAGCGAGGTGTTCAGCTGATTGAGGAACGCCTGACCCGCGGCGTTGCTGGCGTTGCTGTCGGCCGCACTCTGCGTCATGCCCTGCTCGAGACCGGCCACTACCTGATTGCCGGCGAGCACGGCCTGGGCCTTGCCCTCACGCGCAACGTCGTCGATGAGACTCTGCAGCCATGGAGCTCCACCACCCGTGCCGGTGCCCGACTGGATCTGCGCCTGGATCTGAGCGATAACCGCTTGATTACCGGCAGCGATGGCCTGGGCCGCCGCGGTCACATCTGGATTGAAGGTGCTATCGGCGGACACCTGCGTGGAGATGGCGCGCTGTGCGGCCACCAGCGCGTTCTGCGCGGCGGTCTGCTGCTGCACCAGGGCGGGGTCGACGGTCGGAGGGGCGATCGTGATCGGGTGCGCCGCCTGGTACGCCTGCACGGTCGCGGAGAACTTCGTCCAGAACGCTTGCACCGCCGAGGTGAGGTCGGCGGAATTGAGCCCGGTCGTGATCCCGCTCTCGAGACCCTTCACCACGAACAGCCCGGACTGGATCGCCCTGGTCGATGGCGAGCTCACTCCGAGGGTGGCGTTCATACTGGCGATCACGCTGTTGGCGGTGGCCTCGGCCGCGGCAGCGGCCGCCGCGTTCTGAGTCAGCCCCTGCGTCAGTCCGTCGACCACCTTCGTCCCGGTGAGAGCTCCCTCGGCCTCCATCTTCGTCTGGACCACGTTCATCAGGTCGGTGAGCGCTGGGATCGCTTCCTGCGCGATGCCGTCAAAGGCGTGGCCGTCCTCGTTGTTGATGCTCCCCGAGAGGATCTGCGACACGATGCCGCCCGGGCCTTTCAGGTCCGGGGTCAGTCGTTGGAGCTCCGCTGAGATGGCAGCGTTCGCGGCAGCGACAGCGTTCG
>DATCBU010000055.1:0-4687 GCA_036511675.1 Acidimicrobiales bacterium | reverse complement strand
GAGTCCCCTCTTCACATCTTGGATCGGCCCGTCCGATTGCGAGGCGAAGGGGGCTGACTCTTCGTCAGACCCCGGAACGGGCGTGCTGAGCCCCCGGCAAGGGGTCTCGAACGCACTGCGGATCCCACGGGCGGTCGGCGGGATGGCCGGCGACGCGCTCGAGCGGCTGAGCCCTGGGCGGCGGCACCGACGGATGTGGGTGAGCGAGGGTCGGGCCCACATCGAAGTCCGCGCCGTCCACCGGCCGGCACATGACCAATTGGTCAAGGACCTCGAGGCGGCCCTCAACGCGATCGAAGGGGTGGACTGGGCGCAGGTCAACGTGGTACTTGGCCGGGTGGTCGTGGTCTTCGACCCCGAAGGTCCCACTGTTGATGATCTTGTCGAGGAGATCGAAGACATCGAAGAAGCGCACGAGGTGGAGGACGAGCGCTTCCCCCACGAGAGGCCCGAGCATCCCGCTGACCTCGGGCCGGTTCGGCGCGACGCCATCGCTCTCGGCGCCGACGTGGTGGGGCTGGGGGCCAGCGTCTTCGGTAAGCTGCTGCGGGCCACCCCTATCCCCATCGAGTTCGCCTCGCTGGTATCGCTCATTGACACAGAGCCCCACCTCCGTGGTTACTTGGAGCAGCACGTCGGCGCGGCCGCCACCGATCTCGGCTTGGGTCTGTCGAACGCCTTCGCCCAGGCGTTGGCCCAGGGTCCGCTCGGCCTGGTCCTCGACATCGGTCAGCGGGCCAATCTGGTGCGCGAGTCACAGGAGCGTCGACGGAGCTGGGAACGGCGCGAACTCGAGCTGCACCGGGCACCGACAGACAAGTCACTCCGAGTCGTGGCGCCGATGGAGCGCCCCGTCCCGTTGCCCAGAGGACCGCTTGAGCACTATGCCAGCCGTGCCACCATCGCGTCGCTGGGCCTCTCCGGCGTCGCCCTCGCGGTAACCGGCAGCCCCCGAAGGGCGGCCAGCTTCGTGGTGGCTGGGTTGCCCAAGGCCGGGCGGATGGGACGCGAGGCATTCGCCGCCTCGTTCGGCCGCCAACTGGCCCGGAGAGACGTGCTCATCCTCGACCGAACCATTCTGCGGCGGCTCGATCGTATCGACCTGGTTCTGATCGACGCCGATGTCGTGGTTCGACGCTCGGTACTCGGTTCGGTCGAAGCGATCGGAGACACGACCGAGGACGTGCGTGCCGTGGCTTCGGACCTCTTTGACGAGGCGTTGCCGGGACGGTTACGCCGTCGAGGCGCATGGGCATTCGGGCAGCTCGAGGGCCTCAAGGCCGCGGGGGCCCTTCTTCCTCCGAGCGCTGCGGCAAGGGCTCGCGTCCTGGGTCAGGGTGGCGTCGTCGTGCTGGCCCTCGAACACCGGGGCGTGATCGTCGGCCTGACTACGGTCGAAAGGGAACTCGACCCGCTGGCCGAGGCGCTCGTCGGCGCCGCCAGACGCGGCGGCCTCGACGTTGTCGTGGCGGGAGGTGGGGCCCGACTGGCCGAGCAGCTGGGCTGCGAGCGCTCGCTGCCAGGCGGCCGGCGGATGGCCACTACCGTGCGGGTTCTCCAGCTCGAGGGGCACGTGGTGCTCCTGGTGTCGGGGGTCGCGGAGGGCCTGCAGGCCGCTGACTGCGGCGTCGGGATCGTTGGTCCGGCGGTGCCGTGGGGGGCGGACCTCCTGACCAAAGACGGATTGGCCGACGCCCACTGCATCATCGAGGCCGTCTCGACCGCCCGGAGCGTGTCCACGCGGAGTGCCAACCTTGCCCTGGCCGGCTCCGGAATCGGCGGGGTGTGGTCGCTGGTCGGACCGGCCGGCAGTGCCGGGAGGAGGGCCGCCCTTCCGGTCAATGTCGCGGCATTGGCGGCCCAGGCCCAGGCGATGGCCTCAGCCGAGGTCCTCCGGCGCCACCCGGCACCCGTGCCCAGGTGGCACACCCAGTGGCATGCGATGGACGGACCGGCGGTGTTGGAAGAACTCGGGACCACGACGGACGGGCTCAGTCCCGAACAAGCCGCCGCCCGTCAGGTGGGCCATTGGTCCGCCCCACCTTCAGCGCTGCGGCTGCCGAGGGCCATTGCTGCTGAGCTGGCCAACCCGCTCACTCCGCTGCTCGCAGTTGGCGCCGGCCTTGCGGCTGCTATCGGGTCCATCACCGACGCCGGACTGGTGGCCGGGGTGATGGGGGCCAACGCGGTGATCGGCGGAGTGCAACGGGTCCGGGCCGAGGTATCGATCGAGCGCCTGGCGGAGGTTTCAGATGCCCTGGTGATGGTGCGCCGTGCCGGTGAGCCGACACCAGTGGGGCGCGACGAGGTGGTGCGCGGGGATCTGGTCGAGCTGGTCGCGGGTCAGGTGGTGCCGGCAGACTGTCGCATCCTCGAGGCTGAGGCCTGCGAAGTCGACGAGTCAGTCGTGACCGGCGAGTCATTCCCCGTGGCCAAACAGGCGGCTGCGGTGCCCGGTGCCGCCGTGGCCGATCGGCACTGCATGCTCTACGAGGGAACCACCGTGTCGAACGGATCGGCCCTGGCCGTCGTGGTGGCTGTGGGACCCGAGACAGAGGTGGGTCGGAGCCTGGCCGACGCCCCCGAGCCACCCCCGAGCGGGGTCGAGGCTCGGCTCGGCACCCTCACCGCGGTGACCCTGCCGGCCACGGTGGCCAGCGGGTTGGCGGTAGCGGGCATGAGTCTCCTCCGAGGTCGCAGCCCCCGGCGTGCCATCAGTTCGGGGGTGAGCCTGATGGTGGCTGCCGTCCCGGAGGGCCTGCCCCTCGTTGCGTCCGTGGCCCAGATGGCGGCAGCCCGGCGGCTCTCCGAGTGCGGGGCCTTGGTCCGCAACCCCCGCACCATCGAGGCCCTCGGCCGGGTCGACACACTGTGCTTCGACAAAACGGGGACGCTCACCCTCGGCGAGATCAGCCTGCAGCGGGTGTCCGACGGCGCCACCGACGAGCGCATCGGCGAGTTGGGTCGGCGGTCCCGGGCGGTGCTGACTGCAGCATTGCGGGCCAGTCCCGACACTGCCAGCGAGGACCTTCTCCGGCTGCCCCACGCCACCGACCGGGCCGTCCTGGCCGGGGCCCGGACGGCCGGCGTGACGGCGGCCGATGGTTTGGGCGGCTGGGATGTGCTGGGCGAACTTGCATTCGACCCAGCGCGAGGCTTCCATGCCGTCATCGGGACCAGCCCGGCCGGGGCTCGGGTCTCGGTCAAGGGCGCTCCAGAGGTGATCCTCCCGCGCTGCACCTCCTGGCTCGGTCCCGAAGGTCCGGTGGTCCTCGAGGCGTCGGTCCGGCGCAGGCTCGAGGCCGAGCTGGAGCGTTTGGCCCGTCGGGGGCTGCGCGTCCTGGCTGTGGCCGAACGGCCCGCCACGAATCGCTCTGAGGTGGGTGACGAACGGGTCAGCGCCATGGAACTGCTGGGTTTCCTCGGCCTGGCCGATTCGGTGCGCCCGACCGCGGCCGCCGCCGTGGTCGACTTGCGCGCTGCCGGGATCGACGTGGTCATGATCACCGGGGACCACCCGAGCACAGCCCGGGCCATCGGTGCCGAGCTCGGCATCGTCAACGGGCACCGGGTGGTCGCCGGCCCTGAGCTCGACGCCATGTCCGACGCCCAACTTGACGCGGCGCTCGGTGAGGTGTCGGTGTTCGCCAGGGTCACCCCGACCGACAAGGTCCGCATCGTGCGTGCCTATCAGCGTCTGGGCCGGGTGGTGGCCATGACTGGCGACGGGGCTAACGATGCACCGGCCATCCGGCTGGCCCACGCCGGCATTGCGTTGGGCGACCGCTGCTCACCGGCGGCCCGCGAGGCGGCCGACCTGGTGGTGGACGACCGCATCGAAACCATCCTGTCGGCCATCGTCGAGGGACGAGCCCTGTGGGCCTCGGTACGCGACGCGCTGGCCATCCTGGTGGGCGGCAACATGGGCGAGGTGGGCTTCACCGTAGTTGCCACCGCGCTGGCTGGCGCCTCACCCCTTGGCGCCCGCCAGTTCATGTTGGTCAATCTGCTCACCGACATGCTGCCGGCCATGACCATTGCCATGCGGCCGCCCGCCAACCGGTCGCCAGAGACGCTGCTGCACGAGGGACCAGACGCTTCGCTTGGATCGGCGCTGGTGAACCAGATCGCCCTTCGGGCCACGATGACCGCTGGAGGGGCACTCGGCGCTTGGCTTGTAGCTCGGGGAACCGGGACCAGGCGCCGGGCCAGCACAGTCGCCCTCGTGGCCCTGATCGGAACCCAGCTCGGTCAAACGGCGGTCGTCGGCGGCTCCAGCCCGCTGGTGCTGGCCTCCACCGCGGCTTCCGCTGCCGCCCTGGCGGCCATCGTCCAGACACCGGTGGTCAGTCAGTTCTTCGGTTGCACGCCTCTCGGCCCGGTCGGTTGGGGCATCGGTGTCGGCGCCGCGGCGGCGGCCACCGGGGCCTCGATCGCAGCCCCGTGGGCTTTCGGTCGTTTGGGCCGCTCTCCGGCTTCGGCGCTCGGCGAGATCTGGGATCTCGAGACGCTGCGAGCGGGCCTCAGGAGGCGGATTCAGGAATCACCTGCCAGCGCCTGAACCCCAGGCAGCAGACCATGAGTATTCCGGGAATGGCCCGCTCACTGGCTTGCTGCGGGCCGATTTCGGCAACTTCCACGAAATCGGCGTGTACTGGCAAGTTACCGGCGACGTGGAGGTTTGAAT
>DATCBU010000054.1:0-76835 GCA_036511675.1 Acidimicrobiales bacterium | reverse complement strand
GTCCACCCCACCCCCGCCCCCACCGCCAAGGGGATCGTCCCTCCCGCCAACCCGCCCGCCAGCATCGCCCCCACCCCGCTGTTCGAGACCACGTGCCTGGCCCAGGGCGCGCTGTCGGCGTCGTGCATCGCGTCGACCCTGCAGGCCACCGACACGGCCCGGGGGCGCGAGGGCATGGCGGCCATGACCCTGCCCGGGAATTACTCGGCCCTCACCGCCGCGGAGCAGCTGTTCGTGCTGGCCGACACCGAGCGCGTGGACCGGGGGCTCCCGCCCGCGTTGGGGCTCGTGGCCGAGCTCGATTCCGACGCCCAGGCCGCGGCGCAGGCCGCCATCGACCCCACCCCGACGATCGTCCCCCCCGGTGTGAGCATCATGCGGTGGGCGTCGAACTGGAGCGAGAACGCCGGCGCGCTGGGATCGAACTACAACTGGATGTACGACGACGGCCCGGGGTCGGGCAATCTGGCCTGTGGCAGCGGCGGGGGCGGCTGTTGGGGACACCGCGACAACATTCTGGGATTCAGTGCCGCCCAGTTGGCGTCGTCGGGCGGGTTCTTCGTCATGGGGGCGGGCGAGGCGGCACCGGCGGGGGCGAAGCCGTGGATGAGCGACACCGAGCTCTTCGCCGTGCTCACGCGCAGCCCCGCCTTCTACATCTACACCTGGGGCCAGGCCGTGGCCGCCGGCGCCCGCTGAGCTCCACTCCTCACACCGACCGTCCCGGGCTCCGGGGGCAGACGTGCAGGTTGCCCGTGGAGGTCCCAGAAGGGTAGGCGAGCCCCAGGCTTAGGAGCTGAGGGTCAAGCGCCGCGGGTCAGGCACGGGTGCGCCGACGGCGGGCGTTCGACAGTCCCAGCAGCCCGAGCCCGAAGACGACCAGCGACCCACCGAGGATCGGCAGCCGGGGGTTGATCCCCGTGAAGGGGAGCGTGCCGTTGGCCGTGGTACCGGTCGGTGTCCCGGTGCCGGTCACGCCCGGTGTCCCGGTCGAGGTCTTTGCGCCCGCGGGGCTGGGTGTCGCGGTGTTGGCCTTGGCCGTACCGGGGGTGGTCACCGTCGTTCCACCCGAGGTCGTGCACGTCGGCCTCGTGATGGTGTCGTTGTCCAAGGTGACCGCACCGTTGCGGGCCAGGACGCGGCCGTTGATGGTCGTGGCCGAGGTGACGGTGATCGACGTCAGCGCCAGGATGGTGCCGCGGAAGGTCGAGCCCGTGCCGAGGGTGGCCGAGCTCCCGACCTGCCAGAAGACATTGCAGGCCTGGGCACCGTTGATCAGGTTGACGCTGCTGGCCGACGCCGTAATCAGCGTGGAGCCGGCCTGGAACACGAACATGGCGTTCGGGTTCCCGCCGCCGTTGAGCGTCAGCGATCCGGTGAGCCCCAGCGACGAGGCGGAGTTGTAGGTGCCGGGATTCAGGGTCTGGCCCCCGAGATCGGCGGGGACCGCCGTCCGCGGGCTCTCGCCTGCGGCGGTGTTGTACCCGGTCACGAGGTCGTTCTTGGCGCCCTGGGTGACCGCATCACCGGCGTGGTCGGTGCCGGTGATCGTCATCGACGCCGTGCCGGTCTCGGACGTCGTCGGGAATGTCCCGACGTCCCCGGTGACCGTGGTGGCGTTGGTGTTGGTGATCCCGCTGCCGGCCAGGATGGCGAAGCTTCCCGCCGTGCCCAGGCCCACCGGGGTCTGCGCGGCGTCGGCGCGTAGCGCCGGAGCGAGGACCGCCACGCCGGCCAGGATCACCGCCGCCGGAACGAACCAGGGGGAGAAGTGTCGGGGGCGCGCCGCCTTGCCGATGATGGACGGGACTGTTCGAGGGGAAACCATGGGGCGTGCCTCTTCCGTTGGATGGGGAGAGGACACGTCGAGCCGCGGCGACGGGAACCGGTTCAGGAACCCTGACTTAACCAGGCGCCCCTCTCGGGGGTCTGTGCTATCCATCGGGCCGCCGATGCGCCTTCTTTAACGAACTTTGCACAAGATCATGCCGGCGACGTGATGACTGACGGTGACGAGCGGTCGCCACTGTGCGTATGTTCTGTTCCTGACACAGAAGTTCACACGGGCTCGACAATGTGCGCACCGCGTTTGTGAACGTCCGAACGCACCGTCGACGCCCGACAATGCTTGAATGCGGCAGTTTCACGCCGCTACAGTGCTAGTTCGCATTGGTTCCGAGTCCTCCGCCCAGTCCTCGCGGCCCGCTTTCCGAGCTTGCCAGGGGTTCTCATGGAGATCGAGCGGCGACTCTCAGACGTCCTCAGTGAGTTCGCGAGGACCCTGGTCACTGACTTTCCGATTCAGGCGATCCTGGATCATCTGGTCGTCCGCATCGTCGACGTGCTGCCCATCAGCGCCGCCGGCGTGACGTTGATCTCGCCCGGAGCCGATCCTCACTTCATCGCTGCGTCCGACGATGCGGCCATGCGCTTCGAACGGCTTCAGACCGAGCTGGGCGAGGGCCCCTGCATCGTCGCCTACCAACAAGGTGAGGCGGTCGTCGTCCCTGACCTTCGTGACGACGACCGATTCCCCCGGTTCGCCTCGCGAGCCATCGAAGAAGGGCTCGGCGCGGTGTTCACCTTCCCCTTGCGCCACGACGACCATCAACTCGGCGCCCTCGACCTGTATCGCACCACGGCGGGGCCGATGAGTGTCGGGGCGATGACGGCGGCGCAGACGCTGGCGGATGTGGCCGCCGCCTACCTCCTCAATGCGCAGGCGCGCACCGACCTCCTGGAATCGTCGGACCGTGCCCGTGAGACAGCCCTGCACGACGCACTCACGGGGCTGCCCAACCGGACCCTGTTGATCCAGCGCCTGGTGCACGCCATTCTGCGGTGTCGGCGGTCCGAGAAGCTGGTGGCCATCCTGTTCGCCGACCTCGACCGGTTCAAGTCCATCAACGACACCTACGGTCACCACATCGGCGACGAGCTGCTCGTGGCCGTGGCGGGACGGCTGACCGAGCTCCTGCGACCGGGCGACACATTGGCCCGACTCGCCGGCGACGAGTTCGTCATCTTGTGCGAAGACCTCCAGGACACCTCGCAGGTCGAGCCCCTGGCGACGCGGATCGACGAGGCGTTGGGCCGGCCCTTCGTCCTGTCGGGTATCGAGGTGCAGATCAGCGCCAGCGTCGGCATCGCCTTCGCCGGCCGGGATGACGACGTCCCCGAGCAGATCCTCCAGGACGCCGACACCGCCATGTACCAGGCCAAGCGCAAGGGCGGGGCTCGGCACGGCATGGTCGACATAGGTGAGCAGCGCCTCGCCGACAACCGGGCCACGTTGAATCGCGACCTGCGTGGGGCGTTGGCCCGGCGGGAGCTGCGCACGGAGTACCAGCCCATCGTCGCAACCGCCGACGGACGGATCACTGGGGTCGAGGCGTTGCTGCGGTGGGCGCACCCGGTCCGTGGGATCGTGGCGCCCGACACCATCGTCCCGCTGGCGGAGCAGTCCGGGCTCATCATCGACATCGGTCGGTGGGTGCTGATGCAGGCGTGTGTGGACCTGCACCGGTGGCAGCGCCATCAGGAGCACCGCGAACTCGAGATCTGCGTGAACATTTCGTCGTCGCAACTGATGGCGCCCGACTTCGCCGTCACCGTCGCCGATGTCCTCACCGAGACCGGCACCAACCCCGACGTGGTGACGCTGGAGGTCACCGAGAGCGTCTTCATCCAGGACAGCGACCGTGCCCTGGTGGTGCTCAACGACCTCCGGCACCTCGGGGTGAAGCTCGCTCTCGACGACTTCGGGACCGGCTATTCGTCGCTCAGCTACCTCAAGCAGTTCCCGGTCAACATCGTCAAGATCGATCGGGCCTTCATCGCCGACCTGGGCCGCGAGCCCACGAGTCGGCTCATCGTCGGCGCCATCGTCAGGCTGGCCCACAGCCTGCACATGACCGTCGTCGCCGAGGGGATCGAGTCCGAGAACCAATTCGACGAGGTGGTGGCGCTCGAGTGCGACTCCTATCAGGGCTACTTCTTCGCCCGACCGACGTCGGCTGACGCGCTGGACTCGTTGATGGCCACGGCCGTGTCGGCATGAGGCGACAAGGTCTTGAAGGTCCGAGTCAGCAAAGGTGAGCGCCGAGCAAGGCGGCTTTGGCTCACGAGCTGGCCGCATTGGTGACATGGATCGCGGAACCGGAGCGGCCGCCGAAGTCGACCTCAGCAAGAACTTCGCGCTGGAGTCCCAGGGTGAGATGGCAGCACTGAGAAACACCATCACCCTCGTGATCGACCAGCTCGACGCATTCGCGGGTCAGTCCACCGAAGATCTCGAACGACAGGCCCACCTCCTCGCGAGCGCTACCAGAGGAGCCGCCAAGAAGATTGAGGAGATCGAACGGTCTCATCGCCTGTTCGAGGCGAGAATCGCCCAACTCGCCGTCTCGTCAAACCACAAGTCCGAATTCATCGCCAATATGTCACACGAGATCTGCACTTCGTTGAACAGCATCTTGATCCTGGCTGAGCAACTCGCAGCCAACCCTGAACACACCATGAATGATTCTCAGGTTCAATATGCGCGCAGCATCTCCTCCTCAGGAAACGAGCTGATGTCTCTGCTGAGTAGCATCCTCGATCTGGCGAAGGTCGAATCGGGCTCCACAACGGCCGAGTCATCGGTCGTCTCTGTCAGCGAGCTCCGTGACGCCATACTTCGCGAATTCGAGCCAATAGCTAAGGGAAGAGGCGTGACCTTTTCGATCGATATCTCCTTCGACAGCCCTCGCACCATCGTCACGGACCCGCAACGACTTCTTCAGATCCTCAAGAATCTGCTTTCGAATGCTTTCAAGTTCACGCAGCAGGGAAGTGTCCATGTCGCGGTGGCTCCGGCCTACCGCGGGGAAAGCAAGAACACGGGCACCCATTCCGCCCCGTCCTCAATGGTTGCCATCTCTGTGAGTGACACAGGAATAGGGATCGACACTGACCAGCAGCACCGTATCTTCGAGCCCTTCTGTCAGGGCGACGGCACCACGGCCCGGCTCTACGGGGGTACCGGACTCGGTCTTTCAATCAGCCGCGAACTGGCGCGCCTTCTCAGGGGCGAGATCACTGTGACCAGCACACCGGGTGTGGGGAGCATCTTTACCGTCTGCCTTCCCACCAGTCGGCTCGGGGATGTCATGGAGGTGCCCAAAAGTCCTGAACCGAGCGTCGAACGGGACGATCCGGCAGTGGATCTGGCGGCCAGGCTGGTCGATCGTCCGTATGTCGATCGACGATCAGTCAGTGCGATGGCGGGGACGAAGATCCTGGTGGTCGACGACGACTTCCGAAACATCTTCACCCTCTCGGCGCTCCTCGAACACTGCGATGCCGAGGTCACCGTGGCTGAGAGCGGCCCTGAGGCCCTTGCCATGCTGAAGCAATTGCCGGACATCGACCTTGTCTGCATGGACATCGTGATGCCGGTCATGGACGGATACGCCGCTATCCGCGCTATCCGTGCCATGGAGCAATTCGAGGGTCTTCCCATCATTGCGACCACGGGCGAGGTGACGCCAGGCGAGCGTGAGCGTTGCATCGAAGCCGGCGCCAGCGACTACATGCCCACGCCGGCTGACACCATGGAGCTGTATGCCGCCCTGAAGCCATGGTTACCGACGACAGTGCACGTTGGACAGCCGTTCCCCGGTGATGCTCCACATCCGCCCGGCACGGAAAGTCGCCGCCTTCTGACCGTACACGCCTCGGCCGCCGAGCTCACTGGTGGGGAACCCCATCGGCATGACTCCAATGGACGCACGAATCCTGGCATCGAGGGATGCAAGATCCTCGTGGTCGAGGACGACCTCCACAACATGTTTGCACTCTCTACGCTTCTCGAACAGGCCAGGGTAGATGCAGAAGTCATCGTGATCGCTAGAGGCTCCGAGGCTCTCACCGAGCTGAAGCGAAACCCGAGCATCGACATTGTCTTGTTGGACACCATGTCTTCTCGCATGGACAGATATGACACGATCCGATCAATCCGTGCGGTCGATCAGTTCAAGGGCCTTCCCATAGTTGTCGTCACCGGCAACGTCACCGCATGGGAGCGTCAACGCTGCATCGATGCCGGAGCCAACGATTATCTTCCGAAGCCGTTGGTATCGACGGACCTCGTTGCAGTCGTGCAACGTTGGCTGTCTGTTGCGCCCCATCGGCAGGTGGTATGAGCACCATGGTGCGATCGGGGGAGTCGCAAGGCACCGGTCCGCGTGCAGAAGCCGTCAACAGTCTTGTCCCCATCTTGGTGGTTGACGATAGCCCGGCAAAGCGACTTGCCCTGAGGGCAGTATTGTCGCCGCTTGGCTACTCGGTCATTGAAGCCGACTCCGGCGTCGCCGCCTTGCGTTGTGTCATGGCTCAGAACTTCGCTGTCATCCTGCTCGACATCCGAATGCCACTCATGGATGGATTTGAGACCGCTTCTCTTATCCGATGCCGCCGAGAGTCTGAGATCACGCCGATCATCTTCATCACCTCCTATGGCCGCGACGAGTTCCTGAGCGTCGACCGCTACGCCGAGGGAGCAATCGACTTCATCTTTGCTCCCGTCGAACCGGACGATCTTCGGGCCAAGGTCTCGGTCCTCGCCAACCTCTTCACGAATGCAGAAGCACTCTCCGCCCAAGCTCGGGAATTGCAGAAGTCAGCTGACCAATTGAGGCTCCTCAGCGACGCTGCCCCGATAGGCATCTTTCAGACAGACACTGACAACCGATACGTGTACACCAATCCGCGTTGGACCGAGATCACCGGCGTTTCAGCCCATGAGGCGTCGGGGCAAAAGTGGGACGCGGCTCTTGGATCAGAGCACTCGGCCGACGTGAAGGAGGAGCAAGGTGACGCCGGCACCTCGGAGGGAGAGATCTGCGGTCGATTCGAGATTCGGCTTCCGGGATCATCCTCGCGGATCGTTCTCGTCACCTCCAGACGAATTCCGGACACCCAAGGCGGGATGACAGGTTGGGTCGGCACCTTGGCTGACGTGACCGCAGAAGTGTGGGCAGACACGGCCATGTCCGAGGCCCGGGATGCGGCGACCGAGGCATCTCGTCTCAAGTCTGACTTTTTGGCCAACATGAGTCACGAGATTCGAACTCCGATGAACGGTGTCATTGGCATGACTGAACTGTTGCTCGAGAGCGAACTCGACTCGCGCCAGCGCGGTTACGCACAGATGGTGCGCAACTCCGGCCTTGCGTTGTTGACCATCATCAATGACATTCTCGATTTCTCAAGGGTGGAGGCCGGCAAGCTCGACATCGAAGACGTCGATTTCGACTTGCAGGACATCGTCAGCGACGTGGTGGCCCTGCTGGCAGGCGCGGCGCAAACGAAGAATCTCGAATTGATCGCTGTCACCGAAAGCCACCTCCCTGCCGTGGTCAGAGGCGATCCCGGTCGGGTTCGCCAAGTCTTGACAAATCTTGTTGGCAACGCAGTGAAGTTCACCTCATCGGGGGAGATCGTCGTCCGGGTCACCGAAGACGAGGCCGCCGTCGTGGGGGAGTCTCATCTTGACGGAGAGACCACTATCCGCTTCGAGATCTCCGACACCGGTGTCGGCATCGCGCCCGGCGAGCTCGAAGCAATCTTTCAGCCTTTTGTCCAGGCCGACTCGTCCACTTCTCGGCAATATGGAGGGACGGGCCTGGGGTTGGCCATTAGCGGCAAACTCGTGACGCTCATGGGTGGCGATTGTGGTGTGTACAGTCAACTCGGAGAAGGAAGCACGTTCTGGTTCACGATCAGCGTCCATGCCGTCGCCGGTCAGGTCCTGAACGTTCGGGCACCGGTCGACGCCGATTTGGGTGGCGTCCCAGTTCTGATTATCGACGACAATGCCACGCAGCGAGAAGTGTTGTCCGGCTACCTCACGAGCTGGGGGATGACGGTCAGCGCCGCCGCGGACGGCGATTCAGCGCTCACTGCGCTGGAGTCGGCGGCAAGAGAAGGAAGGTCCTTCGCCGTGGTTCTCCTCGACCAGACCATGCCCGGGTCGGACTGGTTGACACTGAAAAACGCCATGATCGACGACCCTGCTCTGGCCAGAGGGGTGGTGCTCATGACCGGCTTGGGCCACGAGCGTGACCTCGGTGACGTTGCTGGGGCCGTGACGTGCTTCTCACTGTCGAAGCCGATCCGGCGGGAGGAGCTTCGATCTTGCGTGCGGGTGGTGCTGGGTTTGGACGAAGCGCCTCAGGTCCATGCTGAAGTCTCGAAGCGGAGTCCGCCGCCGATCACAGGTTCCCAGCGCGGCCGACTCCTCCTGGCCGAGGACAATCTGATCAACCAGAAGGTCGCCATGGCGATACTCACGACGGCCGGCTACAGCGTGGACACGGTGCTCAACGGGAAGGAGGCTGTGCGCGCCGTCGCCGCCCGGCGCTATGACGCCATCCTGATGGATTGTCAGATGCCTGAGCTCAACGGGTATGAGGCGACGGCCGTCATCCGCGGGAAAGGGGGCGCCTCCGGACGCACGCCCATCATCGCCATCACAGCCGGAGCACGCCGCGAGGACGAGGAGCGTTGTCTGGCCGAAGGGATGGACAGCTATCTGTCGAAACCCGTCAACAAGGAGATCCTTCTTGCTCTGGTGGACCGGTCCGTGAGGACGGATCGGCCATGACCCCGGGCTTTTCGAAGTCCTTTGGTCAAATGGTTCAGCTGTTGTCATCGCGAACCGATACAGAGACGTGAAGAATCAGCGCGACTGTTCACTCGACGAGTCGCAGGACACGATCGAGGATGATGTCGGCTCCGAAGTGTATGCGGAGCTGCTCTCGGAGTTTCTCGCTCATCTGTCACTCCAGCGCATCGAACTCACGACGGCCGCCGGGGATGGCGATGTTGCTGCTGCTCAGCGTGTGGCACATCAGATAAAGGGAACGGCATCCAGCTTCGGCGCCGCGCGTCTTGACGATCTCGCCCATCGCTTGCTCGGGATTGACGGTGCCGACCTTGAGCTCCTGTGTTCGTTGGTGCGTGAGGCGGACGCAGCGATCTGCACGTTGCAGGCCAATGTCGGCGTACCGGCCGGGCGAGAATGACCGACGACACGCTGACGCCGATGAAGGGCGTCGTTGTCCTCACTGCGCAGCTAAACGACGCCGACACCACTGCCAATCACAAGATCCTGGCCGAGACCGTACTCGTGGCGGGCGACGGCCTGGTCGGGATCCTGGCCGACATCTTGGAATTTGCCAAGGTCGAGGCGGGGCGCCACGACCTGGAGTCGATCGCCTTCGACCTTCGAAGCCTGGTGCAGGACGTGGCCGACCAGCTCAGTGTTCCCGCCCACCGCGAGGGCCTGGAGCTTGTATGCCGCTTTCCCGATGACATGCCCGTGACCTTCCGGGGCGACCCCGGTCGGCTCCGTCGGGTGGTGGCGAATCTGGTCGGCAATGCGCTGCGCTTCACTCCTTCGGGTGAAGCGATCCTCGAGTTGTTTGTCGAGGACCGCCTCGACCAGAACGTGATGATCCGTTTCGAAGTGGTCGGTGTCGGTTTCGGCATTACCCGTGCCCATCAGCCCGCGCTCTTCGAATCGTTCTTGCTAGGGGATGCTGACACCGTTCGCTCGTTTGGCGCCGCCGGGCTCGGTCTCGCCATGTCGCACCAGTTGGTGGAGTTGATGGGCGGGGAGATCGGAGTCCAGAATCATCTTGGCCACGCCAGCACCTTCTGGTTCAGTCTTCCTCTCAACAGAACCAAGTCCCAGTCGGACGAGGAGGAGTCACCGGCAAAAGCCGTGTCCGGTGACGCGGGGAATGCCGTCGCAGTGCCGATGGCGCAGGTTGCGTCCCCAGCGGCCGCTCCAGGGCCAAAGTCGTCGGGCCAGGTACTGCTGGCCGAGGACAACCCCGTCAACCAGCGGGTGGCGGCGGCGATGCTCGAGAACCTCGGCTTCCGTGTCGACGTGGTGCCAGACGGCGCCCAAGCAGTGAAGGCGGCGGCGGAGACCTCCTACGCCGCCATCCTGATGGACGGTCAGATGCCCGTTCTTGACGGGTATCTCGCCACCAGTGAGATCCGCCTCCACGAGGGATCGCACCGAACTCCCATCATTGCCGTCACGGGTTCGTCGTTGAAGTCCGACCAGCAGCGTTGCCTGGCGGCGGGCATGGACGACTTTGTGGCCAAGCCCCTGAACTTGCACGCACTGTCCGAAGTGTTGGAGCGCTGGGCATCAGATGGATCCGATGCTGCATCGAGGAACGACCCGGCCGGGCCTGCCCCACAGGTCCATGTCGGACTGGACCACCTCGATGACCCCACCCGCCCGGTGTTGGATGCCGACGTGGTCGCCCGCTTGGAGCGTCTCGGTGAGACCGCCGGTGAAGACCTCATGGGGCAGTTGGCCCCTTTGTTCCTTGCCGACGCTGATGCCAGAGTTGTGGCACTGCGCCAGGCCATCGCTCGGGACGACGCCTCGGCGGTGGTGCGGTCGGCGCACACCCTCAGCGGAGCGAGCGCCAACCTGGGCGCCACCGTCCTCGCCCGCCTGTGCGCGACCTTGGCGGCGGACGGAGTGGTCGGTGACCTCATGGGCGGTGACGTCTTGCTCGACGCCCTCGAAGATGAGCTTGGTCGCGTGCGCGTTGCCCTGGAAACGGTCGCACCCGCTTCATGTTGATCCTGGTCGCAGCCGACGACCTCACCTCGCTGGAATTCGTCGAGCCCGCACTACGGGACCTGGGCCATACGTGCATCACCGCCGCTGCCGGCGACCAAGCATGGGAAGCGTTTCAAACCGGGCGTCCCGACGTGGTCATCACGGACTGGCTCATGCCTGGGATGACCGGTCTGGAGCTCTGTCGCAAGATCCGAGCGCACCCCGCCCGCTACACCTACGTGATCATGGTCACGGGCCACAGCTCGCGCGATCAGATGTTCGAAGCGATGAGTGCGGGCGCCGACGACTATCTCGTCAAGCCTCTCGACGCCGACGATCTCGAGCTCCGTCTCATCGCCGCCGCCCGGGTCACGTCGCTGCATCGCCAGCTGGCCCACCAACGGATCAAGCTGGTCTCGGCGGCCCGCAGGGAAGCGGTCATCCGGGGATCGTAAGGCCACCCTTCCTACAGCGTTGAGCGTTGGATCACCCGCTCCCCGTGGTAGGTGGGTCCGGTACTCCAGTTTTCTCCCAACCTTGGGCCAATCACCATGGAATCCCGGTGCCGGCGCGCGTAAGCTGACGCCGATCAGCTTGTTATGGGCTGGTTCCTGAACACGTCGTCCGAGACCCTGACGGCCTGCCCTTCATGGGCGCCGAGGGGAAAGGGCGAGACTGATGGATCGACTGCCGTCGCCCGGAGATGATGGCATCCAACTATCCGAGGGAGCCTCCTCCAATTTCGACGGCATCACGATTGTTGAAGCCACTGAAGATGCATTTCTCCAGTTCGGCCCCGGGCCCCGCCCCGAACCATTGGCCTTCGACGGTCGTCCCGACATCGACTCCGCCCTGGTCGAGGCGCTCAGGTTCGCCGATCGGAACGGCCCGACGTACTGGCCACGGGTGCCGCTGGGGCGTGGCGACATCGACATCGCCATGGTCGAGGCCCTGAGGAACGCGTCCGTCCCGGACCCGGACGTCCCCCGTGCTTAGGCGTTCGATCCCCGCCGGGAACCAGCTCCGGGTGGTCGAGGCCCGCCGGGACGGAGCGAGGCGAGCGTCGAGCCCACCCGGCGCCCGGTCGCTGCGCCGTGGGGCGGTGGCTCAGCAATTCGAAGGCGACCGGCGTCTCACTCTCGTGCTGGGGCTCCTGGCGCGTGCCGACGACGTGTCCGGAGCGGCCCGTGACGGTTCGATGCGATCGGCGTGCAGAGCGCACGCCGATCGCATCATTGCGGTCAACATGAAGCTGAAAGAAGCATCGGTCTCCGCCATCGAGGCAGCCCAGGTGTTGGCCGACTCCTGCTTCTGCCAGAGCCATGAGGCGGCTGTCCTCGACACGATCCTGGGTGTCATCGACGAATTGGACGATGCGATCCGTGGGTTGCACCAACCGGATCGCAGCCCGAGCGGGACCACTGTTCGCAGGGTTTTCGTGCCGGAAGGTCGGGGCTCGATCTTCCGGCCGAGCACTGCACCCAAGGGAGCGGACGACAAGACTGGGGGAACGGCGATGAGAGCCGACGACGCAGAGAAGTTTCTGGCTGCGCTCATCGGGGGATCCGATGGAGAGACGCCGTCGCTGACGACGGTGTGTCGGACCGCCACCGGGCTGCTTCGGATGGCCGGATCGTCGGTGGTGTTGATGGGCGAAGGCACGTTCCCGAGCGTGGCCAGCGCGTACGGGGTGTCGGTGACTGCGCAGGATCTCGAGTTCACCCTGGGCGAGGGCCCGGCCAGCGACGCGTACACCGAGGGCAGGCCAGTCATGGTGGAAGACGTGGCCCTCTTCGGCAGTCGATGGCCCCAATTCACCCGGGCCATCGTCGACGAAGGCATCCGGAGCGTCTACGCGCTCCCGCTCCAATTGGGGGCCATCAAGCTCGGCGTGCTCGTTCTCTACCGTGACGTGCCCGGCATCTTGGAAGGCGAGGAGCTCTCCGCCGCGCTCCTGGTCGCCGATCTCGTCACCAACCAGGTCCTCGACATGCAGGCCGGTGCGCTGTCGGAGTCCCTGGCCTGGGGTCTCGAGGTCGACGACTACCGGGCCGTGGTCCACCAAGCCACGGGGATGATCTCGGCCCAGCTCGATTGTCCGATGGGCGAAGCCCTGGTGCGCCTGCGAGGGCGGGCCTTCTCGAGCGATCGACTCATTGACCTGGTGGCCGCCGATGTGGTCACCGGTGACCTGCGATTCGACGAGCCGTGACCGCGCTGCGCCACAGAAGGGCAAGACAGATGGGGTGTACTAATTTCGGGATCCGTGACACCATTAGAGGGAGTCCCCGGAGTCCCCGGAGTCCCCGGAGTCCCCGGATGGTCTGCGACGTGGGCCATAGGGAATTCGCCGAGTGCTTTGGGCTCGGGGAGTGATCATGCAAAATCGAGAAGAGTGGTTGGCTCAGACCTTTATCGAGCTGGCGGACACGCTGGTCGCTGACTTCGACCTCATCGATTTCATGTCCATCGTCGTTGAACGGTGTGCGGAGTTGTTGGGTTCAGCCGAAGTGGGCCTGGCCCTCGCCGCCACCCGTGGCGAGTTGCGGGTCATGGCATCTTCAACCGAGCGCATGCGGGCCCTCGAGTTGATCGAGTTCCAAAACGACGAGGGCCCGTGCCGCGACTGCCTGCTCACCGGGGAGCAAGTGCTCAACCAGCGGCTGGAGGACTCCGAGGACCTCTGGCCGCGCTTCGCCCTGCAAGCCCGAGAAGCCGGCTTCCAGATGGCGCACGCGCTGCCGCTGCAGTTGCGCGGCAACGTGATCGGGGCCATGAACATCTTCAGCCCGGAGTTGAACGAGTTGCGCCCCGAGGATGTCAACCTCACGCAGGCCCTGGCCGACGTCGCGACCATCGGGATCCTCCAGGAGCGTGCCATCAAGCACGGTACCGACCTGGCCTCCCAGCTCCAGGGTGCGCTCAACTCCCGCATCGTCATCGAGCAGGCCAAGGGCATCGTGGCCGAGAGGCGACAGGTGGACATGGACGAGGCGTTCACCCTCCTGCGCAGCTTTGCCCGGAGCAATCGCAGGCAGTTGAGTGATGTGGCCCGGGCCATCATCGACCACTCGCTGGCACCGGCGGAGCTGCATCTGATCATCGCCGGACACCGCGCCCCGGCGGTGAGACGCTCCCTGTAATAGGGGCCACACCACACACCCGCCGTATTCCGGGCAGAACCCCGGCCTCACTCCGGCGGCGCGGTGGTGCTTGTGTCGGCGTTGGCGTCGACCAAGAGGTCGAGGACCTCGCCGATGGTTCGCTCTCGCCCCAGCACCTCTCGCAGCGGCAGATGCGCCTGGACGCGGTACCGGTTGCGACGACCGTCCCGCTCCTTGACCACGTACCCGGCCGCGGCCAGTTCCGTCACGATGCCATAGGCGCTGCGTTCGGTGACCCCCACCATCGAGGCGATGTCGCGCAGGCGGACCCCGGGGTCATGGGCGATGCACACCAGGACCCGGGCGTGGTTGGTGAGAAAGCTCCAGGAGCGCATCGTGCTTTGAGCATAGCCTGGTAAATCTAGTAATAAATTGCTAGCGTCATAAAACTAGAGTAAGTTGGGGAGCGTCAAAGAGACTCGCCTGTCGCCGACCACCGGTCGCTCGAGGGTCAATCGAAGCGGGGAATGACCCTCGACCCTCGGGAGGTGGGTGCAGTGGAGGATTCGAACGAGATCGAGCGCACCGTGGGGGGCCGGGGGCTTCAGGGCACGGGCCCGAGGTCGAAGACCTTCGCGCCGGGAAGGCTGTGTGGCGAGTCCGGATGCGGGACGTGCCTGTCGATCTACAACGACGGCCCGTTCTGTTCTCGCCATCAGGCCAAGGTCGCCCCCCGCATGCGGGGCAAGAAAGTGGCCAGCGCCCATTGAGCGTCAAGCACGCATAAAACCTGCTGCTTGTTAGTGTCGACAGAAGAACACCCGAAGGCACCCCGGCCCACGCTTCCTTCGCTTCCTGGCATCTGACCAGGACTACACGAAATGGAAGTGACAGACATGGGTCTGACAGGAATGGTCTTCAGCATGATCTCCATCGCCGCCGGTGCGGTGATGTATTGGGCGGTCACGAGCCAAGGACATGGTTTCCGGCTCTCGACGGTGGGGGTCATCCTCATGGTCGTGGGCGCCATCGGCCTGGTCATCTCGACGGTCATCTTCGCAATGGCTCGCCGACCGGCAGGAACGCAGAACCGCACCTACGACCGCGCCGTGACCGACACCGAGGGCCGCACCGCTGCCGTGCACGAAGAGGTCCGAACCTAGCCACGCGCGGGCGAATCATCGCTCCACCATCACCTCGAGCTCACCACACACCCCCCGACACCGAGGGCGGGCGCCGTCTGGCACGCCGCTGATCAGACGACGCCGCTGATCAGACGACGGTGATCGCCAGCGACCGGGTGGCGGCATTCTGGGTGTGAGGCTTGGCCTTGGTCTTGTGGTCGACGACTTTCACCGTGAAGGTGAAGGTGCCCGTCACCCTGGGTCTACCCGAGATCACGCCCGTCGCCCGCAGGTGCAGGCCGGTCGGCAGCCGCCCTGACGACACCGCCCACTTGTACGGGGGGTTGCCGCCACTGCCCCGAAGGGTGGCCGAGTACTTCAGGCGCAGCGCTCCGGCCGGCAGGGCCGCCGTGGTGACCTGCAGGCCCGTGCTCCCCGACAGCACCGCCAAGTGGGTGCGGAGGTTCGTGCCGTCGGGCGAGACCGCTGTGCCCGCGTAGTCGGAGACCAGGGCGTCGTTGTCCCCGGGATCGGCGAGCGCACTGCATGGCGTCGAGGTGTTCCCCAGCACCCACCATCCCCAGGCGAGATAGCTCACCCCGTCAGCGTCGGCCCAGTGCATGAAGGTGGTGTCGAAGGTGGTGAGGCCCGAGGGCGTGGTCGGTGGGGAGGCGCAGTCGTATCCCTGGTCGAACTCGCCCGTCACGACCGGCACCTGGGCTGCCACGGTGGCGATGGTGCTCTGCCAACACGACGTGGTGTCGCACGACTCGCCGTAGTAGTTGTGGAACGACGCCGCCAATTGATGATCGGGATCGGTGGGCTCGTAGGCCAGCCATCCCGATAGATCGTTGGCATAGCTCAAGCCCCCCAGCAGGATCGGCTGTGTTGCTCCGGTGGCGCGGATGGTGTTCACCATGGCTTGCATGCCCACCGCGGTGTAGGTGTCGGCATCATTGATGGTGCCGTCCTGGTTGGCCACCGGGAGGAGACACCCGCCGTTCAGCCAGCACGACCAGCTCACGGGCAGGCTCGAGTTGCCGTTGGCGGCTGGCGAGTACGGCTCGTTGAAGGCGTCGAAGACCACGGCGTGATTGTTCTTGAAGGCGCTGGCCACCGAGGTCCAGAACGCTTTGGAATGATCGTCGGGCATCGGTCGCTGACCGTCCGCATCGTTGGCACCGGGAGCGGTCCAGTGCAGGTCGACGATGGCGTAGATCCCGGCGTCGTTGAGGTCGGTCACCCACGACTCCATGGCCTGTTGGTAGCCGACCTCGGTCCCGTATGACGGCTGGCCGTTGATGCCCAGCCAGCAATCCTCGTTGAGAGGGACGCGCACCGCATCGGCGTGCCACGAGGCGATGGCGTCGGCCGTGCCGACGGTCAGCGGCTGCGACGCGTAGCCCCAACCCTGGTCACAGGCGTACTCGGTGCTCGGGACATCCGCGCCCAGCAAGCGGACGGTGCTCCCGGCACCGTTGACGAAATGATTGCCCGAGACCGTGATCGACAGCAGCGGGCCGGCCGAGGCCCGGACCGTCCCCGGGGCCACCACGACGCCGATCAGGAGCGTCCCGATCGTCGCCAGCCGCACCCGTGTCGTCCACGGCGATCTACCAGCGCGGTGTCGTGCCCCCATTGCGCCTGTCTAGATGAGCAGCCCCGCGGGGTCAACCGTCACGGTTGTCCCCGTCGTTGCCTGCCATCGCCAGGCCCAGCATCATGACCGCATGCCGAAATCCGCTGACCACGCCGAGGTCGCCTTGCGCACCGTCGCCGTGGACAGCCCCGGGGCGCGCCAACTCCAGGACCGACAGATCGCCGAGATGGCCCGGCGCTACGGCGGCGCGGGCCCCGCGCCCCTGCGTGGTGACGAATTCGAGCCACCCGCCGGGTGCTTCGTGGTGGCCGTGGTTGAGGGTGTCGAGGTGGCGTGCGGTGGCATCCGTCACCTCGGTCCGGGAGTGGCCGAGATCAAGCGCATGTATGTCGACCCCGTACTCCGCCGTCGTGGCCTTGGCGCTCGGGTCCTGGCCTTCCTGGAGGAACAGGCCAGGGCGGCGGGCTACGGCGAGATGTGGTTGGAGACCGGGATCGAGCAACCGGATGCCATCTCGCTCTACGTCGGCGCCGGATATCACCCCAGGCCTCCCTACGGGGAGTTCAAGGATGATCCGCGCAACCGCTCCTTCTCCCGGAGCCTCGACGACTGATCCCACGACCGCTCTGAGCTGGGCCGGGGCCAGCCCGAGCCCGGAACGTCGCCCCCAGCTGCAAGACCTTAACGTTAACGTTAAGATCTCTCCGTGCAGGATGTGACCCGGACCGAGGCAGCCGCCGCCGACAGCCGATACAAGTGGATCGCCCTCTCCAACATCACGCTGGGCACCCTCATGGTCTTCATCAACCAGTCGATCGTCTTGATCGCCCTGCCGGCCATCTTCCGGGGGATCCACCTCAACCCCCTGACCCCGGCGAACACCGGCTACATGCTGTGGATGCTCATGGGGTTCATGGTGGTGCTGGCCGTGCTGCTGGTGACCCTCGGCCGCGTGGGCGACATGTTCGGCCGGGTGAAGATGTACAACCTCGGGTTTGCCGTCTTCACCGTGTTCTCGATCTTGCTCTCGGTCACGTGGATGCACGGCGCCGGGGCAGCCATCTGGCTCATCGGCATGCGCATCGGCCAGGGAGTCGGTGGCGCCATGCTCTTTGCCAACTCCTCGGCCATCATCACCGACGCTTTCCCCGCCGACCAGCGCGGGCTGGGGCTCGGCATCAACAATGTCGCCGCCATCGCCGGGGCCTTCATCGGCCTGGTCCTGGGCGGGCTGTTGGCGCCGGTCCAATGGCACATGGTGTTTCTCGTGTCGGTGCCCTTCGGGGTCTTCGGGACGGTGTGGGCGTATCGGAAGCTCGAAGACCGCAGCATCCGCACCCCGGCCCACGTCGACTGGTGGGGAAACGCCACGTTCGCGGCCGGCCTGATCCTGATCCTGGTGGGGATCACCTACGGCCTGTTGCCCTACGGCCACCACACCATGGGGTGGACGAGTCCGTCGGTGATGGCCGAGATCATCGGCGGCCTCGTGTTGCTGGCGGTGTTCGGGTTGATCGAGACGAGGGTCGCCAATCCAATGTTCCGGCTGACCTTGTTTCGCATCCGTGCCTTCACGGCGGGCAACGTGGCGAGCGGCCTGGCGTCGCTGAGTCGGGGCGGGCTCATGTTCATGCTCATCATCTGGCTCCAGGGCATCTGGCTACCACTGCACGGCTACAGCTTCAGCTCCACTCCTCTGTGGGCCGGCATCTACATGGTGCCTCTGACCGTGGGATTTCTCGCCGCGGGCCCACTGGCCGGCCACCTGGCCGACAAGTACGGCGCCCGCCCCTTCGCCACCGGGGGCCTGCTGCTCGTGGCCTTGACGTTCGTCCTCCTGCAGATGCTGCCCGTCAACTTCGGCTATCCGGTGTTCGCCACCCTGCTCCTGTTCAACTCGGTCGGGATGGGACTGTTCATCGCGCCCAACCAGACCGGGATCATGAACAGCCTGCCTGCGGACCAGCGCGGGGCGGGGGCGGGCATGGCGGCCACGTTCAACTCCTCGGCCCAGGTGCTCTCCATCGGGATCTTCTTCACGCTCATGATCCTGGGCCTTTCCGCCACGCTGCCCTCCACCCTCTTTCACGGGCTGGTGGCACAAGGAGTGCCAGCCAGCACCGCCACGCGTGTGTCACACCTCCCGCCCGTGGGCTCGCTCTTCGCGGCATTCCTCGGGTACAACCCGATGGCGACGCTGCTCGGTCCGACCGCTCTGCACCACATGACCGTGGCGCAGGCGAACTACATCACGGGGCGGTCGTTCTTCCCGCACCTCATCTCGGCCCCGTTCGGCAAGGGACTCGAGAAGGCGTTCGACTTTGCTGCCATCGCCTGCGTGCTCGGCGCCGTCGCCTCCTTGCTGCGCGGGGGCAAGTACCACCACACCGAGAGCGACGCCGGGCTTCCGCTCGAGTCGTCCGAACAAGCGGTGGCCGAGACAGAGCCCCTGTTGGTGGGTTGAGGACATGGCTCGGGCCACGGGGGTGAAGGGCGCACCGATCGACGCCGGTTCCATGGCCCCGCTGGTGCCGGGCGCGACACCCGAGGCCGGCCTGCGCATCAGCGGCGCCGCCGCCCGGGCCGGGGTGTCTCCCCGCACGCTGCGCTACTACGACGAATTGGGTCTCCTGAGCCCTTCGGATTACACCGCCGGTGGCGAGCGACGCTATCGGGAGGCCGACCTCGTGCAGCTGCAGCGCATTCTCGAGCTGCGCGAGGCGCTGGGGATGAACCTCGAGGAGATCAAGGAGTTCCTGGAGTCCGAACAACGGCTCGACGAGGTGCGTGCCGCCTACCGGGCCAAGCGTGACGTCAACACCCAAGCCGCCCGGCTCCAACAGAAGGCTCTGCTCGAGGAGGCCCTGGCTCTGAACGAGTCCCTGAAAGAGCAGCTCGACGCCAAGTTGGCCCGGATGGACGCCTTCCGGGCCACGCTGGCGCAGAACGCGGAGCGTTGCCGTCAGCTCCTGACCGAGCTGGGGTAGGGCACCCCGGTCGTCCGGCAGGTCGGCGGCCCTGGCGCCTCAGAAGGACGCGACGGGTACGTCGCGCCTCCAAATCATGTCGATGGCACGTCGTGCCCAATCGGGCGGGCTGGCTGTGCCGTTGACCCTTCGGGCCAGGACCGATCCCGTGAGCATCTGCACGGCCAGGTCGACATCGGTGTCGGTGGCCAGCTCCCCCAGCTCCTGGGCCCGCACCAGCAGGCTGCGGACGTAGCCGGTGCGCGGCTCGACGACACGTTGGCGGTGCAACGCCAACGCCACATGTTCTTCGCGTGACCCCAGCAGGGTGCCGATCACCTCCACGCAGCTCTCCCCGAAGCGCTCGTCGAATGCCTCGAGGTAGACGACGAGGTCGGCGCGCGGGTCATCGGAAGGCTGATCGGGGAACCGCCCTCCCGGAGTGTCGGCGATGGCCGCGGTGATTAGGTCGGCCTTGTCCTTGAAGCGGCGGTACACCGTGGCCCGGGCCACACCGGCTTCGCTGGCGATGCTCTCCATCGACACCCGGGCGTATCCCAACGCGGCCAGCTGGCGGAGCGCGGCGTCGGTGATGGCTTGGGTGGCCCGCTGGTCCCGCGGCCTCCCCGGAGGCCGCGGTGTGGGTGCGAGCGTGGCGTCCACGTTCACAGCCCCACTCCGGCCGGTTGTTCTTGCGCCGCGTCGGGCGGGGCATAGCTCGGCACGAAGTCGCGCTCGCGCACGAGGGCGTAGGCACCGATCGAGCCCAGCGCGGCGACTACCACGCCGATGACCATGAGGTGGTCGAAGGTGCTGGCAAAGGCGACCTGATAGGCGTGCAGCAGCGCGTCGCGGGCCGGGGCCGAGGGAATGGCCGCTGATGCCTGGCGTACTCCACCACCGGTGATCGCTCCCTTCAGCGCCGCGCCCCCTCGGGCCAACACCTCCCGGCCGACAGGGCTCGCCCCCAGCCCGGCCAGGGTCTTGTGTTGGATCTGGCTCTGGAACACGGCCCCCAGGCCGGCGATGCCGGTGGCGATGCCGACTTGGCGGAAGGTGTTGTTCGCCCCCGACGCCATGCCGCTTCGCTCGGGTGGCACCACGCTGATGGCGGCCGACGCCAGGACGGGGTTCACCGTGCCGATGCCGATGCCGGTGACGACGAACCCGGGCAACAGCACCGTCCACCCCGACGAGGCGTGGACGTGCGACATGAGCAGGAGCCCGATGGCGACCATCAAGAGCCCGCTGCCGAGCAGGTACCGCGCCTTGATCCGCACACTGAGCTTGCCGGCGAAGGGGGCCACGATGAACGACAGCATGGTGATGGGCAGGAATCGGACCCCGGCCGCGAACGGGCCGTAGCCGAGGTCGTCTTGGACGTAGAGGGTGATGTACAGAAACAGGGCGAAGATCGATCCCGACAAGGCGACGGCCACGATCGACGAGCCGATCACCGCCGGCCGCCGGAACAGGTTCAGGTCCAGCATGGGGTCAGACTGGCGCCATTCGGCGACGAGAAACACGCCCAGCAGGACCGCCGAGCCGATGAGCAGGCCCACGATCATCGAACTGCTCCAGCCGTTGGAGTTCCCCCGCACCAGCGCGAAGACCAGCATGAACAGGGCGGCAGAGAACGACACAAAGCCGATCCAGTCCACCCGCCGCTGGTTGGCCTCCTTGGACTCCTGCACCCGTGTCAGGGTGAGGGCGATGGCGACGACCCCGACGGGCACGTTTACGAAGAAGATCCACCGCCAGCCGAGCCCGCTGGTGAGCGCGCCACCGATGAGCGGCCCCACCGCCACAGCACCGCCGATCACCGCCCCGTAGATGCCGAAGGCGGTCCCGCGCTCTTTGCCGTGGAAGGCGGATGCGATGAGCGCCAGCGAGGTGGCGAACATGATGGCGCCCCCCACCCCCTGGGCTCCTCGCGCCAGATTCAGGATCAACGCCGTCGAGGACAGGCCGCACACGAGCGACGACACCGAGAACACGCCCAACCCCACGGCGAAGACCACGCGGCGCCCGAACATGTCTCCCACGACCCCGGCCGTGAGAAGGAAGGCGGCCAGGGTCAGGGAATAGGCGTCGACCACCCATTGCAGGTCGCTGAAGCTCGAGTGCAGCGAACGTTGGATGTCGGGGAGTGCCACGTTCACGACCGTGATGTCGAGAAGGAGCATGAAGGTGGCGGTACAGACGGCGATGAGGGTCCACCACTTGCGCTCGAGTGCAGGCACGTCGGGCTCTCTTTCGCCGGAGATTTCGATCCGAGTCGGACCGTATCTAATTGTCGGCGGCCACGTCAATGGTGTCCCGGCCGTCGAGACGCCAGGCTCAGTCGTCGACCGAGGCCGACGCGCCCCGGCGCCGCGCGAAGGTGAGGGCCACGATCCTGGCCGACTCCCGACCTAGACCGAAAGGAACGCCGATGCGCGTAGGCATCCACTTCGTCAACTTCACCTTGCCCGGGGCACCCGAGACCCTCGGCCCCACCCTCGCCACCACGGCCCGTATCGCCGAGGAGAGTGGCGTGTCGGTGTTCACCCTCATGGACCACTGGTTCCAGATGGAGATGATGGCGACGTCGCAGGACCCGATGCTCGAGGGCTACACCTCTCTCGGGTTCCTGGCCGGTCAGACCAGCACCATGACGCTCGGTCTCTTGGTCACCGGTGTCACCTACCGACACCCGGGACTGCTGGCCAAGATCGTCACGACCCTGGACGTGGTGTCGGGGGGGCGGGCCCAGCTGGGTATCGGGGCGGCGTGGTACGAGCGCGAGCACCGGGGGCTCGGTGTGCCCTTCCCACCGCTGGCCGAACGCTTCGAGCGTCTGGAGGAGACCCTGCAGATCTGCCTGCAGATGTGGAGCGACAACGACGGGCCCTTCGAAGGTCGTCACTACCAGCTGGCCGAGACGATCTGCTCACCCCCACCCATCAGCACGCCGCGGCCCCGGATCCTGATCGGCGGCAGCGGCGAGCGCAAGACGCTCCGCCTGGTGGCGCGCTACGCCGACGCCTGCAACCTCTTTGCCATCTCCCCCGCGGAGATCGCCCGCAAGCTCGAGATCCTCGACCGCCATTGCGAAGCCGAAGGCCGCGACGGTGCCTCGATCGATCGAACCATCCTGGCCATGAGCAATCCGCTCGACGACCTCGACGGGTTCCTGGCCCAGATGGCCGAATACGCCGCGCTGGGGGTGGACGCTGTGGAGTTGATGCCCGTCGGCGACCCGGTGGCTTTCGTGACGGCCGTCGGAGAAAAGGTCGTCCCCGCCCTGGCCCGATTGGGGCCCTGAGCCCAGGAGCCGGCGTCAAGACGGCGGGGTCACGTTTCCCCGGTCACGACGTCTGGTCGGATCCTTTGGTGGCGTCCCCGGGGCTGTAGGCGTGCGCCCCGGCACCGGCGAGATGGCCGCCGTCCACGATCAGGTACTCGTCCCGGATGGGGCGCTTTTCGAACCAACACTCGAGGATCTCGCGGACACCGGCCGCGTAGCGCGCCTGGGCGGAGAGCGTCGTCCCCGACACATGCGGCGTCATGCCGTGATGGGGCATCGTCCGCCACGAGTGATCGGGCGGCGCCGGCTGCGGGAACCAGACGTCGCCGGCGTATCCCGCCAGCCGGCCGCTCTCCAGTGCACGGACGATGGCGTCTCGGTCGCAGATCTTGCCGCGGGCAGTGTTGACGATGTACGACCCGCGCTTCATGGTGCTGATCAAGTCGTCGTCGAACATCCCCTCGGTCTCGGGGTGCAGGGGAGCGTTGATCGTGATCACGTCGCACGCGGCGACGAGGGACCGGACGTCAGGGTGATAGGTGAGACCGAGCTCGTGCTCCACCTCGTCGGGGAGACGGTGGCGGTCGGTGTAGTGCAGCTTGACGTCGAAGGGCTTGAGCCGTCGGAGCACGGCGGTCCCGATGCGCCCCGCACCCACGGTCCCGACGGTCATCCCCTCGACGTCATAGGCCCGGGACACGCAGTCGGCGATGTTCCAGCCACCCTCCACCACCCACTGGTAGGACGGGATGTAGTTCCGCACCAGGGCGAGGATCATCATCACCACGTGCTCCGACACACTGATGCTGTTGCTGAAGGTGACTTCTGCCACCGTGATGCCGCCGTCGATCGCCGCCTGGAGGTCGACGTGATCCGACCCGATGCCGGCGGTGACTGCGAGCTTCAGGTTGGGAGCCTTGGCGATGCGCTCGGCGGTGAGGTAGGCGGGCCAGAACGGCTGGGAGATGACGACCTCGGCATCGACGAGCTCGCGCTCGAAGGTGGAGTCGGGACCGTCTTTGTCCGCCGTGACGATGAGATCGTGGCCTTGCGCCTCGAGGAACCCGCGCAGGCCGAGCTCTCCTGAGACGCTCCCCAGCAGCTCGCCCGGGATGAAGTCCAGGGCACGGGGCGATGGCAGGGTCTGGCCGCCCGGATACCCGCCGAGTATCGGGACCTCGTGGCGCGCATAGGTCGTCGGTTGTCCGTCGACGGGGTCCGGGTACAGCACGCACACGACCTTGGACATCTCGCCTCCTGCGGGAGCGGATCGAGCCGATTCTCCGGCCGACGCCGTAGACCCGTCCCTCGATGGACACCGTACCGGCACCCGGTGGTGGTCCCACCCAGGTGCAGAGGCTGAATCCCCGAGGTCCTCGGCCCGGGGCGCACCGCACCCGGGACGCGTCCTAACGTGGGTCAATAGCCGACGACCACACCGACCTCGCCCCCGGAGCCGCACCGTCGGCTCCGACGCTGGACCTGCCCCGACGCCGGGTGCTCATCATCATCGGCGCCCTGCTGCTCGGGATGTTCCTGGCCGCGCTCGACCAGACCGTCGTCTCGACGGCCCTGCCCACCATCGTCGGCGACCTGCACGGGGCGTCCCATCTGACCTGGGTGGTGACGGCCTACCTGTTGGCCTCGACCGTGTCGACACCGCTGTGGGGAAAGCTCGGCGACCAGTACGGCCGCAAGACCTTCTTCCAGTCGGCCATCGTGATCTTCCTGGTGGGCTCGGCCCTCTCGGGGTTCAGCCACTCCATGCTTGAGCTCATCGCCTTCCGGGCCATCCAGGGCCTCGGCGGCGGTGGCTTGATGATCGGGGCCCAGGCCATCGTGGGCGACATCGTCTCGCCGCGCGAGCGGGGCCGGTACATGGGCCTGTTCGGCGCCGTGTTCGGTGTGGCCACCGTCCTCGGTCCGCTGCTGGGGGGCTTCTTCGTGGAGTACCTCTCGTGGCGCTGGGTCTTCTACATCAACATCCCGATCGGGGTGGTGGCGCTCTTTGTCACCGCCGCGCAGCTCCCGGGCGCACTCCGGAGGCTCCATCACGTCATCGACTACCTGGGCACGATTCTCCTGACCCTGGCCACCACGGCGCTTGTGCTGTTCACCAGCCTGGGCGGGACCACCTACCGGTGGGGGTCGGCCCCGATCATCGCCATGGCCGGCGCCGGGGTGCTCCTGACCGTGCTGTTCCTGCTGGTGGAGCGTCGGGCCGCCGAGCCGGTCATCCCCCTCGGGCTGTTTGCCAACCGCGTGTTCTCGGCGTCGAGCGCGGTGGGATTCGTCATGGGGTTCGCCATGTTCGGCGCCCTGACCTTCCTACCCATCTTCTTCCAGGACGCCCGAGGGCTCAGTCCCCCGGCGTCGGGGCTGCGGCTCCTGCCGTTGATGGGCGGGTTGCTGTTGGCCTCCACCGGCGCCGGTCAATTGGTGAGCCGCTGGGGCCGGTACAAGGTGTTCCCCGTCGTGGGCACCTTCCTCATGATCGTGGGCCTGGTGCTCATGTCGAGGATCGGCCTCTCCACCGGCGCATGGGTCATCGCCGGCTATCTGTTCGTGTTCGGCGTGGGCCTGGGACTGGTCATGCAGGTCCTGGTGGTTGCGGTGCAGAACGCCGTCCCCTACGAGCAGTTGGGCACGGCCACCTCCGGGGCGACGTTCTTCCGCATGATCGGCGGATCGTTCGGCACGGCGGTGTTCGGAGCCATCTTCGCCAACCTCCTGGCCACCAATGTGGTCCATGCCCTGCACCTGCGATCGGTCCCCCCCGGTCTCACGAGCGCACTCAGCGGCGCGGATCCGAAGTCGCTCAGCCGACTGCCAGCCGCCGTGCATGCCGGGGTCGTGGCCGGCATGGTGCACACCATCCAGACCGTGTTCCTGATCGGCGTGCCCATCGCCGCCGTGGCGTTCGCGCTGTCGTGGCTTCTCCCCGACATCGAGCTGCGCAAGACGGTGCGGACAGCCGATCCCGGCAAGGAGCTCGGGATGCACGAATCCCGCACGTCGCTCGAGGAGATCCAGCTCGCCCTGGAGCGCCTGGCCCAGCGCGAGAACCGCCGTGAGCTGTACACCGGGTTGGCGCAGCGGGCCGGGCTCGAGCTCGAGGCCCGTCCGTGCTGGCTGCTCTACCGCTTCGCCGACCGACCTGACTGCACGCTCGAGAGCGTCGCCTCTCGATTGAAGGTCGATCCCCAGCGCATCGAGGAGAGCATCGACGCCTTGGTGGCGACAGGGCTGGTGCGCAAAGAGCAGGGCCCCGGCGAATGCGAGTTCAACCTCACCGCACAGGGCCGCGATGCCATCGACCGCCTCCAGGTGGCCCGTCGGGACGGGCTGACCGAGCTCCTCGAGGGTTGGGACCCCGACGCCCACCCCGAGATCGGCGTCATGGTTCGGCGCCTCGCCGATGAGCTCCTCGCCGACGACGAGAAGCTGTTGGCCGATGCTTCGGGAAGGGCCCCGAGCACCACGGGGGCCTGAGACCGAAGCTCAACCCTCAGCGCGCCGGGCCATGGCTCGGCGGGTGGTGACGACGACCGCCAACGGCCACAGGGCCTGGGCCCCGGAGGCGGCACGCTCGGCCAGTCCCCGCTGCCCGCCGTGGATCTCGGCTGCGAACCACGCCACGAGCCCGAGGAGCACGGCGGTCGCCGCCGCCGAGGCGGCGCCACGCAGCAGCGGGGCGGGGTTATGGCGATCCGCCGTCACCGCGGGCCAGACGCCCAGAGCCACGAACGCCACCGAGGCGGCAACGGTGTGGGCCACCGAATTGCCATGGACCGGCTGCGGGAACGCGGCGACCAGCATGGTCGCCACTCCTCCTGTGGCCAGGACGACCCGGCCTCGTCGCCGCGCCGGTCCGAGCCCGGCGGCGGTGACCACATGACACGCACCCAACCCCGCCAGCGCCGAGGTCATGATGACCCGGTCCGTGGCCCCTAGCGCGGCAAGGGCGCTGATGGTGTCGCGGATCGGGTCGTACCCGGGCGGTTGTCGAGCTTCGGCGAGCGCCCAGCCGCCGATGAGCAGCACCGGCGCTGCCCCCGCCGACGCCAATGCCCACCACGGGATGCGTCTCACCGCTGGAGCCTAAGCCACGACCGGTGGCCGCCTCTCTATCCGGGCGGCCCCCGCAACCGCCCGACCCGACCCTGATCGGACTATCGAGGTTCGCTCACGGAATCCTCACAGTGTGGCTCCACACTGCACCTTGTCACCATCCATCTCGCCTAGGAGCTCACATGAAGAAGATGATTGCCACCGTCACCGTCGGTCTGGCCCTTTCGGGCGTAGCCGGGATCGGCCTGAGCGCAGGGCTGGCCACGCCCGCCGGTGCCGCCACCCCGTCGGCCGTCGCCGGTCCCAGCACCGCCGCGCGCCACCCACTGCGGGCGTGGTTGCGGGCCCATCGCAAGGCCCTCGCCCGCGACACGGTGCGGATCAGCGCCAAGACCATCGGGATCACGCCCAAGGATCTCCTCAGCACACTGCGCTCGGGGCAGTCGATCGCCGAGGTGGCCCAGGCCCACAACGTCGATGTCCAGACGGTGGTGTCGGCACTCGTCCAGGCCGCAGACACCCAGGTCGGACAAGCTGTCGACAACCACAAGCTGACCCAGGCCCAGGCGGACAAGATCGAGGCGGTGCTTCTCGAGGCCGTGACCAAGGTCGTCAACCACGTCTACGGTCACTCGGCCAGCTGAGCAACCGTGTCGCCCACCGAACCCGACCGTGGTGCACGGTCTGGACGCGACGCCGGCTCGTTCGAGACCGGCGTCGCGTCGCGTCCCAGGGATCTTCGGGTGCCGACCGATGGCGGTGACGGCGAGCGATCTCTACGACGACGAGAAGCGCGCCGCGCCGTAGGGCACCACCTCGGGCGCGCTCCCGAGCAACCCGGCCGCCACCAGGGCGGCCGAGTACGGGCCGAGCAGCAGTCCGTTGGCGCCGTGGCCGGTGCAGACGTGCACGTTGGCCATACCCGGCACGGGGCCGAGCAAGGGTCGATCGTCGGTGCTGGTGGGGCGCAAGCCCACCCGGACCTCGGCCAAGGTGGCATCGACCAGCCCGGGGGCGATCGCCACGCACTCGCGCAACAGGTCACGCACCCCGCCCACGGTGGGCCTGACGTCGAACCCGGCCTCGGGCTCGAAGGTGCCCCCGCAGGCGACACGCCCGTCGGGCCACGGCACCAGATAGAAGTTGAGGATCGGCTGCACGATCGGCCACCGCCCGGTATCGGGCATCCCGCCGCCGGGGACCCCGGCGTCGCGCAGCACGACGTGGACGATCTGGCCTTTGGTGGGCGTCACCGGGAACGGCGCCCCCAGCCATTCGGTGGCACCCCCCGACCACGCTCCGCCGGCCAGCACCAAGGCGCCGCAGGGCACCACGTCGTCGGCGCCGCGCACCGCCGTGACCCGGTCTCCACGCCGGTCGACGGCGGTGGCCTGCATCGCCACCAGCGTGACGCCGCGTCGCATGGCTGCGTCACGGATGGCGTCGCACAACGCCCGGCCGTCGACCCGGGCCGCCGACGGGCTGTGCATGGCGCGCCACAACCGGCCCAGCGGGGGGAACATGGCGCGCGCCGCATCGGTGGATATCTCGACGACGTCGGGGCTCCGACCACCGACCACCGTCCGCACCTCGGTGAACCACGGGTCTTCGTGCTCGGCCAGCGCCACCACCAGCGAGCCGCACTGGGCGAAGGCCCCGGGCCCGGGGTCGGCACCGTCGTGGGCCAGCCGGGTGACGAGGGCCCGCAGGTGCCGCGCCGCCCCCATGCCGAATTCGAACCACTCCTGGTCCGGCTCGTGGAACGTCTCGGGCGAGATGATCCCGGCCCCGGCGTCCGAGGCCCGTCCCGGGAACGAGGCGTCGACGAGCGCCACCGAGGCACCGGCACAGGCCAGCTCGTAGGCCAGCGACGTGCCCACCAACCCTCCGCCCACCACGGCGACATCGACCGACGCCAGCGCGCTCACCACTGCACCCGCACCGCGCTCAGCTGATCAACGTGCGCCGGGGAGCCAGGACGCAGAACTCGTTCCCCTCGGGGTCGGCGAGGACCTCCCACGTGACCTCGGGCCCCTGGCCCACATCGACGCGGGTGGCGCCGAGGCCGAGCACCCGCTCGACCTCGGTGTCGCGGTCGTCAGGATCGAGGTCGATGTGCAATCGGTTCTTCGTGGTCTTCCCCTCGGGGACGCACAAGAAACACAGACCCGGGTAGGCGCGGTCGTCGGCACCGACGATGGCACCTTCCTCGTCTTCTTCGAGGATGTCCTGTTCGAGGACAGCGGCCCAGAAGCGAGCCAGCATCCAGGGGTCATGGGCATCGATAACGAGGTGGTAGAGGCGCAGGGGCATGGACCGAGCGTACGGCGGTGGCCACCTCGGGTCACGACCCCGGAGACGGCGCTACGAAGCCGTGATGTCGGCGCCGTGCTCGGCCTGGTTCACCCATGCCGCGTACATCTCGGCGTACCGACCCCCGCGGGCCACGAGGTCGGCGTGGGGGCCCGACTCCACGATGCGCCCGTGGTCCACGACCACGATGCGGTCCGCCTTCATGGCGGTGGACAGGCGGTGGGCGATAAGCACCGCGGTGCGCGCCTCGAGCAGGACATCGAGAGCGGCCTCGACTCGGGTCTCGGACTGCAGGTCGAGGTTGGAGGTGGCCTCGTCCAACACGAGCACGCGGGGATGGGCCAGGAAGGCCCGGCCCAGGGCGATGAGCTGGCGCTCACCCGACGACAGGGATTGGCCCCGCTCGTGGACGACGGTGTCGACGCCCTGGGGCATGCGCTCGACCAGCTCGCCGAGCCCCACGGCCCGCACCGCCTCGGCCACCTCGGCGTCGGATGCCGACGGTCGGGCGAAGGCCAGGTTGTCGCGGATGGTGCCGGCGAAGAGGAACGGCTCCTGGGGCACGACGCCGAGCTGGCGACGAAGCGAGTCCAGCGTCACGCCTTCGATGTCGTGGCCGTCGATGCACACATGCCCGGCGGTGGGGTCGTAGAAGCGGGTGATCAACTTGGCCAGGGTGGACTTGCCCGCCCCGGTGGGGCCGACGAAGGCCACCGTCTCGCCCGGCGCGATGCGCAGGTTGACGTCGCGGAGCACGGGCACGTCGGGGTCGTAGCCGAAGGTCACGTTGTCGAAGACGATCTCGCCCTCGATGAGGGGGAGCTCGACCGCGTCGGGGGCCTCGGTGACCGTTGGCTCGGTCGACAGCAGGGTGCGCAGCTTGATGACCGAGGCCTGGCCTTGCTGGTAGCTGTTGTACTGCTGCACGAGAAGCTGGATGGGGGCGAAGAAGCGGTTCAGGTACAAGAAGAAAGCCACCAGGGCGCCGATGCTGAGCGACTTGTGCACGACCATCTCCCCGCCGATGCCGAGGAGCGCCGCCTGGCCCAGCCATCCCACGAGCTGGGTTCCGGGGCCGTAGATGGCATTGATGTGCGCGGTGTAGATGTTGGCGTCGCGGTATTCACCCACGACGTTTCTGTGATGCACGATGTTGAACCGCTGGCGGTTGTGGGCGGTGACCACCCGCACGCCGTGCAGGCTCTCGGAGAGATCGGCCATGACGTTGGCGATGCCGTCGCGCACCCGGTCGTATCCCCGCTCCGACGCCACCCGGAACCACAGCGACATGAGCACGAGGGCGGGGATGACCAACAACACGGTGATGAAGGCCAGCGTGACGTTGGTGGTGAAGAGGATGACCGTGATGACGATCATGGTGAGGCCCTGGATGGCGAACTGGGCCAGGCCGTCTTGGAGCAGCTGCTGGAGGTTCTCGATGTCGCTGGTCATGCGGGTCATGATCACGCCGGCCTTCTCGGCGGTGAAGAAGTCGAGCGACAGTCGCTGCAGATGCGAGAAGACCTTGACCCGGAGGTCGTTCATCACTCCCGCCGCCAGCCGGCCGGTGACCCTCACCAGGGCTCGTTGGGTCACCGAGGTGAACGCCACGAAAGCCAGATAGATGACGGCGATGACGACCACGGTGCTGAGGTGGCGGTGACCGGGGATCATGCCTTTGTCGATGGCGAGCTGGGTGAGCTTCGGGCCCGCCTGCAGCGCCACGCTGGTGACGATCACGAGAATGGTGGACGTCACCAGCATGCGGGGGTACTCGATGAGAAGTCCCCGCAGGCTGAGCCGGCGCCGTTCCTTGGCGCTCTGTTGTTGGGAGAACGCCACGTCGGGCTCGCCGTGTTCGGGCTCCTCGGTCAGCAGGGCGTCGACCCCGTCCTGGAGCTCGGAGGGGATCCCCCCGAAGGGCAGCCCGGGCGCGGCCGGGGCACCGGGACGTCCACCGCCACCGAACATGGGCCCGCCACCCCACCCGCCGAATCCCATCAGTGGGCCCCGTTCCCGCTGGCAGGGCTGTGGCCATCGGTGAGCCCCAGTGCGGCGGCGGCGGCGGCGTCGGGCTCGGCCTGGGCCAGGACCTCGGCGTACTGCGGTGTGGTCTCGAGCAGCTCGGTGTGGGTGCCGTCGGCGATGATGCGCCCGTCCTCCAACAGGACGACCCGGTCGGCGAGGCTGATCGTCGACAGCCGGTGCGCCACGATCAGCGTGGTCCGCCCTTCCATGAGGACCCGGAGGGCGTCGTGGATCTGCTGTTCCACCTGGACGTCGATGGCGCTGGTGGCGTCGTCGAGAACCAGGATGGGCGGGTTGACGAGCAACGTCCGGGCGATGGTGATGCGCTGGCGTTGGCCTCCCGACAACGTGTAGCCGCGTTCTCCCACCACTGTGTCGTAGCCCTCGGGCAGTTCACGGATGAAGGCGTCGGCCCCCGCCGCGCGCGCCGCCGTTTCGACATCGGCGATGTCGGCGTCAGGGCGTCCGTAGGCGATGTTGTCCCGGATCGACACCGAGAACAGGAAGGCGTCGTCGAGCACGACGCCGACATTGGCGCGCAGGCTCTCGATGGTGAGGTCCCGGACGTCGTGCCCGTCGATGGTGAACGCACCCTGGGTGACGTCGTAGAAGCGAGGGATGAGGCGGGCCACGGTGGACTTGCCCGAGCCGGTCCGCCCCACCAGGGCCACGGTCTCACCCGGTCGCAGGTGCAGGTCGAGGTGGCGAAGCACCAGCGGGAGGTCAGGACCGTACGAGAACCCGACCTTCTCGAAGCGGATGTCTCCGGTGCAGTCGACCAGGTCTAACGCTCCGGGCCGGTCGACGATGGTGGGCTCTTCGTCGAGGATCTCGTAGATGCGCTCGGCGGACGCCGCGGCCCGCTGGCCCATCATGATGATCATGCCCAGCATCATGAACGGTGCCTGGAGCATGAGGAGATACGAATTGAAGGCGACGATGGCGCCGAGGCCCAGCGTTCCATGGATCACCATGTACCCACCGAAGCCGAGCACCAGTGCCAGGCCCACCTGAGGAAGGTTCTGGACCGCCGGTGTCCAGCGGGCACGGAGATCGGCGTCTTTGACGTATCCCCATTGCACCTTGTCGGCCGCCTTGGCCAGGGTGCGGAGCTGCTCCTTCTCCGCCGCGAAGGACCGCACCACCCGCACGCCGTTGACGTTCTCGTCCACGATGGTGGCGACATCGGCGAGTCGGGCTTGGATGAGCCACGACACGGGGAACATCCCCTTGCGCATGCGGTGCCCGACGAGGAACACGAAGGGCATGGTCGCCATGGCCACGAAGGCAAGGACGACGTTGATCGACAGCATGAAGCCGAAGGCGACCAGCGCGATGCTGCACTGGACCAGGATCATGGGCGCGAAGGTCATGTACATCTGCACGGACCGGATGTCGGAGTTGGCGCGAGAGATGAGCTGACCCGACTGCACCCGGTCGTAGAACGGGAACGACATCTTGGTCAGGTGCTCGTAGATCATGGTGCGCAGGTCGTACTCGATCTCATACGCGGTCTGGAAGAGAAAGAGGCGCGACACGTACCCCGCCAGCCCGCCGGCCAGGCCGAGCCCCAGGATCCACCACACGTAGAAGTGCAACGGCACGGTGTGCGCCTGCACGGAGTTGTCGATGGCGTTGCGCAGCAGGTCGGGGATCTGCACCTGGAGGACCAGGCCCCCGAACGACAGCACCAGCGACAAGACGAAGATCTTCTGATGGGCACGCAGGATGGGCATAGCCCGCCGCAGCCACGTCTTGGTCGTATCGGGATCGACCGTGGCGCGTGGCGCCGGGTACCGGGCCACGTCGGTGACCGGGAGGGCCGTCGCGCTCATGGCCGTACCTGGCGCGCCGCGTGGTAGGCGCGCATGGCGCTGCGCCACAGCACCAGGCTGTCGAGGGCCTGGCGGGTGAGGGCGGGGTCGTCGAGGCTGCCGGCGATGTCGGTGAGGCGGGCATCGACGGCGGCATTGGCCTTGGTAAGGAGCCGCTGGCCCTTGGTGGTCAGGGTGTGGGTGACACTGCGCTTGTCGTGGTCACCGGGGCTGCGCTGCACGAGGCCCCGGATCTCGAGCCCGTCGACGACGGCGGTGACCGTGGGGCGCCGCACCGTCAGGCGGTCGGCCAGCGCCGAGGGGATCGACACCCCCTCGGCCAGCAAGCCCAGGACCCGGTACTGGGGCAGGGAGAGCTCCGCGCCGGCGAGGGCCAATTCGACCTGCTTGGAGAGCCAGGCGGCGGCACGACCGAAAGATCCGGGCTCGGAGGTCGCGACGGTGACGGCTCCTGTGACGTCCTCAGGCTCTACCCCCATGTCGTTAGACTATCTAACGAGCGAGCCGACCCGATCCGACCCGTCGCCGGCCCGGCCGTGCCCCGAGTTGAAAGGGACCGGCTATTAGCGTTCTCCCACAGAGCCGGAGCGGAGGCCCGTATGGATCGGAAGCGTGACCTGCCCGGCTCCCATGTGCACCGGGGACTGGCCCAGGTGGACATGGGTGTGGCGACACCCCTCATCGCCCCCACGGCCGACCCCATCGGACCGAGGGCCGTCGTCGAGCAGGGACGACCCGAGCCCGGGACCCGCACCCGGCTGTATCGCGACGGCTCGTTGGTCAAAGAGAACTTCCCGGTCGACGAGATCTCGGACCACCTCGGGGACGACACCGACTGCGTGGTGTGGCTCGACTTGTGCGCGCCCGACCGCGAGCAGCTCTCGGTCATCGGGACCGAGTTCGGCCTGCACGCCCTGGCCATCGAGGACGCCCTCGACGAGACCCAGCGCACCAAGATCGACCGGTACCGCACGCACCTGTTCATGTCGGCCCACTCCGGCGAGCTCGACGCCGGGACCGGGGAGCTCGTGTCGCACGAGATCGCGGTGTTCATCACCCCGAATGCCCTGATCACGGTGCGCAAGGACCCCGGTTTTGCCATCGACCCGGTGGTCGATCGGTGGGACGGATCGGACGACCTGGTGCATTGCGGGGTGTCATTCCTCCTCTACGGGCTCTTGGATTACCTCGTCGACGGGCATTTCCGGGCCGTGGAGTCCCTCGACGAGGCGGTCGAGGCGACCGAGGACGAGCTCTTCGACTCCCGTCGGGGTGCCATCGAGAGCGTGCAGCGCCGGTCCTTCCAGCTCCGCAAGAGCCTGGTGTTGTTGCGCCGCATCACCCTGCCCATGCGCGAGGTGGTCAACAGCCTGTTGCGCCAGGACCTCGGCATCGTGCCCGAGTCGATGGCGCCCTACTACCGCGATGTCTACGACCATGTCATCCGGGCCACGGAGTGGACCGAGTCGCTGCGGGATCTCGTGACCACCATCGTCGAGACCAACCTGACCGAGCAGGGCAACCGCATGAACCTGATCATGAAGAAGGTGACCAGTTGGGCCGCCATCATCGCCGTGCCCACGGCCATCACCGGGTGGTACGGGCAGAACCTGCCCTATCCCGGCTTCGGCAAGGAGTCGGGGCTCATCACCTCGGCCACCCTCATCGTGGTCTTCGCCGTGGGGCTGTACGTGGTGTTCCGGCGCAAGGACTGGCTCTGAGCAGGACCCCGTGGGGGCGGTGACAAAGTCCAGGTCGATCTCTCCCCTCGTGCATCCCTGGGCATTCAGGGCCTGCGTCGAGTACCGTCTTCCCAGGTAGACGCTGGTAAAGCAGCGCTATTGGCGGGGGGGGCCATGTTCGACCGATTGCGCACCAGGGGGCGGGTGGCGAGGGACGCCGGGCGGCGCCGGGGGGGCCGCGTGATGGTGGCGGCCGCCATCGTGGCCGGGACGGCGCTCGCCACCGCGACAGGTGACGGCGCCGCCTTCGCCTCGGGCATGTGGTCGGCCCCGACCCTGGTGGACTCGGGCGGAGGGCTCACCTCGGTGTCATGCCCCACGGTGAAATTCTGCATCGCCGTCGACGGGACCGGGAACGCCGTGACCCACAGGCGCAACAACACGTGGGACACACCCAATCCCATCGACCTCGGTGACGGCGGCTTGGCGTCGGTGTCGTGTGCCTCGACGCTGTTCTGCATGGCCGTCGACGGGGTGGGAAGCGAGAAGCGCTATGCCTACGGAACGTGGTTCCACGCCGTGCCCATCGACCCCGGCGTCGCGCTGGGCGCCGTCTCGTGCGTGAAGAACACGTTCTGCGTGGCCGTGGACGACAGTGGGAACGCACTGGTCTATGACGGCACCGTGTGGACGTCTCCCACCCTCATCGACGCCGGGAATTCCCTTGTCGGAGTGGCATGCCCCACGGTGGGCTTCTGTGCCGCCATCGACGGCAGCGCCAACGCGCTCACCTTCGACGGCACCTCCTGGTCGAGCCCTGTGAGCGTCGACCCGGGTAACACGATGGAGTCGGTGTCGTGCGCCACTCCCACGCTGTGTGCCGCCGTGGACGACAATGGCAATGCTGTCACCTATGACGGCACCAGCTGGTCCAGCCCGACGAACATCGACGGCGCGCACGCACTGGATTCGGTGTCATGTGCACCGTCGGGTGTGTGCGTCGCCGTGGACAACAGCGGGAACGCCCTCATCTATGACGGCATCAGCTGGTCGGGCCCCTCCAGCATCGATTCCACCAACATCCTGGAGTCGGTGTCGTGTCCCACGGCCAATTTCTGCGCCGCGGTCGATGCCGTGGGCAACGCCCTCACCTTCCCGCCGCCCGTCGCCATCACGACCACATCGCTCCCGGCGGGAACCCACCGCATCTTCTACAGCGCCACCCTGGCCGCCAGCGGCGGCAATCCCCCGTACAAGTGGCTGGCCAAGCTGCCTCGGGGGCTGCGGATGGGCAGGACAACCGGGGTCATCTCGGGCACGCCGAGGAGAAGTGGTCACTTCACCGTCACCGTCACGCTCCTCGACCAGAAGATCCGGATCACCGGCAGGCCCGCCACGCAGAACCGCGCCGTGGTGAGCCTGATACTGAATATCTCCTGACGGGTTCGCGGTTACAGGCCGACGGCGACAGCGGCGGTCGCCTTGGCCGCGGCGGCGGCCAGGAATGACCCGGCGTCACCGGGTTCGAGCGGGCGACTGAAGTAGAAGCCCTGCCCGGCGTCACAACCCTCCTCTTTCAACCGGATCAGCTGCTCGATCGTCTCGATGCCCTCGGCCACGGTCTTGAGACCGAGGGCCGTCCCCAGCTCGATGAGGGCGTGCACGAGCGCGGTGCTGGCCCGGTCGGAGGCGGCTCCCAGGATGAACGTCCGATCGATCTTGAGGATGTCGACGGGGAATTGCTGAAGGTAGGCCAGCGACGAGTACCCGGTGCCGAAGTCGTCGATGGCGAGGCGGATGCCGAGGTCCTTGAGCGCCCTCAATCGCACGGCCGACTCATAGGAGTCGCGCATCAGTGTCGTCTCGGTCATCTCGAGGATCAACGACGTCGGGTCCAATCCCGAGCCTTCCAGGGCCGACTGGATCTCGTCGACGAGGGTGCCCGTCTCGAATTGGCGGGGCGAGACGTTGACCGACACCGCCGTCGGGAGCCCGGCGTCGTGCCAGAGCTGTGTCTGGCGACAAGCCTCTTGCAGCACGAAGGCCCCCACCTCGACGATGAGACCCGAGTCCTCGAGGGCGGGGATGAACTCATCGGGTGCCACCACGACCCCCGACGGTCGGCGCCAGCGCAGCAGCGCCTCCACGCTCTGGACGGTGCCGTCACCGAGCTGGATCACCGGTTGGTAGACGAGGAAGAATTCGTCGGCCTCCAGGGCCAGACGCAGGTCCCGTTCCAGGTCGATCCGGGTCCGGAATTCGCCACGCATATGGGGCTCGAAGCGCACGGCCCGATTCCGGCCCGCCGCCTTGGCTTCGTAGAGGGCGACATCGGCGTCCATGAGCAGGTCCTCGGCCGAGGCGTAGGCGCCCGAGACGATGCCGATGCTGGCCGAGATGGTCAGCTGGGGCCGCGCCGCGCTGTGCACGGCGAAGGGAACGGCCAGCGAATCGAGGAGTCGCTGGGCGGCAGCTGTGGCGTGGTGCGCCCCGGAGCTCTCGACCAACACCACGAACTCGTCCCCGCCGAGCCGGCCGATCGAGTCGGACTCGCGCAGGGCGCTTTGAAAGCGGATGGCGGTCTGGCGCAGGACGTCATCTCCGACGCGGTGGCCGAGAGAGTCGTTCACGTCCTTGAAACGATCGAGGTCGACGAACAACACCGCCCCGTCGTGGCCGGTCCTGCGGCCGCGCTTCTGCATCTGCTCGATGCGGTCCAGGATCAGCTTCCGGTTGGGCAGGCCCGTGAGCGGGTCCCGCGTGGCGAGGCGCTCCAGCGCATCGCGTGTCGACCGCAGCTGGGTGATGTTGTGGGCCGACACCGCCAGCCCGTCGACCGTCGGGTCGTCGAGCAGGTTGACGATGCTGAGCTCGCAGGGAACGGGGACGCCGCCGTCACGGCGCCGCAGGTCGACTTCGACGGTGGTCGGGCCTTCCTCGGTGGGTGGGCCTTCGAGCGCGGCGGCCAGCGCCGCCTGCAGGGCCGGTCGGTCTGCTTGGACCACGAGGTCCTCGAGCGGGTGACCCTCGACCAGCGCTTGGTCGTGCCCCAGCATCCGGGTGATGGCGGCCGAGACCGATTGCACGATCCCGGCACGGTCGAGCAGGAGCAAGATGCTGGCGGAGTTGTGGACCAGGGACCGGAACCGTTCGATGTCGTTGCTGGACACTTCCCAGCGGCGCCGTTCGGTGAGGTCGCGCAAGCACCACACCAGCCCGTCGATAGGCGGTCGGCCTACGAGGTTGGCGCCGATCAGCTCGACGAGCTTCCAGCCCGTCGGGGTCTTGACACGGAGCTCGATGGGAGAGCCGACGCTCTTGTCCCGCACGCTCTCGAGCGAGGCCGCGGCGAGCTCGAGGTCCTCGGGGTGGAGGAACTCGAGGGCGTCGAAGCCGACGATGTCGGCGATGTCGAGGCCGAAGAGCCGCTCGGCAGCGGGATTGGCCCACACGAGACGGCCCTGGCCGTCGGCCACGACGACGGCGTCGGGCAACTCCAAGGCCACACGCTCCAGCCACGCAGGTTCCATTGCCCCTTCCCAGAGAGCCGCATCTCAGGCATCGGCCGCTCCGGAGGGCTTCTGTACCCCTGACCAGGGGGAGGTGTTCCGTCTCCGAAGACCCCGGAGACCCGTCCCCCCTGGTCAGGGCTCTGGGTGCCGAGCGGGCCGGAAGAGTCGGCCCGGATCCCCGACCTCAGGAGCGAGCCGGCTCGAGCTTCAGGGTGGCGATCTGGAACGGTGCCATCTCGAGGGTGACGGTGGGACCGTCGGTGGACACCGGGGCGAGGTCGCGTTCGAGCAGGTCGGTCAGCGTGGCCCGGCGCAGGTCCCAGGGAGCCCGCACGGTGACAGGGCCGCGGCGTCCCCAGGCTTCGTAGACCCTGACCACCAGGGCATCGGTGTCGTCGCCGGGCTTGACCACTTCGATCACGACGTGGTCGGCGTCGACCGAGAGCAACGAGGCGATGGGGGGACCGTCTCCGGGACGCGGGGACGCGGCCACGGTGCGCAGGGGGACGTTGAGGTCGTAGCCGGCGTCGATGACTCCCGCGGGTCGGAGATCGCCGGCATGGGGGAGCAGACGGTACGTGAAATGGTGACGGCCCCGGTCAGCCACCGGATCGGGCCAGGTGGGGGCGCGCAACAGCGAGAGGCGCATGACGTTGCCCCGGATGTCGTAGCCGTACTTGCAGTCGTTGAGCAGGGCGACGCCGTAGCCGGGCTCGGACAGGTCCGCCCATTTGTGCGCACAGACCTCGAAGCGTGCCGCGTCCCAGCTTGTGTTGGCGTGCGTCGGTCGCTCCACGTGCCCATACTGGATCTCATACGTCGCCCGGGTGCTGCGGACGTCGACGGGAAAGGCGACCTTGAGGAGCCGATTGGTCTCGTGCCAATCCACCTCGGTCTCGAAGTCGATGGCGTGGGAGCCGGCGTCCAGCCTGATGACCTGGGTGAGTCGTGAGGACCCGAACTGTCGCGTGACGCGAATCCCGGCGCGCAGCGGGCCCTGTTCCACCACTTCGATCGACTCGACCCCGTCGAGCTCGACCACCTGGTCGAAGGCGAACCGGTCGATGTCCCAGGCGTCGAAGAAGTTGGGGTAGTCGGGAAGGAGTTGGAAGCGGTTGCCACGGGCTGACGGCGCCAGGACCTGACGGTGCGCGCCTTTGTCGAAGATCGAGGACACCAGCCCGTCGTCATCGAGCTCGAGTCGCAGGTGCTCGTTCTCGAGCGACCTGGCGTCGGCGGTGACGGCGGCCGTCGTGCCCGCCACCGCATCATCGGCGACGAGGTCGTAGACCTGATAGCCGCACGGGGGCACCGTTGCTCGGAACATGGCCCGGCCGTGCCGGTCGCGTTGGACGGGGGCGGTGACCCCCGAGGCACTCACCGCCACGGTGGCGGCCCTAGGGGCGTCGACCACGACCAGTTCCGTCCGGGCGTGCGAGAGCGAGTTGAACACCACGACGGGATTGGCGGCCGTGGAAGTGTCGATGGCTTCGACATGGGAGTTGAGGGCCTCGCCGATGATCCGATCGGTCTCGGTGAGCAGATGCGCATGGTCACGGGCGGTGTCGTCGTAGACCCAGTGGATTCCCGACCCGGGGATGATGTCGTGGAACTGATGGAGCAGGAGGACCTTCCACAGGGCCTCGAGCTCGGTGTTCCCCCCGCTGCGGCCCGGCGCCAGCGATCCCCACAGTTCGGCGTCGCGCAGGGCGAATTCGGCGCGGCGGTTCCCGAGCTTGGTCGCAGCCTGACTCGTGTAGGTCCCTCGATGGAACTCCAGGTAGAGCTCGCCCACCCAGACGGCGGGATCGCGGATCTCGGCCTCGGCCTCGGTGAAGAACCGGCGCGGGCCCTCCATGGTCAGATGGGGCAGGCCGTCGTAGTCGGCGAGCCGGCGCGCCGATTCGAGCATCTCACTGGTCGGTCCCCCTCCTCCGTCACCCCAGCCGAAGAGATACAGCGAGCGCTGGGACCGATCGTGGTCCTTGAAATTCTCGACACCGAGCCGCAGCTCCCGGACGCTCATGTTCCCGCTGTAGGTGTCGGCGGGAGGGAAGTGCGTGAAGACCCGCGAACCGTCGATGCCCTCCCACAGAAAGCTGTGGTGGGGAAGGACGTTGTACTGGTTCCAGGAGAGCTTCTGGGTGAGGAACCAGCGGACACCGCTGCGTTGCATGATCTGGGGCAGGGCGGCGGAGTACCCGAACACATCGGGCAGCCACACGTCGTTGGTCTCGATCCCCAGCTCGTCGAGGTAGAAGCGCTTGCCGTAGACGATCTGGCGGACGAGGGATTCACCCCCCGGGATGTTGCAGTCGGCCTCGACCCACATGCTCCCGGTGGGTTCCAGCCGTCCTTCGGCGAACCGTTGCTTCATGCGTTGCCACAGCTCGGGGTAGTGGTCGCGCATCCAGGCCAGGTGTTGGGCCTGGGAGACCACGAACCGGTATTCGGGATAGCGCTCCATGAGCTCGAGCACCGTGCTGAAGGTGCGCGCGCATTTGCGGATGGTCTCGCGCAGCGGCCACAGCCATGCTGTGTCCAGATGGGCATGGCCCACGATGCTGGCGGTGTGGTTGCCGGGGGCGCCCCGGTGCGACAGCAACTCGTCGAGCACCGGCTGGGCCCGGCGCCAACTGTCACCGATGTCGGGGAGCTCGAGCATGTTGCAGGCCCGTTCCAGTCCCGCGCCGAGTCGTGCCACCTGCGGGCCCTCCCCGGGGAGCTCGGTGAGCAGCTCCACCAGAACCCGGAAGTCGTGCCAGAAGCCCTCGAAATCGGGGTCGCGTACATGGAGCTCCGCGGACTGCAAGGTGAACAACGGCGTGCCGTCGGGCTCGGCCAGCAGCATGGGCCACGGATTGACCCCGAAGGGAGAAGGGGGATTGGCCGCCGACTCGACGAAGAGCTCGACGCGCTCGTTCGCCACCGCGTTGGTGCTCAGCAGGCATTCCCGGTGGTTGGGCGACAGCCCCTGCACGCAACGGCCATCTCGCCACACGAGTGACTCGGCACCGAATCCGGTCGATCCCGAATTGCCGATGCGGAAGCCCAGGGCCACCTCCCGTCCCGCCCACTCGGGGGGCACCGTGCCGCGCAGCCGGAACCAGGTGGTGTCCCAGGGCGGGCCCCAGGATCCGCCCAGCGCGAACGGTTGGTAGTCGGCACCGAACGCTTGGGAGGCGGGGATCGGTTCGCCGTGCACGTGATGGGCGGCGACCTCGAGAGCAACAGTCGGACCGCGTCGTCGGGGCCGCAGGAACTCGTTGAGGACCCGGTTGATCCGACGGACACGGATCGAGTCCTCCGGGCGCACGCCGAGTGAGTGTAGTGAGCCGACGTCGACGGCCCCCCGCCGCCGGTTCTCGTGGTTGTGCTCAGTCGTCTCCCGACCGGTCATCGGTCGGCGAGGGCTTGACGATCCCTGAGCTGAACAAGGTTCGCTGCCAGATCTCCGCCAGGGTCGCGGCGGCGACACCGACGTCGACGGCCGGGCCCCGACCGTAGGTGTCGAGGAGGTAGCGCTCGGTCATGCCCACGAGGGCGCGAGCGGTCTGCTCGGGTTGTTCGATGGTGCTCAGCCCTTGTGCGCACAGCTCCGCGATGAACTGCGTATAGCGGTCGGTGAACGCCCCGATCACCAATCCCCAGGCCTCGTCGATCTCCGTGCCCGCCCCCGATGCCTGCTCGAAGGCCAAGAACAGTCGACCGTGGTCGCAGTACAGGGTGACGAATTCGACGCCGGACTCGAGGCCCGTCGACGGGTCCTGGAGCCAACTGTCTGCTGTATGGCGGAGCTCATCGCCGAGATCGGCGAGCCACCGCAGCAAGACAGCTTCGAGGTCGGGGAAGTAGCGGTAGAACGACGTGCGGGTGAGCCCGGTGCGCGCCATGACCTCCTCGACCGTCAGGTCACGGAACTCCCGGGTGGCGAGAAGGGCCTCGGTGGCATCGAGGATCGTCCGCTCCGCCGTGGTGCGGCGTTCGCGGACACGCTTCCGCAGGGCGGCACTGGCCGGAGTCATCCCAGTCCACCTCTGTATGACATACTGTGTGACATAGAGTTTGACACAGCGTCTGTCATGCTGTCACTCTATTCCCCCGACTTTCGGGAGTCCAGCGTTCGACAGATCCGGGCCCCCTGGAAAAGGAGTTCTCCCTTGTCAGGCCCGGTGTTGAGCTGTGAGAGCCCGTTGCTGGTCCACCGTGACGGCAGCATGTCGTGCGAAGTCCCGGGCTGTGCCGAGGGTCGGAGTGCGGCCGAGGTAGAGCGTGCCCTGGTCCGGCATCGGGTAAGAGTGAGCTGTGACGACTCGGGCCGTGGCAGGTGCAGTCGCTGTCGTCCCCCGGTCATGGACCCTGACGCCTAGGGCGGGGCCGGACAGGTGGGGTCGTGGCGACAGACGGCGGGTGGCTCCTGAGCGCGTCGGGTCGTGATGGCCGAGCGTGACATCGTCACCATCGTGTGGCACCAGCTCGATGACCAGGTCGTCCTGTTCTACGCCGAGGGAGAGCCTGATCACCTCGTCGGTGCGCAGCCCGTTGTGGCCGAGCTGGCCCGCAGCGTCGGGCTGAAGATCACACCCACGCCGCCCGGCACGATCCGCTGGGACCGGGACGTCGGGGCAAGTAAGTTGCATGATAAAACTTAATGGCCTAGCGTGTGCGTGGTGGGCACGCCGAACCTGGGTACGCAGCACCGACAGCGCTGTGAGGCGGATCGGCCCGAGTGGGGAGCGCCGAGAAGCAGGACCGTGCACTGGCACGACCCGGCGGTCACCGCGGCGGCCGGCACCCGTCTCAACGGTCTCGAGTTCCTGCGAGCCATCCGCGACGGCGTGCTGCCACCTCCTCCCATCGCCACCCTGCTGGGGATGGAGATGCGCGAGATCGAGGTGGGGCGCGTGGTTTTCGAATGTGAGCCGGACGAATCCACCTACAACCCCATCGGGGTGGTCCACGGCGGTCTCGTCTGCACCTTGGCCGACACCGTCGCCGCCTGTGCGGTGCACAGCACCCTCGACCACGGCGTGGCCTACACCTCGATCGACCTCAATGTGAGCTATCTCCGCCCGGTGACGACCAGCAGCGGGCTCCTGCGGGCGACAGGGGTCGTCACCAAGCGGGGTCGTCGTGTGGCGTTCTCGAACGCGGAGATCGTGGACCAGGCCGGCACGCTCGTCGCCACCGCCACCAGCAGTTGCCTGGTCATGGAGCAACGGGGCACCTGAGGCGTTCGAAGGACCGAAGAGCCCCGGCGTCGAACTAGGGCCTGTTCAGCTGGCAGGCACCCCGGGCACGACGGGAACGGCCGGCACGGTGGGAACGCCGAAACCGACGAGACCAGTTGGCCACAGGGGCGAGTAGCTGACGACGGACCCCGTGCTCGGAGCCTCGAGCACGATCCCCGCGCCCACGTAGATGGCGACGTGCTGCACCGAGGTGGTGCCGTCGTTCCAGAAGACGAGGTCCCCGGCCTGCGCCTGCGCCGCCGGTACGGGCGTGACGGCGTCGTGCTGTTCTTGGGCGGTGCGTGGCAACGCGATACCTGCCTGGCCGTAGGCCCACTGGACGAGACCCGAGCAGTCGAAGCCGGCGCTCGGGGCCGGAAGCGGAGTCTCGCCTCCCCAGACATAGGGCACGCCGACCTGCGAGGCCGCGGCCCAGATGGCCGAGTTCAGCGGGGGGGGGATGGGCGCAGAGGTCCGGTCGGTGTCCACGGCGTTCTGGCCGGCGGACTGCGCCGCGAGATAGATGGGTATCGAAGGGTCGTTCCCGGTGCTCAAGGCCACCAGGGACGCCTGCTGGGTGGAGGCCGCCACCACGGCCGACTGTTGCGCCTTGGCGATGTCGGTCAACTCGGTTTGCACCTTGTTCTCTGTCGCCAACAGGGTGGCGTCCTGGGCCGCCAAGGTGCGTGCCTCGGACTCGTAGGCGGCCGCCACCGCGGCGGTGTTGGCGATGGCCACCTGCTGGTATTCGCTGGTGGCGGCGGCATCGTTGGAGCTCGAGAAGGGCACGGTGGTGATTTCGGTCAAGGGGACGCCGCCCATGTACGCGATGAGGGCGTCGGTGCGCAGGCGCAGACGGGTGGCGGCGACCTTGCGCTTGGTCACCGCCACCTGGGCGCTGATCGCCGCTTCGCGCTGCTGCAGGCCGGTGAGCTGTGCCGAGTCGGTCTCATAGGTCTCGGCCAGTTGGTCGAGCACCGCTCCGGTCTGGGTGATCTGGACCTGGAGCGCCGACATCTGCTGGACCTCGACCGGGGTGAGGGTGACCGGGACCGGGGCGGTGGTGGTCGTGGTCGACGACGTGGTGGAGGAGGTGCCCGCCGGATCCGGTTGCGCCGCGGCGAGGGCGGGGGCCAGCGTCACCCCGCCGACCACGGTGGCAACGGCGAGCATGGTTCTGATGACCGGTCTCGGGCCGAGGAGTGGTCTGTGAACAGTGCGACGCAAGATGGGCATGTTATGCGGATCCTCGTACTCGTCGACGAGAGCCGGCAGAAGGTCCCCGCCGCCCCCGTCGACTGACTTCGGTGTCAGGCCGGGAAGTACGCTTTTCGCCATGACCCTGCCCAAGATCATCAGCGTCGACGATCACGTCGTCGAGCCCCCGCACGTATGGCAGACCTGGCTGCCGGAGCGCTTTCGCGAGGCGGGCCCCCGGGTCGAGCGCAAGCGCTGGGCGGACTTCGTGCACAAGCCCGGGGCGAAGTACGTGATGCGTGAGGATCCCGAGGGCCTGTGGGGCGACGCCTGGTACTACGAGGACCGGCTCATCTACGTGCACAAGCGGTTTGTCGCCATCCCCCGTGATGCGGTCACCGAGGACGAGGGCAACCTGGTGTTCGACCGGGCCAAGATGCCGATGACGGCGGTCACCTACGACGAGATGCGGCCCGGTTGCTACGACCGCGACGCCCGTGTGGCGGACCTCGCGCTCAATTGGACCGACGGCTCCCTGCCCTTCCCGACCTTCCCCCGGTTTTGCGGTCAGACCTTCTACGAGGGAAGCGATCACGAGTTGGGACTGGCGTGTGTCCGGGCTTACAACGACTGGATGGTCGAAGAGTGGTGTGGCCCTTCAGGGGGCGTGAACATCCCCTTGTGCCTGATCCCCCTGTGGGACCCCCAGCTGGCCGTGGAAGAGACCAAGCGCAACGCCGAGCGCGGCGTGAGGGCCATCTGCTTCAGCGAGCTCCCCACGCATCTCAAGCTCCCCAGCATCCACACCGGCTACTGGGATCCGCTCTTCTCGGTCTGCAACGACGCCGGCGTCACCATCTGCATGCACATCGGCTCCTCGTCGACGGCCCCGGCCGCTTCGCCCGACGCCCCGGCCGGCGCGGGAGCGACGCTGGCGTTCAACAATTCCATGGCATCGCTGACCGATTGGCTCTTCTCGGGAAAGTTGATCCAATTCCCCACGCTGAAATTGGCGTACTCCGAGGGCCAGATCGGCTGGATCCCCTATGTCCTGGAGCGGGCCGACACCGTATGGGACCTGCATGACGGATGGCAGCACTCCAAGGAGCAGATTCCCGAGCCCCCCTCCACCTACTACTACGGCCGGATCTTCGGGTGCTTCACCGCCGACCACCACGGCCTGGCCTCGCTCGACGAGGTCGGCCTGGACAACATCTGCTTCGAGACCGACTATCCCCACACCGACACCACGTGGCCGCACTCCGAGGCGTATGTGGAGAAGCTCCTGGCGGGCTTCGACGAGGAGGCGGCGTACAAGATCCTGCGGGGCAACGCCATCCGGATGCTCGAGCTGGATCGGGTCTGAGCTCGGCCAGCAGGCGCAAAGCTCCCGTCTCAGCCCGTGGCGGGATGGGTGGGTGTGCTCCCGCCCGGTGCCAGCAGATCGAACCCGTCCGGGGTGTTCAACATCCCCGGTGCCGTTCCGGCCGCGTCGGTGATGCCGTACTGCCACACCAGCGCCCCCGTGGTGGGGTCGATCGCCACCATACGGTTGGCGTAGTCGTCGTTGAGCATGATGACGCCGCTGGGGATGCGCTCGGCCAGGGAGGGGTGGTCGAGCATCCCGGGGCCCGAGGCGACGTCGTAGCGGTAGAGGACCTGGCCGGCGCGGTTCATGTAGATGAAGGCCCCGGGCTTGGTGTAGTCGGCCACCAGGTAGAGGTCAGGGCCGAGCTGCTGGGGGTCCGACGGGTACACAACCGGCGGATGGGCCGCCCACACCAGCTGTCCCTGCGGGGTGTACTCGCTGATCCACGAGCCGTTGATCTCGGAGATGAGGAGGTTGCCGTCGGCCAGCGGCGTGTCGCCATTGGGCGATCCCATCGACGCCGGCGGGTCATGCACGCATCGGCCCGTGGTGCCGATCTGGCTCGCCACGCTACCGTCGTGGTTGATGATCAGGACACGGCAATTCTGGGCATCGGCCACCGAGATCTGCCCGTTCTTCAACAGGTAGGCGTCATCGGGCTCGTGCAGGTATCCGGGTGCGGTTCCCGGACTCTGGCGATGCCCGTACTCCCACAGGATCTTTCCCGAGGGGTAGGCGATCTCGACGATCGTCTCGTTCTCCTCCTGGTTCGAGATGATGGCTTTGCCCTGGTCGATGAAGAAGGCGTCGTCGGGAAACACGAAGCCATAGGGATCAGGGGGCGAGGAGGCCGACGGATAGGTCCAGGTGATGTGCATGGCCGCGTCCATGAGCAAGAAGCGGTTGTTGCCGCGGTCGGCGATGAGCAGTTGGGTGCCGAAATACGGGGAGCCGGCGCCGGGCGCGCCGGCGGAGCCGAACCCGGTGTTGGGGGTGAGCATCTGCACCGTCGAGACCTGCGCTCCCGCCGACTCACCCCCGACGAGCCAGGCTCTGGTGCCGAGGACGGCCGCGCTCGAGTACGCCACGGGCGCCTGCAGGCGTCCGGCGCTCAGCACAGTGTGGTTGGTGGGATCGAAGGCCCAGATGGTGGAGACCGTGGACGTGCCCGACGTGGCCAGGAGCGTCCCCCGCGCCACGCTGCGACTCCCCCTCCCGGGAATGGTGGCCGCGGTGGCGGTGGCACTGGTGGCGCCCGCACCGGCGGCGGAGCCCGGTGGCGGCGGTGCGAGTTGTGTGGTGCCCTCCCCGGGTGTGACGGCTTGGACGCTCGTGCTCTCACCCCCGGCCAGGTAGATCTGTGTCCCGATGGCGACGGCGGTGGCACCCTCGAGGGGCTCGGGCAGGCGCCCGATCGTGGTGGCCGTGTGCCGTCTGGGGTCCACCACCTGGATGGCGCTCACCGGTTGGCCGGCACCGGCTCCGGTGATGGCCTCGCCCCCGAAGGCGTAAATCAGCCCTCCGGCGGCGGCGACGGCTGGATACCGCACCGGCACGGGCAGCGACGCCACGGTCGAGAACGTGTGGCCGTCGGTCGTGGCCAGGACGCCGGCATCGGGGTTGGTCCCGTCGTATCCGCCCACGATGTAGGTGGTGTTCCCGATCGTGGCCGACGCCGAGTCCGAGCGCGGCTGGGGAAGGGCCCCTGTCACCGATGCGGTGGCGATCGTCCCCGGGGCGCCCGAGGTCTCCACGGCCTGCACCGTGGCGACGGTTGCGGGCGAACCGCCGCCGAATGTCACGGCCCGACCGTCGATCACGGCGCCCGATGCGTCGTGGAGGTTGGACGTCAGGTTGGCGACATGGACGAGCTTCCCGGTCGTGGTGTCGAGGGTGTAGACGCCCTGGGTGGAGGCATTGGCGGTGGTCAGACCACCGAGGATGAGGAGTTGCGACCCTGTCCCGGGCAGCACCACGGACCGGCTCAGGGGCGCGGTCAGTGCCCAGGGGAGCAGGCCCGATTCCGCCGCCGCGGCCACATGGGGATGGCCGGTGGTCTGCCCCGCCTTCGGCGACGTCGTCGCGGTGGAGCGCGCCGTGGTCGGCGACTTCCCACCGGACGAGGCGGCCAAGAACGCGCCCACGCCGACGAGGATGGCGACGGCGACCAGCATCCTCCGCCTCCGGATCACTCCGCGGCGAGCGTGTGCGCCGAGCGGGCGCGTGAGGGGAGGGTTGGGGGTCACGGTCAAAACTCGTCCCCTGTTCTAATCGAGCGGCCGACGGCTCGGGTCGATCGAGACGGACCGTGACCGTGGTGGGAAGTGCGTGTCAGGCGTCGGCGGGTGCGACGAAGGGGACGTACTCGAGAAGTTCGGCGTCCGGTGTCTGCTCCTCGACGTCCCCGGCGGGACGACTCGGGGGTTGGGCGGGGAGGAACGCCACGGCCAGGACCGCTCCGGCCACGGCCACACCCCCGGCCACCAGGCACCCGATGCTCAGGCCATGGAGAAACGCCTGGGAAGCGGCGTGGTGGATCGCCGCCCCGGTCGCGCCGTGCCCGGCGGCGCTCATTTGGCTGGACACGGTGAAGGCGGCGCCGACCGATTGGTGGACCACGGCCGACACACGGCCCGGGAGGGCGGGCAGGGCGGCGGTGAGCCGGGCGTTGTAGAGCGAGGCGTAGACACTCCCGATGACGGCCACACCCAGGGTGCCACCGAGCAGGCGCGTGGCGTCGTTGACCGCCGATCCGATGCCGGCGTGCCGGGTGGAGACGGCGCCCATGATGGACTCGGTGGCGGGCGCAGAAGTGAAGCCCATGCCCAGCCCGTAGAGCACCATCTGTATCGAGATCACGCCGTAGCCGATAGTCGTGGTCAACGAGGCGGCCACCCAGATGTAGAAGACCGTCATAGCGATGAGCCCGGTGGTGACGACGAGTTTGGTGCCCACTCGGACGGCCACCTTGGTCCCGACGATCGAACCGACACCGACCGACAGCGCCACCGGCAGGAGGTGGACACCGGTGGAGAGTGGTCCGTACCCCCGGATGAACTGGAAGTACTGGGTCATGAGGAAGATGAACCCGAACAAGGTGAAGAAGGCCACCGTCACTGAGCTGCTGGCGGCGCTGAACCGCATGTTGCGGAACAGGCGGACGTCGAGCATCGGTTGCAGGACGCGACGCTCCCACGCGATGAATGCGGCGACCAGCACCGCCGACGCCACGAACCCGACAGTGCTGCGGGCATCGGCCCATCCGTAGGTGGGCGCCTCGATCACCGTGAAGACCAGCACGGCCATGGCGCCGGTCGAGAGCACCAGGCCGGGGAGGTCGATCCGAGCCGCATCGGGGTCCTTGGACGTCGGGACGCTCAGCGCCGCCAGCAGAGCACCGACCGCGGCGACGGGACCCATGGCGACGAAGATGCTTCCCCACGAGAAATGCTCCAGGAGCCAGCCCCCCACGATCGGCCCGAGGGCGATGGCGACACCGGCGCTCGCCCCCCACAGGCCGATGGCCGCGGCCCGTTCCCGTCGTTCGGTGAAGACGTTGGCGATGAGCGACAAGGTGGCGGGGAAGACCATCGCCGCCCCCAGGCCCATCACGGACCGCACGGCGATGAGCTGCGCCGGGCTCGTGGTGAATCCCCCGATGACGCTGGCCGAGCCGAACACCGCCAGTCCCGACAGCAGCATCCCTTTGCGGCCCAGGCGGTCCGAGAGGCTCCCGGCGGTGAGCAACAGGGCGGCGAAGACCAGGTTGTAGGCGTCGACGACCCATTGGAGCTGGCTGGTCGAGGCGTGCAGCTCGCGCACCAGAGTGGGCAGCGCCACGTTGACCATGGTGGTGTCGAGGTTGATGGCGAACGAGGGCAGGAGCAGTGCCACGAGGATCATCGGCTTGGACCGCACCACACCATGGTCATCTCCGAAGTTGAATAAGTCAAGTAATAACTGTTGAATATCAAGCAAAGAGGGGTTACGCTGAGGTCATGCGGACGTACGGGCAGTACTGCTCGGTGGCCAAGGCGCTCGATGTGGTGGGCGATCGGTGGACCTTGCTGATCGTCCGGGAGCTGATCGTGCAGGGCCCCTGTCGCTACACCGACCTCCGCAACGGGCTTCCCGGCATCGCCACCAACCTGCTGGCAGATCGCCTCCGCCAGCTCGAAGCGGCCGCCCTGCTCCGGCGGGAGGCGGCGCCGCCCCCGGTGGCCACGACGCTGTTCCATCTCACCGAGGCCGGGGCGGAGCTCGCACCGGTTCTCGACGCCCTCGGCGGCTGGGGGACACGCTTCATGGCGCAGCAGGACGAGGGCGACGAGTTCCGGAGCCACTGGTTCGCGTTCCCCGTCTCGCTCTTTCTCCGGGACCGCAGTCCGACGGGGCCGCCGGTCTCGATCGAGCTGCGCAGCACCGATCAGCCCGCGGTGGTCGAGGTGGCCGACGGCGTCATCCGCACCCGTGTCGGCACCGCACCCGCACCCGATCTCGTGCTGAGTGGGCCGCCATCGCTCATCCTGGCCGTGCTCTCCGGTCACGCATCCCTACGCGAGGCGCAGGACCACGGACTCGAAGCGGTCGGGGATCACACGGTATTGGATCGTCTCCTGCCGGAAAAGTCGATGACGAGCTGCGGCTCGTCACGAGGGGCCCTTGACCGGCGAGATGTCATTCGGCCAGGCTGACCGAGCGTCATTCGATCCCTGAACCCTCGACGACTGAAGATGCCGGTTGCCTCTTGAAGCGACGCCGATGACACCCCCGTTCGGTCACGTCCGGTTGGGCATCGCATTGACTGTCGTGGTGCTCAGTGTCGTTGGTGTCGCTGCGCCGATCGGCGCTACACCGGCACCGAACCCCGGGCCTGGACCAGGCATTGGGACAGCTCTGCCCCCTGGGTGGGAGAACTGTGTCCTCGAGGGCGTCAATGCACCGGTGACGCCGGACAACGTTGCCGACCTCGACGAATGGCAGGTCGTTGAAGGTGGCTCCACCAACAACTCCGCCGCATACAATCCGTTCAACGCCCGCCAGGTGACCGACTCGAACGGTGCCCCCCTTGCCGCGGTGATGTCCTCGGATGGCTTTCCGGCATTCACCACGTGGGCGAGCGGCTGCGCAGCGACGGTGGCGGCGCTGCTCCAGCCCAGCATGGCTCCGATCGTGTCGGCCCTATTGGCGGGTGACGTCTCTGTGCCCGCGGTCTTTCTCTTCGACGTCGACCAGAGCCCATGGTGTGCGCCCTCGGAAGGCGGGATCCCTTGTTACGCCAATCAAATACTGGCCGGCGAGATCGTCGAGGCTCTCCTCAAGGGCAGGGCAGGTCAGCTGCACGGACCGCTGACGAGCTATTCGAACACCGGTGCCGACTTGCGGTCCTACCAGGCCGATGCTTCGGTGACCGCATTGGATCAGGAGCGACTTGCATCGAAGAACGCACAGCTCGCCTTGTCGGACCGCAACGTGTTTGTCGCCAAGAGCGCACTCTCGAGGGCGACCCGTGCCCTTCGCCGGCTCGCCCTCGAGGACTACACCAGTGGCGCGGCGTCGCGTTTCGAATCGAGCGTTCCGATGTTGGGCGCACCCGACCAACGAGACTCGATTGGCCAATATTACCTGGACATCGCTGCCGCTCGCCTGACCGAGCCCTACGACTTCGCCCAGAAGGCTGTCAGGATCGCGGTCTCGAAGCGACGGGGAGCACAAGCATCTGTCACCCAGATCACGTCCTTGATGGATGCCGCGGACGCGACGGAGAAACAGGCTCTTGCAGGGCTCGAAGTGGACGCCCAGAGCATCGAGGCCGGATTGGCTTGCACGGCACCACCAGTTACCACGGCTTCGGCATCACCTGTTGGGACTCAGGGCAGCGCCGGCCAATTGTGGCAAGCCCTGCAAGGTTGTCTGGCCCCGTCACCCAGCTAGGGACCACAAGGGACCGGCGCGCCGCGACACGTGCCACTGGTTGGTGCCCCGATCTACCCGACACCGTAGAAGGGAGCGCCGAAACTGAACACGCCGCCGTCAGAGGCCACCAACCAGTAGCCCCCGGTCGAGTCGGCCGCGGCCATGCCGACAACGGGAGCGTTGAGCGACTTTCCACCCATCGACCCGTGGTACGGGGCACTTCCCTCGGAGAAGACCCCCCCGTCGGAGGCGACGAACCAATACCCCTGCCCGTTGGCGAGCGCAGTCATCCCGTTGACGGGTCGGCTCAGGTGCATGCCTCCGGTGCTGCCCAGGAACGGCGCCCCGAAGGAGAAGATCCCCCCGTCGGAGGCCACCTCCCAATAGCCCCCGGTGGCATCGTCGGCACTCATGCCCACCACCGGGGAATTGAGTCGCCGACCACCCATCGATCCGTAGAACGGGGCGTCGCCGAAGGAGAAGATCCCCCCGTCAGCCGCCACCAGCCAGTAACCCCCGCCGTCCGGAGTGGGCGCCATGCCCACCACCGGGGCATCGAGTCGCCGACCACCCATCGATCCGTAGAACGGGGCGTCGCCGAAGGAGAAGATGCCCCCGTCAGCCGCCACCAGCCAGTAGCCCCCGCCGTCCGGCGTCGAGACGATGTGGGCAATGGGAGCCACCACATGGTGACCGGCCATCGAGCCGTCGTTGACGGCAGAGCCGTAGGCGGCCACTCCACCCGACGCATCGGTCAACCAGTAGCCGTTCCCGTTCGGAGTCGACGCCATGCCGACGACCGGAGCCACAAGACCGCCTGACGCGGCTCCAGTGCCCCAGAACCTCATGGCGCCGTCGTAGCTGTACACGGATCGCAGATACGTCATCGTGTGCAGTTGGACAGGCTGATTGACGCCGATGGCATCCCAAACGTTCCCACCACCGGCGTAGATCCCCGAATGGGCGAAGCCGTTGATGCCACTCCCTCCCCAGAAAACGGCGTCGCCTGGCAGGAGGTCGGCGGTGTCCTCGGCGATCGTCGCTTGAGGGGCGAGAAAGACTCCGACGCCGCTCGGTTGGGCCCCGTAGTTGGGCAGCGCGATCCCTGTCGCCTGGTACACCGCGTACTGGACCAGGCTCATGCAGTCGTAGCCTCTGACGCCGGGCCCGCATCCGGGTTCGACCACTCCACCGTTGGTGGGGCCGTTGATGTCCCCCCCGCCGTCGCAGTAGGGGACGTTGGCTTGTGAAGCGGCAAACGCCGCGATCTGGTCGCCCTGGGTCGCCGCCCCAGCGAGAGCGGCATCGGCTGACAACGACACGTAGCCAAGACACACCAGGAGGAGAAGGGCCCCCAACGTCTTGACCGGAATCTTCAGAGTTGCCAGCTTCGAACGCATCGATCGCCTCCGACAGAGACGCGGTGATCCCATCAGCACCTGTATCGGCACGTCGGGCCGGCAGCTTCAACCGGTCGTGCCGGATTCTTCGGTGGAGTCGATGGCGGGTCTCCCTGGCGTCCAGGCAGGGAGACGGCTGGTTGGCCTGTCAGTTCCAGCCCGGGGTCCGCGGCCCATCGTGTCGGCGGTACCGGCGAGAGCCGGAAAAGAACGACCAGTACAGGACAGCCAGCAACCCGAGGCCACCGAGGCCAACGAAAAGGAGCAACACGGCAAGGGGATGGACATCGACGCCTGCCACTCCGGACCCCACGAATGTCCGGCCCAGCGGACCGGGGATCACGATCCGCCCCGCACCAGGGCCGAAGAGCCGGATCGGCCCGGGCCCAGCGACGATCCGGTGAGTGACGACGGCAAAGGCGCTACTGCGGCGACCCACGAGAAGGAGCAGGCCAGCGCCGACGACCAGCACGCCCACCAGGGCAGGGAGAGCGATCGCCATGGGTCGGCGCCAGCGAGACGGACTGTCGAGGGTGGGCGGACTCGTGACACCTCGAGCTGCGGCCCACGCCGCCGCGAACCGACGAGGGTCGAATGCACTGTTCCCGAGCACGTCTTCGGCCGTGCCTCCTTCGGCCTCGGCCTCTTCGAGATCGGCCGTCAGGTCGGCCGCCATCTCGTTGGCGATGGGATCGGGGACTCCGAGGCGTCGCCACTCCCGGCGGCACTCATCGACGAACTGACTCACGGCATTACCTCCGCTTTGACCAGACCCAGTGCACCATCGACGGCGTCGCGCGCCGCTTGCCATTCGCTGACACCGGCCTCCAGCGCCCGCTCACCCTCGGGCGAGAGGCTGTAGTACTTCCGGGGCGGGCCCCCGTTGCTCGCGGCCCGATGGGTCTCCACCAGGCCGTCGCGCTCCAGCCTGCCCAGAAGGGGATAGATCGACCCCTCCCCGACGATGGAGAGGCCACGCGCCCGGAGCCGCTTGGTCATCTCGTAGCCATACGCCGGGCCGTCCCCCATCACCGCCAGAAGGCAGAGGTCGAGGACGCCCCGGAGCAGCTGGCTCCTGCGCCCCTCCGCGTTACCCATGCATTACAAGGTAGCGTCTGCTATCTTGCTCTGCAAGGCAGCCGTCGGGGCCGATCGAGAGATCGGGGCCGGCAGGAAATTTGGCCTCAGCGATCGAAAGTCGCGGCCACCCAGGACGATCGGCGAGGGAAGATGAGCATCCGATGACCACGACCACGCTGCCCGACTCCCCCCCGACGCTGGCCGCCGACAGCCAATGGGCCGTCGAGACCCACGGACTGACCAAACGTTTCGGCGAGAACATCGCCGTCAACGGTGTCGAGCTCCTCATTCCTCGGGGATGCGCGTTCGGGTACCTCGGCCCCAACGGCGCGGGCAAGACCACGCTCATCCGGGTGCTGCTGGGACTGACCCACGCCGACGCGGGCACGATGTCGCTGCTCGGGTACCCCGTCCCCAAACAGCGCGCCGCGGCGCTGGCGCGGGTCGGGGCCATCGTTGACGAGCCCCGGTTCCACGGCCATCTGACAGGGCGCCAGAACCTCCAGCTTCTCGCCGCGGCGCGCCAGCCGGCGGCGCGAGATCGCATCACGCCGTCGCTCGAGAGGGTGGGAATCCTCCATCGCGCCGATGACCGGGTGTCGAAGTACTCGATGGGTATGCGCCAGCGCCTCGGCGTGGCCGCCTGCCTGATCGGGGACCCCCAACTCCTGATCCTCGACGAGCCGATGAACGGACTCGATCCGGCCGGTATGCACGAAATGCGCGACATGATCCTCTCCCTGGTGGCCGAGGGCCGCACCGTCGTGCTGTCGTCGCACCTTCTCGACGAAGTCGAGCGGACCTGCGATGCGGTGGCCATCGTGGACCGGGGCAACATCATCCGTCAGGGACCGATATCCGAACTGCTGGCGGGGGCATCGCTGGCACTCCAGGTCGAATGCTCCGAGCCGGATCGAGCCCGTGCGCTGCTGGACGCCACCACCATCGGGGCCAACATCCAAGTGGGCCAGCTGGGACTGGGCATCGAGCTGCCGGCGGGGACAGCCCGAGACGTCATCGCCGAGATCAACCGTGTGCTCGTCGAAGGGGGGATCTCGGTGTACCGGCTCCAGCAGATCCAAGCCTCGCTCGAATCGTGGTTCTTGCAGGTGACGAGTCGATTGGGGGCCACCGAGTGACGACTGTCTCCAACCAGCCCGCCGCGCCGCAGGTCGCCCCCCGGGGTGCGAGGCACGACCGCCGAGGATCGTGGGTTCCCACCGGCGCCATGATCGCCACCAGATTCATGGAGCTGCGAAAGCGGCGTGGGCTCATGGTGGCCCTGATGCTCGTCACCATCGGCATCCCCACGGTCTTCCTCGTCATCAGACTGCTGCTCCACGCCTTCGCTCCCCACTCGTACGGCCCGGCCGGCGGCTACACCGTTTTCACGGGCCTGGTGGCCGGGGTGTTGTACGTCTTCGGGTTCATCGTGGCTGCCACGCTGGGCGCCACGGCGGGATCGATCGACCTCACCGAGGGGATGTTCCGGCACCTGGTGGTGACGGGCCGATCCCGATTGGCGATCTACCTGGCCCGGATCCCTGCCGGATTGGCCATCATCCTTCCCCTGGTGGCCGTGGGTTTCACCATCGTGTGCGCGGTGTGCGTGTTCGCCGCGCCCACCCGGCTCAACTTCAACGGTGTGAACGTGCCCGTCAACCTGTCACGCGCCGGCCTCGAGAGCTGGGCTGCCGACAATGCGGACGAGGTGATCTGCAACTTCGGCTTCAGGATCGGACCGAATTCTCCGATCGCGGCGGCAGTGAACAGCGTTCCATGTGGCAACGGCCCCAACGGCGGGCCGGCGATCGTCAAACAACCTCCGGGGTTCCAGGGCCCTCCTCCGGCTTCCCCGACCCAGATCAAAGATGCGGCCAGCCTCATCGCCGGGATGGATTATGCCGATTACACCCGACAGTTCCTGTATCCGTCGGACTCGCTGATGATCAAAACCGGGTTGTGGATCGGCCTCGAGGCTGTCGTCGGCTTCATGGTCGGCCTCGGCCTCGGATCGCTGATCGGACAGAGGACGGTGGCGGTGATCATCATGATCGTCCTCGAGATCATCCTCACCCCGATCCTGTCACGCGCCCATCTCCCCCATCTGATCAACCTCCAACGATCGGTGGTCGGCCTTGCCGTGGCCCATCTGGAGCCGAACGGCCTGGGTTTTGTGTTCGGAGGCGGTGGGGGCCCCGACGGGGGCCGAGGGACGTCGCTGCTCGTCCCGGAATCAAAGACCGTGGCTGCGGGTGTCATCGTCGCCTGGCTGGTGGTGTGGACCGTCCTCGGCGCGTGGCGAATGATGACGCGGGACGCGTAAGCCCGTACCTCCGGGGCCATGAGGTGCAACCTCGAGAGGCATGGTGCCGTCGAGTCCAAGTTCCCCTTGCCGAGTGCGGTAAGAACGCATTTGTCTCCCTTAGACACCGTGCCCTTTCCGCAACGTTCTCAGGGTGCCGTCAGGTGAGTAGATAGCGCCAAAGCAGCAACGGGCGAGGCTCAGGAGTGGGCGATCGCGCCGGTGACCTCGTTCAGCAACGGACGCCCGTCGAGATAGCGATCGAGGTTCTCCTTGAACAGCTCAGCCTGCCGAGCGAGCCGACCGACACCTCCAGCGGCATTGTGCGGAGTAACACGGATTGACGGATGGGACCAGAAGGGGTGATCTCCCGGAAGAGGCTCGGTTCGGAAGACGTCCAAAATGGCGGCGGACACATGACCGGAATCGAGGCTCTCGATCAACGCGTCGTCGTCGACCAGTGTCCCCCGGGCCACATTGACAAGCACGCTTCCCCGCTTCACCCGGCTCAGGAAGGCGGCGTCTACGAGGTTTGTCGTCGCCGGCGTGGCCGGGGCGGCGAGGACGATGACGTCTGCCAGTCCGACCACCTGATCGAGTTGGTCAGGGGTCACAGTCCGCTCGGTGGGATCAGTCGGCGACGGGTGTCGTCGGCACCCGATCACCGTTGCCCCGAAGGCTCGCGCTCGATGGGCGACCTCGGTCCCGATCCCGCCGAGCCCTACGATCAGCCATGTCGTTCCCGAGATCTCGCGCCAGTCGTGGATCCGCCATCGCCGTCCAGATGCCTGGTCGCGCCACTGCGCGGCATTCTGGAACTCCTCGAGGACGGAGCGCATCACGAACTCGGCGATGGGCAGGCTATTGACATGGGCGTTGGTGATCCGAACTCCATTGGCCACCATCGATGCGAAGACAGGATCCTCGTAGCCCGCAGCCGGAGATTGGAACCAGCCGAGCCCGGGACTCTCGAGCATGAGCGAGAAGAAGGCGACAAGCGGGGCTCCATCCCGGAACAGATCGGACGTTCCCCAGGCGATCTCCGGGTGCGCGTGCTCCCGAGCGATCGATGTGCCCGTCGGGTCGCACACCCCGCCGTCTTCGTGCATCAGCAGCCAGTCGACCCCTGGTCGATCGAGCTGCGCACTGAAGGACCGGTGTGCGACGGCGGTGAGGAGAACGAGCATGGACCAAAGTTATCCGCAGGCGTTCGAAGCCAAGGATCCGCTCTCGTGCCTTCTGGAACCGGGCGCTCCGGGGCCACTCCCGCAGAGTGCGTCGTGAGTCGGGGCGTGTCTAAGCTCGGCAGCTAGCAACGTGGGACCCGCAGTTCCTCAGTTTTGATGATTCGCCAGCTGCACCCAGAGTGTTGAAATCAGGCCGTCGAGGGAAGTGTGGAGCCATGACCAGTCGCCACGTCGGTTCTCAAGCGGCGCGCATCGCAGTCGGCCTCGCCGTCACCATGACTGGATCGGTTTTGGTCACCACGGCATGGTCCGTACCCGCATTTGCGCGGGTCAACTGCCAAGCGGCGCCATCGCCTGGGATCAACCTTCGCGACTGCTCCCTCGTCAACGCCAATCTCGTAGGTGCCGACCTCGCTGGCGCCAAACTGATCCACACCAACCTGTCGGGCGCCAACCTGTCGGGGGCCAACCTGTCGGGGGCCAAGCTCACCGGCGCCACAATCGTCAAGGCCAACCTCTCTGGCGCCAACCTCACCAAGGCCAAACTCACCAAGGTCAACCTCTCCGGTAGCACCCTCAACGGCGCCAACCTCACCAAGGCCGAACTCGACGGGGCCGATCTCACCAAGGCAAACCTTTCCGGTGCCGACGTTCTCCGTGCGAATCTCAAAGACGCCCAGCTGGTCATGGCCAACCTCAATGACGCGAAATTCGTCGACTCCAAGCTCATCGACGCCGCCCTTACTGGAGCGACCCTCACGAGCGCCCACTTCGAGGGCGCCGACCTTTTCGGCGCTGACCTCTCTGGCGCCAACCTCACCGACGCGACGCTCTTCAAAGCCAAGCTCCTCCACGCCAACCTCTCCGGCGCCAACCTCACCAACGCCACACTCGTACACGCCAATCTCACTGACGCAAATCTTTCAGGCGTGACTTGGACCGGCGCGTCTTGCCCGACCGGGTCACTTGCAGGACTATCGGGCTGCTAGTTCCAATCTTCATTCGTGGCTATCGACACCGTTGCCCCTGATTTCCCACATGATTGTGGCCGCAAGAGTCCCACGTATTAGCGGACGCAATCGCATAGTGAACGCCCAGGTCGGACGAGACATGGCTGGCGGCCGCCAAGCACTTCGGTCGGTTCGAGGGCGACGCTAATGATTTCAGAGCGTGGCTATTTGTCATGGCTCGGTGCCGGGTTGCCGATCACTATCGGCGCCGGCACCGTCTTCCACTCTTCGTCAGCCTCGAAGATGAACTCCGGTCAGCCCGAGACGATCCCGAGGGGTCGGCGACGGAAGTACCGCAGATACCGACTGACGCGTGTTATCTGAATGACGCGACCGGGATGTGCCGTGGGCGAGCGGGTAGGTCTCTGGCCAGACCGCTCTGTATCGCTAGGACGGAAGATTTGCGGTCGGTTCGGCCCGTCGGGCCTGGTCCGATGCCCGAGCATCACCGGCATTTGGGAGCCTTTTGGTTGGCCATTTGTCGCCGAGCCATCGGCGTAGCCAACCTCCTGAGCTAGTCCGTGAGACTCACTCCAACGATGTTGGCGATCCCCTGGACAAAGTGTCCGCCCGAATGATTGAACCTCTTGGGCGTCGAACTCTCGGCTGTGATGATGCCGCGTATCCCGCCGGGGCCGAAGATCGGCGCGCCGATTGCTGACGCGGTCTGGAAGTCAGCTCGAGTGGGCGTGATCTCGAATCTTCGATCGAGGCGCGCGTTGTCAACCACGACAACTTTCCGAGCAAGAACGACGTACCCGGGAAAAGAGCGGCTCCCCGACGGGAGCACTGTGGGCTCATGCATGCGTGGAGACATCGCTCGCACCTCAAGCGCCCCAGTCTTTGGCACCACATCGATGATCGTGACAAGGTCGGCTTCAAGCACCCGCCTCATCGTCTCGAGTGCTTCGACGAAGATGTGATCCCTGACGGCCCGGCTGCTTGCCTTTTGGTATAGAGCTTGGACTCCCAGCAGAGCGAGTGCCTCCATCTGTGTTTCGAGCGCCCGTCTCTCACGCTGGAGCCGAATGTGTTCAGTTTGGTCCGTAATCACCGCAGTGATCCCGAGCAGGTCTCCCTTCTCATCGAAGGCCGGTGCCGCCTTGAGGTGGGCTATGAACTCAGTTCTGTCCAAACGAGTTAGTTTGAGATCCCCCGAGAAACGCTTGCCGGCCAGCAGCTTGAAATGAACTCGGTCTGCCTCTTCGGAGGCGTCCGGGGAGGCCATAAGGGCACGGCCGTCCCTACCCATGACGTCGGCAGCTCGCCAGCCGAAGAGACGTTCGGCGGCGGCATTGACATATACCAAGTTTCCGTCAGGATCGGCGGCGGCGACTGCTTCGCCGATCGAATCAAGAAGCGCGGATCGGAATCGCGCTTGGGTTTCAAATTGTGCCTCGGCCTCGATGTTGCGGATCAGTGCCACCGCGCCCTCATATTGGCCGGATTGATTGATCAGCGGAGCGGTGTCGATTCGGGCGAGAAATCTGGAACCGTCAGCTCGACGAAGTGTCTGAGTGAATTGCAGACGATCGCCTCCCCTCACCATCGCGGCGCGCTCCTTTGTGGACGCCAGGTCGTCAGGGCCGTGAAACTCAAGGACCGGGGTGGACAGAAGCTCGTCTACCGAGCAGTGCATGAGCTCGGCCATCCTCCGGTTGACGTAACGGGTGCGTCCCTCGCGTGAGACCCAGATGCCTTCGCCCGCGACCTGGAGGATCTGCCCGTAGAGCAGTGCTTCGCCCTCACCCGCGGGCTGAGCGCCTACTCCGACGTTTGAGACTCGGGCGATGGCAGCCGACAACGTGAGGCCCTCTGACACCAAGCGCAACACGGCATCGACCCGGTCGACGTCGCTCTCGAGATAGAGCCGGTGACCGGCCGAGGACCGTTCGGGCTCAAGGAAACGAAAGCGGTTCTCCCAGGCCCGCAGGGTGCTCACCCCTACGCCCGTACGCCGGGCGAGCTCACCAATTCTGAGTCCCATCTCCTCAAGGTAGAGGACCTCTACAAGAAGTACAAGGATTCCTCTACCCAAGGGAGGGGGATTGCTTGATTCGTGTTCTAGCTGGGCCGAAAGTGGCGAAGGCGACCTTCTCCTCGACCACGGCCGATGGCCCCGAGGACGCGGCGACGGCTCGTGAAAGGACAGCATGGAACAAAGGCCGGACACAGAATTCCGCAGGCGGGTTCCCCGAATCGCGACAACAAGCTGGTCTGGCCGCTACATCGTTGAGGATAACCACGCATCGGAATGGGGCGAGTGTCGTGTTCTCGACATCTCCGTCCTTGGGGTTGGACTCGAAATATTTCCAATCGGTGACGACGATGACCCGGGTCTTCTCGTCGGACACCGACTCGTCGTTCTGGTCCAAGCCCCCGTCGGCGAGTCCATCAGTGTTCGCCTCATGGGGACGGTCAAGAACGTTGATAGCGGCACTCGGGGCGGAATCCGGACGGGCCTGGAGTTCGTCGGACTTTCTGACACTGAGCAAGCGATCGTCAAGGTCATCGAGCAGCTGCAGGTGTCCTGGTGATCCACGATCGTGTAACTCGTATACATCGGCGGCGGTCATGACACTCGCAAATCAGTCCAACAGTACAGAGACACAAAGAGAGTCTCCTGGCGCGGTGTATGCGAAAGTTTCAACCTTTCATGTCGAGCAAGACCACATGCCTTCGGTGATCGAAGCCCTGAACCATTCAATAGCGAAACTCGATCACAGCCCTGGCTACAAGGGACTTCTGTGCCTCGAGCATGACGGCGTTCGCAACCAAGTGATCATCATCACCCTCTGGGACACGGCTGACGCCGCCGCAACAGCGCATAAAGCCGAGGACGCCCTGGCATTGATCTCCGACGCAACCGACACTGGCGCCACCAGCCGGGCGTACGAGGTACTCGCACTCATTCCATGTCCTGACGGAATCCCAAACGTGGCACTCGCGGTGCACCAGCGGCGAGATGAGTCACGGTCTCGGCCTTTCACAGCACGGGGGTTGTAATGGCCATTGGTGTGCAACTCGATTTCCGCGGCGCCACACTTCACCAGTACGACGAGATCGTCGAATCGATGGGCTTTCTACCTGGTGGGCCGAGCGCACCTGGGGCGCTCTTCCACTGGGTGACGAGGACCGACGACGGGATTCGTGTCGTTGATGTTTGGGAAAGTCGGGACGCTTACGAGAGGTTCGTGGAGAGGTGTCGCCCGATGTTTCAAGCGGCGGGGATCAACCACCCACCCGAAACCCAGTTCCATGAGGTGCATAACTGCCTTGCCAGCTGGCGCGTTCGGAGATAGTGCGATGTTGGGATCCCTAACGTTTGAGACTCGGATATCGCTCAGGATCTGAATGGGCATCAATTACTCGGGGCATGGTGGTCCCTTGTCTTGTGATGCGAATACCTTCGTTTTGTGCGTTCGTTCGTGGGGCTAACGACAAAACCCGGTCTTCCAGGGCTGGGACCGACTTCGGAACGGCCGTTTCGGACACTGTTGACCCTGATTTCCCACTCAATTGCTGGCGCAATGAAAACGGGAAGGCCCTGGTTGGCGGATCGGGTGAGTCATTTCGGCACTCACGGGAGCATCGGACAAGCCGAGGGTAGTAGAGGAAGGACCGAGCCGCGGCTCAGCGTCGTCGTCACTCGGCTTTGACGAAAGTCCAGCTAAACGACTCCGGATGAGATTTTCGGCAGCCACGGGATTAGCGTTCTGACATCAAGGGGGCTTGGGGATTTGATCCCCGGGCTATATGGGCCCGAGGGGCCGCGAGGACGGGGGCAACGATGACCGACCTGATCGAGCGACTTGAAAGGATCAGCTCCGAGCCCAAAACCGAGCCCGCCCTGGCTGAGACGCCCTGGAACAGCGGCAATGGAGGTCCCACCGACACGACCGCCTTCGCGCTCCCGGGGCCCCTGTTCGTGGCGGCCGTGCTTGGTTGCTCGGCCATCTTGTCGTTCGTCGTGGCCGGGCCGCACTTCGCCGGATGGCGCATCGGAGCGATCGGGCTGGTTCTGGCCGCCTGGGCACAGATCGCTACGGGCGTCACGGGGCTACTGAGGCCGTCCCGTTCGCTGTTCGAGGGGCTCGCCATCCTCAACCTCGCCATCGGAGCGCTGTGGGCGGAAGTCCTGGCCGGCCACCACGCCAGCGGCTTCGCTGGTGGCGTCGGAGTCGCACTGTCAGGTGTGGCGCTCGCCACCGCGCTGACGCTTGTTCGGCGACCCACGATCGGTACCGCTTGGTCTTCTTCCACGTTGGTGATGTCCTCGGTGATCCCGGTCGCGGTGGTCGTCCTCACTATGACCGCACTGTCCATCCCCGCCACGGCGGCCTCTCCTCCGAGCAGGACCAGCACCCCCCCGCCCGCCACGACGCCCAACCCGTTCTTCAACTCGGTACGCGTCCCCGGGCAGAGCACAGCGCGGTTCCTCCAGATCGCCTCGGGGAATGACACCGAGAAGGCCGAATTGAAGCCATGGGTCCCGGTCGACTCCGCGACGCAATCGGTCTTGTCCCTGCAGCTGTATGAGGCCGAACAAGCTGCCCTCCGCTTTCCGACCGTCGCGGACGCCAAGAAGGCGGGGATGATCCTGGCCGGGGGGATGGCTCCGGGGGTCGGTGCCCATTATCAACTCTTGAATGCATCGGCGCTCAACGGAGTCAACCCCGACGGGTCCATCAATGCCGCTCATCCGGGGTCGTGGATCTATGACTGCCTCGCCGACAGTTGCCGGGTCGTCGGCGTCATGTACGAGTCGTTCAACGTCACGGCGCCATCGGGATTCGCCGGTCCCAACGACCACTGGCACCAGCACTCGAATCTCTGCATCACCTACACCCACGGAATGATCGGGGTGCCCTTCGCTCCCGACACCTCGGTCACACCTGCGCAGTGCGCCACCGTGCACGGGCAGTTCCTGGCGAAGACGCTGTGGATGGTCCACGCATGGGTGGTTCCCGGCTGGGAGAGCCCGCTCGGAGTCTTCTCGCACTCCAACCCCCACGTGTACTGCCCCGGGAACACCGACCTCACCGACGCGATCGGATTCTGTCTGCGTCAATCATGACCTGATGAACGGCCCGTCGGTGGCGTGCGCGACCGCCCGAGCGCGACGTCGGATGGAAGGCGGGTCGGCGCGTCGCTGGCTTCTCGTAGGGCCGATGGCGGCGGCGATCGTCTTGGGCTGGGCGGGGGTCGCCAGTGCCCATGCGGCGGTGGTGTCGTCGTCTCCAGCGTCCGGCGCCCATCTCCGTCGGGCCCCGACCTCGGTCACCGTCGTCTTCGACCAACCGGTGAAACCCGACAACGGAGGCCTCATCGTTCTGGCGTCCACCGGGTCCGAGGTGACCCGCGGTGCTGCGGCGCACCCCTCACCGGACACCCTGCAAGTGGGCCTTCCGGGTAATCTGGGCAACGGGGCCTTCGTCGCCAACTACACGGTGACCTCGGTCGACGGACACGTGGTGAGCGGGGGCATCGTCTTCCTGGTTGGTCGCGCCAGTCCAGGCGACATCAACCAACTCGCTCGGCGAACCGGCTCTTTCACCAGCTTCGTCGACAAATTCGGACAATTCCTTATTTACCTCGGGGTGCTGGTCGGCTCGGGGCTGGCGTTCTTCCTGGCCTTCATCCTGAGGACAGGCCCCGAACGGTGGCGACTGCGGCGGTGGTGTGTGGCGGCCATTGCCGTCGCGGCGGCGGGCATGGTGGTCACCGTCGGGGCTCAGGCGGCGCTCACCGGAGGAAGTTGGGGGAGCGTTGCCCACTGGAGCGTGGACCGGCAAGCGGGTGGGGGGAAGTTCGGTGCCCAGACTGCTCTGCAGTTCCTCGGGCTGGTCGCGTGCGTGTGGTCGCTGCGTCTCTCGAATGCCGTCGCCGCGCAATTTGCCGCCTTCTACGGATTGCTTGCGTCGGCGGGAGCATTCGTGCTCTTCGGTCACGCCATTGTGTCGCCGGAACGCTGGCTGAGCATCCCTGCCGACGTCGTCCACGCGGTGGCGGCAGCCATGTGGACAGGCGGGCTTGCCGGGTTGGTCGTCGTGCTGCACACCCGCGCCCGGGCCGCCCGGCTGGTGGGTGAAATGGCGCCGGCGCGTCGAACTCACGACGAAGACGTCTTGATGGGCGACGACGCTCGCGCGCTGCCCACCGGCAGCTACCGCAGCGCCACCACGGCAGTCCTCGAACGCAGCGCTCCCCCCCGTGACGCCGGGGGAGATATTGCGGGGAATTGCAATGTCCTCGACGGCCCTGAGCCCAGTGTCCTTGCGTCGACAGTCGAAGTCGTGGGTCGGTTCTCGACGATGGCCGGGGTGTCGGTGGCCGTCCTCCTTGTGGCAGGCGTGCTGCTCGCCGTGGCCGAGGTGGGATCGCTCTCCAATCTGGTCGACACCGGTTATGGACAGATCCTGCTAGTCAAGGTGGCTTTGGTGGGGCTGCTCCTATTCATGGCCGCGTACAACCGATATTTGTTGCTCCCCATCCTGTTTGCCGATGCGAAGAGTCGACGCGGTGCCAGCGGCACCGGCACACTCGGGGCCGGGTGGTACCGGCTGAAGGCAACGTTGCGGGTCGAGGCGGCCGGGGTGGTCGCGGTCCTGGCGGTGACCGCGCTGCTCGCCAACGGCACACCAAGCAACGGGGCTCCTGTGGTGGCCCGTCCCGTGCCCTTCGCCCAGACCCATCCTTTCGAGGGGGGGCACATCTCCCTGCGCATCACCCCGAACCAGGCATTGGTCAACAACTTCGTCGCCCAGTTCACGGGGTCGGACGGCGCACCGACAGACAAGGCCGAGAGCGTGTCGGTGTACCTGACATTTCCCGCGGAGAACGTCGGACCGATCGAGGCCGATATGCACAGGGTGGGAGTCGGGAAGTTCGTTTTGTCCAATACCCCCGATCCGCCGATCATCGGCTCGTGGCAGATCACGCTCCAGATCCAGGTGTCACCTTTCGACGAGCCCGACGCCAGCTTCGTCGACCAGGTTGGATGATCAAATCCCGTTTGCTCACCATGCCCTGTCGAATCGAGCCGAGGAAGGTCCAATCGATGCTCACCAAGGTCGCTGTTGTCCTGACCGCCGCGTTGGCGACGGTTGTTCTGTGGGGGGCAGCAGCCGAAGCCCACGTCACCGTCAGCCCGTCTTCCCTTCCCCAGGGAACCGGTGATGCCATCTTGACCTTTCGGGTCCCTAACGAATCGATCGTCGCCAGCGTCACGGGCCTGCGCGTCCAATTTCCCCTGGCCCACCCCATCGTCGTGGTGTCTCCCGAGGCGGGCTCGGGGTGGACCGTAAAGGTCCAGACGACTCATTTGTCCAAACCCCTCACTACCGACGACGGCACCTTCACATCGATTGTGTCGGAAATCGATTGGAGCGGAGGCTCTATCCCGATCGGCCAGTTTGGCGAGTTCAATGTCCTGGCGCAGGGCATCCCTTCGGGCACCGACGAGCTGATCTTCAAGGCGATTCAGGAGTACAGCGACGGCACCACCGTTTCTTGGATCCAGATTCCCGACCGCGCCGCACCCAATCCCGCCCACCCTGCTCCGACGTTGACGCTGACCGCCCCAGGCCGTGGCAGCGCGGCGGGCTCGTCGAGCACGACAGCACCCAGCGCGTCGGGCCCCGCGACGGCCGCGGTGGCGTCGGGGGACGGCCATGTCATCGCCTTGGTGTCTCTCATCGTGGCCGGCTTCGCCTTGCTGCTTGCGTTGCTGGCGGTGTGGTTGGGGCGGCCCCGCGTGCTCGGAGGCGAGACTCCGGCCGAGACGAACGACCCGACCCCAAGAGCTGAGATCGCGCCTTGAGCCCTGGTTGTCGACGATCTGGGCCATCTGGCCAAAGTCGATGGTGGGCGCGGCGCCGAATTCCGTGTCGCATTCCACGGCACGTGCTCGACCGGGGGTCGGTCATGTCTATCTCGGGTTTCCACGTACTTGTGGCCGCAATCACGTGAGCTCAGAGACGCTGGCCAGTTTTCATCCACCGAGGCTCAACAGGGCCAATAGTCCGCTCACCGGTCGGCAGGCTCAAGACCCAGGTGTCACGGAGGAGCCGCGTGGGGTCGTTGACCGCCGAACCGATAGAGGCCTACCGGGTGGAGACGGCGCCCACGTTCGATTCGGAAGGGCGCGAGGGTGGCTGTCAATGAGGCCGCGTCCCACACGTGGACGGCCGTCATCGCCAATGCGCTTGGTGGATCGGTAAGCCCTCCAACAGGGAGTCGCACCGAGACGCTACGGGTCCGGCGCGCCACAACCGGGCATCGGCTTCTCAGAGTTGCGCGCAGACCGCCTTGACTTCGGTGTAAGCCTCGAGCGCCTCGTGGCCCATCTCTCGGCCCCATCCGGACTGCTTGTACCCTCCGAATGGCAGGGCCGCGTCGAAGATGTTGTAGCAGTTGATCCACACGGTTCCCGCCCTGATCTTCTTGGCCAGGGCGTGCGCTTTGGAAATGTCCTTGGTCCAGATACCCGCGCCGAGCCCGTAAGGCGTGTCGTTGGCCGCCCGAGCGATGTCATCGAGGTCCTGGAATGGGGAGGCGACCACTACCGGGCCGAAGATCTCCTCTCGCACCACACGCATGTCCGGGCGGGTCCCGGTCAACACGGTTGGTTCCACGAAGTAGCCGCGATCGCCACGCCTGCCCCCACCGGTAAGCGACGTGACCCCCTCGCTTCTGCCGGACTCTAGGTACCCGGTGACCCGCTGGAGTTGCTCGTCGGAGACGAGCGGACCCATCTGGGTGTCGGGGTCCATCCCGTTGCCCAACTTGATCGACTTGGCGACCTCCGCGACACCACTGACCACCTCATCGAACCGATCTTCCTGGACGAATAGTCGCGATCCGGCCACACAGCATTGCCCGTGGTTGAAGAAAATGGCGTTGGCGGCGCCGGCGATCGCCACCTCAGGCTCGACGTCGGCGAACACAATGTTTGGGCTCTTGCCGCCCAGTTCCAAGGTGAGCTTCTTCATGTTCCCCGCGGCCGCATGCACGATCAGCTTGCCGACCTCGGTTGAACCAGTGAACGCGACCTTGTCGACGTCGTCATGCGCGGCGAGCGCTGCGCCGGCACTCTCACCGAAGCCTGTGACGACATTGACTACACCGTCAGGCATCCCGGCCTCGGCGATCAGTTCCGCCAAGCGTAAGGCCGACAGCGGCGTCTGCTCCGCCGGCTTGAGCACCACGCAGTTCCCGGTTGCCAGGGCAGGGCCGAGTTTCCACGCCGCCATCAGGAGGGGGAAATTCCAGGGAATGATCTGGCCCACCACCCCGATCGGCTCCCGCAGGGTGTACGCGTGAAAATTGGCGCCGGGGGCGTACGGCACCGAGAGGCTGATGGAGTTGCCCTCGATCTTGGTGGCCCAACCAGCCATGTAATGGAACAAGTCAGCAGCCAATGGCACATCGGCCGCCCGAGCCACGCTGAGCGGCTTGCCGTTGTCCAGTGTCTCGAGCTGCGCCAGCTCTTCGACATGCTCGAGGATCAAGTCACCGATCCGCCAGATGACCCGACCCCGATCAGATGGGGTCATGCGACTCCACGGACCGTCCTCGAAAGCCCTCCGAGCCGCCTGCACAGCCCGGTCGATATCCTCCGCGTCCCCTTCAGCCACCGTGGCCAACGTCTCGCCGGTCGCCGGATTCGGCGTTTCGAACGTCCGGCCCGAGGCCGAATCTACCCACTGACCACCGATAAACAGCTGGCGCTTGGTGGCAATAAAGTCATCGACCCGTTTGTCCAAAGTGACACTCATGAGTTCCTCCTCCCCGCCCCCGGTAGCCGGAGACGTGGATGTTCTCGGTGGCCCGACCAGAACACATGCGGTCCTCGACCGGTGCGCTCTAGTCCACTGGTCACAACCCAACTACTAAGGAGCCTCGGGCGCAAGAGGCGTTCGTAGGTTTGTCGAGGACCCCGTCCGAGCATCTGAAGACACCCAAAATCCAAAGAGGATCGTTCGTTTGATGTTGTTTGATCGTTCATCCGTCCGTCCGGGTTCGTGCGTGCGTCCGTGGGCTGCCGACATAACCCCTCCACCCTGGGCGCAAAGGAGCGCTTTCCAGGCTCACTTCCCCCGCTATCGACGGCGATTTCCCTCGTATTTGTGAGAGCAAACATAGGAGAAGTTCCAGGTTGAGAGGCCGGATGAGTTTTTCAACATCCACAGGACAAGACGCCGACGTCTTTCTGCAACTGCCGCACCGCGTTCTACGCCGCCGGTAAGCCGTTGCTGGCGCGGGCGCAGCAGGTCGGCGCGTTGCGCTCCGACACCGACATCACCGAGATGGTGCAGCCGGTGGTGGCATCGCCAAGCTCGCCGCCCGGCCCGAGCAGATCGAGCACATCCTCGACATTGCGCTCGACGGGCTGCACTACCCGCGCGGCCGTGGTTCGACTCCGGCGTCCCTGACCGACCGCCGGTCGGGCTCAGACCGTACGGTGGAGGATTGGAACCCCGTCGCCGTTGCGCTTGGCCTCGTACATGGCCGTGTCGGCCATCGCCACCAGGCCCTCGGCGTCGACGTCGGGATCGCCCGACCACGCTACCCCGATACTGGCCGGACACGACAGCCGCTTGGACTTGAGACGGACCTGGTGGCGGAACGTCTCCGCCAGCCGCCTGGCCGTGACCATGGCCAGCTCGGTGCTGGTGACACCTGGATTGATCACAAGGAACTCGTCACCACCGATCCTGCCCACGATGGCGTCGGCACGCACGGCCCGCTGCAATCGTCGAGCCACTACGCCGAGGAGGGCATCACCAGAGGCGTGGCCGAGCTCGTCGTTCACGTCCTTGAAGCGGTCGAGGTCGATGAAGCACACGGCCGGCCGGCCCACCGGATTGGCGTCGGACAGGAGGCCCTCGAGCAGGGCCAGGGTGGTCGGCCGGTTCCTGCACCCAGTGATGTCGTCGAACGTCGCCCGCAGGTGCAGCTCGTCGCGCAGCCGGGCGCTCTCGGTCACGTCCGCCACGCAGACGATGGCACCGGTGACCTCACTGGTCTCGGCCGTGAGGGCCCGGATGCTGAAGAGACAGCGCCGCGTCTCCTTGTGGTCGGCGCCCGGCGGCGTCACCAGGCGGACCTCGATGTCGCTGTCGAACCGGCGCTGGAGCACGGCGTCGAAGGCATCGGTGAGGCTCATCCGGTCGGTCGGCTGCACCACGGCGATCTGCTCATCGATCGTCCCCGCCCGGGGCGAGCCGAGGATGGCGTGCAGCCGGCTGTTGGTGTAAGCGACGCTGCCGTCGGCGTCCACTTGGATCACACCCACGGGCAGGGCCTCGGCCAGGCGGTCGAGCAGCTGCTCTCGGGCTCGCACCGCCTCGTGGGCGGCCATCTCGTCGGAGATGTTGACCATCTCGGCGATCACGCACCTGTGCTCGGGGTGACCGAGGAGGTTCTGGTTGTTGATCTCGATCCACACCCACGACCCGTCGCGATGGTGGTGGCGGAGTTTGACCCGGCTGCTCGCCGCCCGCGACGCCAGCATCTCCATCCAGTTGTCGATGGCGAGCAGTTGGTCGTCGGGGTGGATGAACTCGAGCGAGAGATGGCCCACCAACTCCTCCTCGCTCCAACCGAGGATCCGGGTGAGGGCCTCGTCGACCTCGACGAACTCACCCACTTCGTTCTGGCGTGCCCGGGCGGTGCGGGGGGGGAGCGGCGACACCTCCCGACTGAGCGAGGCCATGCAGACGTCGTCGCTCCCGGGGTCGGTCGGCACTAGGACGCCGAGGAACACGCCGTGGGACTGCCGGACGTCCAGCAGGTGGAGCTCCACCGAGCGGTCGGGCTCGTCGACGAGCCGCACCGTCACATGGGCGTGGGGGCCCGTCGCCTGGACGTGCTTCCAGGCGTCGATCACCGGGAGGCGGTCCTCGGGAGCGACGAGGTCGAGGGGGGACCGGGCGGCGACGAGGTGGTGCCCCCGGGTCGGGACGGATTCGGGCATGCCCACGGACATCCCGTCCGGCCCGATGGCACACAGGGCGGCCGCAGGGTGCTGGTCGAGCAGCGCGGCCACGGTCACAGCGACCATCGTCGCTTGCTGGTCCTCGCTCGTGGACACACCCTCGTTATCGGCTCCCCGGTGCCGGTTGTTGAGTCATTCCAGTGGCCGCCTGGGAGGTCCTGGTCCCCAGGCGGGTCCTCTTTCGCCAGCCGGAGGACGATCTCGACGGTGCCGCCGGGGACTCTCGGTCGCCCTGAATCCAAAAATGACGGACATCGTTTACCCATGGGGTCTCCAACCCAGATGAGGAGACCACGTGACCGAACGAGAGCTGGCGAAGATCGCCTCCCGCCGGTAGAGCGTTCCCACCGGGGCGAGTCTCCCGGCACCCACAGCATCGACAGCGCCAAGGATCAGTTCGTCGCAGGGCGCACGCGACGAAAGTCCCGCTAAGCCGTGGATCCTCCGATATCCCCTAGTACACGACCTGACGACCGTCATAGCGAGTTAGCTGTATCGCTTTGGGAGGGTCCAGTATCGGCCGAGCTCTGCGTCGAACGACTCTGGGGAGAAGGAAGGAGCGTACGGCCCCTCTGGGTAGCTGGTGAGTTCGCCAAAGACGATTCGGCCGGCAATCTCAAAGAGGTCGACTCTGACGAAGTCGGTCTCTTGCCCAAGCACCTCAGCGATATGGATCATCCGATCAAGCGAGTCGGGGCGAAGTAGCTCGTGTTCTGCTGGTGGATAGATCCATTGGGCGTCGACCACGCTCCAATCAGGGAGAAAGAGATTGCGGCGGTGACCGTCGAAGCGGTCCGTGTCGACCTGAACGAGCCGAACTCGACCGTGGAAGACGAAGAACTTGTAGTCCGGTGGGATCCGCCCCTCCGCTTCCAAGAGCAGCTCTTCGACCAGGATCTGCGGTGGGATGTTGCGGTACGCCCACTCCAGCTCCAGATCGGCGTACGTGGTCTTGAGCCATTTACGACATGTCGCCACAAGCAGGTCCTTATCGAGCGCGTCCCGCGTTGTCGTAAACATTCCCGACGCCAGACATGCCGATTCTCTGGACCCCTGCCCTAGGGGAAGGGTCCGGTCCGCGACGATCCAAATCAGTCCCGAGGCATGGTTCGGCTTTACGACGAACTCCTTGGGGAGCCGAGCCAGGTCCAACTCCGCCGGGTCTGCGACCACGGCGTAAAGCCGGGTAAGCAGCTCGGCACCAATGGCATCGGCAACGTAGTCACGTACCGCAATCTTGTCCGCAAAGGTTGTGAGTAAGGGCCGACGATCCTTCGTCATCTTCCAGAGCATCTTCTGGGTGAAGGTCACGGGGTGCCGAGTGCGCCACGACTGACGTCTCTTCCAGTAGAGCAATCGAATGCGTCCCTCAAACGGCACCCGAGGCGAAAATGCCAAGGCTCGTGCTCTCGTCCGCAAGTCCTGTCCCGAAAGCCTCACCAGGAGCTCCTACTGCGCCAAGCAAAGTGCAAAACGGAAGTGTGTCGCGCCCAATCTATCGGCACTCCCCCGGTGCTACAGGATCGCTTGTATTTTGGACGGAGAGTCCGAGCTCGTTGTAGCAGGCGACGGCGCCATCACCTAGAAGCGCCAGCGGCTCCCGACATCGACCGTGTGCTGCGTGCTGCCCCCTTTCGGTAGAGGCCGACATCGGGGGCCGGGTCGCTAATGTGACTTCGATGCCCGTCGAATGGCCAGCACTGCCTTACGAGGCCTGGAGCGCTACCTGCGATACCTTGCACGCCCACACCCAGGTGCTCGGCAAGCTGGCAGTAGCCTTGGCCCCACCCGAACCGCAGCTCCAACATGCCGCTCTACGCCTGAGCGCCCGTGGGTGGGAGACGCTGCCGCTTCCAGCCCCCGACGGCTCGGGCGCGCTTGCCCTCGCGTTGGACTTGCACAACCACGAGACGGTGGTCAAACACAGCGATGGGCGCGTCCACCACGTCCCGCTGGCGCCAGATCGGGCGGTGGGGGAGGTGACGCGCGAAGTCTTGGCGGCCATCGGCGACCTGGTCGGCCCGGTGCGGATCAACTTGCGTCCGCAGGAGACACCCTGGACTACCCCGCTCGACGAGGACGACGAGCACGCCACCTATGACGCCACCCAGGTCGAGACGTACTTCGCGGCAGCGACTCAGGCCGCGTTAGTGCTGGCAGCACTGCGCGCCCCCTACCGGGGGCGATCGACGCCGGTGAACGCCTGGTGGGGTTCGTTCGACCTTGCCGTCAGCCTGTTCTCAGGGGAGTCGGCTGACCCGCCGTCGAGCGAGTTCATCACGCGGAACTCCGCCAACGCCCAGCAGATCGAGGTCGGCTGGTGGCCCGGCGACGCCCGTTATCCACGCCCCGCCTTCTTCGCGTTCGCGTTTCCTGCCCCGGTTGGCCTCGACACCGCCACCCTCTCTCCGCCAGCTGCGCACTGGAACGCGGACCTGAAGGAGTACGTGCTCGACTGGGACGACGTTCGCAGTGCGCCCGACCCACGGCGTTCCGCAATCGACTTCGGCATGTCGGCCATCCGCCATGCCTGCATGGTGTGCGGCTGGGACCCACTCTTGGCGGCCAGCGCCGAGGGATTACCACCCCCGGTGTCCTGACCCTTGGGGTTGGCTGGCGCATTTGCCAAACTGATGTCCAGTAAGACGGTCCCAATTGGTTAGTCAGAAGCGTGTTGTGTGTGCTGGTGGGTGGGTGGTTTCGTTCGTTCGTTCGTTCGTTCGTTCGTTCGTTGGTTGGTGGGTTACCGACACAACTGATCTGAGATGGCCCGACGACGACCGTCCCAAAGCGATTTCCCACGCTATTCCTCGCGATTTCCCACGTACTTGCTGCCGCAATCAAACTGCGAAATCCCAGGTCGGAGCGCTAGATGAGTTTTCGGCACCCACAGGGTGCTCGCAGCGCGGGCTGCTTAGCGCGGCGCCAGCGGCATCGTCGGTATCACCGACTTCCTGAATGTCTCGTTGACCACCCCGGCGAACGACGCGTACCACGCTGCGGCCGCTGTGGCGATACCGACCCAGCCGCCTGCCTTGGTCAGGTTCGCGTTCGAGTTGAAGGCGCCGATCGTGAGCAGCACAAACGTGATCGTAAGGAGCACGAAGACGGCGACCACGGCTCCGCTCACCCGGAAGGACGCCACCGTCATGTAGGCGGTGAAGATGGTCCAGCCGAGGAGGAACACTCCCACTGCCACCGGCACGTTGGACGCACTCACTCCTGGGGCCACGAACTTGACGAAGACGTAATAAGCGATCCAGAAGGCACCGAACGAGGAGAAGGCGAGCGCGCCGAATGTGTTTTTCCGGACGAACTCCCACATGCCGGCGAAGATCTGCACGGCACCTCCGTAGACGAGGGCCAGCGCGAGGGCCGCGTCGGCTCCTGGGCCCCAGATGTTGGCGTTTCCGACGCTGAGCGCGAACGTCGTCATCGCGAAGGCCGCCAGCCCGAGTGGAGCCGGGTCCGCCACACGGTAAACCGTGGCGGCGACCTCTAAGGGTGCTTGCGTATCCCCGGGATGCGTGGTCATGATGCTTCCCCTCTCTTCGTCACACTCTGTGTGTGTCTGTGGTCTAGTTTTCAACGCTACTTCTGTCAGCCGTCCGTCTCACAGATCTCACTTGACCTCTGTAGGTCACGACTTTGCGGACGGAGGAGACGACTCGCTTGTGCTCGCCGTCACAAGTGCTGGGAATCGTCGGGACAGTCTGAACTGCGCAAGAAGCGGCGAACAGTGCAGGAGCGACATGGTCAGGCCATAATTGAATGCATCTAGGAAGGGAGGGGACCGATGGCCGCAGAAGATCCGATAGGGGTGTCCGAGGCTCAATCCGTGCAAGTCTCCGAAGCCCAGATTGCCGTTCACTGGCGCGAGGAGGGCTATTACTTCCCCTCAGCAGCGTTCATCGGTCAGGCGAACGCGTCCGATCCCCGCATCTTCGAGCGCTTCACAGAAGACCGGTTCCCTGAATGCTTCAAGGAGTATGCCGACCTCCTCAGCTGGGACTCCTACTGGCACACAACCCTCGATACGAGCAACCCACCGTTCTGGAAGTGGTTTGTGGGCGGCCGGCTCAACGCCAGCTACAACTGCGTCGACCGGCACCTTAGGACGTCGCGTGACAAGGCGGCGATCATCTGGGTGCCCGAGCCGGAGGGCGCGGACACCCAGGTGATCACCTACCAGGAGCTCTACAGGCGGGTGAACGAGTTCGCCGCTCTGCTTCGAGATTTCTGCGGGGTGAAGACCGGTGACCGGGTCACCTTCCACTTGCCGATGGTTCCCGAGCTACCGGTGTCCATGCTGGCGTGCGCCCGGTTGGGCGTCGTTCATTCCGAGGTCTTCGGCGGGTTCAGTGGTGCCGCGTGCGGGGACCGGATCGAGGACTCCGGTAGCCGCATCCTCGTCACGATGGACAGCTACTTCCGCAATGGCGAGCTAATCGACCACAAGGTCAAGGCCGACGAGGCGCTGGAGGCGGCCCGCAAGCTCGGCCAAGAGGTGGACAAGGTGCTTGTCTGGCGGCGCCATCCCGGCCAGTACTCCTCGCAGACCCCGATGGTCGAAGGCCGAGATTTCTTTGTCGACGAACTCATGCCCGACTACCGCGGCAAGGTGGTGGAGCCGATCTCGATGCCAGCCGAAGCTCCGCTGTTCCTCATGTACACGAGCGGGACGACGGGTAGGCCGAAGGGGTGCGAGCACTCGACCGGCGGATACCTCTCTTATGTGGCCGGGACCTCCAAGTACTACCAGGACATCCACCCCGAAGACACCTACTGGTGCGCGGCGGACATCGGGTGGATAACCGGACACTCTTACATCGTCTACGGCCCCCTGGCACTCGGGACTACAAGCGTCATGTACGAGGGCGTGCCCACATACCCGGACGCGGGTCGTCTCTGGCGCATCGCCGAACGGCTCGGGGTGAACATCTTCCACACCGCTCCCACGACTATCCGCATGCTGCGCAAGCTCGGGCCGGACGAGCCCGCGAAGTACGACTACCACTTCAAGCACATGACGACGGTGGGGGAGCCGATCGAGCCGGAGGTGTGGCGCTGGTACCACGACTCGGTCGGCAAATCCGAGGCTGTCATTGTCGACACGTGGTGGCAGACCGAGAACGGCGGTTTCCTCGGCAGCACGCTGCCGGCCCTCCATCCGATGAAGCCCGGCAGCTGCGGCCCGGCGGTGCTCGGGATCTACCCGGTGATATACGACGAGGACCGCAACGTGGTCGAGGCCGGAAGCGGCCAGGCCGGCAACATCTGCATCCGCAATCCCTGGCCGGGAATCTTCCAGACCATCTGGGGCCAGCCCGAGAGGTTCGTCCAGACCTATTACGAGAAGTACTGCGCCGACAAGAACAGCAAGGACTGGCGCGACTGGCCGTACCTTGCGGGCGACGGCGCCGTTCAGGCTCAAGACGGCTACTTCCGGATCCTCGGTCGGATCGACGACGTGATCAACGTTGCCGGGCACCGCCTCGGCACCAAGGAGCTCGAGTCTGCGGCTCTCACGGTAGACGAGGTCTCCGAGGCCGCTGCCGTCCCGGTCGTCGACGAGCTGCGCGGGCGGGCCGTGGAGATGTACGTCTCCTTGAAGCCAGGAGTGCCTCCCAGCAAAGAGATCGAAGAGAAGGTGGTCGCGGCGATCGACCGCGAGATCGGCAAGATCGCGCGGCCGAAGAACGTGTGGATCGTCCCGGACATGCCGAAGACCCGGTCGGGAAAGATCATGCGCCGGGTGATAGCGGGGATCTCCAACTTCACCGACGTAGGCGACGTCACCACCCTTGCCAATCCCGAGATCGTCGACGAGATCCGCCACCACGTCCAGAGCGAGAAGGTCGCGCGCGGCGAAGAGCCGCGCGAGCTGAGCGCACAGGAGGCCGAGGACATCAAGGCGTTCGGGCACGCCGAGTAGCGCCCGACCACGGCGGTGCAGAAGTCGGTCTCGACCGGTACGGCACG
>DATCBU010000053.1:0-23905 GCA_036511675.1 Acidimicrobiales bacterium | reverse complement strand
CGAGGTGCGGATTCTCTCACCCGAAGGCGAACCCCTGCGCATCCTTGCTCTCGAGTCCGCGCGGGATTACCACCCGCAGACCCTGGGCTGGACCTCTACGATGTCTTGACAGATCAGTCGCTGATGTCGCGACACATCACATAGGTGGGCGAGGGGGGACTTGAACCCCCACATCCTTTCGGACACAGGAACCTGAATCCTGCGCGTCTGCCAATTCCGCCACTCGCCCGAGCGACGGGGTCACGATACCCGACCCTTCCTGGGGGTCCCCCCGCCCGTCATGTTGTCGGTGTCGCGGTTGCTGTGGTCGACCGTTCTGTGGTTGGAACGGTTTGCTCACGCGCCGTACCGTCATAGTCACTGCAGGTTGTGGAGTTCGCATGTGGTTTCGTCTCGCCCGACATGCTCCGGGGCAACCCCGGGGGCGCAGAAAGCGCCGGTAGGCTGGGTGACCACGATGGGACTCCAAAGGTTCGAGCAGCGTCTCGAGCGAATGGTGGAAGGTGCGTTCTCCAAAGCCCTCCGGGGCGGTATCCAGCCCGTGGAGATCGGCCGACGCCTCACGCGCGAGATGGACCTCCTGCGCCGCGTAGGGGTGCGCGGCCTAATCGCGCCCAATGTGTTTGTGGTCACCTTGTCCCCCCCCGACGCCGACCGCTTCCAGAGCTTCGCCGACGTTCTGGCCAGGGAGCTGGGCGATGCCGCACGCGAGCACGCCCGGAGTGAGGGCTATGTCTTCGTCGGGCCCGTCGAGGTGGAGATCCGCAGTGACCCTTCGACCCGGGCCGGGCGCTACCGGGTGACGGCCGAAGTCCGCGAGGGCCTCGACGGGCTGGCGGCGGCCTCGCTCATCCTGTCCGACGGGTCCCGGATCGTCCTCGGCAACGAAACGGTCGAGATCGGCCGCCTCCCCGAGTGCACGATCGCCCTGAGCGACCCCAACGTCAGCCGCCGGCACGCCGAGGTCCGCCGCCACGGGAGCGACGTCGTGGTGGCTGACCTGCAGTCGACCAACGGCACGCGGGTCAACGGGGTCCCGATCCGTGAGCGCGTCCTGGAGGACGGGGACGAAATCACGGTGGGGACCACGGCCATCCGGTTCGAGACCTCGTGAGTGGCAGGGCGCCGTGCTGTTTCTGACCTCCCTGGACAACCAGAACCTGCTCCGGGCACTCGAGATCCTGGTCGTGGCCCTGATCTGGCTCTTCTTCTTCCGGGTCATCCGAGCCGTGTGGGTTCAGGTTCGGCCTCCGCAGGCCCGGGGCGCGGCGGCGCAGGCCCTGGCCGGGGCCCAAGGGACGCGGCCCGCGGCGGAGCGGGGGGGTCGGGCCGGCAAGCTGCATCTCAAGGTGATCGAGCCCCAAGACGGCTACGGGCAGACTTTCGATGTGGGCGAGGAGGTGACCCTGGGCCGGGCCGCCGGATGCGGGGTCCGGGTCGAGGACTCCTACACCTCGAGCCTCCACGCTCGGCTGTTCCGCCGCAACGGGTCGTTGTGGGTGGAGGACCTCGGGTCGACCAACGGGACCTGGGTGAATGCCGAGCGCATCGGGGCAACGGCCAAACTGGGCAAGGGCGACCTACTCCAAGTGGGTGGCACGGTCTTCGAGGTGGCCCGGTGACCGGGCGCCCCGGGCGAGGAGCGCCGATGGCGAGGCGGACGAGCTCTCCGGAGGGTCCTTGACCGTCCTGCGGTCGGGGTCGGCCTCCGACGTCGGTCGGGTGCGAACGGTCAACGAGGACCTGGCGCTCGAGAGCCTCACCCTGTTCGCGGTGGCGGACGGGATGGGTGGCCACGTCGGCGGCGAGATCGCGGCCCGCACCGCCATCGAGACCCTCCAAGCCGAGTTCGCCCGCAAGCCGTCCGCCGACGGGCTCGCCGCCTCCATCCACGACGCCAACAAGGCGGTGTGGGAGCGGGGCCACGAGGACGTGGATCTGCGGGGCATGGGCACCACCATGATCGCCGCTGCCCTGGTGGCGACCGACGAAGGCGACCGCCTGGTGCTCGCCAATGTGGGGGATTCCCGGGCGTACCGGCTGCACGGTGGCGACCTGGTCCAGCTCACCACCGACCATTCGGTCGCCGAGGAGCTCGTGGCGCGTGGCGAGTTGTCCGAAGAAGAGGCGGCCGTGCACCCGCACCGGCACATTCTCACCCGGGCCCTGGGTGTCCAGCCCGAGGTGGCCGTTGACGTGTGGCAGCTCGTCCCCGAGGAAGGGGACCGGTTCCTGCTGTGCTCGGACGGGCTCACCAACGAGGTGCTGGCCGAGGAGATCACCGACGTCCTGACACAGACGCGCGATCCACGCCAGGCCGCCGAGACCCTGGTGCGCATGGCGAACGAGGCCGGTGGTAACGACAACGCCACCGTGGTCGTGCTCGATGTCATGGTGGGCGAGCCGCCTTCGAGCGACGCCGGCGCCGGCGAGGCGGCCGCCGCCGCGCTGGCCGCGCCCGGAGGCGCCGAGCATGGTCGGGGGGCAGCGCCGTCACCGGGATCGACCTTGGTGGAGAGCCCGCCCGAGGCGTCGCCCGCACCATCGGCCGAGCCCACATCCGCCGCAACCGTCACGGCCAACGGCGCGGGGGCGGCCGTGGTCAGTCGTTCGGCTCCCGAGGCCGACCGCGCCCGCCCACCGTCTCGGTACGACCCCCGCACCGGAGCCCGGATCCCGCGCCGCATCACGTTCCGGGTCCTGCTGTTCCTCGTGGTCCTGGGCGGATTGGCCTACGCCGGCTATTCGGCCATCCGCTGGTACGTGAACGACTCCTATTTCGTCGGCCTCAGCCACCGCCAGGTCGTGATCTACCAGGGCCGGCCCGGAGGGTTCGTGGGGATCAACCCCAAGATCGTGAAGCGCACCGAGATGACCGTGGGGCAGGTCCCCTCCTACAAGGTGAGCGACCTGCGCAACGGGGTGCAGGTGACCTCGTACAAGGCCGCCCAGGGCTACGTTACGAGCCTCCAGCAGTCGGTGTGCGCCCTGCAACAGCCGCCCCCGTACTGCTCGACCTTCACCGTTCCCACCACCCCGGGTGCGACGACCTCGACCACGATCCCGACCTCGACCCCCGCCACCTTCGGGTTGCGGGTGTCAGCGCCATCCCAAGTGCTGCATCACGGGGCGAGCTGAGATGGCGGGACGTATCCGCTGGCTCGGGCTCGCCATGGTGGTGTGCTTCTTGGCGCTGTTCCTGCAGCTCAACAACGTGCAGATCAAGAACGGCCACAAGTACGCCAACGCCCCGTACAACCCGGCGGTGGTGGAGGCTCGGTACGACCAGCCCCGCGGCATCATCCAGAGCGCCGACGGCGTGGTACTGGCCCAGTCGGTGCTCACCCACAAAGGCGCCTACAAATACGTCCGGCAGTATCCCCTGGGGTCGCTCTTCGGCCAGATCACGGGGTACCTGTCGTTCACCTACGGCGCCACCGGGGTCGAGGACACCTATGACAAGTTCCTCGCCCAGCACAACCGCCCGGTCAAGACGATCGGTGACCTGCTGACCACGCCGACCGAGACCGACACCATCACGCTCACCTTGTCGACCACGCTCCAGAAGACGGCAAAATCGGCGCTCAACGGTCGTGACGGCGCCATCGTGGTGCTCGACCCCTCCACCGGAGCGGTCCTGGCCATGTACTCCAACCCCACCTACGACCCGAACCCGTTGGCGGCCAACGACATCGCCTCCGAGGCAGCCGCCTTCAAGGCGGACAACACCAACGAACCGGGGACGACCTTTCCCCCCGCCGCGTCCCTGGCGTACCAGGACATCTTCCAGCCCGGGTCCACGTTCAAGGTGGTCACGGCGACCGCCGCCTACCAGTACGCGCCCAAGCTGGTGACGACCCCGATACCGGTCTTCAGCTGCATCCCCTACAACTACTTCGGGGGCAACTCCAAGCAGCTGTGCAACGACGGGGGGAGCTCGTGCGGGGGCACCATCGCCCAGATGCTGCCCCCTTCGTGTGACCCCGGGTTCGCCCTCCTCGGCACCAAGGTGGGCGCGGTGTCCATGCAGGCCGAGGCCCAGTCCTTCGGCTTCAATCAGCAGCCCCCGCTCGACCTCCCCCACAGCCCCTTCGAGGTGTCGCAGTTCCTCCATGCCGCCTGCTGGAGCGGCGCCCAGATCTTCCTGGCCTACTCGTCGATCGGCCAGGACTGCACCATCGCCACCCCGCTGCAGATGGCGCTGGTGGCGGCGGGGATCGCCAACGGCGGCCAGGTGATGACCCCCCACGTGATGTACGAGATCCGGGATTCGCAGAACAACCTGGTCGAGCGGTACCAGCCCACCGCCTGGCACCGGGCCGCCTCACAGGCCACGGCGAGCGCCCTGACCAAGCTCATGGAGCAGGTGGTGACCAACGGGACGGCGTCGGGCGACGGGTTCCCCGCCTCGTGGGACGTGGCGGCCAAGACCGGCACCGCCCAGACCGGGGTAGGCAACACGCTCACCACCGACTGGATGATCGCCTTCGCGCCGGCCACCCACCCGACGGTGGCCATCGCCGTGGCCATGCCGCATCAGAAGGTGGACCTCACCGGCGCCATCGTCGCCGGTCCCATCGTGAAGACCATGATCCAAGCGGTCCTGGCCGGGCAATGACACCGACGTCCGGCCCGCTGCACCCGAGGAGGAGACCAACAGTGTCTGGCCCAGACCGCATTCCGGCGAGACGTAGGCTCTGACCCGCATGGAGCCGACCAATACCCCCCGGGTGCTCTCGGGACGATATGAGCTCTCGCATCTGGTGGCCCGCGGCGGCATGGCCGAGGTGTACCGCGCCCGCGATCAGTTGCTCGACCGCCCCGTGGCGCTCAAGGTCCTCTTCCCCGAGCTCTCGGTGGACCGGTCCTTCGTCGAGCGTTTCCGCCGTGAGGCCCAGGCGGCGGCCAACCTGTCGCATCCCAACATCGTCCCCGTGTTCGACTGGGGTGAGGACAACGGCACCTACTTCATCGTCATGGAGTTCGTCGACGGCCGGGCCCTGTCCTCGATCCTGCGCACCGCCGGGCCCCTGCACCCGGACCGTGCCGCCGAGATCGCTGCCGATGTCGCCGGGGCGCTGGCTTACGCCCATCGCCACGGCGTGGTGCACCGCGACGTGAAGCCCGGCAACGTGCTCATCACCGAGGAAGGCACCATCAAGGTCACCGACTTCGGGATCGCTCGCGCCGTGAACACCGAGGAGAGCCTGACCCAGACCGGAGCCGTCATGGGCACGGCGACGTACTTCTCGCCCGAGCAGGCCGAGGGCATGGGGGTTGACTCCCGCAGCGACATCTACTCGCTCGGTGTCGTCATCTTCGAGATGGTGACGGGTCGGCCCCCGTTCCTGGGCGACACGCCCGTGGCGGTGGCGTCCAAACACGTGCGCGAGCATCCGCCCGCGCCACGCGAGATCAATCCCGGGGTGCCGCCCGACCTCGAAGCCATCATCCTGAAATGCCTGGCGAAGTCCCCCGACCACCGCTACGCCACCGGGGACGACCTCCGCATCGACTTGCTGCGCTTCCGCGAAGGGCGCGCCGTGGGGGCGACCAATCCCCCGACGGGACAGCACCCCTCGGTGGGCGCCACTCAGGCTGTCAGAGCGCTCGGCACCCAGGCGCTGCCGGCCGTGGGCGACGACCTCGAGGGCCCGCAGGAGCCCAATCGGACCAGGCTCTATGCGGGAATTCTGGCCCTGCTCCTGGTGGTACTGGCCGTCGTGATCATCTTCCTCGGCAACTCCGTCGGTTGGTGGCACATCGGGGAAGGCCCGACCACGACGGTGGTGATGCCCGACGTCACGAGCCAGAACGTGAGCACCGCCGAGCGGACCCTGCAGCACGACGGCCTCAAGACCAAGGTGCAATCCGACCGGACCTCCACCGGGACACCCAACACCCAGGTGTTGCGGTCGGTGCCGGCCAAGGGGACCACGGTGAAGAAGGGCGCAACGGTGACCCTCATCACCGGCGCCCAGGGCCCTCCCGTGCACGTCCCCGATCTCGTGACGCAATCGGTCACGGCGGCCAAGGCCCAGCTGCAGCAGATGGGGCTGCAGGCCAACGTCCAGTTCAGCAGCACGTGCACGCAGCAGAACATCGTGTGCCTGCAGAGCCCCAAGTCCGGTCAGACGGTCCTGCCCGGCGGCACGGTCAACATCTTCACGCAGTCGACGACCACCGCCGTCCCTGACGTCACCGGGCTCGGTCAGACCACGGCCTGCAACCGGCTGGGCCAAGCCGGCTTCCAGTGCGGGACGATCACCACGCAGCCATCGGCGACCGTTCCCAAGACCGACGTCATCAGCACCAATCCGGCGGCCGGTGCCCAGCAGCCGCCCAATGCGAATGTGAACCTGGTGGTGTCGAGTGGGCCGATGTTCGGCCTCGTGCCTGACGTCATAGGCGACACCCAAGCGGCCGCGATCAGCTCGTTGCAGGGTGCGGGACTCAACCCTGTGGTGATCTGCCAGTCGACCAACGATCCGACCCAGGACGGGATCGTGCAGAATCAGAATCCCAACGGCGGGGTGTCGGTCAGCCCGGGAACCACCGTGACCATTACCGTCACGAACCTCAGCGGATGTGCGGGCACGACCACGACGGCGGGCAACACGGGCCCGGGCAACGGGCACCACCACCGCTAGCTTCGACGGGCTCCCAGCGAGCCGAGAAAATTGGTGAGCAGGGCCGGCCCCACGCTGGTGAGAATGGACTCGGGGTGGAACTGGACCCCCTCGATCGGCACCTCCCGGTGTCGCAACCCCATCACGATGCCGTCGGCGGTCTCGGCTGTGACCTCGAGGACGTCGGGGATCGAGGCTCGGTCGACGATGAGGGAGTGGTAGCGGGTCGCCTCGAACGGGTTGGGCATCTCGGCGAAGACGCCCACCCCGGTGTGGAAGATCGACGACGTCTTGCCGTGCATGAGCTCGGGCGCGGGCACGATCCGGGCACCGAAGACCTGACCGATGCACTGATGGCCCAGGCATACACCCAGGATTGGGAGCTCTCCGGCCAGCTCGGCCACCACGGCCATGCTCACACCCCCGTCTTCGGGCCGCCCCGGTCCCGGTGAGATGACGATTCCGTCGGCACCGATCTCCCGGATGCCCGAGACCTCGATGGCGTCGTTGCGGAACACGACCGGTTCCGCCCCCAGCGCGCCCATCTCCTGCACCAGGTTGTAGGTGAAGGAGTCGTAGTTGTCGATGAGCAGAACCCGGGCTCCCACTCCTGCGAGATTACCGGCCCCGGTGAGCCGGCCCGGGTGGGTTGGCCCCCCGGCGGCCGTATCGCCAAGCCGGCCCGTGCCGGCGGTGCCGCCGTGGCTATCCTCGGGCCATGGCGAACAAGCAGGGTCCCGGGAGCGCGGCGCGCAAGGGCCGTTCGGCCGCGGGGAGGGCCGTGGCCCCGCCCCCGACCGCCAGCGGGCGCTACACCCCTCCGATCCCGCGCAGCAACAAGGTGAGCCCCAAGTGGATGGGGCCGCTCATCCTGATCCTGCTGATCGCGGGGGCGCTCACGATCGTGCTCAATTACTTCAACGTGATGCCGGCCGGGCCGAGCAACTGGTATCTGGTGGGAGGGATCGTCCTCATCGCCGGTGGCTTCATCGTGGCTACCCGGTACCACTGAACCGGTACCACTGAATCAGTACCTCTGAACCAGTGATACTGGTTCAGGACCCACCGACCCGGCGCCGGCCTCTTGGGAGTTATCCCAGGCGTTCGATGATGGTGGCGTTCGCCATGCCGCCGCCCTCGCACATCGTCTCGAGCCCCCAGCGTCCGCCGGTGCGCTCGAGCTCGTTCAGCAAGGTGCACATCAACTTGGCGCCCGAGCATCCGAGCGGGTGGCCGATGGCGATGGCGCCGCCGTTGACATTCACGCGGTCCATGTCGCCGTGCAGCTCCTTCTCCCACGCCAGCACGACCGATGCGAAGGCCTCGTTGATCTCGACCAGGTCGATGTCGTCGATGGTCATCTTGGCCTTCTCGAGCACGGCCCGCGTAGCGGGGATGGGGCCGGTGAGCATCGTCACGGGGTCCACGCCGGCGAGCGAGAAGGCATGGAACCGGGCCCGGGGAGTGAGCCCCAGAGCGTTCGCCTTCTCTTCGCTCATGATCAGCACGGCGGCAGCTCCGTCGCTGATCTGTGAGGAGTTGCCGGCGGTCACCTTGCCGTCGGGCTTGAAGGCCGGCTTCAGGTTGGCGAGGACCTCCGCCGTGGTGTCGGGACGGATCCCCTCGTCGGTGGAGATGACCTCGTTGGTGATCGCCCCCTCGTCGTCTTTGACGGGGACGGGGAGGATCTCGCGCTCGAAACGTCCCTCGGCCGTGGCCCGGGCCGCGTACTGCTGGCTGCGGGCTCCGAAGGCGTCGAGGTCCTGGCGCGACAGGTTCCACTGGTCGGCGATCATCTCGGCCGAGATGCCCTGGCTCACGAGCCCGCCGCGCTCGGCGTAGCGCTCCATCATCTTGGGGCCGAAGGGGAACCCGAGGTCCCGGACGACCGACGATCCCATAGGGGTGTGGGTCATGTGCTCGACCCCTGCCGCGATCACGACGTCGTAGGCGCCGGCCATGACGCCCTGGGCGGCGAAGTGCAGGGCCTGCTGGGACGACCCGCACTGGCGGTCGATGGTGGTGGAGGGCACCGACTCGGGGTACCCCGCCGCCAGCACGGCGTTGCGGCCGATGTTCAGGGCCTGCTCGCCCACCTGCATGACGCATCCCATGATCACGTCGTCGACCAAGCCGGGGTCGAGGTTGTTGCGCTCGGCCAGCGCCCGCAAGGGCTCGGCGGCCAGGTCCACGGCGTGCCAGCCTCGCAGCTTGCCGTTGCGGCGGCCGCCGGGGGTCCGTACGGCATCGACGATGACAGCGGTGGTCATGGGTGCTCCTCCCGAAGACTGGCTCTAGGGCTTTTTCGCTCTGAGCCCAAAACTGACTGATCGGTCAAGATTTTGACCCGTTGCCACCCTAGCGGTCAATCCTCCCGATGATGCCCCCGCTGACCAGGGAGTTCGTCATCGGCTTCCCGGGGGGCGGCCCACCCGACGCTACGGTTGGCGTCGTGACGGGGCGCGTGAAGGACATGGACCGATGGCTGGGTAACGGCGGCATGGAGGTGATCGGGCTGGTGGGTGCCTCGTTCACCTCGTACGGCGTCGACGGGGAGGACCTGGGGTGGGTGGAGGGGACCTGGACCCCGACCGCCCTGGCCTGCAACCCCCACGGCACGGCCCAGGCCGGCATTCACTCGCTGATCCTCGATGCCTCGATGAACTTCGCCATCAACGCCGCGCTCCCCGGGCGTGACCGGACCCGGGGCACCCTCGAGATGAAGACCGAGACCATGCGCCCCGCCAAGCTGGGCGAGCCCGTCACGGTGCGCGGCGACGTGGTGCGCATGGCCCGGCAGGTCGCCTACGGCGAGGCCACCACGCGCGACGACCAGGGCCGGCTCGTCAGCCGGTCCACCGGCACGTTCCTCCTCTCTCGCGACGACACGCCGTAGTCGTCCTCCCGGCGTTAGCGTGCCGGCCATGCGATTCGGTATCGCCCTGGGTCGGATGCATCCCAGCATGTTCCTCGAGGCCGTGACCGCCGCCGACGAGCTCGGGTTCGAATCGGTGTGGTTCCCCGAGCACCTGGTGCTGCCCGTGGAGATGGCCGGGTCACCGTTCGCGGGGGCCGAGCATCCCCCCGTGCCCCCCTCGACGCCGGTGTTCGATGTCTTCGCCTACCTGTCGTTCCTGGCCGGGCGCACCCAACGCGTCCGACTGGGAACGCACGTCTACAACCTGGGTCTGCGCCATCCCTTCACCTCGGCCCGGGCCGTCCAGACCGCCGATGTGGTGTCGGAGGGGCGCCTCGAGCTCGGCATCGGCGCCGGGTGGCTGCGGGGGGAGTGGGACGTGGCGGGGCTCGACTTCGACAGGCGCGGAGCCCGGCTCGACGAGGCGCTCGAGGTGTGCCGGCGGCTGTGGACCGAAGAGCAGGTGGCACATCACGGACGGTTCTTCGACTTCGACGCCGTGATGTTCGAGCCCAAGCCGGTCCAGCGGCCCCATCCGCCCGTCCTGATCGGTGGGGAGTCGCCCGCGGCGCTGCGACGCGCGGCGCGCCACGACGGGTGGATCGGCCTGAACCACTCGGCGGAATCGGCCCGGGCCCATGTGGCGACGCTGCACGACCTGCGCGCCGCGTCGGGCGCGTCGGGCCGCTTCTCGGTGACCGTGGGTGCCACCGTGACCGATGACGCCGACGTCGAGGGACTGTCCAGCGCTGGCGTTGACCGGGTCATCGTGGCGCCGTGGGCCCGGACCCGGGACGTGCCCGAGTCCCTGGGGCAGTTCGCGGCGCGCTTTCTCGGATGAGACACGCCGGGCGCCGGGGCCTTCTCCCGGCGGCCCTGGTGGCGGCGGTGTCGGTCGGGGTGCTGAGCGGGTGCGGCCCGTCGTCACCACGCCTGGCCCCCACCACGACGGCACCCCCGGTGTCACCCCGGGGTCTGACACCGAGCGCGCTGGTGGACCCGTTCGTCGGCACCGGGGTAGGCGGAAAGAGCGTGGGGAGCATCGACACCTTCCCGGGTGCCGACATGCCCTTCGGGATGCTGCAGTGGAGCCCCGACACCACCCCGGACCGGACGTCGGGAGGGGGGTACGCGTACCGGGACTCCGCCATCAGCGGGTTCAGCCTCACGCACATGAGCGGTCCGGGCTGCGCCGTCTACGGCGACATCCCCATCCTCCCCACGGTGGGGGCCATCGGGACCGATCCCGCCGCCACCAGCGCGCCGTTCTCCCATGCGAGCGAAGAGGCGAGCCCCGGCAACTACGCCGTCACCTTGGGCCGTCCACCGGTGCGCGTGGCGCTGGCGGTCACCACCCGGGCAGGGTTGGGTCGTTTCAGCTTCCCCGGGACCGGGACCGCCAACGTGCTGTTCAAGGTGGCCGACAGTGCGGCGGGGTCCACGCGCTCCGCGGTGACGGTGGTGGGGGACCGCGAGGTGGACGGGTCGGTGGTGAGCGGAGATTTCTGTGGCACCTCGGGCGACTACCGGCTCTACTTCGTGGCCCGGTTCGACTCGCCGTTCGAGAGCTTCGGGACCTGGCACGCCACGACGGTGAGGGCCGGGGCCCGCACGAGCTCCTCGGCGCAGTCGGGGGCCTACGTGCGCTCCTCCGCCACCAGGCGCGTGGTGCAGTTGCAGGTCGGGGTGTCGTTCGTGAGTGTCGCCGACGCCCGGTCGAACATCGACGCCGAGGATCCCGGTTGGGATATCGGCGCCCTGCGGGGACGCGATAACGCCACGTGGAACGCGCTCCTGGGACAGATCAGGGTCGACGGCGGCTCCGGCGCGGACGAGCGCACCTTCTACTCCGAGCTCTACCACTCGTTGCTCGAGCCCAGTGTCTTCGACGACGCCAACGGCGACTACCTCGGGTTCGACGACAAGGTGCACGTGGCCCAGGGCTACACCCAGTACGCCAACTTCTCAGGGTGGGACATCTACCGCAGCGAGGTGCAGCTGCTGGCCCTGCTGGTGCCGCAACGCACCAGTGACATGGTGACCTCCCTCCTCGCCGATGCCGCCCAGGGCGTCGGCCTGCCCAAGTGGCCCGTGGCCAATCTCGAGGCCGCCCAGTTGAACGGGGATTCCGCCGACGCCTTCATCGCGTCGGCCTATGCCTTGGGGGCCCGGAGCTTCGACGTGTCCCAGGCGTTGGCCGACATGGTCCGGGGAGCCACCGACCCCGACCTCACCACCGACCACCACTTCGAGCGCCAGGACCTGTCCCGCTACCTGTCCACGGGATACGTCCCCGCCGACACCTTCGACCTGACCTCGCTCCCCTACACGGTGGGCGCGTCCGAGACCCTCGAATACGCCATCGACGACTTCGCCATCTCGCAAATGGCGCAGGCCGCCGGCGACACCTCGCTGGCGCGGGCCTTCTCGGTGCGGGCGCAGAATTGGCAGAACCTGGTGGACCCGGCCACCGGCTATCTGGCTGGGCGCCGGGCCGACGGGACGTTCCCTCCCGGCCCCGCCTTCCAACGCTCGCCCCTGCCCGGCATCGGCCAGACCGGGTTCGAAGAGGGCAACGCCATCCAGTACACCTGGAGCGTCCCGCAGAACCTCCGGGGTCTGTTCGACGCGCTGGGCGGCAACGGTGCGGTGGTGAAGAAGCTCGACACGTTCTTCACCCAGCTCAACGCCGGACGCAAGCAGCCTTATGACTGGGCCGGGGACGAACCGTCGCTCGGGATCCCCTGGGAATACGACTACGCCGGCGCGCCATGGCGCACCCAGGACGTCGTCCGGCGAATCGTCACCACGCTGTACGGGCCCACGCCCAACGGGGAGCCGGGCAACGACGACCTGGGGGCGATGTCGTCGTGGTACGTGTGGGGGGCCATGGGCCTCTATCCCGAGACCCCGGGCCGCGGCGAGCTGGTGCTGGGGAGCCCCTTGTTCCCCCACATCACAATGACCCTCGGCGACGGGGCGTCCATCGTCATCGACGCGCCCGGAGCGTCGCCCGCCACCCCCTATGTCCAGAGCCTCGACCTCGCCGCGCTGGTCCCGACCGGCGACCCCTGCAGCGCCCCCGCCGCAACGACGACCGCCACGACGATGCCAACCCCAACGACGACGCCGGGCGCCCCGACAACGCCGAGGGCGCCGACGGCGACCCCCTACGACTGCCCGTGGCTGCCGGCCACCGTCTTCGGCACCGGGGCCCGGCTCGACTTCACCCTGGGGAGGTCCCCCGACACGGCCTGGGGCGCCGCCCCGGCCGACGCCCCTCCCTCGTTCCCGGCCAACTGAGCGCGGCCGGGCCGACGTCAGGGCCCCGCCCGGGACCAGGGTCGTTTACACGATGCACCAACGGTGGCAACGTGGCGGACACGAAGACGCCGTAGCGTCGGCTCCGGACATGCGTCTGGGGACGCCCGGGGCCGTCCTGGGCCGGCCGCCGCGAGGAACGAGAGCCATGACACGATTCCCCGTTCCCATGGGCCCACCCCGGTGACCGAGGCCCACGACACCCTGGCACCGCACGTCATCGTGCTCGTCGGGGGCACCGGCGACCTGGCCCGACGCAAGCTCCTCCCGGGGCTGTTCCATCTGTCGCGGGCGCGGCTGCTTCCCGAGTGCCGCATCGTGGCCACCGCCCTCGACGAGCTCGACGACGAGGAATATCGCCACCTGGCCCGCAAGGCCTGTGACGAGTTCGCGCGCGGGGAGGTCACCGACGAGGACTGGAACCGCTTCAGCCGGTGCCTGCATTACGTGTCCGGCTCCGAGGGCTCGGTGGGACTGGCCCGAGCCGTGGCCGCCGCCGAGGACGAGTTGGCGGGCGAGGCGCGTCGGCTGCACTACCTGAGCATCCCCCCGGCCGCCGCCGGTGTGGCGGTCCAGACCCTGGCCGACGCCGGGCTCACCGAGCGGGCCCGCATCATCATGGAGAAGCCCTTCGGGACCGACCTCCCGAGTGCCCGGCGGCTCAACGCGGTGGTGCAGGAGGTCTTCGACGAGGAGCAGGTGTACCGGATCGACCACTTCTTGGGGAAAGAGGCGGCCCAGAACATCCTGGCCTTCCGGTTCGCCAACGGGCTGTTCGAGCCGATCTGGAACCGCCAGCACATCGACCACATCCAGATCGACGTCCCCGAGACACTGGGGATCGGCTCGCGGGGGTGGACCTACGAGCAGACCGGGGCTTTCCGGGACATGGTGGTCACCCATCTCTTCCAGGTCCTGGCCTTCGTGGCCATGGAGCCGCCCACGGCCCTCGAGCCCCGGGCCATCAGCGAGGAGAAGAACAAGGTGTTCCGGTCCCTTCGCCCCATCGACCCGGCCCAGGTGGTTCGGGGCCAGTACGAGGGGTACCGGTGGAGCGAAGGAGTTGCGCGCGACTCCGACACCGAGACGTTCATTGCCTTGCGCTGTGAGATCGACAACTGGCGCTGGGCCGGGGTGCCGTTCTTCCTCCGCACCGGCAAGGAGATGGCCGAGGGGGCGCGCATCGTCTCCATCGCCTTCAGAGAGCCCCCCAAGTCGATGTTCCCCCCGGGCTCGGGCGTGGGCACCCACGGCCCGGACCATCTCACCTTCGACCTGGCGGACTCGTCGCGCTTGTCACTGTCGTTCTACGGCAAGAAACCGGGGCCGGGCATGAAGCTGGAGAAGCTGAGCCTGCAGTTCGCCTTGCACGAGACCGACCACGCCCAAAGCGTGCTCGAGGCCTACGAACGGCTCATCCACGACGCCATGAGCGGTGACCAGACCCTGTTCACCAACGCCGAGGGGATCGAACGGCTGTGGGAGGTGTCGCACCCGCTGCTCGAGTCGCCTCCCGAGGTCCAGCTCTACCGGGTCGGGTCGTGGGGGCCGTCGGCCATCCAGGACCTCATCGCGCCACGTTCATGGCGCCTGCCGTTCGAGCGCGGCTGGCGTCAGCACCCGAACCCGTGATGCGGTGACCGCGGCGCTGCCCGGGTCCGGTGCCTGGGGTGCCGGCGGGCACGTCATCGTGTGCGGTCTCAAGGGGGCGGGGCTGCGCACGGTGGAGCAGCTGCACCTGAGCGACGTGCCCGTGGTCGTGGTGGACGACGATCCCGACCTCCGACTGGCGCGGGTGGTGCAGGGCTGGGGCGTCCCCCACGTGCACCGCAGCGCCCATCTGGGCGACGGGCTGGCCGAGGCGGGCCTGGACCGGGCCCTGGCGGTGATCTGTACCGAGACCAACGAGCTGGCCACCCTCGAGATCGCCCTGCGGGTGCGCGAGCTCCGTCCCGACGTCCGCCTCGTGGTGCAGCTGGCCAACCCGTCGGTGGGTCGTGCCCTCGAACGGGTGACCGGTTCCGGCAGTGTCCTCGACGTCGCCGATCTGGCCGCGCCGTCTTTCGTGGAAGCGTGTCTGGGCCTGCGGTCGCACGAGCTGGAGCTGGGCGGCGAGCGCTTCGCCGTGGTGCAGGTCGTCGCCGGCCCCCACGGCGGTATGAACCCCACGTTCCGGGGACACTTCGGCACGCTGGCGCCGGTGGCGATCATGCCCGACGACGGCAGCGACATGGAGCTGTGCCCCGGACGCGACCATCCGGTCGTCGAAGGCGACAGGGTGGCGGTGTTGGGCACCATTGACGAGCTCGCACGCGCCGGCGTGCACGTGCCCCCGGCCTCGAGCACCCCACGGCTCAGGGTGCCGCTGCTGCGCACCCTCCGCCGGCGCGTGGCGGGGGTCATGCAGACCAACGCCAAGGGACTCGTGTTCGTGCTGGTCGGCCTGCTGGGCTTGGTGGTGAGCGCCACCGTGGTCCTGCACCTCGCCTATGTGGACCCCGCCACCCATGCCCATCCGGGTGTGCTCGAGTCCGTGTACTTCACGGTCGAGACCGTGGCCACGGTGGGCTTCGGCGACTACTCCTTCGCGGCGCAGAGCGCGTGGCTCCAGGCCTTCGCCATCGCCTTCATCGTGGTGGGCGTGACCCTGGTCACCACCGCCTTCGCCCTGTTCACCAACATCTTGGTCTCCCGGCGCATCGAGCAGTCCCTGGGGCGCCGGCGCGTGCCGGGCATGGTGGGCCACGTGGTAGTGATCGGGCTGGGGTCGGTGGGGATCCGCGTGGTGGAGGGATTGCTGGCCAGGGGGCGGCGGGTGGTGGTGGTCGAGCGCGACGACAACAACCGGTACCTGGCAAGGGCCCGGGCCCTGGGCGTCCCCGTGGTGGTGGCCGACGCCACCCAGCGCCAGACCCACACCATGGTCAACCTGTTCGACGCCTCGGCAGTGGCCGTGCTCACCAGCGCGGACCTGACCAACATCGAGACGGGCCTGTCGGTGCGGGAGGCCCTGGCCGAGCGATGGGAGGCGGTGCCGGTGGTGTTGCGGGTCTTCGACCGCAACCTGGCGCACATGATGGAGCGGAACTTCGGGTTCCGTCACGTGCGGTCCACCTCGGCCTTGGCGGCGCCGTGGTTCGTGGGGGCCGCCCTGGGCCTCGACGTCCTGGGGACCTTCTATGTCGACCAGCAGCCGTTCCTCGTGGGCCGGGCCCGGGTGGCACCCGGTGGCGGGCTGGAAGGACTCGCCATGCAGGACCTCTCGGCGCGCACCCGCGTCATCGCCCTGCGGCGGGCCGACGGCGACGGCACCCTCGAGCACCCCCCGCGCCGGGGGACGCGCTTCGCCGGGGGCGACCAGGCCTATCTACTCGGGCCCTACGACGAGATCCTGCGGGTGCTGCGGCGTGACCAGTCCGCCGCCACCACCGACCCGTCGCAGACCACCACGCAGGATCAGACGGCGGCTCCGCAGATCGTGTTGACCACCAACCCGCTCACCACATAGGGGTCCATGTTGGCGTTGGGGCGACGGTCCTCGAGCCAACCCTTCTTGTCCTGGGCCACGGCCCACGGGATCCGGACCGAGGCGCCACGGTCGGAGGTGCCGTAGGTGAACGTCGACCAGTGGGCGGTCTCATGGGCCCCGGTCAAGCGCTCGGTGATGCCCACGCCGTAGTTCTTCACGTGCTCGTCGATGTTCTTCCCCAGGGCTTCGCAGCCGGCGATGATGGCGTCCCACCCACCTTCCTCGCGCATGGCCTTGGTGGAGAAGTTGGTGTGGGCGCCCGCCCCGTTCCAGTCGCCCAGTACGGGCTTGGGCTCGAGGGTGGCGAAGACCCCGAAGTCCTCGGCGATGCGGAACAGCAGCCAGCGCGCCACCCAGAGCTGGTCCCCGATCATGGGGGGTGGCAGGACGCCGATCTGGAACTCCCACTGGCCCATCATCACCTCGGCGTTGGTGCCCTCGATGCCGAGCCCCGCGTCCATGCACGCCAAGGTGTGGCGCTCGACGATGTCGCGCCCCGGCATCTTGTCGCCGCCCACACCGCAGTAGTACGGCCCCTGCGGCGCCGGGAACCCCTTGGCGGGCCAACCCAGGGGGCGCCCCGCCTCCAAGAAGGTGTACTCCTGCTCGATGCCGAACCACGGCTCCTGGTCTGCGTACTTCTCGGCCGCGGCGGCACAGGCGGCCCGGGTGTTGGTGGGATGCGGGGTGAAGTCGGTGAGCAGGACCTCGCACATGACGAGCTTGTCGTTGGCGCCGCGCAGGGGGTCGGGGCAGCTGAAGACCGGGCGCAGGACGCAGTCCGAGTCGTCCCCCGACGCCTGGTTGGTGCTCGAGCCGTCGAAGCCCCAGATGCCGGGTTCCTTGCCGTCGGCGACGATCCGGGTCTTGCTCCGGAGGAGCGGGGACGGCTCGGTCCCGTCGATCCAGATGTATTCGGCCTGGTAGCTCATGGCGTTGGGTCCTCCCGCGGTCGGCTGAACGTCAGGCGTGCATTCGAGCACGTCAAACACCGACACCCTGCCAGCGCCGTGTGTCGCCTCCGTTTCGGGGTTGTGAACGCCCCGTAACGCGTCGTGGTTGCCCGCCCCCAGGCACGCTCCACCCCTTGCGCCGGCCGCCCGGAGCGGTATCTTGTACAACAAGGGACCGAGTTGCAACGGGGACTTGTCATCACAGGCCCGCTTCGAGAGGTCCCCAGTCACTGGCGGCACGACGGCGTTGTTCTTCGGCCCGGCCCCCGCCGTGGAGCCCGAACAAGCGCTTGGCCCACAACAGGTAGAGAGCGATGGCGAGATTGATCACGAAGGTCACGAGCTTCAGCACACTGACGCCCGAGGTCAGCTCGTAGACCTCCAACGGCAGGAGGGCGGCGGTGGCGATGAACGTGAGGTACTCCGCCCACCGCTTGGCGAACCACAAGCCGACCATCTCGACCGCCTCGAGGGCGGCGAAGGCGGCCACGCCCGCCCCGGCCTCGTCGAGATGCCGGGGCGTGATGGTGAAGTAGTGCCGGAAGCGCCCCAGGAAGGGATGGGCTTTCGACGGGCCGCCGAACGCCTGGATGATCTGGTTGTAGTCGCGCTGGAGGGCGGCGTGGTTTCCCACGAAGAAGAAGATGACGAAGGCGAGCGACGCCAACAGGACGACGTGCACGGCGCGGTCGAGGGCGATGAGCCGGAGCACATAGCGGTCGCGCAACAGGGGGCCCCGCAGAGGCAGCTCGACGTCGTCGCGGACCGGGACGTGCTGGCGGGTCGGATGCTGTGGTGGGGGTCGGGGGACCCAGCTTTCGCAACGGAGGCAGTGGTGCCACCGCAGCCCGCCGTACTCGCGTAGGAGCACGGGGTCGGCGTCGGACACCTCGGCGGCGTCGGTCCCCACCAGGATGTGACCCATCCAGCCACAGGTGAGCAGCTCGTAGCGATTCGGTGGGCGGGACTTCATGGCGACGCGACCTGTTGGCGCCGGGTCCGCCGGGCGATGGGGTCGAGGGCGTAGTACAGCGCCAGGACGCCCTGGACGGCGAGAGTGAGATACGCGTTGATGAACGCCACACCGATCGAGGCCGTGTAGACGAAGGCCCCGGCGATGAACAGGACCGTGGCCATGGACCGTTGGGCCTCGGGGAATTCGGCGCGCAGCAACCGGCGGCCCACAGAGGCATACAACCACAGGGCGGCCCATACAGAGGCGTTGATGGCCATGATGGCGGTGTAGAAGACGGCGGCGGTGCGGGCCCCCACCCCGCGTCGCAAGGCCTCGCCGAGTACGCCGGTCGGATAGGGGATGAAGACGATCGTCATGAGGAGGAGGAGGTTCAGGTAGAACAGGCCGCGATCGATGTGGTCGAGGTGGGTGAAGATGGTGTGGTGGTTCAACCACATGATCCCGATCACGATGAAGCTGACGACGTAGGCGGCCAGCGACGGCCACCGCAATCCCAATTGGTGGGCGAGATCGGTGTACTTGGTGGGTTGCCCGATGGTGAGGACCAGCAAGGTGATGGCGATGGCGAAGACACCGTCGCTGAAGGCCTCGAGCCGTTCTTTGCTCATGGTGGTGACGTCCCGACTCAGTAGGTCAACTGTGGTGCCGGTAGGTGATGACGAAGCCGGGGAACTGCTTGGGCAAGGCCGCGGCCAGGCCGGCGGAGGTTTTGTCGAGCCCGAGCCCGGCACGCAGCTCGGCCACGGTGTAGTACTGCACGATCGGCCGGAAGCGCTGCGGGGGAATGTCGTTGGGGTTACAGCCGTTGTTGCCCAGCTTGGCCAGCTCGGGGCTGACCAGGTGGACCGTCTCGGCGAAGCCCACGAGCCCACCCGTTCCGCCGCGGATGGCCGTGCAGATATCGGTGTAGGTGTTATGGCCCTCGCCGGAGATCTCCACGAATTGCGTCGGTCCCGGGAACGTCTTGAATTCGTGGGTGAGCGTCGACGGGGTGAGGGCGATGTCACCCCGAGCGCCGATGATCATCGCCGGCTTGTGCGACGGTGGACCCGACGGTCCCACCGGTGCCCATCCCACGGCCACTTTGACCCGGGGGTCCTTCAAAGCGTCGAACGCGGTCTGGCCGCCGGCGGAATGGCCGACCGCGGCCACCTGGTGGGGATCGGCGAGGCGGTAGAGCGAGGAGCTGCGCTGCGCCGAGGCCTTCTCGGTGGCGGCGAGCGAGGAGAACATGGTCTCGAGGTCTCGGGCGGGGGTGCTCGGCACATCGGGGTGCGTGGCCTGGGCCAGAAGCCCGCGCTCGAGGTAGTCGGCTGAGACCACCACGAACCCCCACGAGGCGATCCCGACGAGAAGGTGAGAGTAATAGAGCCGGGAAGCGGCGAAACCGTGGCTGAAGAGCACGATCGGGAACGGCCCGTGAGGAGAGCCCGGCGCTCCCACATGGGCGTCGACGACCGTGGTGCTGTTGTACTTGGGCGGAACGATGGCCCGGAGCACGGCTGGCAGCGGCGCCTCGATCTGGTAGCTGAAGAGGGGGTGTCCGCCGAGCCTCGAGGCGTCGGCGGGGTAGAACACCGTCGCCAGCCGTTCCCCGAGTTTCGGGCCGGCACTGCCGAGATCGAGGGTGGTCGCTCCCACCGCATAGGGCCCGGCATGGGCGTAGCCCGGGGGGGCCACCGTCGTCGAGGTGGAACACCCGGTGGCCAGGATGGCCAGGACGGCCAGGGTCGCCGCCAGCAAGGACGTGCGTCGCATCTTCCCCCGGCGTGCTCGACCCAGGATGCCTACGGACATGATCCGGAGAGACTACGGGACAGCGCCGCCGAGGCCATCGGTGCTGGGCCAGTGCCCACACACCGCACCGGTGATCGGGGCCCTTCCCGCCGGGGTCACATGTGGTGGGTCCGAAGGCCCTGAAGCAGGCACCGTTCGTTCGTCGTCGACATGGTGGTGGTGCGTGCTCATCGAGAGCTCGAACGCCGAGGTGCCCGATGGCGCGCCTTGGGGCAGGATGGGGACATGATTCTCGAACACGCCTGTCTCGATGTGAGAACGGGGGAAGAGCAACGCTTCGAAGAGGCGTTCGAGGTGGCCAAGGGCATCGTCTCCTCGATGCCGGGGTTCAGGTCGTTGCGACTGGACCGGTGTCTCGAGAGCCCGTCGCGTTATCTGTTCCTGGTGGAATGGGACCGGCTCGAGGACCACACCGAAGGTTTTCGGGGATCGGGGGAGTACCAGGAGTGGCGCCGACTTCTGCATCACTTTTACGACCCGTTCCCGAACGTGGAGCACTATGAGCCACTGGTCACGGTCTGACGGTCTCACAACGGGCCAGGGTCGGGTCACGCGATTCATGCGTTGAGCCTGACGATTTCGGCGCGCCCCGTTCGTCTCTGGATCGATCGGTCTCGCTGTAGGGTGCCGACCTCACCGGACCACGACGAAGGGATTGTCGTTCTATGCTCGGTCGCAACAGCTATGCCCACGAAGAGCTGGACAACTGCAAGAGCGCGGTCAGACAGCAGCTCGCCGCCTACACCGCCCTCGTGAAGGGTGTTGAAAGCGCCACGAAGGACAAGAAGGGAGCTGCCGCCCTCGAGGCCTTCGAGAGACGCTTCTTCAACAACATGACCATTGTTCTCGACCGCTACTTCGTCCACAGGGTCCGCATGGTGGCGGGCAAGGATGGCAATCCCCTCAACGAGGTCGCAATGCTGTGCGACTCGTTGATGAACAACAACGGGATCCTGCGTGACAGCACCGTGATCAGGCTGATTCCTGACGAGTCGGTGCTGAAGCTGCGCATCGGCGATCCCATCAATCTCACCGCCCGGGATTTCACGCGCCTCTCCAAGGCGTTCTTTGCCGAGATCGAGCGCAAGTTCCTGTAGGGACCGGCAGGTCGCCGGTCGGGCCGTAGCGGTCCCCTCCGTGTCGTATTAGGTTGCAGCCTTACATTCAATTACCAGGGAGGTCGGTTCGCATGGCACTGGGCTTTTATATCGTGCACGGTGGGTTCACTCCGGACAAATATGACTCGGTGATCAAGCAGCTCGTCGCCGCCGGTGCAGGAGCCCCCAAGGGTCGAACCCTCCACGTCGCCCTCGAATCCAACGGCGAGATCCAGGTGTTCGATGTGTGGGAGTCGCAGGAGGACTTCGAGGCCTTCGGGGCGAGTCTTCTACCGATCCTCGCCGCCGCCGGGGTCGAATTGCGCGAGCCGATGGTGGCGAATGTGCACAACGTGATCGAGGGATAAGGCTTCGAGGTCGGCATCGACGCCAGGGCGTCGATCCGGTGGCGAATCAGAGCAGGCTGTGGGATTTCGGCATGGACGCTGATGTCCACGCCAGTCCAAATGCACATCTCATCGGAGGACCCGTCTCCCCAGGTCACGAAGTGAGGCGGAGCCTTGCGCAGAATGGGCAACTCCTGAGCGAGACGGGGGGCGTATGTTGCAATTGACCTGGAGCTTCTCGCCGGCGGTTACCGGGATCGGCGTCCGTTATGGGAATCACTAGGTCCATGGGGCAATTTCCCGGGACCTGGTAGGCGAGATACGTCCCCTCAGCTGTCGTGGTGTAGTGGGTTGAGAGCGGCTCTGTCATTCCAGTCCCTACAGATGTTCGACACGGAACACGGGGTAGATCGTCGCCACGGCCTGAACCGCCGATAACGGTGCCCTCCACCCAACTTGCATGTGGGGTCCTTGTGGCATCGGGGTGCGAATCATCGAGGTACAAGCCGTACTGGCAGCCGCTCGTGGCGGCGAACCATGAGGCTGTTGGCCCATTGAGGCGCTTGACCAGCCTCAAGGGCGATCTCCATGGTGCGTTCGAGAAGCACGGTCAGGACGATACGTGCTTCGATGCGGGCCAGGGGCGCTCCGACACAGTGGTGAATGCCCCGGCCGAATGCAACATGACGACGCGGGACCTGGCGCTCTAGGTCGATCTCGTTCGGTCGCTCGAATATCGAGGCGTCGCGGTTGGCAGCTCCCCACAGCAACAACACAGTTGACCCGGCCGGGATGTCGACACCACCGAGGGTCGTATCCCAGGGTGTGACACGCATGTGGTAGCGAAAGGGCGGTTCGATGCGTAGCACCTCTTCGACGAAGACCGGAATCCGACCCGGGTTCTGGCGGAGCTGCTCCTGAAGTTCGGGGTTCTCGGCAAGAACCCGTACCGCGTTGCCGAGCAGGCTCGTGGTGGACTCACCCCCCGCGCTCAACAGCGTGTGCAGGACGGCGAGGGCCTCGGCGTCGCTGAACACCTCGTCCCGCACGCCTCGGGCGACGGCACCGAGAAGGTTCTCATCTGGACTGTTGATAGCCCACGAGAGTTGATCGGCGAGCCAAGTCTGAATATCCCCGACGCGGCCAATGATCTCCATCAAGTCAACGAGCGCCAGGGTCGAACCGAGCAATGCTGTGGAATCGAATGCCGCTGTCAGGAGCTGGTTGATGTTGCTGTCGCGAAACCCTATGAGACGACTAATTATGCTGATTGGCACTACGTTGGCGACCTCGCTCATGAACTCGACGGTCCCCTGTTCCTGCGCTCGCTTCACACAGGCGTGGGCGAGATCCACGATGTCGGGCTCGAGCTCAGCCATGCGTGTGGCGACGAGTTCAGGAAACACGGTGCTCCGGTGCAAGGAGTGCGTGGGCGGATCGGCGGTAGCGAGCGCCTGGACACCGGCGTCTCCGAAAGGAAGACGGCAGGGGAGACCGGCATCGTCTCGGTAGAGGAGAAAGTTGATGTTCGAAGAGAAGTCCTCAACGCGGCTCGCTGCCTCGGCCACGAGCTCGAACGTGCTTATAGCGAACAAACCCGTATCGGCGATCTCCCATACTGGTGCCAAGGAGTGAAGCTGCCGGTAGAAGGGATAGGGATCGTCGATCACGGCCGAATCGAGCAACATCGTTCCGGCAATCCCGTGGGTCACCTGATACCTCCCACCTCTGCTGCCCCGAGCGATAGACGCTGAGCCGGCACCGTCTGGTTCAGCACTCCGGTGAACACCATCGCCATCTCGGCGGTGGTCAAGGGGCTTTTCCTTGGGAGCCTCACGGTAGTTGACGCTGCGAGCTGCTCGCCTTGGGGAGGACGCGAGGCCGCCTGTCGGAGCGGAAGAACCCTTTGAAGACTGGGCTCACCGACACCGTCGGATCGAGACGTGGGATCCGCTATCTTGAACCCGTCAGGCCGCCCACCCAGGAGATAGCCATGGGAGTTGCCGAGGATGCCGAACGGGTCGTTCGAGAGATGCTTGAAACCTTCCATAAGCACGACGCCGAGGCCCTGCGTCCGTTCTTCACTGACGACGTCGTCTACCACAACGTTCCCATGGATCCTGCGGTAGGCATCGAGGCCACTATCGCCTTCATCGACGGCTTCTTCGGCATGTTTCCAAACACAGTGATCGAGACGATTCACCTGGCCGTGCGTGACAACGTCGTCCTTACCGAGCGGATCGACACGTTCACCGTCGGAGACCTGGTTGCTGCATTGCCGGTCATGGGTACATTCGAGGTCCGTGATGGCAAGATCTGCGCGTGGCGCGATTATTTCG
>DATCBU010000052.1:0-17772 GCA_036511675.1 Acidimicrobiales bacterium | reverse complement strand
GCACCACGGGCGCGGCGTGGACGACCGGGGCAGGGGGCGGCACCGGCGCGGGGGCCGGTGGAGGCGGAGCTGGAGCCGCCGCCACTGCCGCCAGCGGCGGGGACGGAGGGGTCGTGGTCGTCGGTGCCGGTGCCGGGGGTGGCGCAGGCTCGGCCTTGGCCAGTGTTCCCGAGGCCTTCTCCGTCTCGAGGATCTTGCGCATTGCCACCAGCGGCGATTCCCTGCGGACCGGATGGGGTGCGACAGGCCTGTGATCGGTGTGTCGCGTCCCGGCCACGGCCACCGTGGCGGGACCGGCGGTGGCGGCGAGCACCGCCGCCCCCGGCAGCGACACCACCAGGCCCAGGCGCGCGATCCTGCGGCTGGCGGGACGACGTGCCTGCTGTCGTCGCGCCGCCCGGTTGGCGTGGATGGGGACGGGTTCGCGGCTCATGGTCCTTCGGTACGCGCGGTGCGTGTGTGGCGTCGGTCAGTTGCCCTACGACTGCCCCACGGCGCGACGTCGCGGCCCGCGAACGATGACGCTGCCCGTCTCCTCCGCTGCTCCGCCGCCCGGCAGGGCACCCGACGGCGACCGTAGTGAACCGGGGGACCCCATGCCAATCGCTCTGCGTGAGCTTCGAATCACATCGGTCGCGTATGATTTGCGACGGCAACGAGCAACTGGCTCACGTGGGGAAACGACGCCATGTGGTGTTTAGATCACGCACGTGCTCCCGGGGCTCCACAGGAAGGCCACAGCGGGAGCGGGAGCGGGAGCGGGAGCGGACGGTGAGGCGCACGTGCCGAGAGTGAGTGCCGGCCTGCTCGTCTACCGCACGAGCGCCGATGGGGACGTCGAGGTGCTCCTGGTGCATCCCGGTGGCCCCTTCTGGGCGCGCAAGGACGCCGGCGCGTGGTCGATCCCCAAAGGCGAGTACGACGAGGGGGACGATCCGGCCCTACGGGCCGAGGAGGAGTTTGCCGAAGAGCTCGGTCGGCGCGCGCCGTCAGGGCCGCGCCTCGACCTCGGTGAGGTGCGTCAGGCGGGAGGAAAGCGCGTGCGGGCGTGGGCGGTGCGCGGCGACGTCGATGCGAGCGCCACCACTAGCAACGTCTTCGAGATGGAGTGGCCCCCTCGTTCGGGCGAGCACCGCACCTTCCCCGAGGTCGACAAAGCGGCGTGGTTCACAGTGGACCAGGCCCGCACCAAGCTGCTGGCCGGGCAGCTGCCCCTGCTCGAACGCCTGGAGGCGATCGCCGGTGCGGACGATCGGGACGAGCCGCGTTGAGTCAGGGAAGCCCTCCGTCGACGCGCAGGAGCTGTCCGGTGGTGTAGCTCGAGGCGTCACTGGCGAAGTACAGGGCGGCACCGACCACCTCGTCGGGATGGCCGAAGCGCTGCAGGGCACTGCGCTGCGGCCCGTGCTCGAGCACGTCTTTGTCCCAGGCCTTGGTCACGTCGGTGAGGAAGGGCCCCGCCATGATGCAGTTGACGCGCACCGACGGGCCCAGGGCGCGTGCGAAGCCTTCGGTCAACGTGTTGACGCCGGCCTTGGCCGCCGCATACGGCAGGATCTGGGGAGTGGGACGGATCGACCCCACGCTCGAGACGTTGATGACCGAGCCACCCCCGTCGCGCACCATGCGGCTGCCTACCAGCGCCGTCAGGCGGAACACGCCCTTCAGGTTGAGGTTCACCACCTTGTCCCACATGGCCTCGGTCACCTCGGTCACGTCGCCGTAGAGCAGCGACATCCCGGCGTTGTTGACCAGCACGTCGACGCGACCGAAGGTCTCGTAGGCGGCGTCGGCCAGCGGCTCGAGCTCGTCCCAATTCGAGACGTTGCACGACCAGGCCAGGGCCCGGCGGCCCATGGACTGCACCTCGTCGGCCACGGCCCGACAGGCGTCGATCTTGCGACTGGCGATCACGACGTCGGCACCCGCCGCCGCCAGCCCGAGCACCATGGACCGCCCCAGGCCCCGGCTGCCGCCGGTCACGATGGCCACCTTGCCGGTGAGCTCGAAACGGTCCGGCACCACCGGCGTGGGCACCTTCAGCGCAGTGCCGTGGTGGTGGCGAGGTCCGCCGCCCGCTCGGCCAGGTTGAGCACGACGTCGCCGAACGCCTCCATCTTGGGGTTGTCGGCCGTGCCCTGCACCACCCGCGCGTACCCGGCCTCGAGGACCACGGCCAGCTTGAAGCGGGCCAGGATCACGTAGTAGTCGATCTCGTCGGTGTCGCGTCCGCTCTCGGTGGCGTAGTAGTCGAGCAGCTCGGAGCGCGACGGCATCCCCGTGTAGTCGACATAGCTGCCCGTGCTGCGCTCCTCGTCCTCGTCGAGCCAGCCCTGGATGACCCACCCCAGGTCGAGGAGCGGGTCGCCCACCGTGGCCATCTCCCAGTCGACGATCGCCGCCAGGCGAGCGGGGGCGCCGTGGCGGAACATGACGTTGGCGAATTGGTAGTCGCCGTGCATGATGCCGGGTTGGTAGTTCCGGGGCTGATGGGCGCGCAACCACGCCGCCGCGGTGTCGAGCCCGGGAATGTCGCGGAACTGCACGGCGGCGAGATGGCTCATCCACCGGTCGACCTGGCGTTCGTGGAAGCCGTCGGGGCGCCCGAAGCCCTCGAGGCCACGCGCCCGCCAGTCCACCCGGGCCAGCTTGGCGATGCCGTCCACGAGCTGGAAGGCCAGGCCCCGGCGCGTCTCGAGTTCGGCGTCGAACGGTGCGGGCCAGCCCCCCCCACCCATCGGCGACCAGCCCTCGACGTACTCCATCACATAGAAACAGCCCCCCATGAGCGAGGGGTCGTCGCACACCGCCAGGGCCCGGGCGTGGGGCACGTCGGTGTCGGCCAGGGCGGCGAGGAGTCGGTACTCGCGCAGCATGGTCTCGTTGCGCCCGGTGGGGACGACGCGCGGAGGACGGCGCAGGGCCATGCGGTGCCCGCCGCGTCGGATCTCGAAGAGCTCGTTGGAGGCGCCGCCGGTGATGAAGGTGGCTTGCACCGGCTCCCCCCCGCCGGGGAGGCCGTGGTCGTCGAAGAACGCCTGCAGTCGATCGAGGTCGACGAGCCCCCGCGTGCGGACCTCCTCATCGACACCCGGGTCGTCGACCCCCGGGTCGTCGGTGGCGTGGGCGAGCGAATCGGTCATTGGTTGGCGACCTCGTGCTCGAGGTGCTCGGCGAATTTGGCCCGCGCCGCCGCGAGCTTCTCGGGCAGGTGCTCGGTCGGCCAGGCGCCGGGTGCGGCTTTGTAGCGCTTGAGGATCTGGCGCGCCACCGTGACGCGGTGCACCTCACTGGGGCCGTCCACGAGTCCCATGACCGGCACCATCATCCAGTAGCCACCCAGGGGGAGCTCGTTGGAGACACCGAGAGCGCCATGGACCTGGATGGAACGCTGCACGATGTCGTGCAGCACCTGCGCCGTGAGCACCTTGACGGCGGCGATGTCGTGGCGGACCTTGCGGTAGTCCTTGAACTGGTCGATCTCCCATGCCACGTACAAGACGAAGAGGCGGAATTGCATGAGTTGGGCGTAGGAGTCGGCGATGTAGTTCTGCACGGTCTGCTTGTCGGCCAGGATGCTGCCCTGGGTGTGGCGCGACAGGGCCCGCTCACACATCATGTCGATCGCCTTCTGGCACACCCCCACCGTCCGCATGGCGTGATGGATGCGCCCGCCCCCGAGCCGGGTCTGGGCGATGGCGAAGGCCTGGCCCTCCCCACCCAGCAGGCTGTGGGCCGGCACCCGCACCTCGTTGTAATGGATCAGGGCGTGCATCCCCTCGTGGCCGTCGCCGAAGTGCTCGCCCATGAGCCCGATGTTGCGGACGATGTCGACCCCGGGAGTGTCGGTGGGCACGAGGAACATCGACATCCCCTGGTACGCGCTCACGTCGGGATCGGTCACGGCCATCACGATGAGAAAGGCCGACGTCCTGGCGTTGGACGAGAAGAACTTCCATCCGTCGATGACCCATTCGTCCCCGTCACGGCGGGCCCGGGTCTCGAACCGGGTGGGGTCGGACCCACCCTGGGGCTCGGTCATGGAGTACGACGAGAAGATCTCCCCGTCGAGCAGGGGCCGCAGGTAGCGCTCTTTCTGCTCGTCGGTGCCGTAGTGGGCGATGATCTCGGCGTTGCCGGTGTCCGGTGCCTGGCACCCGAAGATGATGGGCGCCCACCGGCTGCGGCCCAGGATCTCGTTCATGAGCGACAGCTTCACCTGGCCATAGCCCTCGCCCCCGAGCTCGGGACCGAGGTGACAAGCCCACAGTTTCTGGTCGCGGACCCGTTGCTTCAGGGGGTCGACGATGGTGCGGAGCCTGTCGTCGAGCGGATGAAAGGTGCGGTCGCCCCACAACAGGTCCAACGGCTCGACCTCGTCACGGACGAAGGTGTCGGTCCAGTCGAGCTTGGCCTGGAACTCGGGATCGGTGGAGAACTCCCAACCCAAGGACCGGCCTCAGCTTTCGCCCGTGCCGTACTGCGCCTGGGGGAGAGGACCGGCGGCGGCGGGCGGCGGGGCCGACGTCGGGGTCGGGATGGGAGGAGCCGTGGTGGCCGTCGGGATCGGGGGGGCGGCGCTCGGGACGGTGGCACCGGGGTCCACGACACCGGTCGTCTCGGCCACCGCGGCGCTGGCCGAAGTCACCTGGATCGGCCCGTGCTCGGCCTCGAAGGCCTGGACCAGGCCGATGATCTCGGTGACCCGAGCCGGGGCAGCGGCGTCGGCGCGCCCCATGTGCTGGGAGTAGGTGATGCCCCCCAGCTCGAGCAGCAGAGCGTCGCCCTTGCGCTTGGCCTGGATGTCGGCCAGCTTGGCCTGGCCCATCTGCCCCGCCTGTTGGGCCTTGTCGGCCAGCTGCGTCGCCTGTGCCTTGACCTTGTCCATGAGTCCCATGAGCGTCCTCCTCGTCCGCGCCCACAGTAGGCCACCCGCCCCCGCCCGGAGAAAGCGGTCAGGCGGCGGTCCAAGCGGCGCTGCGCTCCCACAACTCCGCCGCCAGTTCGGGGGTAGCCCGCGCCGACGGGGCGCGCTCGGCGCACTCGTCGTAGTAGCGACCACTGACACCGTCGAGCCCGGGATCAGCAGCGCAATACACGGGCGTACGCGACCCTTCCTCGGTGGACTTCATGAACACCTTGCCAGCGGCTCGAGGGGCCAGGGCAGGCGCCGCCAGATGTCGGACGCGATGACCCCGGGGTGCAACGCGTAGGTGGTGACCGGACCGGTCCCGCCACCGGTGCTGGTGCGGCGGGCCAGCTCCTGGGCGAAGAGCACGTTGCACAACTTGGACACGCCGTACTCCTTGAGCGCGGTCAGGCTCGAGGTGCGGCGGCGCACGGCGTCGAAGTCGACCCCGGGCGCCTGGTAATGGGCGTCGCTCGCCACCACCACCACCCGGGCCGGAGCGCTGGCCACCAGGGTGTCGAGCAGCAGCGTCGTGAACAGGAAGTGGCCCAGATGGTTGACCCCGAATGCCACCTCGAAGCCGTCTGAGGTGACCCCCCGCTGGCCGGCGACCCCGGCGTTGTCGATCAGCACGTGCAGGGGCTCGCCCGTGGCGACATAGGCGGCCGCGGCGGCACGCACCGAGGCCAGGTCCGAAAGGTCCAGCGCCAGGAAGCTCGCCGCCTGGGGCCCGTAGGTGGCGGAAATGTGGTCGAGCACAGGCCGGGCCCGATCCGGGGAGCGACAGGCAATGTGCACACGCGCCCCCCGTCGGGCGAGCTCGATGGCTGTGGCGCGGCCGATCCCGCTGTTGGCCCCGGTGACGAGCACGGTGCGACCCTTCATGTCCGCGCCCTCTGCATTGACACCGTCAGCTACCACGGGGCGTCACCCTCACATGTCGAGCAGGCCCCTGCGGCCGTGCTCCTCGAATTCGGCCTCGAGCGCCTCGACGTCGTCGGGCGTCAAGCGGCGATAGGCCGAGGGTCCGTCCCCCCGGGACGCGACGGGACGCCACCACACGGGATCCGAGGTGTTCCAGTACTGGCGTCGCAGGGGGCGCTTGTCGACCTTGCCGGAGCCGGTGAGCGGGATGCGCTCGGTGATGCGCACGAAACGCGGGGCCCATTTCGTCCCCAGGTCGCTCTGGACCCCGAGGAATTCCCCGAAGGTGTCGGGGTCGAACGTGGCGGCATCGGCCAGCTCGAGCGCGGCCAGCGCCTGGTCGCCGGTGCGGGGGTCGGGGACGGGGAGGACCACGGCGGTGACCACACCGGGGAAACGGCTAAGGATCCGTTCCAGCGGGGCCGCCGCGAAGTTCTCGCCGTCGACGCGCAGCCAGTCCGCCATGCGGCCCGCGAAGTAGAAGAACCCGTCCCCGTCGCGATAGCCGAGATCTCCCGACCAGAACCAGCCCCGGCGGGTGCGCTCGGCGTCCGCCTCGTCATTGGCGTAGTAGCCCTCGAAGCGCGCCACCCCGTCGCGGCTCACGATCTCCCCGATCGCCTCCGACGCGTTGCGCAGCTTGCCGTCGGCGTCGAAGTCGGCCGTCGGGCACTCCGTGGCGGTGGAGGGGTCGATGATCACCACGTCGGTGCCCGGCGGGGGTTTTCCCATGGCCTGGCGCGGCGTGCCCGGGACCCGCGACATCGAGATGGCCCCCTCACTCGACCCGTAGCCCTCGACGATGGGACAAGCGAAGCGCCGCTTGAACGTCGCGATGTCCTGGGGTGAGCCGTCGGTGCCGAAGCCGAAGCGCAGGGTGTTCTCGGCGTCGTCGGCCTGCGGGGGTGTGGCGAGCACATAGGCCAGGGCCCGTCCCACGTAATTGAAATAGGTCACGCCGTAGTGCCGGACGTCGGGGAGGAAGCCCGAGGCCGAGAACCGTCGGCGCAGGACGAGCACCGCCCCGGCGGCGATGGCCGGCACCACACAGGTGTTGAGGGCGTTGCCGTGGAACATGGGCATGGCGCAGTACATGACGTCGTCGGGGCCGAACCCCGAACCGCCCGCCATCACGCTCGCCTGGCTCGCCATCCGGCCCTGGCTGACGCGCACCGCTTTGGGCGCCCCCGTCGAGCCCGACGTGAACAGCAGCAGGTACAGGGTGTCGGGCTGCGGTGCGGCCGACGACCCCGCGACCGGGGAGTCCGCGACCGACGACTCGGCGATCGGGGCGTCGGCGACCGGGGCGTCAGCGGATGCGGGCGGATAGACGGGGGCGTCGCAGCGCAGCACCCGGGCCGCCTCCACGCCGGTGTCGAGCCCGTCGAGCAGCGCACCCTGGGCGACGTCGGTGACGATGAGCTGACAGTCGGCGTGCGCCACGTCGCGCGCCAACTCGGCCCCGCGCCGGGTGGGGTTGATCCCCACGATGGTGGCGCCGGCCAGAGCCGCACCCCCGAGGAGAAAGAGGTACTCGGGGACGTTCTCGAGGAGCACCCCCACATGGAACGGGCCCTCCCGGCGCAGGGATCGGAGCATGCCGGCCCGGAGCGCACACTGCGCCACGACCTCACGCCAGGTCCACGAGGCGTCCTCGAAGCGCAGACCCGTGTGGTCGTCCTCGGCGCGCTCCAGCACCAGGTCGGCCACCGTCGTCATCGGCCCGACGATAGTTTGAGGGCTCCCATGGGGATCTCCGAGCCACGCGATCTCGAAGCGGTGCGCGACGGGCTCACCCGGTGGGTGCGGTGGTGGCGGCCCGAGTGGCGCGACGTGGATCTGGCCCCCGTGGCCCAACCGGCCACGGGGCTCTCGAGCGAGACCATCTTCGTGGAGGCGGACTGGCGCCCCGGATCAGGACCCGGCGCGCCGACCGAGCACGGCTCGTGGGTCGTGCGCCTGCCACCCAACGGCGAGGGACTGTTCCCCCACTACGACCTGGCCATGCAGGGTCGCCTGCAGTCGGTCCTGGCCCGAGCCGGCGTACCGGCGGTGGCACCCCTGGCCGTCGAGGAGGACCCCTCCTGGGTGGGCGCGCCCTTCCTGGTGATGCCTCGGGTGGCGGGCCGCGTGGTGCGGGCCGACAAGCCCTACCTGCGCACGGGATGGCTGGCCGACGCCGCCCCCGAGGGCCAGGCGCGACTGCACCGGGAGGTCGTCGACGCGTTGGCCCGGATCCATCGGCTCGACTGGGAGTCCCTCGACATCGCCACCGTCCTGTCGACACGCATCGGTGGCGGCCCCGCGCCCTCCGTCGAGGCCGCAGCCGCGGTCGAGTCGCCGTCCTCGGTCGAAGCCGCGCCTGGCCCGGGATGGCTGGCCGGGGAGGTCGAGCACTGGGCCCGCTACCTGGCCTGGGCGGGCGAGGACACCGTGCCGGCCGTCTTCGACGAGGGGGTGCAGTGGTGTGGCGCCAACCTCCCGCCCCACGAGCCACCCGCCTCGCTGTTGTGGGGCGACGTCCAGCTCGGCAATGTGCTCGTGGGCGAGGACCTGGGTGTGTCCGCCGTGCTCGACTTCGAGATGGCGTCGATCGGGCCGGCCGAGGTCGACCTGGCCTGGTTCGTCGTCCTGCACGACATGGCCGTCGACCGCTGCGGCGGGGACCTCCCCGGGTTCCCCGGACGCGCCGGCACCATCGCCGCCTACGAGGCCCGCCTGGGTCGGCCCGTCGCCGACCTGCACTGGTACGAGGCCTTCGCCGCGCTGCGCAGCGGGGCCATCCTGGTGCGCGCGGCGCGGTTGCTGGCCCGCCTCGGTGTCGACGACAGTTGGCTCACCCACGAGAACCCCACCATCGAGCTCCTGGCCGGTCTGATCGGGCGCTGAGCGGCCGGGCCGGTGGCGTACGGTGCATTGACCGGGAGGAACAAGATGACCATCGCCGAGATGCTCCAGGACGTGTTCGGGAGGGTGCGCGACATCGTGCACGACGTCGTCGATGGGTCGACACCCGAGGAGCTGTCGACACGCGTGGGCGGCTCGGCGAACTCGATCGCCTGGTTGGTCTGGCACCTGACCCGGGTCCAAGACGACCACGTGGTCGGCGCCGTGGGGGCGGAGCAGGTCTGGACGTCGATGGGGTGGGCGCAACGGTTTGCGCTCCCCTTCGCCGTCGAGGACACCGGCTACGGCCACGGGCCCGACGAGGTCGCCGCCGTCAAGGCTGGCGCCGAGCTGCTGCTCGGCTACCACGACGCCGTCTGCGCCGGCACCCTGGAGATCGTCGGGACACTCGTCGACGCCGATCTCGACCGCATCGTGGACGAGCACTGGGACCCGCCGGTCACCATGGGCGTGCGCCTCGTGAGCGTCATCGCCGACGTGCTGCAACATGCCGGGCAGGCCGCCTTCGTCAGAGGGATCCTCTGAACCTGGACGCGGCGGCGCGCCCGAGCAGCAGCGTGCCCTGGCGGCTGTTGCGGAAGGGAAGTCGTCCATCTCGAAGACCTGCCGGACCTCGACCACGGGGCCGTCGGCGCAACGGCTCACGCTTGGCCCACTCCACCGCCTCTTCCTTCGACTTCACCTCGATCAGCCAGTAGCCGCCGACCACTTCCTTGGCCTCGGTGAACGGTCCGTCGAACAAGGGGCGGCGAAATCGACACCGCCCGGCCGATTGTTCCGCTTTCTTTTCCCCCGACCCCGCCCTCAGATAATGAGTCAACCTCATAACGAGCTATACTCACTATCTGGCGGCTCGAGTGCCGCCGGAAGGGAACATTCGTGCCGCCCCACACCCGCACCGCTGGGGCCCGACCCCGGCTCGACTCCACCCTCGAGCTCGCCGAGCTGCTCACCCACACCGCCCGCCGGCTGCGCCGGGGGTCGATCGTGCAGCTCGCCCCGCTGGGTGTCACCTACGCCCAGGCCCGGGTGCTGCGGCTGGTCGCCGCCGACGACCGACCCCTGCGCATGGCCGACCTCGCCGCCCAACTCGACGTGGTCCCCCGCTCGGTCACGACCATGGTCGACGCCCTCGAAGCGGCGGGTCTCGTCGCCCGCCACGCCGATCCCGGTGACCGGCGATCGGTGCACGTGGCGCTCAGCGACGATGGCCGGCTCCTGCTCGACCGTCTCGAGACGGCACGACGCGACAGCGCCGACGAGGTCTTCGGGGGCCTCGACCACACCCAGCGTCATCAGCTGCACGACCTGCTCGGCGCCTTGTGTGCCCGGGGCTCGTGTGTGAGTTGCTCAGGGCCGACTACGTCGACCGGGCCCACTGGATCGACGCGGACCCAGTCGCCAGGCCAGGGGGACCGATGAGCATGGGAATGGGCATGGGCGGGGGGGGACACGGTGGCGTGGGCTTCGGCCTCATGCGATCCCTGCGGCGCGACAACTCCGTGATGCAGCAGCAGCTCCCCAAGGGGATCGTGCGTCGCATCGCCGGCTTTGCCCAGCCCTACCGCAAGGCGCTGGGGGTCTTCCTGGTGCTCATCATCGTCGACGCCGTCATCGGCGCCGCCAACCCGCTCATCTACCGGTCGATCATCGACACCGGGATCGCGAAGCACCGGTCCGGCCTCATCGTCGAGCTCGCTCTCATCGTGGCGGGGCTGGCAGTGCTCGACGCGGTGTTGTCCCTGTGGCAGCGCTGGGTCTCGGCGCGCATCGGTGAGGGACTGATCTTCGACATGCGGACCAAGGTGTTCGGGCACATCCAGAAGATGCCCATCGCCTTCTTCACCCGCACCCAGACCGGGGCGCTGGTGTCGAGATTGAACAACGACGTGCTCGGGGCCCAGCAGGCCTTCACCGACACGTTCTCCTCGGTGGTGAGCAACGTCATCGGAGTGGCCATCACCCTGGCGGCCATGTTCTGGCTGTCATGGCCGATCACCCTGGTGGCATTGGCGCTCTTGCCGATCTTCTTGATTCCGGCCCGTTTCGTGGGCCGGCGTCTGGCCGACATCACCCGTGAGTCGTACACACTGAATGCCCAGATGACCAACACCATGACCGAGCGCTTCAACGTGGCCGGCGCCCTGCTGGTGAAGCTGTTCGGACATCCCAACGACGAGGTCAAGGGTTTTTCGAAGAAGGCGGGCCGCGTCCGCGACATCGGAATCACCCAGGCCATGTACACACGGGTGTTCATGGCCGCCCTGCTCCTGACGGCGTCACTGGCCACGGCCCTCGTGTACGGCTGGGGAGGCGTGCTGGCGGAGCGCGGCACGCTCATGATCGGGACGGTGGTGGCGCTGACCGCGTACCTGGCTCGCCTGTACGGTCCGTTGACGGCGCTATCCAATGTGCAGCTCGACGTCATGACGGCCCTGGTGTCGTTCGACCGGGTGTTCGAGGTCCTCGACCTGCCGCCCATGATCGACGACAAGCCCGATGCCACGCCCATCCCCCGCGGCCCCGCCCTCATCGAATTCGACCATGTCGACTTCGGCTACCCGAGCGCCGAGGAGGTGTCGCTGGCCTCTCTGGAGTCGGTCGCCGTCCTGGAACGAACCGTGTCGCAGCCCGTGCTCTTCGACGTCTCGTTCCGGGCTGAGCCCGGACAACTCGTGGCGCTGGTGGGCCCGTCCGGCGCAGGGAAGACGACCATCAGCCATCTGGTGCCGAGGCTGTACGACGTGCGGGGCGGGGCCGTGCGTATCAACGGGACCGACGTCCGCGACGCCACACTGGAGTCGATCGGGGCGATCGTGGGGGTGGTGACCCAGGACGCGCATCTCTTCCACGAGTCCATCCGGGGCAACCTGCGCTACGCCAAGCCCGACGCCACCGATGCCGAGCTCACCGAGGCGCTGCACGCCGCCCACATCCTGCCGCTGGTCGAATCACTGCCCGACGGGCTCGACACCCTGGTCGGCGATCGCGGCTACCGGCTCTCGGGGGGCGAGAAGCAGCGCATCGCCATCGCCCGCCTGCTGCTCAAAGCGCCCGACATCGTCGTCCTCGACGAGGCCACCGCCCATCTGGACTCGGAGTCCGAGGTCGCCGTGCAACAGGCGCTGAAGACCGCCCTGTCGGGGCGCACCTCGCTGGTCATCGCCCACCGGCTCTCGACGGTGCGTGAAGCGGACGTCATCCTGGTCATCGAGGAGGGGAGGATCGTCGAACGCGGCCGACACGACCAACTCCTCGCCGCCGGAGGGCTCTACTCCGAGCTCTACACCACCCAATTCGAACCCCAGGCGGACCGCGACGACACCGACGAGGAAGGGCCGGACATCGACTGAGGGGCCGAGAGCGCCCGCTCGGCGCGTCCGGGGTGTCGCTCGTCGGGACCGGCGTCAGGGACCGGGGACCGGGACCGGAGGCGGCGGCCCCGTGTAGCGGGCCGACGGACGGATCAGCCGGTTGTGGGCGGCCTGTTCGATCACGTGCGCCGACCAGCCGATGGTCCGTCCCGCCGCGAACGTCGGCGTGAACATCTGGCGGGGGAGCCCACAGCTGAACATGACCACCCCGGCGTAGAACTCCACGTTGGTGAACAGCCGGCGTCCCGGCTTCATCTCGGCCAGGACGTCGACGGCCGTGCGCTCCACCCGGGCGGCCAGTTCCACCAGCGGCCCCCCCAGCGCCCCCGCCACGTCGCGCAGGAACAGTGAGCGGGGATCGTCGGTCTTGTACACGCGATGGCCGAATCCCATGACGCGGTCGCCGCGCTCGACGGCGTCACGCAGCCACGGCTCGGCCCGCTCGGCCGTGCCGATGTCGTCGAGCATGGCCAGGGCCCGACTGGGAGCACCCCCGTGCAGCGGCCCCGACAAGGCGCCGATGGCCCCGCACACCGCCGCCGCCAGGTCGGCTCCGGTGGAGGTGATCACCCGGGCCGTGAAGGTCGACGCGTTGAAGCCGTGGTCGATGGTCAGGATCTGGTACTGCTCGACAGCGCGGGCGTAGCGATCGGTGGGCTCCGTGCCGGTCACCATCCACAGGTAGTTCGCCGCGCTGGCGAGGTCGGGGCGTGGTTCGACCACGGGCCGACCTTCCCCGAGGTTGTAGGCGGCCGCCATGATGGTCGGGACCACCGAGCACAACCGCAGGGTCTGGGCCCGCAGCTCGGCACCGTCGATGTCATGGGTGGGGCGCCAGCCCAGCTCGGCCCCGAGGAGCGACACCGCCGTGCGCAGCACCTCGAAAGGTGATCCCCGCCTCGCCACCTCGGGCAACATGGTCGCCAACCCGGGGGGCAGGGCGCGTAGCTCCGCCACCTCGGCCGCGAAGCGCCGGCCCCGATCGGCATCGGGCAGCTCTCCTTGGAGCAGCAGGTACCAGACGTCCTCGAGGGATCGCCTCGCCGCCAGGTCCACGGCCGAGTACTGGCGGTAGTGGAAGAACCCCTCCTCACCCCGGACGTCACCGAGTGCGGTCTCCGCCGCCACCACGCCCTCGAGCCCGGCGGGGATCTCGGTCCCGTGCTCGTCGGGCGGGCGCAGGCGCGCCACCCCCATGAGGTCCCGCAGCGACACCACCCCGACGAGCTCGTGATCCTCGACCACGGGGAGGTGCCGGTATTGATGGTGCGCCAGGCTGGTCCAGGCGGCATCGACCTCTTCGTCGGGGCCGAGCACGTCGGGGTTGGCCGTCATCCACAGCTCGACGGACTCGGCGCTCGCCGAGGTCGCGGCGGCGGCGGCGCGCAGCAGGTCGCGCTCGGTCAGGATGCCGGCGACCTTGCCCCGCTCGGTGACGACGACCGATCCGATGCCGGCGTCGCGCATGGTGAGAGCGGCGTCGGCCAAGGAGGTGCCGGCCTCGCACGTCACCACGGGGGCCGACATGAGATCACGGACGACGGTCGCCATGGGCGGGCTCCGATCCTGGGACGACGGGTCCCGCCGACTCGGCGGGCCACCTTCATGATGCCCCTTCGCCATCCTGGAGTAAATGTTGATCAACTCAATGTCAAGCCCTAGGATCGCCCCGTGACCCGGATGCTCGAGAGCGCCGAGGCGGCCCGGCGGTTGGGGGTGAAGCTCCCGACCCTGTACGCCTATGTCAGCCGGGGCCTGCTGGTGTCGCACCCCGCCCCCCAGGGCCGCCGAAGCCTGTTCGCGTCCGAGGACGTCGAGGCGCTGGCCAAGCGTTCCCGGGGGGGCAAGACCACCGAGACGCGGCTGGCCACGGTGACGACCTCCACCACGCAGCTGCGCGACGACGGCCCTGTGTACCGGGGCACCCCGGCCATCGCTCTCGCCACCACCGTGCCGTACGAGCAGGCCGCCGACCTGCTGTGGCGAGGCGAGGCAACCGACGTCGCCTGGGAGCCGTTCGCGTTGCAACCTCCGGTTGGGCTCGGTGCCTCGGACCGCCTGCGATGGGCGGTGGTCATGGCCGGTGCCGGCGATCCACTGCGCTCCGACCTGCGACCCACCTCGGTGGTGGGGGTGGCCCGTCGCCTGGTGGCGACGATGATCGACGTCCTCCCCGGCCCCCCCCTCTCGACGGCGCCCACCCCACCGCTCGTGCTGGGCACGAAGCGCTGGGAGCACACCGTGGCGGGCGCGCTCACGGCCCGGCTGGCCCCCGAGCCGAACGCCGATCTGGTCCGAGCCGTGAATGCGGCGCTGATCCTCCTCGCCGACCACGAGCTGGCCACCTCGACCGTGGCCGTCCGGGTGGCGGCGTCGGCGCGAGCCAATCTCTACGACGCCCTGCTGGCCGGCCTGGGGGTGGTGGCGGGGCCCCTGCACGGGGGAGCGTCGCAGCTCGCCTACGGCCTGGTGCGCGACGCCGAGGAACTCGGCCCCGAGCGTGCCCTCGACGAGACCCTGCGGTGGCAGCACCGGCTGCCGGGCTTCGGCCACTCCGTCTACCAGGGAGACGACCCTCGCTTCACGGTCCTCAAGGGCCTCGTCGACGACCTGTGGAGTGCGCAGCGTCGCTCGGTCCTCGAGGCGCTGCTGGCATTGGCGGCCGATCGCGCCATCCCCGGCCCCAACGTGGACCTGGGCCTGGGCGCCCTCACCCGCGCCGGCGGCATGGCCGAGGACGCCGGCCGGACCATCTTCACCATCGCCCGCGTGGCGGGGTGGACGGCGCACTACCTCGAGGAGCTCGAGGAACGGCCCATCCGGTACCGGGCCCGAGCCGTCTACGCCGCCCGTCCGTAGCGGGCGCAGCGTCCCCGGCTGTGGTGGCCGGACGCGACGGCGCCCGCACTCCCGTGTGGGTGGCGGGCGCCGTTCCTCGATTGTCAGCGCTCTCGAAAGGCCTGGGGCGAAACCCCCGTTCCGGCTCCAAACACCGTGGTCTTCGCGACTGAGCCCTGGTGCGGAAGCGTCGGGGCGATCGTCGCCTGTGTGACCGGGGAATCAGTTCCGCCGGGGCGACCACCGGTCGCCCCGCTGCCCAGCACCTGAGAGGCGCTCGTGTGAGTCCGGCGGGACCAGGCGCCTCACCTCCTTCGCGTCGACCATCACAACCTCCGTCATCCTGCGCCTCGAACAGTCCCGGCGGGTAGGGACCAAAGTCCCAAGCCCGGGGCGCCGGACTCGGGCTGCACTTCGAGGTCCTGCTCAGGTGCCGGTAACGGCGATGACATGCGCGTACAGCATCTGCTTGTGCCTGGCCACCACGACATGGTCCTTCCCCGACAGCTCGGTGGCGAGGGACAGCGCCCTGGCCACGACATCGCTCTCCGGCGCGCTCCCGTGGGCGATCTGCGCCGCGACGGCCGCCGCCGCGTCGTAGCGCTTCCCCGTGGTCACGGCCTCGTGCAAGGTGAAGGGGGACAGGCGGGCCGCCACCACGGCGTGCATGACGGGCGTGAGGGGAAGGCCGAGATCGACTTCGGGGAGGCACCAGTAGCCGCGGTCGGACCGCATGATCATGAAATCGTGCGCGGTGGCCAGCATGGCCCCGGCGGCGAAGGCGTGGCCGTTCACCGCAGCCACGGTCACGGCGGGGAAGGTGAGGACGCGCACCAAGAGGCGGTGCACGTGATCCAAGAACCCCGAGGTGTCGGGGGCGGAGCCCATCCAGTCGAGGTCGAGCCCGTTCGAATAGAACTTGCCCTCGCCCGTGGTCACCAGCGCGGTCGGGAGCCCCGCGCCCTCGACCTTGTCGAGGCAGTCGTTGAGCTCGCCCACGAAGCTGTCGTTGAACCTGTTCTCCCCCGACCGGAAGTGCATCACCCAGATAGGGCCGACGCGGTCGAGCTCGATCATGGTGTACTCCTCTCCCCGACGGCGCCGGTATGGCGGCTCGACGATGCCGGCCACGGTAGTGACTGGGGATCCGGGCCTGAGGCCCGGCCGGTCACAGAAATCTGCCAGGTTGGGGCCGTACGATCAGCCCGTGGGCGTGACGCCGTCGAAACACCCGGCGCCCGTCAGGAAAAAATGGCTCTCCGCCCCCGCAGGGCGTACCCGAAGGGGCATACTCGTCCAGGGGGGATCGGGCCTGTGACCGAAGAGAACAGTGGTTCGGGATTCGCGATGCGACACCATTTCCACTTCTGGCGGTGGGTCGCCTTCCACCCTCCCATGCGCGATCCCTCCTCGCGCGGCTGCGGCCAGCGGGCCGTGACCTGTCAGGAGTGCAACTCCGACCTCGGCACCACCGACGACCCCGTGGACGGCTTCTTCATGGTGTGGCGCCACCGCCGCACCATGCGCCGGGGCGCCACCTCGTCAGGGGACCGCCTCGTATAGATCGTGGCGCGGGCCGTTGGCTACGCTCCCGCGCATCACATCCCGAGCCGTCGAGCCCAACGGGGCGCTGCGCGCACCGCCGCCCGAGACCTCCCGTCCGGTGTTGCGCGGGTGGCTGCATCTGGTGTCTTTCGTCGTCACCCTGGTGGCGGGTCCGCTCCTCGTGGCCCACGCCCGCACCGACGGGGCGCGCGCCGCGCTGATCGTCTACGTGGTGTCGCTGGCCGCGCTCTTCGGCGTGAGTGCGGCCTTCCACCGCATCCGCTGGTCTCCGGTGGGGCGCCGGCGCATGCGGCGCGCCGACCACGCCACGATCTTCCTGGCCATCGCCGGCACCTATACCGCCGTGGCCGGCCTCACCGTGCACGGGTGGGCCCGGGTCCTGGTGTTGTGCCTGGTGTGGTTCGGAGGCGCCATCGGCATCACCGTCCGGCAAGTGTGGCTGGACGCTCCCAAGTGGGCCATCGCCGTGCCCTACGTCGTGGCGGGATGGTCGGCGCTCGCCATCATCCCCCAGCTCTTGCACGGCCTCGGGGGTGTCGGGTTCACCCTCGTCCTCGCCGGGGGCGCCTGCTACACGACCGGGGCGGTCTGCTACGCCATGAAGAAACCCAATCCGGTGCCGGGTGTGTTCGGCTACCACGAGGTGTTCCACGCCCTCACCGTCATGGGCGCCACGTTCCACTTCATCGCCATCGCCGGGTACGCCCTGCCGCGTTCCTGACCCCGCCCCGTGGCCCGGGCGGTGGCCGACTCCAGGCCCACCCCATGTGGGGGGACGGGCGCGGCGCGGTATCGTCGCTGCCGGCCCGGGCGGTGGCGCACGGTGCGTCGGGCGCCGGCACGGCGCGGGCTCGGGCGGGAGGGGGCTGACTTCGTGGACGCGACGATGGCGTGGCTGGTCGACCGGGCCCGGATCCGCGAGCTGACGGCTCGCTACAACCGCTGCTTCGACGACGGCGACCCCGAGGGTTTCGCCGCTACGTTCACCGAGGACGGGGCCATGGAGGTCGCGGGCGGGCCCACCACCACGGGGCGCGCAGCACTGGCCGAGATGGTCCGCCGCACCCCCTACGGCATCGTGCACGTGACCGTGGACGCCATCATCGAGGTCGACGGCGACCGGGCCGTGCAGGACGTGACCCTGCTCGTGGTGGCGCGGCCCCCGGCCGACGTGCCCGCCGACAAGCGCCGCTCGCGCCTGCAACGCACGGGCCGGTACCACGACCTGCTCGTGCGGACGCCCGAGGGCTGGCG
>DATCBU010000051.1:0-58662 GCA_036511675.1 Acidimicrobiales bacterium | reverse complement strand
CAGTACCCCTTGCCATCGGGGGTGAGGGCCATGCCCACGATGGGCCGGGCCAGGGCGGTTCCGCCCATGGACCCGTAGAAGGCGGCGTCGCCGAAGGCGAACACCCCCCCGTCCAGCGCGGTGAGCCAATAGCCCTTGCCGTCGGGGGTCGAGGTGATCGCCACGATGGGCCCGTACAGCCGGAGCGCGCCCAGCGACCCGTAGAAAGTGGCATCACCGAAGGCGAAGACCCCGCCGTCGGCACCCACCAGCCAGTACCCCTGGCCGTCTGGTGTCGCTGCCATCCCGGTCACCGCCGACGACAAGGTGGTGTCCAACGCGCCGTAGGTGCTGGCATCTCCGAAGGGAATGACACCGTCGCCCGCGTAGGAGTGCAGGACGGGCTCGGCGTCTGCGGCACGAGCGGGGAGCGCCACGGTGGCGACGATGGCACCCAGCGACGTCACTATCACCACGCTCAGGACCGAGAGTGCGCTCAGGATCTCGCGGGCCCGGGACCGTCGTGTCCGCGACAACCCCTGCGGTGAAATCCTGTGAGAGCGGTTCAGAGAAACGAGCGCGCGAGCATCGTGCTGCTCGGCTCGCGTCACCGTCAAATTGTCGGTCGAATCACCACGGACCTAAAGGTCACGTGTCTGAATGCCATGTCGTCGACCCCGAGTCTCGATGCTGTGATCTGCCTGAGACCTGTCTGACGCGCGGCCCGCGTGTTGTCAGCCACGCGAGCTCGTCATGCACGCGGCCGACGTGTTGTGTCGTTGTCGTGAATTTGTTGGCGGTTCACCCCGTGGTGGGTATCCCCGCCGCCACCACCATCGGCCATCCTTCGCGCACGCTGGGGTACTGGGGTTTCCAGCCCGTGGCGTCGACGAAGGCGCGATTGGAGACGCGCTGGGAGCGGGTCACCGCCGCCGCCATGGGCCCGCCCAGTTTGGCCAGGCCGGCGGGGGCGATGAACGGCGGCCGCACCCCCAACGCGCCCGACAGGGCGGCGAAGAATTCCCGGACCGTGACCGGGTCGTCGTCGCCCACGTTGTAGAGACCCCCCGGCGCCGCCAGGGCCGCCACCACGGCGGCGGCCGCATCGTCGGTGGCGATCGACGACAGGTAGCGGTCCGGGCCCGCACTCATGGCGATGCGCCGGCGGGCCAGCCTGATCATGGCCAGGGCGGAGTCGCTGTCGGGCCCGTAGAAAGAAGCGAAACGCAGGGCCACACCCGTGGCGCCCGACGCGGTGACCCGGGCGGCGTGGGATTCGGCCACTAACGCCGAGCGGAGATTCGCCACCGGTTCGATGGGGGACGACTCGTCGAGCCATGTCGACCCGCCGTCTCGGTACACGAAGGCGATCGACTCCTGTACGTAACGCGCCGCGCCGCAGCTGAGGGCGGCATCGGCGAGGATGGCCGACGCGTCGGTGCGGATCCGGTCGTTCTCGGCCCAGGCTCCGGGCCGACCCATGCGGGCGGGTGGGGGGATGTGGGTGGCCAGGTTGCACACCACCTCGTGGCCGGTCACGGCGTGGCGCATCGACTCGGGGTCGAACAAGTCGGCCCGGACCGCGGTCGCTCCCAGGTCGCGCACCATGGCAGCGCGCGTGTCCGAACGCGCCAAGGCGCTGACGTCGTGCCCGGCGGCGACGAGTCGCGCCACCACGCGGCGTCCGAGCACACCGGTGGCGCCGGCGACGAACGTTCTCACCGTCGACAGCCGCGGCCGCGACGCCGGTGTCCGGGGCGCGATGGGTGCACGATCCGATGGTAGGCGTGGCGCCCGTCCTAGGGCGCCCGTCCCAGAGCGCGGCGACGGCGGTGGTCCCGGTCGTCGAGGCCCGAGAAATGTGGGTCCGTTGGGTTTCGGTGATCCCGGGACCGAGGAACGCGCACGGTGGTCGATTCGGCCTCGCACTGCGATCACAAATCGAAAAAAACTGTGTCTCGTTGCGCGCCGGCGCCTGCAGGATGCCGATGTCAGGTGGGTAGCCTGGATGTGCTTTGCGGTAGGTGAGAGTGAGGCGACAGAGCGTGATTTTCGTCGAAGTGTTCAGGCTCCTTCTCGTGATCGCCGGGACCATCGGCGGTCTCACGGTGGGGAACGAGATCGGTCGGAACACGACCGCGCCTGTCGTCGGGATCACCCTGGGCGCCCTGGCGTCGTATCTCATCGGCGGGATCATCGGTCGCCTCATCGACCGGGGTCTGCGCGGCGCGGTCTTCCAGCTCCGCACCATGCCGGCCAGCTCGGTGTTCGCGGGATCGGTGGTGGGGACCACGGGCCTGCTCCTCGGGCTCGTGACCGGCCTTCCCATCGTGGCGCTGGTCCACTCGAGCATCGGCTACCCCTTGGTGTCGGCCTTCGCCTGGGTGTTGTGCGCGGCCGGTGTGCGCATCGGGGTCGCCAAGGGCCAGGAGATCGTCCGCGCCGCAGGGATGTCGCACCTGCTCGACCGTCCTGCCCAACCCCCGGGGAGCGCGCTCCTAGTGGACAGCTCGGCTGTGATGGACCGGTATCTCATGGTGCTGGGGAGGTCGGGGCTGCTGGCCGGGGGCATCGTGGTGCCGCGCTTCGTCGCCGATGAGGTGCGGGCCCTGTCGCACAGCCCCGACCCCGTGACCTCTCGGCGCGCCCACCGGGGCCTCGAGGTGGTCGAAGCACTCCAGGCCGGGGGTGTCCCGGTGTGGATGCACGAGGACGAGGTCCCCGAGCTCGAGGACAGCGGGGAGCGCGCCCTGGCGCTCGCTCGTCGTCTCCACGTCCGGCTGGCCACGTGCTCGGCCGAGTTGGCGCTGCGGGCGGAGGCCGAGGACGTCGACGCCGTCGACCTCCGCCACCTGGCCACCGAGCTGTCCCCCGACCATCTCGCCGGGGAGCGCCTCGTCATCGATCTCGTGAAGGAGGGCCGCCAGCCCCGACAGGCGGTCGGGTACCTGCCCGAGGGGGACATGGTGGTTGTGAACGACGCCTCGCACCTGGTGGGGAACGCCGACATCGAGGTGGTCGTCTCCTCGGTGCGCCAGACGAGCCAGGGGCTGTTGGTCTTCGCCCAGCTCCTCGAAGGCGGTCCGTCGCTGGCGCAACGGGCCCACGTCGGCTGAACCGCTCAGGTCGGCTGAACGGCTCAGGCCGCTTTGACCGCCGCCACCAGTTTGGACAACGAGTCCTTGGCGTCTCCGAAGAGCATGGTCGTCTTGGGGTCGTAGAGCAGCTCGTTGTCGATGCCGGCGAACCCGGGGCGCATCGAGCGCTTGAGGAACACGATGTTCGTGGCCAGGTCGGCGTTGATGATCGGCATCCCGAAGATGGGGCTGCCCGGCGTGTTCTTCGCCGCGGGGTTCACGGTGTCGTTGGCGCCCACCACCAGCGCCACGTCGGTGGTGGACATGTCCAGGTTGGCGTCGTCCATCTCCTCGAGCTGGTCGTAGGGGACATTGGCCTCGGCCAGGAGCACGTTCATGTGCCCGGGCATGCGACCCGCCACGGGGTGGATGGCGTAGTACACCTCGACCCCGCGTGCCGCCAGGGCATCGGCCAGCTCGCGCGCCGTGTGCTGCGCCTGAGCTACGGCCAGGCCGTAGCCGGGGATGATGGCGACCTTGCGCGCGTAGGCGAGCAGCACGCCGATGTCGTCGGCGGTCCCCGATCGCACCGCCCGCCCCTCGGCGTCGGGGCCCTCGCCCGAAGCCGTCACGACCGATCCGAAGGCGCTGAACAGGATATTGGTGAGCGACCGGCCCATGGCCTGGCTCATCATGCGCGTCAGCAGCGTGCCCGAGGCGCCCACCAACGTGCCGGCCACGATGAGCAGCGTGCTGTTGAGCGCGAAGCCCGACGCCGCCACAGCCAGGCCAGTGAAGGCGTTCAACAGGGAGATGAGCACGGGGGTGTCGGCCCCGCCGATGGGCAGCACGAAGATGGCGCCGAGCACGAGTGACAGCACCAGCACGATGACGAGCACGGTGGTGCTGGCCGTGACCACCGTGACGATGAGCAGGGCCACGATGGCGAGCCCGATCGCCGCGTTGATGGGCTGCTGGGCCGGGTAGGTGATGGGTCGGCCCGTCATCAGCTCCTGGAGCTTGGCGAAGGCGATGGCGCTGCCCGCCAGGGAGACCGACCCCACGAGCACCCCGAAGAGAATCTCGCAGATCTTGTAGATGGCCAGCGACTTGCCCGGCACGGAGATGAACTCGGTGACCGACACGAGTGCGGCGGCCCCACCGCCCACGCCGTTGAAGATGGCCACCATCTGCGGCATGGCCGTCATCTTCACGAGCCGGGCCGCGGGGACGGCGATGACGGTCCCGATGGCGATGGCGATGATGATGAGCACCAGGTTGCGGGTGTGGGAGTACACCTGGGGCAGCGAGAACGTCCACGCCACCGCCACGATCATGCCGCCCGCTCCGACCAGGTTCCCGCGCCGGGCGTGCTTGGGCGAGCTCAGGCCCATGAGGGCCAGGATGAACCCGACGATGGCGATCAGGTAGACGAGGTCGGTGGCGGTGCCTCTGCTCACGACGGCTTCCCCGCGCCCGAGCCGGTGTCGCCGGGCTTGGCGGCCGAGTCGGTCGACGCGGCGCCGTCACCGGTGTTCGCTCTGCGGTCCGTCGGCTTCGCCTTGAACATGTGGAGCATCCGATCGGTGACGACGAATCCGCCGACCACGTTGAGCGTGGCGAGCACGACGGCGAGGAAGCCCAGGGTCAGTTGGGCCGGACCGTGTGCCTGGCCCAGCACGAGCATCGTGCCCACGAGGATGATGCCGTGGATGGCGTTGCTGCCCGACATGAGCGGGGTGTGCAGGATGCTCGGCACCTTGGAGACGACCTCGTAGCCCACGAAGGCGGCCAGGACGAACACCGTGATGAAGGTCATGAGGCCGGGTGCGGCGGCGATCACGGTGCGTCCTCCTTGGGTCCGGCGAGCAGTTCGGCGGTGGGGGCGTGGACGACCTCACCGGCGCGCACCACGCAGCTGCCGGCGACGATCTCGTCGTCGAAGTCGGGGCGCAGCGTGCCGTCCACGACGACGAGGGCCAGGAAGTTGGCCACGTTGCGCGAGTAGAGGAAGCTGGCGTGGGTGGGCATGGCCGAGGGTGGGTTGGAGAGCCCCGCCACCACGACTCCGTGGTGCACGATGTCTCGGCCCGGCTCCGACACTTCACAGTTGCCCCCGCTGTCCGCCGCCATGTCGACGATGACCGATCCCTCGACCATCCGCTCCACCATGGCCGTGGTCACGAGGACCGGCGCCTGGCGCCCGGGGACGGCGGCGGTGGTGATCACCACGTCGGCGGCGGCCACCTCGTTGCTGATCTGCTCGCGCTGGCGGGCGAGGAACTCCTCGGACTGCACGCGCGCATAGCCGCCCGCCCCCTCCTGGGACTCGAGCTCGAGCTCCACGAAGTTGGCACCGAGTGACTGCACCTCTTCCTTCGCCGCGGCGCGCACGTCGTAGGCGCGCACCTGGGCGCCGAGCCGACGGGCCGTGGCGATGGCCTGGAGCCCGGCCACCCCCGCGCCGAGGACGAGCACCTTGGCGGGTGGGATCGTTCCCGCTGCGGTCATGAACATGGGGAAGAACTTGGGGAGCCGCTCCGCCGCGGCCAGGGCGGAGAGGTAGCCCGACACCGTGGCCTGCGACGACAGGGCGTCCATGGACTGGGCGCGGCTGATGCGGGGCACCAGATCGAGGCTGAACGCCGTGGCGTGGCGCGCCACGAGCGCCCGAACCGTGTCGAGCTGGGCGGCGGGCTGGAAGAAGCTCACGACCGTGATCCCCTCGGCCAGCAATTCCACCTCTTGTGGCGTGGGCGCCTGGACCTTGGCCACGAGGTCGGCCCCGGCCACGGCCCCGGCCGCGCCGGCCCGGAGGGTGGCGCCCTTGTCGAGGTAGGCGGCGTCGGGGAAGTGGGCGTCGACTCCCGCACCTTCTTGGACCACGACCTCGACACCGGCGCCGACCAGGCGCCCGGCGACGTCGGGAATGAGAGCTACCCGGTGCTCGCCGGTGCGCGTTTCGGTAGGGACGGCGAGTTTCACGGGGGGCTATCAGAGCACGTCGGGTGCGCCAGGCTCCACTTCATGCCCGTATTCGCCGTGATCCGAGGCGAGTCAGGCACCGCGGAGGGCGGTGAGGAACGCGGGTCCCTCACCTCCGCCGTGGACCTCGAGCGCAGCCCCCGAGACATACGACGCCAGCGGCGAGGCCAGAAAGAGACAGGCGCCGGCCACGTCGTCGGGTGTCCCCATCCGGCCCAGCGGCACGGTGGCGGCCACCGCGGCGAGACCGGCCGCCCCGCCGTAGTGGTCTTCGGCCGCTTCGGTGGCGATCATCCCCGCCACGATGCAATTGACCCGGACCTTGGGCGCCCATTCCACCGCCAGCGTGCGGGTCAGGTTGATGAGCCCGGCCTTGGCCGCGCCGTAGGCGGCGGTCCCCGGCGACGGGCGCAGGCCCGAGACGCTTCCGATGTTGAGGATGGAGCCGCCCCGCGCTGTCCCCTGCATCACGGCATTGGCGGCCTGGGCGCAGTACATCGGCGCCAGAAGGTTGAGCGCCACGACCTGCGCCACGAATCGCGCCGAGGCGTCCGCCGCGGGCACTGCCGGTGAGCCTCCGGCGTTGTTGACGAGCACGTCGAGGCGCCCGAACCGTTCGGCGGTGGCGTGGATGACCGAGGCCGCCTGCTCGGCGTCGCGCACGTCGGCGGCGAAGAACACGGCCCGTCGTCCGCCCGCGGCGGGGAGCTCGTCCACCGCCGGCTCGTTGCGCCCGCAGATGGCCACGTCCGCCCCCGCCCCCAGGAAGGCCTCGGCGATGCCGCGTCCCACGCCCCGGGCCCCGCCGGTGACGACGACCACGGTCCCGGCAAAGTCGATCCCCTCGGTCACGTCGATCCCCTCGGGCACGTCGATCCTCCGGGCACAGGGAGAACCTAGCCAAGGACCTCGGCACCCGGGTGGGGTCGGTGATGGTGCCCGGGGGGCGCTCTTGACCTTCTCCGAAGCCAGGAACGAGACTCGCAGGAGGGGTAAGGACGTCGGGGGGCGTCCTTCGGGGGGACTGCGAGGGTGCCATGAGAACGAGGACGCGTCCCGCGTCACCGGTCTCGTTGGAGTACCTGCCCGCGCTGGACGGGATCCGGGGGATCGCGGTGGTGGCGGTCATCGCCACCCACACCGTGGCCACGATCCCGGGTGGCTTCTTGAGCGTCGACGTCTTCTTCGCGTTGTCGGGTTACCTCATCACCTCCCTCCTGATCGCCGAATGGCGCCAGAGCGACACCATCTCCCTGGGCCGCTTCTGGTCCCGGCGGGCCCGGAGGCTGCTCCCGGCGCTCTTCCTCATGCTCACCGCCGTCGGCGCCGGCGCTGCGCTGTGGCCGCAGATCTTCGGCAGCCCCTCCCTGCGCGGCGACACCTTGGCCACGGTGTTCTACGTCGCCAACTGGCACTTCATCGCCGATCACACCAATTACTTCCTGGCCGCGGGCCAGGCGTCGCCGTTGCTCCACACCTGGTCCCTGGCCATCGAGGAGCAGTTCTACCTGGTGTGGCCGATCGTGGTCCTGGCCGTGCTGACCTTGCGTCGACCGTGGCGACGGGCCGTCGAGGGCTCGGACGCCGGCCCGTTCCTGGCGGTGCCCGGGGTCGCGCCCGCTCCTGGGCATGACCGTCGGCGGAGGCTGTACGTCCTGTTCTTCGTGGCCGCTGCCGGGGCGCTGGCCTCGGCGTTGTGGATGGCCGTGCTGACCCACGCCGGGGGCGACACCACCCGCAGCTTCTACGCCAGTGACACCCGCGCCCAGGCCATCCTCGTCGGCGCCGCCCTGGCCATCGGGAGCGTGCTGTGGGGACCGACCCGCACCCGCCGGGCGCGTGCCGCGCTGTGGAGTTGGGGCGTCGCCGGCGTCGTGGGCACGGCCCTGTTGTGGTCGCTCGTCCCCCCCAGCTCGCTGCTCGTGTTCCGGGGTGGCTTCTTCGTCGCCGCCCTGTGCACAGCCGGGGTCATCGCCTGTGTCGCCAACCTTCCCGGCAGCAGCCTCGCCACGGTGCTGTGTCTACGACCGCTGCGGTATGTGGGGCGCATCTCCTACGGCATGTACCTCTGGTACTGGCCGCTGGTGCTCGTCCTGTCGGGGACGCGCACCCACCTACAGGGCTATCCGCTCCTGGGCGTGCGGCTGCTGTCCATCGTGGCCGTGGCGACGGCATCGGCGTACCTCGTCGAGCTGCCGATCCGCCGGGGCCATCTCCCGGGGTGGTGGGCGCCCACCGCCATGCCGCTGGCGGCGAGCTTGGCTGTGCTCACCACGTTCCTGGCCACGGTGGGCGTGACCGACGTGGCCGCCGCGTCGGTGAGCATCCACGGTGGTGCCCCGGACGCTGCCCGATCGGCAGGATCGGCACGATCGACGACGACGACCTCTCCCGAGGCCGTGAAGGTGCTCATCGTCGGTGACTCCATGGCGGGCACCCTGGGGGTGGGCCTGGGCCAGGTGATGTCGCAGTACGGGGTGGACGCCGTGAACGAGGGCAGCCCGGGCTGCTCGGTGTCGATGGACCAACTTGTGAAGGTGCTGTGGTTCACCGACCCGCCCGGCACGCCGTGCGTGAACGACGACCCCGGCGCCCTGTTGGCGCAGTGGCGCGCCTGGGTGGACCAATTCAACCCCGACGTCGTGCTCTACCTGGCCCGCAGCGAAGTCCTCGACCAGGAGGTGGACTCGACCTGGACCAACCTCGGGGTGCCGTCGTTCGACTCGTATGTCGCCAGCCGGTTCCGCCAGGCCATCGGCGTGCTCGGTTCGCGCGGAGCCCACGTGGTCTTGCTGACCTCACCCTTCTATGACACCGGGGTGCAGCCGAGCGGCTTGCCCTGGCCCGAGGACGATCCCAGCCGAGTGACCATCGACGATCAGATCATCGAGTCGATGGCCGATCCCGCCACTCGGCGCCCGAGCGGCTCGGTCACGGGCACGGCGTCGCGACCCGAGAGCGGGTTGTTCTCGGGGATCTCCGGCTCCGGCGACGTCACGGTGATCGACGCCGGGGCGTGGCTCTCGCCCGGAGGGCACTACAGCGTCACGGTCGACGGCATCCAGGCTCGCTGCGGAGACGGCGTGCACCTGACCGCGGCCGGGGGGGAGTGGCTGGCCAAGCGCATCCTGCCCGTGCTGGCGTTGCTGGGTCGGGCGCACCAGGCGACGTCGCCCAGCGGTTCGTGGTCCGGCGCCGACGCCCTGAGCCCGCCTTCGTGGTATTCGGAGCTGCCCTGCGCCGCCTCGTCGGGGTGAGGAGCACGTTCGCACGCCACGGCGGCCACCGAATACCCTGCTCGGACCGGCGCGGCTGATCACAGGCCCGGCCGGCCCGACGAACCTGACGGGTTCGTCACCAACCGATGTGGAGCCGTCCATGGGTATCGAGACACACGAGCGCTCGCCGGGCACCGCCGAAGTGGTCATCGACGTCCCACCCGTGAACGCGCTCGACGTGGCGTCATGGTTCGCGTTCGCCGACGCCGTGCTGGCGGCGGGCTCGATCCCGTCGGTCCGGGTGGTGGTGGTGCGCGCCGAGGGGCGTGGGTTCTGTGCGGGCGTGGACATCAAGGAGATCCAGGCCAAAGGGGATGAGGCCCTGGTGGGAGTCAACCGGGGCTGCGCGGCGGCGTTCGCAGCGGTCTATGACTGCGAGGTCCCCGTGATCGCTGCTGTCCAGGGCTTCTGCCTGGGCGGGGGCATCGGCATCGCCGGCAACGCCGACATCGTGGTGGCGTCCGACGACGCCACCTTCGGGCTCCCCGAGGTGGACCGCGGCGCGCTCGGCGCCGCCACCCACCTGGCCCGGCTCGTCCCCCAGCACCGCATGCGGTCGATGGTCTACAGCGCCCAGCCCGCCACCGCCGCCGAGCTGCACCACTACGGGTCGGTGCTCCGTGTCGTGCCCAAGGACCAGTTGGTCGACACCGCCTACGAGGTGGCGGCCTCGATCGCCTCGAAGAGCCCCACCATCATCCGCCGCGCCAAAGAGTCGCTCAACGGCATCGACCCCGTCGACGTGAAGCGCAGCTACCGCTTCGAGCAGGGCTTCACCTACGAGCTGCACGTGGCGGGCGTCGCCGACGAGCAGCGCCAGGCCTTCGTGGACAAGCGCGACGCGGACACCTCCACGTGAGCGACAAGCGCACCACGGTCGACGACATGGTCGCCGAGCTGCGCGACGGCATGACCATCGGCTTCGGGGGATGGGGGTCGCGCCGCAAACCCATGGCCGTGGTGCGCGCCATCCTGCGCGCCGGGATCCGTGACCTCACCGTGGTCTCCTACGGGGGCCCCGACGTCGGAGTCCTGTGCGCGGCGGGGCGCATCCGCAAGGCCGTCTACGCCTTCGTGACCCTGGACTCCATCGCCCTGGACCCCCATTTCCGCAAGGCCCGCCAGGCGGGGGCCATCGAGGCGATGGAAATCGACGAGGGGATGTTCTACCTGGGGCTCCTGGCCGCGTCGCAGCGACTGCCCTTCCTGCCCACGCGCGCCGGGTTGGGATCCGACGTGTTGCGGGTGAACCCCGCGCTGCGCACGGTGCGGTCGCCCTACGCCGACGGCGAGGAGTTGGTCGCCATGCCGGCGCTGAACCTCGACGCCGCCTTCGTGCATGTGAACCGGGCCGACACCAACGGCAACGGGCAGATGCTCGGCCCCGACCCCTTCTTCGACGAGCTCTTCCTCGGTGCCGCCACCCGCCGCTTCGTCACCGCCGAGAAGGTCCTCGAGCCGGGTCGGCTCACCGACGAGGGCCCCATTCAGACCGTGACCATCAACCGGCTCATGACCGACGCCGTGGCCGAGGTGCCCCGCGGCGCGCACTTCACGTCGTGTCCTCCGGACTACGACCGCGACGAGTCGTTCCAGAAGGCGTACGCGTCGGCGGCCGCCGATCCCGATGCGTGGGCGGCGTTCGAGGCCCGCTACCTCGAGGTCGACGAGGCCGGCTACCACGCTGCGGTGGACGAAGCGGCCTCGGCTCCCACCGGGGGCGCATCATGACCGCCGAGGTGCACCGTGGCTGACACCGAGGTCACTCGGGCCGAAGTGTGTGCGGTGGCCTGTGCCGAGGCGTGGCGAGGTGACGGGGAGGTGATGGCGAGCCCCTTCGGCACCGTGCCGGCGATCGGCGCCCGCCTGGCCCGGCTCACCTTCGAGCCCGACCTCGTGCTCACCGACGGCGAGGCGGCGCTCATGGCCAACACGCCGTCGATGTCGGCGGGGCGCGACGAGCTCGTGCTCGAGGCGTGGATGCCGTACCGGCGCGTGTTCGACGTGGTGTGGTCGGGCCGTCGTCACATCATGATGATGGCGTCGCAGGTGGACCGCTACGGGAACCAGAACCTCAGTGCCATCGGGGACTGGGCCCGGCCCAAGGCCCAGCTCATCGGGGTGCGGGGGGCGCCGGGCAACAGCCTCAACCACACGACGAGCTACTGGGTGCCGGCCCACACGGCGCGAAGCTTCGTCGAGCACGTCGACATGGTGTGCGGGGTCGGCTACGACCGGGCCGCGGCGGCGGGGCCGGCGGCCACCCGCTTCCACGACGTCCGTATGGTCGTGTCGAACCTGGGCGTGTTCGACTTCGACACCCCCGACCACACCATGCGGATCCGCTCGGTCCACCCCGGCGTCGAAGTGCGAGACGTCGTCGGGGCCACCGGATTCGAGCTCGTGGTCCCCGAGCCCGTGCCCATCACAGCCCTGCCGAGTGCCGGGGAGCTCGAGCTGATCCGCGAGGTCCTGGACCCGAAGCGGCTGCGTGACAAGGAGATCCCGTCCTGAGCGCTGTGGCCGGGTTGCCCGACCCGCACCCCGCCCTGCACACGCAGCTGTGCGACCTGGTCGGCGTGCGCTACCCCATCGTGCAGACGGGGATGGGGTGGGTGGCCGGTCCCCGACTCGTGGCGGCCACGGCCAACGCCGGGGCGCTGGGCATCCTGGCCTCGGCCACCATGACCGTCGACGAATTGCGGGCCGCCGTGGCGGACGTGCAGTCGCGTACCGACGCCCCCTTCGGCGTGAACCTGCGTACCGACGCCCCGGACTCTGCGGAGCGCATCGCCGTGCTCGTCGACGCCGGGGTGAAGGTGGCCAGCTTCGCCCAGGCGCCTCGACCCGACATGGTGGCCGGCCTGCGCGACGCCGGCGTGGTGGTCATCCCCACCGTGGGCGCCCGGCGTCACGCCGAGAAGGTGGCCGAGTGGGGGGTCCACGGCGTCATCGCCCAGGGCGCCGAAGGCGGCGGCCATACCGGGCAGGTGCCGACGTCGCTGTTGCTGGCCCAGGTCTGTGATGCGGTGGGCGAGCGGGTGGCGGTCATCGGGGCGGGGGGATTCTCGAGCGGGCGAGGGCTCGTGGCCGCCTTGGCCTACGGCGCGGCGGGCATCGCCATGGGGACGCGGTTCCTCCTCACCCGCGAGAGCACCGTCCCCGACGACGTGAAGAAGATCTACCTCGCTACCGCCGTCACTGGCACCGTCGTCACCACCCGGGTCGACGGCGCCCCTCAGCGCGTGATCCGCACCGACGTCGTGGACCATCTCGAGGGTGCCGGTCGCGTGGCCGCTCTGCCGCGCGCCCTGCGCAACGCCCTGGCCTTCCGGCGCCAGACCCGCACGTCGCTGCGCGCCCTTCTCACCGAGGGTCGCGCCATGAAAGAGGGCAACGAGCTGTCGTGGGCGCAGGTGGTCATGGCCGCCAATGCCCCCATGATGACCAAGGCGGCGCTCGTCGACGGTCGCACCGACGTGGGGGTGCTGCCCACCGGCCAGGTCGTGGGCGTGATCGAGGAGCTCCCCTCCGTGGCTGAGCTCATCGGCGCCATCGTGACCGAGGCCAATGCCACCCTGATCCGACTGGGCGGCGGCTGACCGTCGCCGCATCGGAGGCCTTCAACGGTCGGGGTGAAGGCCCGTGGCCCGGGTGATGGCGGCCACGAGGAGATTGGCGGTGCCGTCGACGGCCTGGGCGATCGCCGAGGACGGATGTGACAGGGCGCGCCCGATCTGCTCGAACGAGTTGCCTTGGAGCGCCGTCGGGCTGTAGCTGGCGCCGGCCCTCACGAAGCGGTTGCCGATGTCGATGAAGGGGATCCCCCCGGTTGTGCCGTGTACCGAGCCCTGTCGTAGGTGCTGAGCACCGTGTCCTGGCTCGGGGTCAGCCGTTGCAGGGTCGGGTACTGGCCCGCCATGGCCTCGTTCGTCGCCAGCTCCACGGGGGTGAAGTCGAGGACGGAGCTCGTGTAGGTCGATCCGTAGAACGACAAGGTGGGTGTGTCGGGGTCGACGTCGCTCGACGAGGAGTGGGTGGTGGCGAGCCCCGAGAACACGCCGAACCGGGACAGGGCGACGGTCAGGGCCCATCGGTGCGCGGCGAGGAGATGTCAGGGCGCGAGCCGTCCTGGTCCCGAACTGAGTCCAGAGAGGCCCAAGTACCACGCACTGTGACGACCGCTAGATCACGCGCCGCCCTTTGCCACGTAGCGCAGTAAAAGGTGGTTCGTCCGCAACGATGAGTGCGGGTTCTCAAGGAGGCAGAACGTGGAGCCGATAGGTACTTGACCGCGTCACACGGAGCCGTTCTTCCGCGTGGAGAGGTCCAGATCCAAGACCACGAACGTTTCCCCCTTGAGCCCGAGGAGCGCAGTGATGCAGAGCGACAGGCAGCGTCTAGCAGGGACGCGGCGCGCCGCGCACGCTCGCCAGCGGGGGCTCAGCACGCAGAAGAAGCTGGCGCTCTCGGCAGTAGGGATCATCCTTCTTGGCTTGATCGCGTCGATGGGTAGCTGGGCGGCGTGGACCGTCTCCGACAGCAACAGCGGTAACTCCTTCTCCACCAACACCGTGCTTCTGGACGACAACCAGGGTGGTCAGGGTGGATCGGCGACCACTTCGGGCACGGCCATATTCAACGTCGCCAACCTCGAACCGGGATCCACGGCCACGACTCAGTGCATCGGCGTCGACATCTCCGGTACTGCCACCACCTCCAGCCTCACACTGACCGCCGCGTTGGGCGGGGCCGGTCAAGCGACCCTGCAGGGCCAGCTGACCATGAACACCGCGACGCTCAACACAAGTGGCGTGGTGGCCGTGACCCCCGGTACCAATACCAACAGTGGATCCTGCACGAACTATCCGGCGGGTGGTACCAATACGACCGTCGGGACCCAGGGCGCCACCTTGTCGGGTTGGTCGACGTCCTCTCCGTACACCATCTCCAGTCCTGTCACCAACACCTGGTACAAATTCACCGTGAGCGGTTTGCCGGCTGGTGACAGCAGCTGCGCCACGTACTGCAACCAGACCATCACGATCAGCCTGACATGGACCCTGACCACTACATGATCGCCCTCGACGTTCCTGACCCAGTGACGACCCTTCCTTCCGAGGAGGCGGCCGCCGTCCCACGGGGTCGAAGCGATAGGCGTCGACGCGGTACCGGACTTCTGGGTCGAATGGCGAGCGCGACAGGGACCGGGATGCTATGTCTCATCGCCGTGGTCCTCATCTGTGTGGTCGCCGGCGCCGCGCTCGGATACCGACCACTGGTCATCAAGAGCGGTTCGATGGCACCGACCATTGGGGTCGGCTCTGTCGTCCTCAGCGTCTCCGTCCATCCGTTGCAGGTGCGGCCCGGGACCATCGTCACCTTCCGCGACCCCGCCATCGGCCAACAACTTGTCACGCACCGGGTGGTGCGTGTGCAACGCGCCGGGCAGACCGTCGACTTCGTCACCAAAGGCGACGCCAACCACACGACCGAGCATTGGAACGTCCCGGTCTCCGGCACCATCGGCCGGGAGGTACTGGTCGTTCCCGCAGTCGGCCGCTGGCTGACCACGCTCAATCTTCCCCTGGCCCGCATCATCGAGATCCTGGGCACGTTGGTTCTCCTCGCCTTCCTGTTGCTTCACTGGATCTGGTTTACGCCGGAACCGGCAAGAGCCCGAGGACGTCTGCCCGATGTCGACCGGCGCCCGGAGTTCCCAGCAGCAGTGTGAGCCCGCCCTGGCTGTGACGCCACCCTCACTCCCGGTTGGCGCCGCACCGGCGGTTCCCCGACGACGGTCCCGGAAATGGTGACGACGGTGATGCGAAGGCGGCGCACTCGCAAGGCCAATTGGCGACGCGTGGCGTCGGTCAGTGCCCTCGTGCTTCTGGCTGGAGCGGCGGTTCCTGTTGTGTCTTCTGAGGCGGCGTGGGTCGTCGCCGATGCCCAGACGAACCAATTCCATACCGTCACCTGGCCGCTGGCCAACTCGACCTACTACTACGACTGCTCGCACCAACAGGCGAGTGCGGTGGCGGTGCCGACGGGAGCGGTCGACGTGGCCGTGGTCATCGCCGGCAGCACCGGGCAGACCGAAAGCGGGGCCGGGGCGGCGGGGACCACCATGGCGGCGGTGCTGCCGGTGAACTCCGCTTCGTTCCCCGACGTGGCGGTGACGGTGGGTTGCCAGGGCACGGGCTCGGCCAACACCGGGGCCGCCGGCTACGGAAAAGGTGGGGCCGGCGGCAGCGGCTCGGGGGGAACCGGTGGGGCCGGAGGCGGTTCCACCGGTGTGTGCGGCACGACCGTCACCTCTAATAGCTGCACCACGAACAGCTCGAGCGTCCTGGCCGTGGCCGGCGGGGGTGGGGCCGGCGGGTACCTCACGGTCGACACCGCGGGGGGCGGCGGCGCGGCGGGCATCGGTGCCGCCACGGGCAGCGCGCTCGGATCCGCCACCGAGTATGCGGGGACCAACGGCAGCGCCGCGAGCGGGGGGGCCTGCACCTCGTTGCCCCAGGGCGGGAAGGGAGGGGCGGCGGGAGCCGGCGGGGCCGGTGGCGCCAAGTGCGCGGGTGGAGGTGAGGCGGGGGCCGTCGTCGGGTCGGCGGGAACGGCGCACGCCAGTGGGAGTGCCACCAGCGGAGCGGGAGGGGCGGGGGGGAGCTACGCCAGCGGCGGCGCCGGTGGCGGCGGTGGGGGCGGATACGACGGGGCCGGCGGCGGGGCGAGCGGCTGCAGTATCTGCGCCGGGGCCGGTGGTGGGGGCGGGTCGTCGTACCTCGAGATCGCGGCCATCCCGCAAAAATGGGAGACGGCCTCGGGTACGTCGGGGTGGGCTTACCTCATCTTTCTCTGAGCTTTACAGCAACTCAGAAGCAGGACGTGCGCGGTCAGCCTAGTCGCTCGATGATGGTGGCGTTGGCTTGGCCGCCGCCCTCGCACATGGTCTGGAGGCCGTAGCGGCCACCGGTGCGCTCGAGCTCGTTGAGCATGGTGGCCATGAGTCGAGCCCCCGAGCACCCCGTGGGGTGGCCGATGGCGATGGCCCCACCGTTGGGGTTCACGCGGTCCATGTCGGGATGCAGCTCGCGCTCCCAGGCCAGAACGACCGAGGCGAAGGCCTCGTTGATCTCCACCACGTCGATGTCCTCGAGCCGCATCTTGGCCTTCTCGAGCACGAGCCGTGTGGCGGGGATGGGGGCGGTGAGCATGATGACGGGATCGTTGGCCGCCACCGCGAAGGTGTGGAAGCGGGCGCGGGGGCGTAGTCCGAGCGATTCGGCGCGCTCCTCGCTCATGACCAGGACCGCGGCGGCGCCGTCGGAGATCTGCGACGACGTTCCCGCTGTGACCGTGCCCCCCTCGGTGAAGGCGGGGACCAGGCCGCCGAGCTTCTCGATGTTGGTGTCGCGCCGGACCCCTTCGTCGGCCTCGATGGTGGCGTCGCCGTCAGGTCCGGGCGAGCGCACCACGACCAGCTCGTGGGCGAAACGACCCTCGTCCTGGGCGCGCGCCGCGCGCTGGTGCGACTGCAGGGCGAAGGCGTCCATCTCGTCGCGTCCGATGTCCCAGCGCCGGGCGATCTCCTGCGCCGACAGGCCCTGGTGGATGAACTCGAACCGGGCGTGCACGGTGGGCCCGTAAGCCTCTCCGGGCCCGGGATCGGTGGTGGAGCCGATGGGGACCCGGCTCATCGACTCCACACCCGCCCCGATGACGATGTCCATGGCGCCGGACATGACGGCCTGGGCCGCGAAGTGGATGGCCTGCTGGGCCGAGCCGCACTGGCGGTCGACGGTGGTCCCGGGCACGGTGTCGGGGAAGCCGGCCGCCAGCGCGGCGTTGCGGCCGATGTTCATGGCCTGCTCGCCCACGGTCATGGTGCACCCCATGACGACGTCTTCCACCAGAGCGGGGTCGAGGTCGTTGCGCTCGATGAGCGCCCTGAGGGGGGCGGCGGCGAGGTCCACGGCGTGCCAGCCCGACAACTTGCCGTTGCGGCGCCCCACCGGGGTGCGCACCGCGTCGACGATCACCGCGTTGGGCATGGCAGTCCTCCTGACCCTCGACGTCGGGGGGTCTGGGCCCAGACACTGACCTTCCCGGCCCTTCGATTGTTGCCCAATATCTGGCGGTGTGTCAGATTCCCGGTGCATGGACCTCCGGTTCACGTCTGAGCAGGAGCGGTTCCGTGCCGAGGTCCGGTCCTGGCTCGAGGCCCATGCTCCGTCGGCCTCCACGGCGACCGGCGCGCTGCCGTCGCTCGACACGGCCGAGGGGTTCGAGGCCCACCGGGCCTGGGAGCGGGTCATGTACGACGCCCGCTGGTCCGTGGTGTCGTGGCCCGAACAGTACGGGGGGCGCGGGCTCGGGCTCCTCGAGTGGGTCATCTTCGAGGAGGAGTACTACCGGGCCGGCGCGCCCACCCGGGTGGGGCAGAACGGCATCTTCCTCCTCGCCCCGACCCTGTTCGAGTTCGGGACCCCCGAGCAGCAGGCGCGCTATCTGCCCGCCATGGCCTCGGGGGAGGAGATCTGGTGTCAGGGATGGTCCGAGCCCGACGCCGGGAGCGACCTGGCCGCCATCCGCAGCCGCGCCACGCCCTCGGGGGGCGGGAGCGACACCTGGGTCCTCAACGGGCAGAAGACATGGTGTTCGCGCGGCGCCTTCGCCGACTGGATCTTCGGGCTCTTCCGCTCGGACCCCGAGGCCGAGCGGCACCGGGGTCTCACCTACTTCCTGGTGCCCATGGACAGCCCGGGCGTGACCGTCCGCCCCATCGCCCAGTTCGACGGGGAGACGGGGTTCGCCGAGGTCTTCTTCGAGGACGTGGAGGTCCCCGCCACCCAAGTCCTGGGGGGCGTGGGCGAGGGCTGGAAGGTGGCGATGGCGACGGCCGGGTCCGAACGGGGCCTGTCGCTGCGCAGCCCGGCGCGCTACACCGAGGCCGCGGCGCGCCTGGTGGAGCTCTATCGCCGGCATGCCGCCGCCGATCCGGGGCGGGCCGGGCGGCACGCCGATGCCGTGGCGCGCGCCGTGATCGACGCCGAGGCCTACCGGCTCCAGACGTACTGGACGGTGACCCGCGTCCTCGACGGCGGAGGCGTGGGGCCCGAGGCGTCGATGAACAAGCTGTTCTGGTCCGAGACCGACCTCGCCATCCACAGCACCGCCCTGGCCCTGCTGGGCGAGGAGGCCGAGATCCTGGGCGACGACTCGCGGCCCTCGCCGTGGCTCGACGGGTTCCTCTTCGCCCTGGCCGGTCCGATCTACGCCGGGACCAACGAGATCCAGCGCAACGTGGTGGCCGAGCGCGTGCTCGGGTTGCCGCGGGCCTGAGCGGGGCGACCGGTCGGCCCGTGCATTTCGCCTTCGACGAGGAGCAGCTCGAGTTCCGCGCCCAGCTCCGGGCCTTCGCCGAGAAGCAGTGCACGCCGGCCGACATCCGCGCCGCCTGGGCGTCACCGCTGGGGTGGTCGCGGCCCCGGTGGACGGCACTGGCCGAGATGGGTGTGGCGGGGATCACCGTGCCCGAGGAATTCGGCGGGATGGGCCTGGGTCTGCTCGACGCGGTGCTGTTGTTGGAGGAGGCCGGTCGGGCGGGATTGCCCGAGCCCCTGGTCGAGACGGTGGCGCTCGGGGTCCCCGTGCTCCTCGACGCACCCGGTCCCCAGGGCAAGGCCTTACGGGCCCGCTGGCTGCGGTCGGTCTCCGAGGGCGGGGCCACCATGGCGGTGGGGATGTCGTCGATGCCCGCCGTACCCGGCGCGGTGGGGGCCGACCTCCTCCTGCTCGAGCGCGACCGGGAGCTGCACGCCGTGCCCGCCGCCGCGGTGGTGATCGCCCCCCGGCCCTCCCTCGACGGGTCCAGGGGACTGGCCCACGTGGCGTGGGAGCCGTCGCCGTCGACGCTGGTGGTGTCGGGGTTCGAAGCCGAGGAGTTCCTCGCCGCGCTGGGGGACCGGGCGGCGATGAGCACGGGGGCGGTGTTGGTGGGCGTCGCCGACCGTCTCGTCGCCATGGCCGCGCAGTACGCCAAGGACCGGGTGCAGTTCGGCAAGCCCATCGGGTCCTTTCAGGCCGTGAAGCACCATCTGGCCGACGCCCTGGTGCGGGTGGAGTTCGCCCGACCCATGGTGTACCGCGCTGCGCTGTCGCTGACCGAGGGCGACCCCGACGCCGGCCTGCACGCGTCGATGGCCAAGGCCATGGCATCCGAGGCCGCCACCCTGGCGGCGCGCACCGCGCTGCAGGTCCACGGGGCCATCGGCTACACCGCCGAGCACGACCTGCATCTGTGGATGAAGCGGGCCTGGTCGCTCGCCGCCGCGTGGGGCGATGCGGCCACCCATCGGGCCCGGGTTCTGGAGATGCTGCTGGGTCAGGCCCCCGACTCCCCGGCGCGCAACTGGCCGTAGATGGTCTCGGAGTCGAAGTAGACGCGCTCGCACACGATGCCCTCTCCTCCGGGCTCGAATTCGAACAGCGCCACCATCGGGCACCGGAAGGACCTGCCCGTGGGCTCCTCCCCGGTGAGCGAGCCCAGGTGCGTCCCCAGGAGGTCGAACTCCACGACGACGGTGTCCGGTGCCGACAGGATGGCGCGCACCTCGTTGCGCTGGTCGGGGAACACGGCCCGGGACCGGGCGTAGTACCCCTTGACCTCCTCGACCCCGTCGTAGACCTGGCCCGTGCCGATGAGCTCGTAGCGCGGATGGGTGAAGGTGGCCAAGGTGTCGTCGAAACGACTCTCGTTCTCCGAGGCCATGTGCTCGCGTACCACGGCCTCCCGGCGATTGCGCAGGTCAGGAGCGGTGCTGTCCATGCTCGGAAAGGTAGCCCCCCGCCGCCCGTCGGTGACGCCGCCGGGCCCCAACGCTGTCTAGGCTGGCGTCATGGCAGAGAAGTCACGACCGAGCGCCGAATCGAAGAAGCCGAGCCGCAGCGTCAAAGAGAAGCGGGCGGCCAAGCATCAGAAGCAGGCCGAGCAGAAGCAGGCCCGGAAGGGCTGGGACGCCAAGTAGCGCCTGGTCTCCTCCGACACTCCGACGTCACCCCGTCGCTCAGGGCCCGAAAAGGCCAGTGGCGTCGACGAACGGTGCCGTGCACGGGTGCCCGTCGGCCACGAGCACCCGGGGGTGGTGCCCGGGATCGGCGGGGACACCCACGAGGGTCGACGCGCGCGTGCCGTAGGTCTCGGTGTGCACGCACGCCGCCAGCGTCTCGACGGGCCGGGACCGACCCGGTGATTGGTTGAGCCCGGGATCGGGTCCGGTCTCGGGGTCGCCGAGCCCGCTCGGCACGCTGTGGTCGACGAGCACGGCCCGGACCCGCTCGAGCAGGGCCGCTCCAGCCAGCGCGCCGGCGTCCCCGAGGAGCGAACGCACGTGGTCCGCCTTGGGCGACTGGGCGTGGAGCGGATTGTTCTCGAGGATGTGGATGCCGGGGGGCAGAGACTCGATCCGCGGACGGTCATGCCCGGGCGCGGCCCCGGTCATGTCGAGCGCATAGAGCGCGCTGCGGTCTCCCACGAGGAGCCAGGCCGGGTTGTAGTCGGCGGGACGAAAGCGCGTGACGAAGGCGTCCACGGCCGAGGCCGCGTCACGGTGCCGGGCCAGTGCCAGTGGGAGCTCGCCGCGCGACCGCTTGGCGGGGTCGCGCCCATTGGGGGAGGGACGGTTGGTGAGGCCCGCCACCACGCCGTGCTCGTTCACCGCCAACCATGTCCCGCCCCCCTCCTCGTCGCGTCCACCCACCACACGCGGATGCGCGTCGCGCAGCACGGTCACGGCGGTGGCAGGACGGACGAGCTGTTCGTCGCGGTTGGCGCCGACCACCAGCGGTGCCCCGGGGTCGAGGCGCGACACCACCACGAGCAGGCACATCGAGCTCAGGGTAGTGGTGGTCACGCAACTGACACGCCGTCAGATCGATGGCTATGCTCGCCTCGTGGGCGACCTGCCGTTGATCATCTCCGTCGACGACCACGTCGTGGAGCCCGCCGACGTGTGGCAGGACCGGTTGCCGGCCAAGTACCGCGACATCGGGCCGCGCATCGTCCGGGCCCCGATGGGCGAGATCACCTTCGTCGGCGGCAAGTTGACCGTGGTGCCGGGCACCGAGGGTGTCCCCACAGACTGGTGGTACTACGAGGAGCTGCGCCGGCCCCTTCTGCGTCTCGACGCCGCGGTGGGTGTGCCGCGTGACGAGGTCACCATCACCGGGGTCACCTACGACGACATGCGCCCCGGCGCCTACCAGGTGAAGCCGCGCCTCGAGGACATGGACATCAACCATCTCGAGGCGTCGCTGTGTTTCCCGACCTTCCCCCGCTTTTGCGGGCAGACCTTCACCGAGGCCGACGACAAGGACCTGGCGCTTCTGTGCGTGCAGGCCTACAACGACTGGATGGTCGACGAGTGGTGTGCGGAGTCGTCGGGCCGGCTCATCCCGTTGTGCCTCATCCCGCTGTGGGACGCTGAGCTCGCCGCGCTCGAGGTCAGGCGCAACGCGGCACGGGGCGTGAAGGCGGTGTGCTTCAGCGAGATCCCGCCCTTCCTCGGGCTCCCGTCGGTGCACGACCCGCACCATTACTGGGACCCGTTCTTCTCGGCCTGCGCCGAGACGAACACGGTCGTCAACATGCACATCGGCTCGTCGTCGAAGATGCCGTCCACCTCCGCCGACGCCCCTCCGGCGGTGGGGTCGACGCTGACGCACACCAATGCCACCTTCTCGTTGGTGGACTTCTTGTTCTCGGGTGTCCTGGTGCGCTTCCCCACGCTGATGCTGGCCTACTCCGAGGGCCAGATCGGCTGGATCCCCTACATCCTGGAGCGTGCCGACAAGGTGTGGGAGGAGAACCGGGGTTGGGGAGGGGTGGCCGACATCGTCCCCGAGCCGCCGTCGACGTACTTCCGCCGCCAGGTCTACGGCTGCTTCTTCGACGATGCCCATGGGTTGCGCTCGGTCGAGGAGATCGGCGTCGACAACATCACCTACGAGTCCGACTACCCGCATTCGGACTCGACCTGGCCCCACACCAAGGAGATCGCCGAGCGCCAGATGGCCCATCTCGACGACGACCAGCGCCGCAAGATCGTCCGGGGCAACGCCATCCGGCTCTTCGGGCTCGACTACCTGGCGCCCTAGGCCGCTCCGACATGGACCTGCGCTACTCCGAGAGCGAGGAAGCCTTTCGCGCCGGGCTGCGCTCGTGGCTGGCCGAGGTCCTTCCCACGTTGCCCGACAAGCCGTCGCACCTCGACTGGCCCGGGCGCCGCGCCTTCGACACCACCTGGCAGCGCATGCTCTTCGATGCCGGCTACGCCGGGATCGACTGGCCCGTCGAGGGTGGCGGCCGCGGCGCCAGCCCCGTCGAACAGCTCATCTACCTCGAGGAGCTCGAGCGGGCGCATGCCCCGTACGTGGGGGTGAACTTCGTCGGGCTGCTCCATGCCGGCCCCACCGTGATCGTGGAGGGGACGCCCGAGCAGCGGGCCCGCTTCCTGCCGCCCATCCTGCGCGGCGACGAGGTGTGGTGCCAGGGGTTCTCCGAGCCCGGGGCAGGCAGTGACCTGGCCTCGCTGCGCACCCGGGCGGAGCGCGACGGCGACGAGTACGTCGTCACCGGGCAGAAGATCTGGACGTCGCACGCCGAGGTGGCCGACTTCTGCGAGCTCCTGGTCCGCACCGGGCCCGAGGACAGCCGGCACCGTGGCATCACGTGGTTGATCCTCCCCATGGACCGCCCTGGCATCGACTTCCGGCCTCTGCGCACTATCGCGGGGTCCACCGAGTTCGGCGAATTGTTCCTCGATGGCGTGCGCGTGCCGGTCGCCAATCGGCTCGGCGATGAGAACGACGGCTGGCGCGTCACCATGACCACCCTCAGCTTCGAACGTGGCACGGCGTTCGTGGGGGAGGTGCTGCAGTCCATGGAGCTGTTGCGGGGACTGCGGGCGGTGGCGAAGAGCACCGGGGCCTGGGACGACGTCTCGGTGCGCCGTCGGGCCGGGCATCTCGGCGCCGAGCTCGACGCCCTGTGGGCCCTGGCCCGGCGCAACGTCTCGCAGGCGGCGCGCACCGGCGTGCCGGGGATCGGAGGCAGTGTGTACAAGCTGGCGTTGTCGGAGCTGCGCCAGCGCATCGCCGATCTGGGCATGGACCTCGCCGGCACGGCGGGGTTGGTGTTCGGCGACCTGCCGGGCACAGGCGCTGGCTCGGTGGGCAACCTCGAGATCGTGAGCACGTGGGTGCACGGCTTCTCGCGCACCATCGCGGCCGGGACCTCGCAGATCCAGCGCAACATCATCGCCGAGCGGATCCTCGGCCTGCCCAAGGGCTAGCGCGCCATGGACTTCGAGCTGTCCGAGGACGAGGTGGCACTGGCCGACGGGATGCGCCGGTTGTGCGCGGGGCGGTTTCCGCTGGAACGGGTCCGCGGTGCCGAGGGCCAGCGCGTCGTCATCGACGGGGCGGGGTGGTCCGAGCTCGCCGATGCCGGGGTGTTCTCGCTGCGCCTCTCTGAGGACGCGGGTGGCCTGGGACTCGGGACGGCAGCGGCGGCGGTGGTCTTCGAGGAGCTCGGCCGTGCCCTGGTGCCCGGCCCCATCCTGGCCTCGCACCTGGCTGCAGGGCTGGTGGAGGGATCGGGGGACGGGAAGGTCATGGTGGGGGCCGTGCACCGGTCGGGGTCGGGAGCCGTGGCGAGCGCACCGGTCGTGATCGAGCACCTGGCCTCGCTGGGCGCCCTGGTGGTCGTGGGGGATGACGGGCTGGCCGTCGTCGACCCCGCCGTCCTCGACGCCGTGGTGGTGGAACGGTCGCTCGACCCCCTCACCCCGCTGTGGCGTGTCGACCATCTGCCTGCGGGCGAGCCGGTCGGCGGCCCCGACGACGCCGTTGTGTGGCGGCGGGACACGTCGGTCCTCGGGGGTGCGATGCTCGTGGGTCTCGCCGCCGCCACCGTCGAGATGGCCGTGGCCTATGCCAAGGAGCGCCAGCAGTTCGGCAAGCCCATCGGATCGTTCCAGGCCGTCAAGCACCTGTGCGCCGACATGCTGGTGCGCTCGGAGCTGGCCCGTGCCGCCGTGCAGGCCGCCGCGGTCACCATCGACCAGCCCGACGTCGGCGACGCCCTGCGTGCCGCCGCCGGTGCCGGGCTCCTGGCGGTCGAGGCCGCCGTCGCCAACGGCAAGACGTGCATCCAGGTGCATGGGGGCATGGGCTTCACGTGGGAGGTGCCGGCCCATCTCTACCTGATGCGGGCACGCGTCCTGGCCAGCGCGCTCGAGGGGACCGACGCCCTGGCCGAGCTCGTGGCCGAGCGCTACTGATCGAACAGAGGGGACAGGTCGTGACCGAAAGTGCGGAGCCGACGCGGGCTGAGCCGGTGCAGATCATCCCCGACGGCGCGGTGGTGTTCGGGATCCAGCTGCCCATCCAGTCGCAGTCGACCATCTACGTCGAGGACTGGGAGCTCGGTTCGGGACCCGCCGAGCTGGCCCGGGTGGCGCGCCAGGCCGAGGACAGCGGCTTCTTCTATGTGGCGGTGTGCGACCACACCGCCATCCCCCGTCGCCTGGCGGGGGCCATGAGCACGACCTGGTACGACACCATCGCCACGCTGGGGTGGCTGGCGGGGATCACGACGCGGATCCGGCTCATGAGCCACGTCTACATCGCGGCGCAGCGCCATCCCCTGCGCGCCGCCAAGGAGTTCTCCACTCTCGACGTCCTGTCGGGTGGGCGCGTGATCATCGGCGTGGGGGCGGGCCACGTCAACGAGGAATTCGACCTCTTCGGGCCGCCCTTCGACGAACGGGGCGGCGGGCTTGACGAGGCCATCGACGCCCTGGCCGCCGCGCTCACCGACGAGTACCCCACCCTGGCCGGGCCCCGGTGGCCGTCGGCCGACGTCTCGGTGAGCCCCCGGCCCGTGCAGCAGCCCCGGCCGCCCATCTGGGTGGGGGGGTCTTCTCGCGCCGCCTTGCGCCGGGCCGCGCGGCGCGGCGACGGCTGGCTCCCTCAGACGGTGCGGCGCAGCGACATGCGCGACCAGGTGGCCCAACTGCTGGAGCTGCGCCAGGACCTGCGGGGCGGGGCGCCCATCGAGATCGGCGCGCTGGCGGGGGTGTTCCACGTGGGGGAGGCCGACCACGAGCTGCCGCGCGGCACCGTGTCGGGGAGCCCCGAGCGCATCGCCGAGAACCTGGCCGAGCTGATCGACATGGGGGTTTCGCACATCCAGATGCGGTTCCCCAGCGGTTCCCTCCAGGAGCTGTGCGACCAGATCGCCGCCTTCGGCGAGCAGGTGGGACCGCTTCTTTCCCGCTGAGAAGCCTCGGGCCGGTGGCTTGTCTATGTTGCGGTTGTGTGCGCTATGTTGCGGTTGTGTTACGGGGCGCCTGACCGGAATCCGGGAACGGGGCGCCTTCCCCGAAGGGGGTTGCAGCATGGTTGGTCCGGGGACCGGGGTTCACGATCTGGCCACTGGCGACGCCGGCCCGGTCCCGCCCCTCACCCGGCGCCTGGCGCTGGGAACGCTCAAGCTGGTGGCGTTGCTGTCGGCGTTGTTGTTGCTGATTGGGATCCCGGGGTGCTTGGTGTTCCTCCACCAGATGAGCAGGGCACGGTTCTTTGCCCCTGGATTCCTGGCGCCGATTGGGCCGCCCACAACCGTGGCGGTGAGCTACGGCGCTGTGGCGCACCTTTCCGACCCGTACGCCCTGACCGGCCTGGACGAGATGACCGTGTACTCGCTCAGCCCTCCGACGCTTGTGTCGAGCGGCTCCGACGGTGCCCCCGTGCAGGGTGAGCTCACTATGGCCGACGTGGGAGTGTGCGCCGGCCAGCATCCGTACACGGGCGCGATGTCCAACACCGACTTCACCCTGCTCTTCGGGCCGGCGACGGAGATCATTCCGTCGTCGTTCCGTGCCCAACAGCCCGACCTCGAGAACCTGAAGAGCCTGGCGCCGCACAAGTGCGCCCGGGCCTTTCTGACGTTCTACACCGGGAGGGGATCGGCCCCGACGGGGATCTCGTACCACGCAATCCTGTCCTCGGTGACGTACATCTGGGCACCGGCGGCACCGGCGGCACCGGCGGCACCGGCGTCGACGGGTTGACCGGTTGACCGGGAACGTTTCGCCCACCTCGTTCGTCTGAACCGGTGGTGCCGTCGGACGCGTCCTCCGGGCGCACGGCACCGGTGGGGGAGGGGCGAGGACGATGCAGGCAAAGACCGTGCGGTGGACCGGAGTGATCGCGGTCGCGACCGCGCTCGTCGTGGGAGTCGTCGCCCTCGGGTTGGCGGTCTCCACCACGACCTCGCCGGCGTCGACATCTGTGTCGGTCCGATGCGCGGGCTCGGCGCCCAAATTGACCGTCCAGGGGACGGGGAACGCCTCGGCCACACCGGACATCTTGACGGTGACGGTGGACATCGCCGTGACCGACCCCAACGCCCAGGCGTCGCTCGTCGACGACAACACCAAGGCCTCCGCCGTCACCGCCGTGCTCGAGCACGGGGGTGTGGCCCCCAAGGATGTCCAGACCTCGAACGTCTCGATCCAGCCGCAGTACTCCCTGGCCGGCAAGATCGACGGCTACCAGATGACCAACACCATCACGGCCCAGCTTCGGCACTTCGCTACGGCGGGCTCGGTGCTCGACGCCGTGGCCACGGCGGCGGGGAATGCGGCCCGGATCGACTCGTTGACCTTCTCCATCGAGGACCCACGCGCCATCGAGGACACAGCGCGCACCGACGCCGTCCACCAGGCCGTGAGCCACGCCCGGTCCATGGCCCAGGCCGCGGGTCAGCGTCTGGGGCCGGTGTGCTCGCTCACGGACCAGTCGACGCCGGACTTCGGGGTGGCCGAGCCGTTCAACGCCGCCAGTGCGGCCAGCGCCGCGCCGCAGGCCTCGGTGCCGCTGCAGCCGGGCACCCAGCAGGAATCGGCCCAGATCACCCTGGTGTACGCCCTGGAGCAGCCCCCCGCCCGGACGTGACCGCACCGGCGACCGGCCGCCGCCGGGGGACGGCCCGTCAGGCCGGGGGCGTGTGGAGGATCTGCAACAGCCCTTCGATCCGGGCGTGCTGCTCGCGGTAGAGGGGGCCGGTGGTGAGGCCGCCGTCGACGGCGATGGCCTGGCCGTTGACGAAGCTCGAGGCGTCGCTCGCCAGCCACAGGGCGGCCTCGGCGATGTCGACGGGTTGCCCGGCGCGCCGGATGGGCGCCATGTCGCCGAGTGCGGCCGACATGAACGGGACCGTGTCCTGGGCGGCGTCGCCTTCGAGCCCGGCGGCCCGGGCGAAGATGGAGGTGGCGATGCCCCCGGGGCAGATGGCGTTGACCCGGATGCCGTACTCGCCGAGCTCGTTGGCGGTGGTGCGCGTCAGGTGGGCGATCGCCGCCTTGCAGGCGCTGTAGTCGTGACCGGCGTAGTTGGCGGCGAGCCCGGCCACACTGGAGGTGTTCACGATGCTGCCGTGGCCCTGGGGCTTCATGACCCGGGCCGCGGCCCGGATGCCCAGGAACACCCCGCGCAGGTGGATGGCCACCGTGCGGTCGAACATTGCCATGTCGACGTCCTCGATTCCACCCGTGGATCCGGGGTTGCCGGCATTGTTGAACACGCAGTCGAGCCCCCCGAAGCTGTCCACGGCGACCGCCACGGCCGCTTCGACGTCGCGTTCCTGGGTGACGTCGGTGTGCACGAAGCGGGCGCGCTCACCACACTCGTCGGCGATCCGTTTGCCCCGGTCGTCGTCGAGGTCGGCGATGACGACCGATGCTCCTTCGCTCACGAAAAGGCGCGCCGTGGCCTCTCCGATACCACTGGCGGCTCCCGTGATGACGGCACGGCGTCCCTCGAGTCGGCCCATGGTCCCTCTTTCGTTCGTCGGACAACAGGGCCGCATCCTGGCACCCGACGTGAATAGGGTCAACGGGCCCGATCGTCGGGCCGCCTGGGCCACTCCGAATTCCTCCGGTCCCCGTCAGGGCACGAGGACCCGGAAGGCCGTACAGTGACCGCCCATGCTCTTCCTGCACGAGGTTCATCAGGTCAAGGGGGCGGCCGAGGAGGAATTCGAGTCGGCGTTCCGCGACGAGTGGATGTCGACACTGGCCAAGAGCGCAGACGCCCGGTTGCTGTGGTTCTGTCACCATGCCCACGGGAGCGGGCCGGCGTATAACGTCGTCACCATCACGGCCCTGCGCGACGGCGCGGCATGGGAGGACCTAGCTCGGCGCGTCCAGCGGGGGGACCTGAAGGAATGGGCCCGCAACGTGGACGAGCTGCGCCACGGTGTCACCGGCAAGCTGCTCTTCGGCGTGCACTGGTCGCCGATGGCCGACCTCGACCTGGCCACGGTGCCCACCGACGGCACTCCCCACGAGCTCTCGCTCTACATGGAGGACACCGGCCACCCCCATGCCCCCATCGACGACTACGTCGAGTTCTGGGGGACGGGCTACTACGGGCCCATGAAGGAACGGGCCGCCAACCTCTTGGACATCCAGGCCGTGTTCCAGGTGGCGTTCGGCGCCGGCCTGCGCAAGGAGGCGATCCTGATGCAGAAGATCGTCAACCACCAAGTGCTCATGCACCTGTTGACCCACGACACCGATCCCGCACATCGCCAGCCCGGCCAGTTCATGCACGACGCGCTGGCCTACCGTGACAGCTGGGACAGCAAGCTCCTGCGCACGAGCAGCTGGTCGCCCCTGTACTGAGCCCCCTCACTGCGATTGTCCCGGGCCCGCATGGGGACGGTCCGGTACGCTCGGTCCGTGACCTCGACGTCGCGGTGGCGCTCGCCTCGGAGCCTTCTCGTCCTGGGTGTCCTGGCCTTGTCCGTCAGCATCGTCGGCGCACCCACCGCGGCGAGCGCCCAGAGCAACGTCAAGGCCTTCATGACGCTCTACGGCTGGGCCGACAATTCCCCGCCCGGACCCGTCATCGCCCATCCCTGCCTGCACAACACCGCCGGCGGCGTGGGGACCTTCGCCAATCCCGTCACCTTCGCCACCGACGTCAGCGAGCTGGGTTGGTGCCAGGTCATCTACGTCCCATACATGAAGCGCTACTTCATCCACGAGGACGAGTGCTCGGAATGTGACAGTGACTGGTCCCGCTTCCACCTCTACCGCTTCGACATGTGGGCGGGAGGAGACGCCAACTCCCGCACGGCGCCCGAGAAGAAGGCGCTGCGGGCCTGTGAGAGCGCGTGGACGCGTGCCGACTTCGTCAGCGATCCCGCCAACCCCACCGTCATCGTCGACCCACCCTCGGACCTCCCCGTGACCACGGCTCCCATCTTCTCGGGTCCGGCCCACTGTTGGACGCCCATTGCCGTCACCAATCCGGGCAAGCAGACCACCGCGCTGGGCACCCCGGTCAGCCACGCCGTCCACGCCGTCGACGCCTCGCCCAGCGAGACCCTGGCGTACCAGGCCACCGGGCTCCCGGCCGGACTGTCGATCAACCCCGCTTCCGGCGTGATCTCGGGCAGGCTGACGGTGCGGGGCAAGCGACACGCCACCGTGACCGTCTCGGACTCGGTCGACTCCGCCGCTGTCACCTTCGTCTGGAACGTGAAGCGCTGAACTGAGTCTCTCCGCCGGTGTGGGCGTTACGGATTGGCCACCACCCCGACGATGTTCGACACGGGGATGTGCAGCGCCGGCAGCGAGCCGAAGAGGGGTCTTCATGCCCTCGCCCCGAACGGGGAACGCTCCCGCCCCCGGACATGTCGTCGGAGGCGGGAGCGTCGGTCCCGCGTGTGTTGCGGCGCTCGTGCGCCGGCTCAGGTGCTCGATCCACCCACCACGTTGTTGATGTGGGCACCGACACCGGGCACGGAGCCGAGGTACTTGGCGTCACCGAATGCGAACACCCCGCCGTCGGACCCGAAGAGCCAGTAGCCGGCGCCGTCGGCGGTCGGGGTGAGGCCCACGATGTTGTTCACGTGGACACCGACACCCGGCACCGAACCTGCATAGGTGGCGTCACCGAAGGCGAACACCCCGCCGTCGGAGGCGACCAGCCAGTACCCGCCCCCGTCAGGGGTGGTCACGATGCCCTTGATGTTGTTGACGTGGATGCCCTTGCCGGGCAGCGACCCGCCGTAGGTGGCGTCGCCGAAGGCGAACACCCCGCCGTCGGACCCCACCATCCAGTAGCCACCGCCGTCAGGTGTCGGGGCGATCCCCACGATGTTCTTCACGTGGACCCCCACGCCGGGCACCGAGCCGTCATAGACGGCGTCGCCGAAGGCGAACACGCCTCCGTCGGACCCCGCCATCCAGTAGCCGAGGCCGTTGGTGGCGCCCTGGTTGGTTGTGGGGGTGACGGCGAAGCCCACGATGTTGCTCACCTTCACGTGCAGGCCCGGGAGCGACCCGTAGTAGTAGGAGTCGCCGAAGCCCAGGACCCCGCCGTCAGCTCCGAGCTCCCAGTACCCGCCGCGGTCACGGCTCGGTGCCATGGCCACGATGGGCTGGGCCAGCTTGAGCCCCAGCCCCGGGGCAGAGCCGTAGTACACGGAGTTACCGAAGGAGAACACCCCACCGTCGGAACCCGCCATCCAGTACCCGCCGCCCGGGGTGGGCACGGTGTAGACGGCGGTGCCGCCGGGCGGAAGGGTGATGGAGTTGGCCCCCACCGTCGTGGTGGTGGCGCCCTGGTTCCAGATGGCGACCACCTGGTTGGTGATGGTGTTGCCCGAGATCGACGTCCCGCTGATCGAGGCGGCCAACGAGCCGGGGAAGGGGTTGACGATCAAGGCGATGGCCGTGGTGGACGGCGCCGCATTGGCGTCACCCCAGTTGTTCAGGGTCAGGATGTTGTTGGTGATCGTCGTATTCGAGATGACGTCGTGAGGGGCATTGGCGTGCAGCGTGATGCCCGAGACGAAGGACTGCGACACCGTGTTGCCGTTGATGGTGGTGTTGGTGACACTCGCGCCCGGTGCGTCATCGGCGAGCACGATCTGGCCGATGTCAGGCCCGTTGGGCCCGAACTTTCCGACCGTCCCTGTCACCGTGTTGTTCTGGATCGTGGCGGTGTTGACCCCGCCGCCGGGGTCCCAGGCCTCGACGATGATGTCGCAGCCCCCGGTGTTCCCGCTCAGCGTGTTCCCGCTGATGGTGTCGCCCGTGGACGCCACCGCCGAGCCCGGTCCGGCGTTGGGGGTGCCCGGATCCACGGGGCCGTTGTCGGCCAGGCCGATCCCCCCGGCGTTGTTCCCCGTGATGGTGTTGTTGGTGATGGTGGCGCCGACCACACCGTCGAGCATGAGGGAGTGCCCGTCGGGGATCTGGGCGTTGGGGTGCACGGCGTTCCCCGAGATGGTGCTGCCGGTGATGGTCAGGCCGGTGTTGTCCTCGGCCAGGATTCCCTCGCTGCCGGCGCCGGTGACGGTCGTCCCCGTGATGCTCACACTGTTGACGGCCGAACCGACATAGATGCCGATGTCACATCCGCTGGCGTTGACCGTGGCGCCTGTGATCGTTTGGCCGTTGGTGGCGATCATCGCCGCGTTCAAGCCGGTCGAGCCCGCCGCGGTGCACACTGCCGCGGCGGCAGGGCCTGCACCACCGATCTGGGCGATGGTGAACGCACCGCCCGCCAGTGCGGCGGCACAAAGTGCACGACCGGTCACATGTCGGGCCGTGCGCGCATACCGGGGGATGGACATGGGTTGTCTCCTTTGAGCGGGTTTAGCAGGCATACGAGGGGGCGCCGGAGGCAAGCCCACCTTCGTACGTCGGCACACTATGCCCTCGCATCGATCTTGGGGAGGGGTTGGCGACGAAAGTCCTGATCTCCCAGGAACGTGCCCGCCCACAGCGTGAGGGCGAACGCACAGAGGAGTCTTCGCCGAGATTTCCCAGGACTTTCGCGGGATTGTGCTACCAGTCTGTGGTGGTGGTCGACGAAGAAATTCTGCACGGAGGTGTGGCCAACGCCGGTGCGGTACGGCGCGTGGGGAAGGTGGTGCACCGCCCCGCCAACGCCCATTCCGCCACCATCCACGCCCTGCTCCGCCATGTCCGGAGGGCGGGCTTCGACGGTGTGCCCGAGCCCGTGGCGATCGACCCCGGGGGTGAGGAGCGGCTCACCTTCATCCCCGGGGAGGTCCCGTTCCCGCCCTTCCCGGCGTGGTCGCAGACCGACGAGGTGCTGGGGTCCACGGTGCAGCTGCTGCGGCGGTTCCACGACGCCACTCTCGGGTTCGTGGCCCCGGCCGGTGCCACGTGGAGCTCGGAGATGGCCGATCCCGCCGGAGCGGGGGTCGGGCGGGACGGCGACCGGATCGAAGGTGACGCGGTGATCTGCCACAATGACGTCTGCCCCGAGAACGTCGTGTACCGCGGCGGCGTGGCGGTGGCATTCCTCGACTTCGACTTCGCCGCCCCCGGGAGCAGGTGCGACGACCTGGCGCGCCTGGCGCTCATGTCCGTGCCCATCGACACTCCCGACGATGCGGCCCGCACCGGTCGAGGCGGTCTCGACCCCTTCGTCCGTCTGCGCGTGGTGGCCGACGCCTACGGTCTCGCACCCGGCCGGACCGCGCTCGTCGAGGCCATCGGTCGCAACGTGGCCGATGGGGGTGCGTTCCTCCAGCGCCGGATCGACCGGGGGGAGCGGGCCTTCCTGGCCATGGTCGACCAGATGGGGGGCATGGAGCGTTACGACCGCCGCCGGGCGTGGTTCGCGGCGAATCGGGAACGATTTCTGGAATCGCTGGGCTGAACGACCTCGTCCCGGTCCTCCCGGCTCCGGGCCCGGGCCCGGGGTGCGGGTCCTCAGCCCGGCTCGGCCACGGACCGGGATGCGACGGGTTGACGGCGCTGGCGGTCGGGGGGTGCCTCGGTGAGCGATGATACGTCCCGTGACCGTGAGCACCGACCCCCCGACCACACGCGACCCGTCGTCGGTGGGGACGAGTGGGATGTCTCGCCGGATGCGATCCATCCTCGGATGGGTGGTGTTCATCGCCGTCGTCGTGCTGGTCTCCACCGGGGCGCGCGCCTACGCGGTCCAGACCTATTTCGTGCCTACGCCCTCGATGACACCCACGCTGATCCCCGGCGACCGCATCGTGGTCGACAAGCTCTCCTCCACCATTCACCGGGGCGACATCGTGGTGTTCCACGACGTCCCCGCCGACCAGGGTGGGCCGGCCGTGCTGGTGAAGCGCGTCATCGGCCTGCCGGGCGAGACCATCTCCTCGGTGGGGAGCACGGTGCTCATCGACGGGAAGCCGCTCCCCGAGCCGTGGCTGGTGGCGCTCAAGGGCATCTGCTCCGAGGGTGACGAGCACATCAAGTCCACGCGGATCGCGCCCGACCACTACTTCATGATGGGGGACTGCCGGGGGGACTCCGGTGACAGCCGGTACTGGGGCACGGTCCCCCGCTCCTACATCATCGGCAAGGTGGACCTCATCATCTGGAGGAGCGGCCACCCCTGGTTCCACTGGTTCTGAGCAGCGACGTCGCCAGCGCCTCGAGTCGCGCCAATGTCAGCGACGGCAGGTTGGTCGTGAATTGCCAATTGCCGGTGCTCGTCTCGACGTACAGCGAGGGCCGACCGGGCGTGGTCCCCGGTGTCCCCGCCACCGAGTAGGCCCGATGACCCCGCACCCGCAAGATGGGACTCTTGTGACAAGCATCGTCGCCGGTCGGGCGCACGACGTGACTCGGGAGTGCGACGTCGATCCCGACGGCCCTGGTGTCGGCCCCGTCGCCGTAACTGCACGAATGCAGGTCCGAGAAGGTGATCCCCGACACCGTGTCCAGCGTGGTGCCCAGCAGGGCGTTCACCCGGGCCGGTGAGGGACAGGCGCTCGCACTGAGGACGGTGTCGCGGTAGTGGAGTGCCGTCCCCGCGAAGGCGGCACCGAGGAGCACCACCGTGACCAGAGTCGAGACGACCCACACCTTGACGCTCCAGCGCCGTTTCCCGACCAGGAAGGTGCGTGCATGCAGCCCCGCCAACCTGGCCCCGACGCCGTGGCGTTCGGCATTGCCGCTGGCATCGTCGGGGTGGGCCTGCGGCCCCGCCCCCGTCACGACCCCAGGCTCACCTCGAAGACGGGGACCGGCTCCGAGAACCCCTTGAGGTCGAGCTCACCTTTGGACTGGAATCCGAGACGCTTCCCGACGCACAGGTCACGCACGCCGTTCGACACCGCGATGCCTCCCGGGGAAGCCACCCCGCACAACCTCGACGACAGCTGGACTGCAGCGCCGAACAGATCGCCGCGCTCGGTCACGGGCTCTCCCACGCTGATGCCGATGCGCAGATGAATGGGGCGTTCGGCTTCGCCGTTGCGGAGTCGGAGCGAGCGTTGGATGTCGATGCCGGACTCGACGGCGGACGAGGCGGAGACGAACGACGCCATGATGCCGTCGCCTGTGTGCTTCACCTCCTGTCCGTTGCGTTGGTGCAGGACGGTCCGCACGATCACATCGTGTTCACGGAGGAGGACCATGAATGCCTCGTCGCCTATCTCCTGAGTCTGCTGGGTGGAGTCACACAAGTCCGTGAACAGAATGGCCCGAACGGGAGACTCGACATAGGCGACACCGGGCGGGTGTCCGGGAAGGGGGCCGAGAAACGTGTTTATGGGCCCTTCGCCCACCTCGATCACGTTGTCCGCCAGCAGTCCGTGCGCATCGCGATGCACCGCTTCCACCGACTCCCGGTTGGGGCCTTCGGCCAGACAGTTCACGGTTCCCTGCCCGTCGTCGAACCAATAGGTGACGTAGCGGACTCCATACTGTTCCTGGATGGCGAGATCGAGCACGTGGGCAGCGGCGATGTCGGCGGCCGTGGCGCCCGGCGCAAGGTGTCGGTCGAGGAACAGAGCCATCCGCAGCCAGGTTAGTGAGGCGGATGGAGGTGTGCTCAGGACCTAGCGGAACGCCGGGACCAGGAGGAGGGCGAAGGCGATGCCGTTGAACGTGGCGTGCGCGATCATCCCCGGCGCCAGCCGTTGGGAGCGGTGACGGAGGTATCCCAGGATCAACGCGGGCGGGAAGAGGATGAACGGTGCGAAGGGCCCTTCGTTGAGGACGTGGGCAAAGCAGAAAATCAACGCCGTCACGAAGATGGCCGGCGTCGCGCCCAACCGCCGCGTGAAGGCGCCCTGGATGAGCCCCCGGAAGAGCAGCTCCTCGACGATGGGCGCGCCCACAACCAGGAGGAGGCCCATGATGACCCAACCGGCGGTTCCTTCGGGAGTGGCGCCGTCGATGTCGCGCCCCGCCGCATTGGGGTTGTTGAACCCGTTGCTGGCCACCACGATCAGGATGAGGATCAGGGTGGACGGCACGCGCCCCAGGAAGCCTCCGGTCAGTCCGGCGGTCAGGTCGCGCCCTGTCGGCCACGACAGCCCGTAGTCCCGAACCAGGCTGTGGGTCCCGTTTCGCCACGACGCCACGACAACGGCACCGAGGAAGCCGACCCACAGTGCCAACTGGCTCACCAGCATGAACCAGGGGTTCTGGGTGTCGAGATGACCCGGTCCGGTGGCGAAGTATCCGAGGGCCACCGCGAAGGACAGGACGTACCCGATGCCGATGCCGATGGCGGCGATGCCTCCGCCCTTGATGCCCGGGCCCTTGGGTTCGAACTCGGCCGGTGGCGCCGGCGCCAAGCCAGGGCCCGGCCCGAAGTGGCCGTAGAGATACGGAGTCCATTGGGAGCCGTCCCACCATCGCCACCACGCCCAGCGCCACGGGTCGCCGTACCAACCCGGAGGTGGCCCCGGCTGTCGCCAGAGCTGTGGGTGGGGGAGCGGATCGGAGATCATGCGCGTCGTGTTGGCGAGCCGGGTGCCGCGAGCGAGCTACGGCTTGAGGTCGACGACGACGGAATGCGCCACCTTGTCGTGCCAGGCCTGGCGCCTCCCGTCCCACAGGGGCGCCAACGAGTCCAGCACGTACGGGATGTACAGCGCGACCCGGAACACCGCCGTGATGAGGTTCCTCCCCAGAGCCCGCCAGAACCCGATGGGCCCACCGGTGCGGGCGTCTCGCACCGCGATGCCCAGTGCCATCTTCCCCACCGTCTGTCCCCGGTGCGAGCCGTTCATGATGGCGTAGTACAGGGCGCCGGGAATGGCGGACACGAACGAGAACACGATGTACGCGCCCAGCAGTGCCCTGCCCGAAGAAGACTGAGTGTTCGTCGTGGTGGAGTGGCCCGCCACCGCCGCCGCGATGACGAGGACGATGATGAACGTGGCCAGGCCCAAGATCACGCCGTCGATGACGATGGCGACGAGCCGCTTCCACCACGGCGCCAGGGGTTGATGCAGCACCGGGTCGACGCGGAGGTTCGAGCCCGACATCCCATAGCCCGTCGGCGGGCCGTACCCGGGAGGCGGGTAGCCGGGCGGAGGTCCAAAGCCGGGAGGTGGGTAGCCCGGTGGCGGGTATCCCGGAGGCTGGCCGTACCCGGGAGGCGGGTATCCAGGAGGCGGATATCCGGGAGGAGGTGCGTAGCCGGGAGGCTGGGAGCCCGGTGGCGGGTAGCTCGGTGGCGCGTACCCCGGTGGTGGGTAGTTGGGAGGCGTCCCGGCGTACGAAGGCGCGGGCGTCGCCAGCAGCGGTGGGTCTTGCGGTGCGGGAGGAGCTTGGGTCACCGAAGGGTGATCGTGCGGCGGATACCACTTCCCGTCAGATGCCAGCCACCAACCCTCGCCTTGCGAGGTGTCGCTCACACTCGACCAGCCTAGTCCTGGGGGTCATTCCCCGAGCCCTGGTGAGACTCGTTGCGTGATTGTTGATCCCCGCCGGCGTGGGGCACGATCACCAGTCGCCGCGCCTGGGTCGCAGGTCCTAGTGATTCGTGTAACGCGCCGGCCGGCCCTCGCGGTAGGCGGCGAGCTGCTCTCGGGCATCCTCGGTCCCAAGCGTCAGGATCTGGGTGCGCGCTTCGAGGTCGATCGCCGCCTCGAGGCTGGAGATCTCGAGATTCGACCACAACGTGGCCTTTCCCATCCACGTTCCCATGGGGGTGTTGACGATGATCTGCTCGGCGAGCGCCAGAGCGGCCGCGACGATCTCACCGTCGGGGACGGTCTGCAGGACCAGCCCGATCCTGGCCGCCTCGTCGCCGTCCACGCGTCGACCCGTCAACACCAGCTCGGCGGCGCGTGTGGCACCTACGATGCGCTGCAGCAGCCAGCTCAGTCCCATCTCCGCGCCTGATGCGCCGATCTTGACGAAGGCGTCGACGAACACCGCCGATGTAGACGCCACGCGCAGGTCGGCGCCCAATGCCAGCGCATAGCCGGCTCCGGCGGCCGGCCCGTTCACGGCGGCGATGACGGGTTGGGGGAGCGCCCGCATGCGGGGGACGAGCTCGGCGACGTACTTCTGTTGGTACATGTTCGAATGCAAGGGCCCGACGTCGGTCGGGACCCAATCGGGCGGGTGATAGTCGCGCAGGTCGTCGCCGGCACAGAACCCCCGGCCGGCTCCGGTCACGATGATCACGCGACAGGTCGCGTCGCGGCCGAGCGTTTCGAGCGTGCTGTAGATGCGCGCCAGCATCTCGGAGGTGAGAGCATTGAGCCGGTCGGGGCGGTTGAGCGTGATGAGGGCCACCTCGGGACGGGGACGCTCGACGAGCACGTCGTCGTTCCCTGACGTGGTGCCACCGGGTGCGGTCATGTCCCTGGTGTCCTCGACATCCTCGGTGCCCCCATGGCCAGTCTCCGGGAGAGCCCGGGGCCTCTAGCTTATGCAGGCGACGAACCGGCCAGGAGAGTGCCTTGTGAGCGATGTGACCCCGGAATATGCGGTGGCGGTCGAGGATCATGACCATGTGCGCGTCCTGGTCCTCGACCGACCCGCCAAGCTCAACGCCTTCACGGCCGAGGGCTATCGCACGCTCAAGGCTCGCCTCGACGCGTGTGCCGCGGATCGCGGCGTGGGGGTGTGCGTGCTGACGGGCCGGGGTCGGGCGTTCTCGGCGGGGGTGGATCTCAACGAGATGAGCAGGTCCGGCGGCAGCGCCGAGCTCGGTGTCGACTTCGATCCGCTCCTCGACTGCCTGGCGCGCTTCCCGAAGCCGCTCGTGGCGGCGGTGAACGGGTTGGCGGTGGGCTTCGGGGCCACCCTGCTCCTGCACTGCGACCTGGTGATCGTCGACGAGGCGGCGGAGATCCGCATGCCCTTCATCACCCTCGGCACCTGCGCCGAGGCCGGGAGCAGCTGGCTCCTTCCCCAGCGCGTGGGCCCCCAGCAGGCGTCCTGGATGATGCTCTCGGGGGCGCCGTTCGGCGCCGACACCGCGGTTGCCACCGGGTTCGCCTTGGCGGCCGCCCCGGCCGGCGAGGCCCTGGCACAGGCGTTGACGATGGCCGGCGCCCTCGCCGCCCACGACGTCGACGCGCTGGTGGCCAACAAAGGCCTGTTGAGACAAGGTGTCGCGCCACACATCACTGAGGTGTGGCAACGCGAGAAGGCGGCGATGGCGGCGATGGCGCAGAAGCTCGGCCCCATCGGGTGGTCGTCGTCACCGTGAGGGTGCCGCAGACGGGTGCCATGCCGCGGTGACCACCGCGGCGATCGTCGCCCTGGTGGTGGCCGGATTGTTCGCCGTGGGCGACTGGGTGGCGCGCGCGACGAAGAACACCGCGCTCGAATACCTGTGCAAGCCCGCCACCCTGGTGGCCCTGCTCGCCACCGCCGTGGCCCTGCACCCGGCGCACCACGCCGGCGCCCGACGTGACTGGTTCGTCGTCGCGCTCGTGTGCTCGCTGGTCGGCGACGTCCTGCTCATGCTCCCCACCGACATGTTCGTGGCGGGCCTGGCGGCGTTCCTGGTGGGCCACCTCATGTACGTCGCCGGCATGTGGGCGCATCCCCCGTCGGGAATCGCCGTCACCGTCGCCGCGCTGGGCGTGGCGGTGGTCGTGACACCGGTCGCTCGCCGCATCCTGGGCACCCTCCGGGGTCGCGCCGAGCTCGGTGTCCCCGTGGCGATCTACATCGTGGTGATCTCGGTGATGCTCGCTACCGCCCTGGCCACAGGGAACGTGCTCGCCGGGGTGGGGGCGGCGCTGTTCGTGGCGTCGGACGCGATGATCGCGTGGAACCGCTTCGTGCGACCGTTGCGGGCTGCGGACCTCGCCATCATGGTGACGTATCACCTCGGGCAAGCCGGGCTCGTGTTGTCGCTCCTGCACTGACGGGGCTCGGCCGGGCCCGCGGGCGGGGAGCGGCGAAACGGGGCAGGCTGTCGGGATGACTCCAGCCGCGGAACCCACCCTCAGCGCATCCGTTGCCTTCATCTGCGCCATGCCGATGGAGCTCGAGCCCCTGAAGACGAAGCTCGACCTCCACGAGTCCACCCTCGGTGACGTGACGTTCCAATCCGGCACCCTGGACGATCGTCCCGTGGTCGCCATCGTGACGGGGATGGGCACCGAGTTGGCCACCGCCGGCACCACCCGCTTGCTCGACGCCGTGGATGTCGAGCGGGTCGTGGTTGTGGGCATCACGGGCGCGGTCGAGAACGAGACCCCGATCGGCACCCTCATCCTCCCCGAGCTCGTCGTCAACGGCGCCACCGGCGCCGAATACCGCCCCGCGCCCTTGGGGGAGGGCACGCCGGCAGGGACCATGTGGACCACCGACACCTTGATCACCGGCCTCGACGAGATCGCGGGCCTGCGCGCCCGTGGGGTGGTGTCGCTCGACATGGAGACCGCGGCCATCGCCGCGCTGTGCGACGCACGCGGCATCCCCTGGTCGGTGTTCCGGGTCATCAGCGACCGTGCCACCGACGGGAGTGTCGACGAGGAGGTCTTCGGGCTCTCGAACCTGGACGGGTCGCCCAACAACGAGGCCATCGAGCGGTTCTTCGCCGAGCACCCCGAACGGGTCGAGGCCATGGCCCGGCTGGCCGAGGGCGCGCTGCTGGCCACCGAAGCCGCCGCCGACGCCGCCATCCGGGCGTGTACTTCGGCGTAGCCCGTCGGGGCGGTGCCTCGGGGAGGGGCTAGGCCCGTACCCAGAAGGGAAGGGCCTCTTCGCTGCCGTCGGCGCGACGGAACCGCTTGAAGACGACCTCGACCGGCTCGCCGATGCGGATCGAGTAGGGGTCGATCTCGTTCAGCTCGCCTTCGGGGCCGCTGACCAGGTTGCCGACGAAGCGGATCGTCGGGTGCTCGTCGAGGGCGACGACGATCACGTTATAGGGAGCCAGGCTCGAATACGGCTCGAGCAAGGGCGGGTGGGGCACCACGAACGACCAGATGGTGCCCTTGCCGCCCACGGGCTTCCAGCCCCGCGCCGTGGACCGGCACCACGGGCACATGGGGCGCGGGGGATGACGGAGCTTTCCGCACGAGTCACACGCCTGGATGCGCAATTCGCCCGCCAGCGTGCCCTCCCAGAAGAAGCCACCCTCCTCGTCGACCGCCGGCATGAGGTAGCCCTCCTCCGACGGGCCGAGATTGGCCACGTACCCTCCGGAGAACGCCGCTGCGTTGGTCATGTCTCTCCTACTTGCTCTGTCGTCAGCTTCTGCGTCGTCAGCGTCTGCGTCGTCATCGTCTGCGCCGTCAGCGTCTGAGGAGAAGGGCGCTGGTGGGCACGCCTTCTCCCGAGGTCACGAGGCACGTCTCGGCTCCGTCCACCTGTGCCGTCGAGGTGCCGCGCATCTGACGCACCCCTTCGTTGATGAGGTTGAAGCCGTGCACGTACGCCTCGGACAGCCCACCACCGGCGGTGTTGACCGGGAGCGAGCCCTTCTCCCATTCGAGGTTGCCGTTCTCGCTCATGGCACCGGCCTCACCGCGCTTGCAGAATCCGTAGCCCTCGAGCGACAACAAGATGAGCGGTGAGAAGGCGTCGTAGATCTGCGCCACGTTCACGTCCTCGGGCCCGAAGGCGGCCTTCGCCCACAGGCGCCGGGCGCAAGCCCAGGCCGGTCCGGTGAGGGGGTCGTCGTTGAAGAAGTTGACCATGGTCTGGTGCTGGGGCGGAAGCCCCTGGGCGAAGGCGTGCACGTACACGGGGGGGTGGCGCAGGTCGCGGGCCCGTTCCGCCGACACGATGACGCAGGCCAGCGCGCCGTCGGTCTCGAGGCAGTTGTCGAACAGACACAGGGGCTCTGACACCCAACGCGACGCCATGTAGTCCTCGCGGCTCATGGGCTTGTCGTGCATGATGGCGGCAGGGTTCATGTTGGCGTGCTTGCGCACGGCCATGGCCACGTTGGCGAGGTGGTCGCGGGTGGCTCCGTACTCGTGCATGTACCGGCGGGTGAGCATGGCGATCTCGTCGACGGGCCGCAACATCCCGAAGGGGCGGGTCCACGCGCCGGGTACCCGCAACTGGACCGACGTGCTCGTCCAGGGTCGGGGCCCCGAGCCCCGCTTGCGGGCCCGCCACGCCACTGCCACCTCGGCCTGACCGCTGGCCACGGCCAGCGCGGCCTGGCCCACCACACCGCAGCCCGCCCCGCCCCCGTAGCCCACCTGGCTAAAGAAGGTGATCTCGCCGCACCCGATGTTGCGGACGATGTCGACCTCTTCGGTGGCCTCCATGGTGTAGGAGCACAGGGCGTCGATCTCGGATGGGTCGATGCCGGCGTCTGCGCACGCATCGACGATCACCGTGCACGCCAGCTCGGCCTCGGTGGGCTCGAGGTGCTTGGAGAACGCCGTCTGGGCGATGCCGGCGATGGCGGTGGCGTCTTGGAAGCCGACTGCCGGGCTCATCGCACGTTCCTCCTTGGTCCGGGCCCGAAGGTCGGCTCCGCGGAGCTCCCGGGCGTCGAGGGCACGGTAGCAGCGACCTGACGGTAGGTCAGATCCGCTCCACCGCCCCGGCCCGGGAAATGCCCTGCTCAGATGCGCCAAAGCGGGCTCCGGGGCCGAGCCGGCGAGGAAGGCGATGGTGCGCTGCACCGTAGGCGAGACTGTCCCGATGCGTGCGGCCCGATGAGTCTGGCGATCTCGGTGGGCCCCGGGCCACCAAGCCCGAGCACGAGGCCCCGCGCCGGGGCGTGGTGGACGCCGCTGGCGGTCACCGTGGCGGTGGGCCTGGCCCTTCGGGTCGGCTACGTCTTTCTCTACCGGCACCACGTCCGGCTGACCGGCGACGCCTTCTATTACCACTCCCAGGCCAATCTCCTGGCCTCGGGGAAGGGGTTCATCAACCCCTACTCGCTGTACTACGCGCTGAAGGTCGTCCCCGGGGCCAGTCACCCGCCGCTGTGGACCCTGGTCCTGGCCCTGGCGGCGGTGATGGGCATCAAGACGTTCTTCGGGCAGCTGCTCTACAGCTGCGCCATCGGCGCCGGCTCGGTGGCCCTGGTGGGCATGGCGGGACGAGAGGTGGCAGGACGGCGCGCCGGTTTGCTGGCGGCCGGGATCACCGCCGTCTACCCGGTGTTCCTCATCGACGACGGGTCACTGCTGGCGGAGACGATGGTCGTTCCCCTCACGGCGCTGGCGGTGTGGTCGTTCTACCGGCTCGTGCACCGGCCTTCGCTGGCCCGGGCCGCCCTTCTCGGGGCTTTCTGTGCGTTGTGCGCCCTGACGCGTTCGGAGCTCGTGCTCCTGGTGGGGTTCCTGGCCGTCCCCGCCGGATTGTTGTGCCGGGGACGTCCCTGGCGCTCGCGCCTGGGGCTGTGCGTGGCGTCGGTGGTGGCGGCCTTGTGCATCTTCGCCCCGTGGTGGGCCTACACGCTGCCGCGCTTCTCGCACACCGAGCTGCTCTCGGACCAACTCGGTGTGACCCTGGCCTCGGCCAATTGCAACCAGACCTATCACGGTCGGCTGCTGGGGTACTGGTCGTTCTCGTGCGCCAAGGCGCCCACCAAGCCCGGGGTGGACGCCTCTGCAGCCGACCAGGCGCTGCGCAGCAGTGCGATCCACTACGTCGAACACCACCTCGACCGGGTCCCGGTCGTCATCGCCGCGCGCTTCGGGCGCGCCTTCGGCGTGTTCGTGCCGTGGCAGGAGATCGACCTGGAGTGGGCGCGTATCGGCCGGCCCCGGTTGCCCGCCACCATCGGGTTGTTCAGCTACTACGCCATCGCCGTGCTGGGCCTGGGCGGAGCCGTGGTGCTGCGTCGCCGGCGTGAGTCGTTGTTCCCCGTCGGCGTCGTCCTCGGCGAGGTCGTCCTCGTGGCCGTGGCCATCTTCGGACAGACCCGGTACCGCACCCCGCTCGACGTGATCCTCGTCATCCTGGCCGGCGTGGCGCTCGACCACCGGCGCGCCCAACGGTCGAAGGGACGGGGCCGCCACGCCATCTCGAGCCCGGGGGCGCGGCGGGCCCCCCCGCCGGTCGGTGTCGTCGAGCCCCGAGGCGCAGTCGACTCCGAGGACGAGCCCGGGGCGCCAACGCCGGCGCCCGTCATCATTCCGGCCCCGGGGTTGGGGGGCATCGTCGCCGCTCCGGACTGACGGACCTGACGGCATGTCAGATAGCCGGTACCATCGGCGCCCATGGCCCGGACGCCTGTGACTGGCTTCAGAGACGAGAGCCAGCTCTTCATCGGCGGCAAGTGGGTCGCCGCCTCGGGCGGTACCTACGACGTGGTCAACCCCGCCACCGAAGAGGTTGTAGGGCAGGCGCCCAACGCCACGGTCGCCGACGCCGACGCCGCCGTCGCGGCCGCACGCGACGCCCTGCCGGCTTGGTCGGCCACTCCACCGGCGGAGCGGGCCGCGCTCATGGCGCGCGCCGCCCAGGCCATCTCGGCGCGCGCCGAGGAACTGCTCCCCCTGGTCATCGCCGAGACCGGGGCCACCGCCGCCGTGGGGTCGAGCCTCCAGGTGCCGATCGCCGTGAGCCGATTCGAGCGCTATTCGCTCGATCTGCGGCCCGTGGCGCAGCGCGCCCTCCCGCCCCAGGTGGCCGTGGCCACCCCCCTCGCCCCTGGTGGGCTCATCAGCGCCCTGGCCCTGCGCCAGCCCGTCGGGGTGGTGGCCTGCATCACGTCCTACAACTTCCCTCTGGTGAACATGGCCGGCAAGGTGGCCCCCGCCCTCGCCATGGGCAACACCGTGGTCGTGAAGCCCGCCGCCCAGGATCCGCTGACGGTGGTGGAGCTGGTGCGCATCCTCGAAGAAGTGGGATTCCCGCCCGGTGTGATCAACCTGGTCAACTCCGCCGACGCGGGGCCTGCCGCGGCTCTGGTCGACTCGACCGACGTGGACATGATCAGCTTCACCGGGTCCACCGAGGTCGGGACCCGCATCGCAGCGGCCGGCGGCCGGACCATGAAGCGGCTGCTGCTCGAGCTCGGGGGCAAAGGAGCGTGCATCGTCTTCGACGACGCCAAGCTCGACGCCGCGGTGGGATGCATCGGCTCCACGTGGAGCTTCCATTCCGGGCAGATCTGCACCGCCCCCACGCGGGCCCTCGTCCAGCGCGGCGTGTTCGACCAAGTCCTGGACATGCTCCAGGGCTACGCCGGCGCACTCAAAGTGGGCGATCCCACCGAGCTCGACACCATCGTCGGCCCCCTCATCTCCGCCGCCCAGCGGGACAGGGTGGAGAGCCACATCGCCTCCGGACGCGACCAGGGGGCTCAGCTCGTGGCCGGGGGAGGCCGTCCTTCGCACATGAGCCGCGGGTTCTACATCGAGCCCACCCTGTTCGTGGCCGACAACGACATGGCCGTGGCCCGCCAGGAGATCTTCGGGCCCGTCCTCGTCGTGATCCCCTTCGACGACGAGGCCGAGGCTGTCGCCATGGCCAACGACAGCGACTTCGGGCTCTACGACTACGTCTTCTCGGGCGACACGGCCCGGGCCTTCGAGGTGGCGCAGCAGCTGCGGGCCGGGCACGTGGGCATCAACACCGCCCAGCGCAACCACGAGGCCCCCTTCGGCGGATTCAAGATGTCGGGTGTCGGGCGCGACGGCGGCGACTACGGCCTGGAGGCGTACTCGGAGCTCCAGTCGATCGTGTGGACCGGGTGAGGAGCGGCACGTGAGCACCTACGACCTCGCCATCATGGGCGGCATCGTGGTCGACGGCACCGGGCTCGCCCGCCGCCGCGGCGACATCGGGGTCAAAGACGGCCGCATCGTCAAGATCGGGTTCGTCCAACCCTCCGAAGCCGACGAGGTCATCGACGCCGACGGGCTGCACGTGGCGCCGGGGATCGTCGACGCGCACACCCACTACGACCCGCAGCTCACGTTCGAGCCGCACGCCACGTCCTCGTGCTATCACGGCGTCACCACGGTGCTGGCCGGCAACTGCGGATTCTCCGTGGCTCCCAACCGTCCCGACCAGCGCGACTACCTGGCCCGCATGTTCGCCAAGGTCGAGGGCATGTCGCCGGTGGCGTTGTCGGCGGTGCAATGGGAGTTCGAGTCGTTCCCCGAGTTCCTGGACTCGCGGCGGGGCAAGTTGGGTGTGAACATGGCCTGCTACGTCGGGCACTCGGCCCTTCGTCGCACCGTCATGGGCGAAGCGGGGTCCGAGCGCGAGGCCAACGACGACGAGGTCGAGGAGATGCGCGGCATGGTGGCCGAGGCCATGGAAGCGGGCGCGGCGGGCTTCTCGTCCTCGCACGGACCGACCCAGCTCGACGGCGACGAGCGCCCCGTGCCCAGTCGCTTCGCCTCGATGGGCGAGCTCGAGGTCCTGTGCGCCGAGGCCGGCCGCCACAACGGCGGATCCATCAGCTACCTGCACCGCAGTGCCATCGGCGGGCTCGACCAGGCCGACAAGGACCTGCTCTTCCGCCTCGGGAGCCTGAGCCGCCTGCCCATCATCCTCCAAGGCCTCGGCGGACGCTCCAAGGTGGACGTGCCGGGGGCGGAGTGGGAGCAGGTCTCGGAGTGGATCGAAGAGGTCGGGCGCCAGGGGGTGGGGATCTTCTCCCTGCTGCGCAACCACCCCTTCGACCGTGACTTCCGCATCGAGACGGGCACCAACCTCTACGAGGGGGTGCCGTCATGGCACCGGGCCGTCGGACCCGGCGTGGCCCGGGACGATCGCCTCGCCATCCTCCGCGACCCCGCGGCGCGCGCCGAGATGCGTCATGCCGTGGAGCACCCCAACACCGACGGGGCCCAGGGGTCGACCCTGCCGCCTCCGCGCTGGAGCGTGGTCGAGGTGGACGAGGTGGCCTCGCCGCACAACGAGAAGTTCGTGCGGCGCACCATCGCCGACATCGCCACCGAACTGGGCAAAGAGCCCGCCGACGTGCTGCTCGACCTGGCCCTCGATGAGGACCTGCGCACCGTCTTCCGCTACGTCAACAAGAGCCGGGCCTGGGAGGAGGCGGTGGCGCACGGCCAGAGCCATCCCGCCATGATCATCGGCGTCTCTGACGGGGGTGCGCATCTCGACCGTGACGACGGGTCGGACTGGTCCACGGCGTTCCTGGCCTTTTGGGTCCGCGATCGCAAGCTGTGGAGCCTCGAGGAGGGCATCAGGCAGTTGACGCAGGTGCCCGCCGCGCTCCTCGGCTTCGAGAACCGCGGTGCGCTGCTCCCCGGCTACTGGGCCGATGCGTTCGTGTTCGACCCCGACACCGTGGAGCTCGAGTCCAAGAAGCAGGTCCGGGACTTCCCCGGAGGCGAGGCCCGCTACTCGGCCCGACCGCGGGGCATCGCGTGGACGATCGTGAACGGTGTGCCCATCGTGCGCGACGGCGAGGTGCTCACGAAGAACCTGCCGGGCCACGTCGTGCGGCCCGGGGTGCCCTGAGCCGGCTCAACGGGACCGGACGTAGACGTAGCTCGGACCGGAGTCGCTGGGGTCGTCAGAGTTGATCATCCCTTCGAACACCCGGTCGTAGCCGGCCTTCTCCAACGTGCGCCAGGACCGGTGGTTGGCCTGCTGCACCGCCACCCCCAGGCGCTCGATGTCGCCGTAGCGCTCGAAGGTCAGCGCCGTGAACGAGTCCACGATCACCGGGCCCAGTCCCACACCGGTTAGCTCCGGGACGCCGATGAGGAAGTCGATCCCCGCTCCACGCTCGATCCTGAGGGCGTCGCACCACGCCGGATAGTCCTCGAGGCGGTAGCGCTGGATGAACCCCACGGGTCGCCCCTCGAGCTCGATGATGAACCCCTCGGTCGGGTCGGTGCCGTCGACGGTGGGCCCGTAGCTGGCCTCGAGCGCGGTGACCGTGGGCTCGTCTGACCACCACGGCGCCACGTGGGGCAGCGCCAACCACTTCGCCAGAAGTGCGAAGTCGGCGCGCTGCAGTGGTCGGAAGGAAACGGGCAACGCGTCAGTGTAGGCAGGTGACGCGCGTCAGCGGGCGTTGATGTACTCCACGAGCTCCTTGCGGTCCTTCTCCAGCTCGTCGATCCTGCTCTTCACCACGTCGCCAATGCTGATGATCCCGCACAGGATCCCGTCGCGTACCACCGGGACGTGCCGGATCCGGCGCTCGGTCATCACCGCCATGAGCGACTCGACATCGTCGTCCGGAGAGCACGTGAACACGGTGGAGGTCATGATCGACCGGACCGGCTCGGCCAGCAGGGCCCCGAGCTGCCCGGCCAAGCCCCGCACCACGTCTCGCTCCGAGACGATGCCGTCGATGTGCTCGCCGTCCGACGACACCACCAGGGCCCCGACGCCGTGCGCCCGGAGGGCGTCCACCACACCGGTCACGGTCGTGTCGGGGGTGACCGTGGCCACCGAGTCTCCCTTACCAGCAAGGAGGGTTGAGATCCGCACCGGCACACCTCCTCGTGCGTCGTGACGCTGTCTCGTGAACCGATGAGACGGTCTCAGTCTACGACCGTGGCGGCGCGGTAACCAGGGCCTTTCCGTGCCTGGACGGGGGCCCGGCCGGTGCTCGGGCACGGCGCCACGCAGTAGCCTGCGGCGGCGATGGGTGCAACGGCGCAGTTCACGGCGATCGCCGACAAGGTGAGGAATTGGGGTCGTTGGGGAGACGACGACCAGTTGGGCACCCTCAACTTCATCACCGACGAGGTGCGCCGGCGTGGAGCTGGCTGTGTCCGGACCGGTCGGGCCTTCCCCCTGGGCCTGGCCCTGTCGGAGGCCGAGGGCATCCAGAAAGGGGTGGTGCCGGGCCGGTTCAACCCGGTGCGCACCATGTCGTACGTCAACGTGCCGCTGTCGGACGACACGGACTGGATCTGTGCCAACGAGGACGTGGTCGTCATGCCCCTGCAATGCGCCACCCACTGGGACGGCCTGGCGCACGTGAGCTACGGCGGCAAGCTCTACAACGGCTATCCCGCCACGGCGGTCAACTCGGCCGGGGCCAGCCGGCTCGGGATCCACTTGGTGGACTCGCTCGTGAGCCGGGGGGTGCTCCTCGACGTGGCCCGGGCCAAGGACACCGACGTCCTCGACGGCGGCTACGCCATCACCCCGGCGGACCTCGATGCCGCCTGCGAGCTAGCCCGGGTGGCGGTCGAGCCCGGGGACGTGGTGTTGGTGCGCACCGGGCAGATGGCCCGTCTGCGCATGCCGCAACGCTTCCCCGCCGGTGGGGCGACGGTGCCGGTCCCCAACATGCTGCGGTTTGCCGACGTGATGCAGTACATGGGCCTGTCGTCGGGTTTGTCCATGGCGACCGCCGGGTGGTTCCACGCCCGCGACGTGGCGGCGGTGGCCACCGACACGCTGGCGCTCGAGGTCATCCCGTGCGAGGACGCCGAGGTCTACCTCCCGGTCCACCTGCTGCACATCGTGGAGATGGGGATGACCCAGGGACAGAACTGGATGCTCGACGAGCTCGCCGCCGATTGCGCCGCCGACGGGCAGTACACGTTCCTCCTCGAGGCCACACCGTTGCCGTTCACCAACGGGTGTGGCTCGCCCCTCAACCCCGTCGCCGTCAAGTAGCGCGTCGGGGGGGCGCCTCGGGCCCCGGCCGCTGCCGAGCCTGGCCCACCCGGGTCTGGGCCGCGCCGCCTCCCACCACGGGCCCGGTGCGCGGGGCGGGCACGGGGTCGGTGCTCGGCGGCGCCGGCCTCCCGGTGACAGCCCAGTGCAGCACACGCGCTTGCGTGTCGACCATGGCGGTGGTGCGGATCCCCCAGAACTCGAACCCGTAGCGGTGCGCGGCGACGTGAGCCAGCATGGAGATGAGGGTGGCCGCCACGGCCATGGCATCGGTGCCCGCCGGGCTGCGGTTCGGTGTGCCCGACGCGATGACGCGCGCCAGGGTGACGGTCACGGCGTTGAGGGCGCGCACCCGCAGCCCCTGGAACCGCAGGTCCCCCTCCTCGGTGGCGAGCTCGACCACCCGGAACACGGCCCGGTTGGCGTCCCAGTAGGCCATGAACCCCTCGACCACGCGTCGCGCCGTGGCCCAGCTGGCGTCGTCGGACCAGTCGCCGTCGACCAGCTCGGCCAGGGTGCCCGCACCCTGCATCAGCTCCTCGGCCATCACCAGGATGGCCTGCTCGACGTTCTCGAAGTACTGGTAGAACGTCGCCGGGGACGTCCCGGCCTGACGGGCGATGTCGATGACCTTGATCGAGCGCCAGGCCGTGGTGGCGAGGAGCTCGGCGGTGCACTCCAGCAGCCGGGTCCGGGTGGCCAGCCCGCGCCGCCCCGGGACCCGGCCGTCGGTGGCGGCGATCGAGCCGGGGTCGTCGGAGTCGTCGAGGATCGTGTCCAGGGCCGCGTCGCCCACGTCAGAGGCCATCCGGGCGAAGGCTATCCCCCATTGGCTGACGCCGTGTCAGATTTGACCAGCTGGCAGGCGGTGAGCGGAGTAGAACGGGTTCCGTTCCCGCCAGGACCAGGAGTAGCGTGACACCCCGTGCAGCAGAGGGTGCTTCCCCGGTCCCTGACCCGTGCCCAAGAAGCGCGGCGACAACGGGTGATCGACGCAGCGATGGAGCTCGGGCTCGAAGGGGGCTACGAGGCCGTCCAGATGCGCGACGTGGCCTCCCAGGCCCACGTCGCCATGGGCACCGTGTACCGGTATTTCTCGTCCAAGGACCACCTCCTGGCGGCGGCGCTCGTCTTCTGGGTGGAACAGCTCGACGCCCGCCTGGCCCAGGTGCCGGCCCGGGGCTCGGTGGCCTCTGAGCGCGTCCTCGACGTCCTCGAGCGGGCACTGCGCGCCATGGGACGCCAACCCCAGCTGGTGGCGGCGGTCTTCGCCTCCCTGGCCTCGCCCGACGTGGCCGCCATCGAGTGCCAGCAGCAGATGGGGGCGGTGATGGACGGCATCATCATCCGAGCCATCGGCGAGCCCCAGCCCCCCGACCATGCCGAGCGCACGCGGATCATCGGCCACGTCTGGTACTCGTCGCTGGTGGGCTGGGTGAACGGCTGGAGCGACCTGGACCGGGTGCGCGACGAGCTGGCCGTGGCCGTCCGGCTGCTCCTGCCCGCCGAGCTGGTTCCCAACGGCCAGGGCACCCCGAGCGCCTCCAGGAGCGCCGAGGCGTAGCAGGCGAGGTGTTGCGGCCCACAGCGGCGCATGGTCGAATGCGCAGGCAGGGTCGACGGCATTTGGGCACGGTCGACACCCAGGGAGGGAGCTCGCATGCGCGCAGCGATTTTCAACGAGGTCGGCAAGGAAGTCATCGATATCTACGACGACGTCGAGGTCGCCGATCCGGGGCCCGGTGAGGTCCGGCTGAAGCTCCACGCCGCCGGCGTGTGCCACTCCGACCTCTCGGCCATGAACGGGACGTTGCCCCAACCGGCCCCCGCCGTCCTCGGGCACGAAGGCGCGGGCGAGATCATCCAGGTGGGCGAGGGTGTGGACCAGGTCGCCGTGGGCGACCACGTCATCGTGGCGTGGACGCCCCCGTGTGGGAAGTGCTCGGCGTGCCTGCGCGGTGAGGCCAACCTGTGCGTGGAGATCTTCTTCAACATCGCCGGTACGGCCAGGTTCTCGCGTGGTGGTGAGCCGATCTTCGGGTTTGCGGGGACGGGGACCTTCGCCGAGGAGATGGTCCTGCCGCAGCAGGGTGTGGTGAAGATCCCCAACGACGTGCCCTACGAGATCGGCGCGCTCATCGGCTGCGGCGTGACCACCGGTGTCGGTGCCGCGCTCAACACGGCCAAGGTCAAGCCCGGCTCGAGTGTGGTGGTCTTCGGTGCCGGGGGCGTGGGCATCGCCGCCATCCAGGGGGCGCGCATCGCCGGGGCGGCCGAGATCGTGGCCGTGGACATGGTCGACTCCAAGCTCAAAGACGCCCAGCGCTTCGGGGCGACCCATGGCGTGAAGCCCGACGATCTGGCCGGGGTCAACGCCGAGATCAACGGCCCCGCCGGCGGGTTCGACTACGCCTTCGAGTGCATCGGCCTGCCCCAGACCATCCGCGGCGCCTACGACGCGGTGCGTCGCGGCGGCACGGCGGTGATCGTGGGGGCGGGCAGCGCCGAGAAGAACGTCGAGTTCAACTGCTTCGAGCTGTTCTTCATGGAGAAGAAGCTGCTGGGCTCGTATTACGGCTCGGCCGACGTGCGCACTGAGTTCGGCCGCCTGATCCGTCTGTGGAGGGCGGGTCGCCTCGACCTCGACGGCATGATCTCGTCGCGCATGGACCTGTCCAAGGCCCAGGACGCCTTCGACGCCATGAAGAAGGGCGAGATCATCCGCCAGATCCTCACCTTCTAAGGGCGCCAGCCCCGACCACCTTCGTCAGGGTCACTGGGTTGGACATCTAGCTGCCTTGACATGTGACCAAATGGTCACGTATTGTCCGGCCGTGGACGAAGTGTTCAGGGCCCTCGCCGATCCCACTCGACGGAGCCTGCTCGACGAGCTGTTCCGTGAAGACGGCCAGACGTTGAGCGCGCTCGAGGCGCGCTTCGACATCACCCGGTTCGGTGTGATGAAGCACCTCAAGCAGCTGGAGGAGGCGGGCCTCGTGGTCACCAAGCGACGCGGCCGCGAGAAGCTCCATTTCCTGAACCCGGTCCCGATCCGGCTCGTCCACGACCGGTGGGTGAGCAAGTACGCCGAGCCCTGGGCCGCGGGGCTCAGCGACCTCAAGAAGAGACTGGAGCATCCCATGGAGAAGGTATTCGAGATCTACATCCGCACCACCCCCGAGCGCCTGTGGGCGGCCATCATCGATCCCGAGATCAGGGCGAAGTACAACTTCGGCGCCGCCATGGTGGTCTCCGAGCTGAAGCCCGGGGCGCACTACGAGATGACGGCGGCCAAGGCCGACAACATGCTGGGCGAAGGGGAGATCATGGAGGTCGACCCACCCCGGCGGCTCGTCCACACCATGGCGGCCTACTTCAGCGAAGAGGCCAAGGCCGAAGGCACCTCGAGGGTCACCTGGGAGATCGAGCCCGTCGGCGATTCGTGCCGACTGACCCTCACCCACGACCAACTGCGCGAAGGCGCCAACGCCCAGCTCTACGGCGGGTGGCCCATGGTCCTGTCGGGTCTCAAGACCTGGCTCGAGACGGGTGAGCTGCTCACCACCCCGGGCTCGCTCATGTGGAGCTGAGCGCGCGCCCCGCCCCGGGTCGGAGATCACTGATCTGGGGATCGGGGGTACCGGCTGGCACGGAACTGCAATGTGTTCTAGTTTGCGCGTCGGACGCCGACCGAGGGGAGGGTGTGATGGCGGACAGCGAAGTCCTGCGGGCGCCGCACGTGCTCGAGTATCCCTACGTCCGCTCCGTGGGCCCGGTCATCGGGGCCTTCCTCACCGGCCTGCGTGACGGGCGCATCCTGGGCGCACAGTCGCGCGACGCCAGCGGGGCGGCCACGGTCATCGTGCCGCCCACCGAGTACGACCCGGTCACGAGCGCCGACGTGGGCGACCTCGTCGAGGTGGGGCAGTCCGGTGTCGTGACGACGTGGTCGTGGGCGGCGGAGCCCAAGAAGGACCAACCCCTCGACCGTCCCTTCGCCTGGGCGCTCGTCCAACTCGACGGGTCGACCACGGGCATGCTCCACGTAGTGGACGCGGGCTCGCCCGATGCCATGTCGAGTGGCATGCGGGTCACGGCGCGGTGGCGCCCGGCGGCGGAGCGCCAGGGCCGCATCCAAGACATCGAGTGCTTCGTGCCCGAAGGGACCACGCCATGAGCGACGTGGGCACCATCACCGACTCCACCGCACCGGGCGAGGGCCCCGTCACGACGCTGGCCACGCCGATGCGCCTCGACTACCAGTACACGGCGGGTCTGTCGCAGTCCCGGTTCCTCCAGGGCATCGCCCAGGGCAAGTTCATCGGCCAGCGCTGCCCGGCGTGTCACAAGGTCTACGTCCCGCCCCGCGGGTCGTGCCCCACCGACGGGGTGGCCACCACCGACCCGGTCGAGTTGTCGAACTCGGGCACGGTCACGACCTACTGCGTGGTGAACGTCCCCTTCCAGGGCCAGTCGATCGAGATCCCCTACATCTGCGCCCAGATCCTCCTCGACGGCGCCAACATCGCCTTCATGGGCCTGATCCAGGAGATGTCCGCCACCGACGTGCGCATGGGCATGCGGGTGGAGGCGGTGTGGCTCCCCGAGGACCAGTGGGGCCTGACCATGGCGTCGGTCAAGTACTTCCGGCCCAACGGCGAGCCCGACGCCGACTACGAGACCTTCAAGGAGTACCTGTGAGCGCCGCCGCGGCGGGGCGCGCCGCGGTGCGGCCCGTCGGGGTGGTGTCGGTGGCCCAGACGAAGTCGGTGCGGCGCGAGGACCACCGCAACGAGATCGAGATGCTCATGCCCATCGTCACCGAGGTGTTCGCCAACATCGGTGTCACCAAGAGCGACATGGGATTCGTGTGCTCGGGCAGCACGGACTATCTCGTGGGTGCCCCCTTCAGCTTCGTGATGGCGCTCGACGCCGTGGGGGTGTGGCCGCCCATGCGCGAGAGCCACGTGGAGATGGACGGCGCCTGGGCCCTCTACGAGGCGTGGACCCTCCTGCAAGAAGGCGAGGTCGACACCGCCCTCGTCTACAGCTTTGGACGGTCGTCGCCGAGCCAGCTCGACCGCATCCTGGCGTTACAGCTCGACCCCTATTACATGGCCCCGATGTGGCCCGACCCCGTGGCGCTGGCGGCGTTGCAGGCCCAGGCGCTCATCGACGCCGGCAAGGCCACCGAACGGGACTTCGCCGCGGTCGCCGCTCGCAGCCGGCGCGACGCCATGCGCAACCCCAACGCCCAGGTGGCCAAGGACCAGTCGACCGAAGAGCTGCTGGGCGACGACTACGTCGTCGCCCCCTTGCGCCGCCACACCCTGCCTCCCATCACCGACGGCGTGGTCGCCATCGTGCTGGCGGCGGAGGACCGCGCCCGGGACCTGTGCGAGCGCCCGGCGTGGATCACCGGCATCGACCACCGCATCGAGGCCCATGCCCTCGGTGCCCGGGACCTGACGCAGTCGCCCTCGACCCGCACCGCGGCGCAGGGGGCCGGCGTGTTCGACGCCTCGGGCGGCGCGCCGGGGGCGGTGCACGTCGACGTGGCCGAGCTGCATGCGCCCTTCGCCTCCCAGGAGGTCATCCTGCGCGAGGCGCTCGGCCTGGCCGACACGGTGGCCGTGAACCCCTCGGGTGGGGCGCTGGCCGCCAACGCGCTGATGGTGGCGGGGCTGCTGCGCATCGGGGAGGCGGCGGCGCGCATCATGGACGGCAGCGCCCAGAGTGCGATCGCCCATGCCACCTCGGGCCCGTGCCTGCAGCAGAACCTGGTGTGCGCCCTGGCCGCCGAGCCCTCGGGCCCGGCCGGAAAGGGGGCGTGATGGCCGAGCGCTGCGCGGTGATCGGGGTGGGCCAGACCAAGCACGCGGCGAAACGCGAGGACGTCTCGATCGCGGGGCTCGTGCGGGAGGCGGCGGGGCGCGCCCTCGAGGACGCCGGGCTCGACTGGGGTGACATCGACGCCGTGGTCATCGGCAAGGCCCCGGACATGTTCGAGGGCGTCATGATGCCCGAGCTCTATCTTGCCTCGGCCCTCGGGGCCGTGGGCAAGCCCATGCTGCGGGTCCACACGGCGGGGTCGGTGGGCGGGTCCACCGCCATCGTGGCCGCTCATCTCGTCGCCTCGGGCCGTCACGAGCGGGTCCTCACCGTTGCCTTCGAGAAGCAGTCCGACTCCGACGCCATGTGGGCCCTGTCGGTTCCCCAACCTTTCTCGGCCCCGCTGCTGGCCGGCGCGGGCGGGTTCTTCGCCCCCATCATCCGCGCCTACATGCGCCGCTCGGGTGCGCCCGACCACATCGGGATCCTGGTGGCCGTGAAGGACCGTCTCCAGGCGCTCAAGAACCCTTACGCCCACCTGCACATCGAGGACATCACCTTCGACATGGTGAAGGACTCCATCATGTTGTGGGACCCGGTGCGCTACCTCGAGACCTGCCCGTCCTCGGACGGCGCGGCGGCCATGGTCCTGGCGTCGGAGCGGGTGGCGGAGTCCTCGTCCTCGAGCCGGCCCCCGGCGTGGATCCACGGTATGGCCATGCGTTCGGAGCCCACCATGTTCGCCGGGCGCGATCAGGTGAACCCTCAGGCCGGTCTGGACTGCGCCGCCGACGTCTACCGCCAGGCCGGCATCACCGAGCCCCGGCGTCAGATCGACGTGGCCGAGGTGTACGTGCCCTTCTCGTGGTTCGAGCCCATGTGGCTCGAGAACCTCGGCTTCGCGCCACAGGGCGACGGCTGGAAGCTCACCGAATCGGGGGCCACGGCCCTCGACGGAGGCGACATCCCCTGGAACTGCTCGGGTGGCGTGCTGTCGTCGAACCCCATCGGCGCCTCGGGCATGCTGCGGTTCCTCGAGGTGGCCATGCAGGTGCGGGGCCAGGCCGGAGCGCACCAGGTCGAGAACGTCCGCACCGCCCTGGGCCATGCCTATGGCGGGGGCTCGCAATTCTTCGCCATGTGGGTGCTGAGCACCGACAAGCCCTGAGCCCTGGTCCGGGGCGCCCCTGGTGCCCACCACTACACTGCGGGTCGGGTCGAGTCGGAGGTGTCTCATGAAGATCGTCGTTGACTACGACGTGTGCGCGTCCAACGCCGTGTGCATGGGCATCGCGCCCGAGGTGTTCGAGGTGCGCGACGACGGGTACCTGTACGTGCTCAACGAGAATCCCCCGCCCGAGCTGATGGACAAGGTTCGCATGGCCGCCAACAACTGCCCGACGGGGGCGATCACGCTCGTCGAGGACGAGTAGCGCCCATGGCAGGTGGTGTCGGAGGGACCGGCGGGGCCGACGGGGCCGCCGCCGCGGGAGGTGCCACGCGGGTCCGCTTCGCCCCCTCTCCCACCGGGTTCCTCCACGTGGGCAGCGCCCGGGCCGCCCTCTACAACTGGCTGTATGCCCGGCACACCGGGGGCACTTTCGTGCTGCGCATCGAGGACACCGACACCGAGCGCAACCGCGAGGAATGGGTCGACGGGATCTTGTCGTCGTTGTCGTGGCTGGGCATGGAGCCCGACGAGGGCCCCTTCCGGCAATCGGCCCGCACCGACGCGTATCACTACGCCATCGACACCTTGTGGGAGGCGGGAGCGGTGTACGCGTGCGCCTGCTCGCGCGACGAGATCGACGCCCGCACCAAGGCGAACGCTACACCCGGCTACGACGGCTTCTGTCGCGATCGGGGTCTGGACCGTGCGGGACTGGCGTTGCGCTTTCGGGTCCCCGAGGCGGGGACCACGGTGGTGCACGACCTCATCCGAGGGGACGTGGTCTTCGCCCACGAGGCTATCGAGGACTTCGTGGTGGTGAAGTCGTCGGGGGCACCGTTGTTCGTGCTGGCCAACGTGGTCGACGACGTGGCCATGCGCATCACCCACGTCATCCGGGGCGAGGACCTCTTGCCGTCGACGCCCAAAGGCCTGCTCCTGTGGTCCGCACTCGAGGGTGCGGACGCCGCTGTGCCGGCGTTCGCGCATCTTCCGCTGCTCGTGAACGAGCGTCGTCAGAAGTTGTCCAAGCGTCGCGACGACGTCTCGGTCGAGTCGTATCAGGCACGGGGGTACCTGGCCGCGGCCATGCGCAACTACCTGGCCCTGCTCGGATGGAGTGACCCCGAGGGGCGCGAGATCCTGTCGGTGCAGGACATGGTGGCGGCCTTCGACCTCTCCGCGGTGAACCACGCGCCGGCGTTCTTCGACCTCAAGAAGCTCGAGTGGATGAACAAGGAGTACCTGCGGGCCATGTCGGTCGAGGACTTCGTCGAGGCGGCCCGGCCCTGGCTGGCACCGGGGCGGGCCCCGTGGCCGCCCGAGCGCTTCGACGAGGGGATCTTTCGCACCATGGCCCCGCTCGTCCAAGAGCGCGTCGGGGTGTTGGGCGAGGTCCCCGACATGGTCGACTTCCTGTTCCTCGAGGAACCCCTGATCGACGAGGAATCGTGGGAGTCGGTGCAGAACGACGACACCGCCGGCACCGTCCTCGACGGCGCCTCGGACACCTACCAAGCCTGTGCGTGGACGCCAGATGCCCTGCACAGGGCCACCCAGGATCTCGCCGACGGCCTGGGGCGCAAGCTCAACAAGGTCCAGGCCCCGATCCGGGTGGCGGTCACCGGCCGGCGGGTCGGACCGCCCCTATTCCAGTCCCTGGAGGTGCTCGGGCGCGAGGCTGTACTGGGACGCCTGCGTGCCGCCCGGGACCGTCTCGGGGGCGACGCCAGCTGAGACCTGGCCCGGCACACACCGGACCGGGAGGATCGGGGGACTGACGCGGTGGCAGTGATCGGGGACGCCATGGTGCGAGGAGCGCGCGCCATGCGGTGGGTCCTCCAACGGCTCGTGATCATCGCCTTGGTGGTCGGGGGGTACTTCGCCTTCACCGCTGCCCAGGTGTGGCTGACGTCGCGCCATCACGACGCCCGCCCCGTGCAGGCCATCGTGGTGATGGGAGCCGCCCAGTACGACGGGGTGCCCTCGCCCGACCTCGTGGCCCGGCTCCAGGAGGCGAACACCCTGTGGCAGCGTCACCTCGCCACCACCATGGTCGTCACGGGCTCGAAGGAGGCCGGTGACAAGTTCACCGAGGCCCACGCCTCGGCGGCGTGGCTCGAGCAGCACGGGGTCCCTCCCGCCAACATCGCCGAGGTCGGGGGCAATGACTCGTGGACGAACCTGTCATTGGCGGCCGCCGTCCTGAAACAGCGGGGGCTGACCAAGATCCTCGTCGTGACCGACGGCTTCCACGAGGACCGCAGCCTGGCCATCGCCTCCAACCTGGGGCTCCAGGCGTGGCCGGCGCCCGCGACCAACTCCCCGATCAAGGGATGGGGCACGGTGCCGTATTACGCCAAGGAGACGGTGGGGGTGGCCCTGGGCCGCATCATCGGGTACTCACGGCTCCATCGGCTGGGCTAGCCTGCGAAGTCACCCATTCGGGGGTGGTGTAATCGGCAACACGGCAGGTTCTG
>DATCBU010000050.1:0-9454 GCA_036511675.1 Acidimicrobiales bacterium | reverse complement strand
TCCCCGCCGGGGATCACCGCCACCTACGCGGGCTTCGTCAACGGCGAGACCAAGTCGGTGCTGGGGGCGGGACTCACGTGCACGACGGTCGCCACGGCCACGAGTGCGGTCGGCTCGTACGCCTCGAACTGCAGCGGCGCTGCTGATGCCAACTACAGCATCAGTTACGTTCCCGGCAGCGTGACCGTCACCCCTGCCACCCTGACCGTCACGGCCAATAACGTGACCAAGGGCTTCGGCGCCGCGGTGCCGACGCTCACGGCCACCATCTCGGGCTTCGTGAACGGCCAGACGCTGGCCACCTCCGGGGTGACGGGCACGGCCTTGTGCACCACGACGGCGGTCACCACCAGTCCGGGCGGGACCTACCCGATCACGTGCTCGCTCGGCACACTGGCGGCGCACAACTACACCTTCAACTTCGTGTCGGGCACCCTCACGGTGACCTTCAGCCAGAAGACGGTGTGCAACTACTTCGGATCGCTGGTCGTGAGCGGGGGTCAATCGGTCCTGATCCCGCCGGGATGCATCGTCATCGGTGCCATCAATGTGGAGACGGGGAGCTCGCTCGACGCCGAGGGAGCCATCGTGATCGGTGCGGTCAGCTTCAACAGCGGTGTCGTGCTCCGGTTCTGCAGCACGACCGTGGTGGGAGCGGTCTACGCCTCGGGCGCGACCAACCCGGTGGTCCTCGGCGACGGGACTTCGTCGTGCCTCGGTGACGAGATCGCCGGCCTGTTCACCCTCACGGGCAACAACGCCGGCGTCTCGGTCCAGAAAGCCGACATGCTCGCGGCCTTGGCCATCACGTCCAACGCCGGGGGGGTGAAGGTCGAGAACAATGAGGCCATTGCCCTGGTGGCGGTCAAGAACAACACCGGCGGGACGACGGTGGTGTCCAACACCATGCTCGGGGCCCTCACGGTCTCGGGGAATGCCGCTCCGGTCGTCGACAGGCCGAACACCGTGTACGGGGTGGCGCAGCTTCAGTAGTGAAGGGGCCCGGTCCCGGTCGGTGACGACCGGGACCGGGCGGTCCCTTCCTCGCCGGCCACTTCCCCTGGGATCTCGAGGCTGGGCACTCACAGGGGGCCACCGTGAGCCCCAATCGGCACTGCAGGCGACGGCACCGGCCGAGTCGAGGGGGAGAGGATGGAGGCTCCGGGCGGACGCATCGCACTTGTCTTCGTCGTGTTGGCCGGGGGAGCCGTCTGGGTGTTCACCACGAGCCCCGGATTCGCGCTCCTCGCGCTCCTCGCCGGGCTGGTGCTGTGGGAGTACGGACGCCGCTCCCGGTACCACCGGCGGCTGCGATTCGTGGCGACACCCAAGGAGCGTCCCCAGCCCCGCGCCCGTCCGCCTGCCCCGGCGGCGGCCCCAGAGCGGGCTGCGCCCGGCCCGCGCCCGGCCCGCGTCCCGGGGGCCAGAGGCCGGCCGCTGTGGAACCGGACCCCGGCCTGGAAGACCCCGCCCCGGACCTTCGTCCCCACCAAGCGCCAAGCCCCGGCACGACCGCGGCCGGTGGCGCGCGGCCCCTGGACCCCCCGGCGGCCCTGACGACGCCGGTGTCGGGGCTATGCCGGTGCGAGCTTCGTCGGCGCCGGTTTCGTGAGGACCTTGCCGCCGGCCGCCTCCTGTTCGTGCCCGAGTTGCTCCCAGAGGGGGAGAATCCGGGGGGCAAGCAGCGCAGCCCCCGTACCAGGGCTGTCCTCGAAATGGATCCCGTCGGGATCGCGCAGCGGGGCGCCGTCGAGGGTCGACAGGTACTTCCCGCCGGGACACGTCATCGAGTACAGGTCCTGCACGGTCACTGTGGAAGGGTTCTCGGCGGCGACCTGCTCCACCAGGCTGTTGTATTTCTGCACACGGCGGATGTCGTCCTGGGGCCAGGGATCACCGTTGATCTGCTCGCCCTGAGAGAAGCACGGCGACGTCATGAGGATCATCCGCGCCCCTGTCGACGTGCCGATCCGCACAGCCAACTCGAGCTGCTGCTTGGTGTAGGCAGCAAATGCGGGATGCAAGATGTTGGTGCGGCGACCTTCGAAAGTCCGGTCTTCGACTTCCCACCGACCGGCCAACAGGACGACGATGTTCGGCTGGATGGCGTGCACCCATTTCGACCATGCCGTGGTCATCGGAATGAAGCCCTTGCTCGGGTGACGGCGACATGAATAGGCCACGGGAACTTCGGTGAGCTGTCCCTGGAAGTCATCCCAGACCGAGCTTCCTTGGACCACTCCGCAGCCCAGGATGGCCAGGTCCACCAGGTTGACGTGCCATTGACTCTCTTGGCTGAGCAGGCCGTTGCTGAGGGTGAGCGCGACTGAATCACCGAGAATCACCGCACGCACGGGGGCGTTGGCCAGGGGGGCTGGGATCGAGCTACCGGTTGGCCCTGATGGGGAGGTCGAGTTCACCGGCGGAGGCACGGCCGCCGATGCGCCGGGAGACACTGTGCTCAGCACGACCACGGCAGCGACGGCAACGGTGGCCACGGGTGTGACCACCCGGGCCCGGGCCGCAGAGAGGGCTCGTCCGGATCGGATCGGCCTCTCCAGTCCGTAGAACGACAGGGTGCTGACGGCGATGGTGACCGCGGTGCGGAAGAGGAAGAGGGGTGTCCCTTGTAAGCCGACGCGAGATCCCGTCAGCGCGATGTCGAGCGGAAAATGCCACAGGTACATGCCGTACGAGATCCGCCCGATGAAACGAAGAGGCGCCCACGACAGCGCCCGGGCGACAACGCCCAGGGGGTGGACCACGGTGCTCAGGATCACCGCCGCCACGCTCACCGACACGACGAGGAACCCTCCCCGGAAGACCACGGGCTGGCCGTAGTGCCACTGCGACCAGGCCCAGGCACACACCCCGACCCCCACGAGGCCCGCTCCCGAGAGGACGGCCCTGGTGCGGTCGGAGACGGCGGGGGAGCCCCGGCGGCGCCACAGGGCGACGCCCGTGGCCAGGGCGGCCCCCACCAGGAGGCACTGGGCGTGGGTGTCGGTGCCGAAGTAGAGCCGAGTGGGGTCCGACGCCGGGTTGAACAGCAATGCCATCTCCAGAGCCGAGGCCAGGGCCCCGAGCACCGACACCACCAGGAGGCCCTTGAGGGCGCGAGCTGTGCCGGTGTGCCGGAACCGCATGATGGCGAGGACGACCAGCGGCCACACGATGTAGAACTGCTCCTCGATGGCTAATGACCACGTGTGCAGCACGGGACTGACCGGTCCCGTCTGGACGAAGTAGTTCTGGCCGCTGGCGATGAAGCGCCAGTTGGCGCTGTAGAACAACGTGGCGATGCCGTCCCAGCGGAGGTTGGGGTACATCCCGGGTGCGGGCACGAACCGCGCATAGAGCACGACGAAGACGAGCATGACGAGCAGGGCCGGCAGCAGGCGTCGGGCCCGTCGAGCCCAGAAGGACCGCAGGGCGATGTGGTTGGCACCGGCCCACTCGGTGACGAGGAGGGTGGTGATGAGAAAGCCCGAAAGCACGAAGAAGGCGTCGACACCGAAGAACCCGGCGGGCAGGAAGGTCAAGCCCCCGTGGTACGCCATGACGGCCAGCACGGCGAGGGCCCGGATGCCGTCGAGCGCCGGCATATACGAGAGGTGGTGGGTCGTCGATGCGTCTGACGGGGCGGGGCTCGTGACCTCACCCCGCTTCATTCGAGCCAGCAACCCCACGCAGGGCCCCCTCTTCCCGGCCGGCGGCGCTCGTGGGCGCCAGCGGACCATCTTCGCAGATGGGGGCGGGGTTCCCGGGGGCAGGGCCGCCGGTTCGAAGTACGGCCAAGTGACGACGTGGCCGCGTGCGTCGAGGTCGACCTACGGCGCGGATCGAGAGGACCGTCGGCGTGAGGCTCCCACCGGCGAGGGCAGGAACGCTTGTGGGGATTACGTGGCCGGCTGATCCTCGGCGGGCACCTTCGCGGCGGGGGCGGTGCTGGCCGGGCCGGCACTGGCGCGCCTGCCGACGTAGAACACGATGCCGGCAATCACCCACAGGACAACCGCCAGGGCGATGGCAGCCTCGCCCCGTCGCTTGCGGTGGACATGGGGCTTCACGCCGGGGCCGTGGAGCGGGCCGAGGAACGACGGCAGCGAGTGCGCAGGGATCGTGAAGTACATGATCGCCGCCACCAGAGCGAGAAGGCCCAGGACGCCGAGTACCGCGGTGAGCCATTTCATCGGGGTCATGGGGGCGACTTTAGCCAACGATCCGTCGAGACGTCGGTGATTGGGCCCGACTCACTCCGCCAACGCCTGGTCGGGAAGGGTCCCGAAGGCGAGGGCGACCGCGGCCAGCTGCGAGTTGACGTTGAGCTTGCGCAGGATGGACCGGATATGGGACCGGACGGTCGTGAGCGAGACCACCAGTGTGGTGGCGATGTCGGCGGCCGACCGGCCCTCCATCATGTGGAAGAGGACGCGGCGCTCGCTCGGCGTGAGATGTACCAGGGAATTGTACGGGGAGGGGAGCTGCCCCGGCCCGCGCAGGTCGTCGTGCCCGTTCTGAGATCCGCCGCCGTTGCCGTTGAGCCGTCGAGCGGTCTGCCGGGCGAGCTCCTGGGAGAGCAGGTCGGTGTGCAGCAGCCCGACCGCACCCTGCTCGACGCACACGGCCAAGGCCGCCGCACTGGCACCCACGCTGAGGGCGATGACCGGCGTGCCGGTCTCCCGCAGGGCACGGGTGATCCGGGCCGGACGGTCCCATCCGTAGTGTGAGGCGTGCCCGGCGCCGTAGCGGGGAGACTCGGCTTGCATGACGACGAGGACGACGTCGGGCTTGGCCAGGTACAGGTCGAGGAGCATCGCATCGGTGTCGACGGCAGGAGAGACGACGGGCTCGGCCCCACAACGCCGGGCCACGGCCACGACCGCTTCCATCATGGGCCGGGGACCGCGGTCGGGGTCGGCGTCAGGATCGACGAGCAGGATCCGCAGGCCCGTTCCCGTCAACGAGGCCCCGGCGTCACTCTCGCCGAATGCGTTGCGCCCGATGGGCGTGACGGTGGCGGGGACCGAGAGCTCGCGGTCCTCGGAGAAGGGCACGAGGACACGGCGGTCCAGGCGTCGAGGAAGGCGAGAGCGCTCGCGCACACCGGACCCATTGGCGAGGCCGGGGACGGGCAACGGGTCGAGGTAGGCGAGTGCCTGCTGATCATGGACGTGGGTCACCGCCACGAACGGCGACGAGGGTCCGTGAGAATCGGCGCCGTGGCTCCGGGAGATGCGGAGGGGGGCCATGGCGGCGGCAGCCACCGTGGCCGGTTCCACATCGCCGGTTCCCGCCCCCACGCCAATGGCGACGCGTAGGTCGAGCCCGGTGGCACCCACCGCGAGGTGGTCGCCGAGGGCCCGAGCCAGTCGCTTGCCCAGCGCGCTGGGGACCACTCGGTTCGATCCGTTCCCGAGGACGACCGCGACCCGGGGGCCGGCCAGCATGCACACCTGGTCTCCGGGGCGGATGCACCGTTCCATTCGTCGCAGGGCCAGTCGCCACAGAAGGTCGTTGCGCTCCGGAGCCGCATCCGACGACGCCGCCGGCTGGACGTCCACGCAAGCGATGACGCTGGAGCCGGACCCGGCCACCCAGGTGCGGCGTTCGGCCACGCCGGTCGTCGAAGAGCTCCGGCGTCCGTTCAACTCTTTGTCGCCCGCCCGGCGGTCGTGTTGCGACCAGAGCGGAACGTCGGGCGTCGCCGTGGCGTCTGATGCTCGCCGCGGATCGCCCTCCCCTAAACGTTCAACGAACGCCGTCACCTTGCCATTGCGGCAACCCCCGCACCCCCCTGAGCCACACCACAGAGCGTGGCCTTCTGTGCTCAAGTTACCCGGTTGTGGAGTCGTTGGCCAAGCATTTTGGCCCATGCAAGCAAAATGTGACGAATTTTTCACGGCACTTTCGTCGTTTTCGCCCGGAATCGGCCGAGAATCAGAACGACTGGGGCAGCGCCAGGCTGATGTGCTGGTAGCAGACCAAGAGCCCGGCCACGGTGAGTGGGGCACCCATGGCGAAGACCACCCACGACCATGGCCGCCGCCCCCGCCGCCATCCGACCAGGCCCACGACGGCGGCCAGGAGCGTCAAAGCGCCCCAAAGAATGGCGAGCTCGACCTGTCCCCTGGTGCTCACGCCGCTCAATCCGCCTGCCTCGCCGACACCGCCCCCCAGGCTCTTGGGGAGGGTGACGGGAGTGGTGCTGGTGCTCGACGTGGGCGTGCTGGTGGGCACCGTGGTGGGGGGTATCGTCAGGGCGGCACTCGTCAGTCTGGCCAGGACGACCAAGCGGGTCGCCGCGCTGTAGCGGGGATTGCACGTCGTGAGGGTCAGTTCCGGGCCGGTGCTGGCGTCGAGGACGGCGGTGTTCGACGGGTCCACGACGTGGGACATGACGACCTGGTAGGTGAAGGTTCCCTGTGACGTCTGGATCATGATCGGGTCGCCTGCTTGCAGTTCGTTCAGGTTGTAGAACGGGGCCCCGTAGGTGGTGCGGTGGCCGGCGATGGCGGCGTTGCCCCCCTGGCCCGGGAGCGGCGTCCCCTGATAGTGCCCGGGACCCTGCTGGAGCTGGTTCTCGTCGGTGCCCTCGACGATGGCGGTACCGCTCATGCCCATCCGCGGGATGGTCAACAGCCCGATCGGCGTCCCTGGCTTGGGAGCGGGCGTGGTCGGCGCCACTGACAATGCCGGTGCCGGGGTGGTCGTGGTCGGGCTGGTGGTGCCGGGCGTGGTCGGGCTGGTGGTCGACGACGTGGTCGTCGGCCCGAGCTTTTGTTGGAGCTCCTGGCGCAGCTGGTCCTGGGCGTGGTGCTCGTACAGGGCGGTGCCCCACAGCTGGTACGCCACGAAGGAAAGCAGGAGGACGCCCACCGTGACGAAGGTCATCGCCACGCGCTTCAGCACCCGGTGCCCCCTCACGGAAAGCCAGTGTATGACGCGACCTGCGCCTCGGGCCGTCGTCATGGCGGCTTGTGGCTCCGGCTTCGGATTCCCTGGTTTTGGTCACCGCAAGTCACCATGCAACTACGCAGGCACGTCGCCAGCCATGGAAGTTCGATCCCCGGACCTGGGAATTCGTCAATCGTGACGATGTGACCTGCTCCGGTACTCCGTATCGTGGCTGACAGCAACGATTGCGGGGGAATTTCCAGGCAGCCGTCGTGCGCGTCGCGGGATGGGCGCGGGATGCCTGGGGGCCCGCTTGGAGACGGAAGGGGGTAGGGGTCGTCGACTCGCGGTGATTGCTGCTTGTGCTTATGGCACGGTCGGAGTGCCGGGATGCACCCCCCCGGTGACAACGGCAGACAGCCCTGCGAGGTTGATGGGGGGGATGCGTGTCAGGAACCGATTCATCCGTGATCAAACCAAAAATGATCCAACCAAAGGAGCACCAACACATGCGTCGCAAAATCCTGATGGGCGTTCTCGCACTCGCCCTTCCTGCTGGCCTGATGGCCACCATGAGCACCACCGCGGTTGCCGCAAAGGCTCCGCCCAACCCGATTGCCTGTAGCGGTTTCGGTGGCACCGTGACGTTTGGGGAGGGACTTTCTGTGGCGGGTACGCCGACTTCGGCCAAGGTTTCTAACCCGACCACGGTCTCAGGCGGGTCCTTCACCTGCACCGGTGCGGTTACTGCTTCCAACGGGGGCATCACCATCACCGGTAGCAAGAACGCCAAGCTGGCGAAGTCGTCGCCGTTCTACAACAAGACGACCGGGGTGAAGTACCTGACGGGGACCAAGGCGTCGTTCACGGCTGCCGGTGGGACTCTCAAGAAGACCCTGAAGATCATCAACTTCACGATCGGTGGTCACGCCGAGCAGTTCAAGACCAAGGGCGCGAGCGAGATCATTGGCGGTGTCTGCGGCGCTGACGTCGGCTTCAAGATCGTCGGTCAGGTGAAGGCAGCTCCGTACGACACGAAGACGGCCTTCGTCCTTGCTTGCCTCGGCCATGACACCGGCCCGGGTACGACCAACAGCATTGGGGTTGACCTGTTCAACTCCTCGACGCTGTTGACCGGACAGATTGACCCGGCTGTGAGCAACGCCGTTCTGTAAAGCAACGCAGCAGTACCAGTTCGGATGTAGCTAGGAAACGCAGTTGAAAGCAGTTTCAGGAACCGTGAGGGGGCGGGGCCATCAGGCCCCGCCCCCGGCGGACCGTCAGCAGGGGGGGATCGTGGATAGTTTGAGGCGAATGTCGAGGTTGGTGGCGGCGGCAGGCATGATTGCCGTCGTGAGTGGGGGTGTCCTCCTGGCCACCAACATCACCAGCGCGTCCGCGGCCACGACGACTCTCAGCCTGAGCGCCACCGGGGCGACGTGCAACAACGCCAATCCCGCCGCCCCCATCTGCAGCGGGCTGACCGCCGGTCAGACGGTCAACGTGGCCGGCACGGGGTTCTCCCCCGGTGCCCTGGCGTCCATCGTGCAGTGCAACTCCGATCCGGCCCAGCCGGTCATCTTCTTCCTCGGCAACGACATCCCCGTGAGCTGCTCACCCCTCGCGATCGTCACGGTCCCGAGCACCGGTGCCAACAAGGGCAAGCTCGCCGGCACCCACGTCCTCACCACCGGCACCGTCGGCCCGCCCATCACGGGCCAGCCCGACGTCTGCACGCAGGTCGTCCCCACATCCTCGACCATCGCCAACTGCACCACCACCGGCGTCGCTGCCACCGACGCCGCCAATTACCCGTGCCCGCCAACCGCCGCACAGCAGGCGGCCGGCGGCACGTGTGTGCTGGCCATCGGCGACCAGGCCGGTGACCGGGGGATCGGCGTGATCCTGTTCGGCAGCGAGCCTCCGCCCCCGTCGACCACCACGACCCTGGCCGGCGGAACGACGACGACCACGATCGCCGGTACCACGACCACCACGGCGGGGACGACCACGACCGTGGCGCCCACCACCACCACGACCGGCGGGACGACCACGACCGTGGCGCCCACCACGACCACCACGGTGGGGTCGACGACCACCACTGAAGCTCCGACGACCACGACCACCACTGAAGCTCCCACGACCACGACCACCGAGTCGCCCACCACGACCACGACCGTGGCGCCCACCACCACGACCACCGAGGGCTCGACCACCACCACTGAAGGGTCGACCACCACCACGGTGGGGTCGACGACCACCACCGCACCACCGCAGGTGCTCACCGGGGCCTATGAGCTGTACTGCCCGGGCACGCCGGTGGGCACGGTGGTGCTCAACGACGCCGTGACCGCGGCCACGCTTTCTCCGGCGTCGCCCAACCCGGGCCAGGCCTTCAGCGTCACCGGGTATCAGACAGTGGTGAACCTGCCCCAGTCGCTGGCCCAGGCCGCCGCCGCGGTGGGGGGCCCGAGCCTCATGGGCTCGGCCACGGCCCAGATCGACGCCAGCGGCGCCACCCCGGCCACGACCCCGGAGGGCCCGCTCAACTTCAACG
>DATCBU010000049.1:0-48281 GCA_036511675.1 Acidimicrobiales bacterium | reverse complement strand
CCGGACGAGTCGGTTGGGCACGACCGAGTAGCGGACCCCGCTAACGCAGTCGGTGGAGAGCTGAAACAGAATCGGCGTGCTCGACGTAGCGCCGGGTGGTGGCTGGCGGGCCTTAAAGGGATGTGGTCCGACGGCGTGGGCTGATGGTGAGTAGACGAACAACCCTACGGCGCCCGAGTACAGCGTGGTTCCACAAATCACAACGGGGCGGGCCGCGGTGGTTGCTGAGCACCCTGTGACTGTCATCAATGCCAGCGCGAGCAGGACGATGACCGTAGCGGCTCGCGTGACCACTTTCCGACCTCTCCAAGGTCCGTCGTACCCGCTCAGTGCAGGACCGTCGCGCCGGAAGATGGAAACGTCACCTCCCCGAAAGCCTCGCCGGTCTGTGCACTGACCGGCCACATTGCTGACTCATAGATGCAGCCTCCGGCTCGGACCTTGTTGGCTCTAGTCAACTCGCCCACTTCGACGTGGCGACCCATCACGACCCAGACCAACAACCGGTCGGTCGAGTATCTACCCGGAACGGGAGGATCGGTCGAGTTCCACTCGGCCAGGACCAGCTTGTAGGTAGTCCACGTCTGGAGATCCTTCGGAGCATTCCACGCCTGAGCCGCCGAGACAATTGGGTGGACAGCGGCCGGGGGTGGGTAGAGCCGGACGTGGTTGAAGCTGTATGAGACTGTCGTTTTGAGCCGCTCAGGCGTTGGCATCGCCGGACGACCGAGGGCTGGCGGCCACCGGCATGAAGCAGTCGAGCCAGTGGTTGAGGTCGGAGTGCACCCTGACAGAGCCCACCCCAAGAGGCCCAGCGCCACAACCCCGATCGCACCCCGTGTGGCTACATTCAGCGCCCAACGAGTCCGGTTCATCCCACCCATGCTGACGTATGGACACTCCAAAAGGTTCCCGCCATCGTGGCTCCACCGTGAAGGCCACGATGGTGCCCGATATCACCTGTGGCCGGATAGTCGAGTGGCAGCCTCGAACCGAGCGGTGCCGGAGAGAATCGGCGTGGGCTCGGTGCGCACGAGCAGCGAATGAGCCATCCGGTAACGCCCCAAAGCTGCGCGCGGAAGGAGGCAAAAGCGCGTCCAAACCGCGTCGTGAGGGCCCCGTGCTGGCCCAGTGCCCACCGTTCCGACCGGAACGGTGTTGGGCGGGCCAGCATTCGACGCTCCACGCCACCGAACAACGCCCACGCAAGGGGATCCGGGACGTCAAGGGATTGGCGACTCTGGCAGAACCGCAATTGCGAACGCGAAAGTTGCGGGAAGAGCGATGCGCCTATTTGGCGTATCCCTCTCGACGCACCTTGGCATGACGGGCGGCCAGGCGTATGGCCTGGCCTTCTACCAATGGAGCAAGGTTCGCATTCTGGGAGGCCGGGGGCGCCAAACTACCCAGTGCGCGAATCCTCTTCGGTTCGCCGCCGCCGCCGCCGACACGGAACAACGGAGGACGAACTTGTCGCGGCCCCTGGCGCCACCTCGTGGATGAGGGTCTGCAGCAGCAGCGCCTTGGCGGCCGGAGTGGCACCGTTTCAAGAGCTCGAACTCCATCGCCCCGAGCCCGTTCACCTTCGACGCGGTGAAGATCACCCAGTTGAGCCCAACGCTGCTCGGACCCTCGGAGTTCCTGCTCAGACTTCGCGCGCCTGCTGCTCAGCTCCGAGCACCGTTCACCGTTGCCCTCAATCGTTCCGTCATGATTCGTCAGTTTCGCGTGGGCGCCCGCCAGGTTCTTCAGAGCAACGAAGGCGAGCGCTTGCTGGCCCGCCGCGGATACGGTGGCCCGGGAGCAACCCCACACTGATATCCGAGAGTGGCGCACCTCACCGACGTCGCCGGAGGGTGGCGCCCTCGGTCGTTCTGTGGGGAGCCGACGTTGGCCGACGAGTACTCTGGGGAGGTGCGCCAGACCACTGGCTTCGCGCGGATGCCGGACGCGGGGCAGATCGCCTTCTCGGTGGTTGGTAGTGGTCCGGCGGTGGTGCTGCCGGCATGGTGGGTATCTCATGTGGCCGAGGACTGGCACTTCGAGCCGCTGCGCCGCTTCGTGGAAGGCTTGGCTGCCGATCGCATGGTGGTTCGCTATGACCGCGTTGGTACAGGCTTGTCTGATCGGGAGCGTCCGAATGAGACGTTCACCCCAGAATTCGAGCTGGCCACGCTCTGTGCTGTGCTCGACGAGCTGGCGGTGGAGCGTCTGACGCTAATGGGCATTTCGTGCGGGGGCTGTACTGCCGTGCGCTTTGCCGCGAGATGGCCTGAACGTGTCGACCGCCTCGTGCTCTACGGCAGCTACGCCCACGGGCACACACTGGGACCGCCGCAGGCGCGGAGGGGGGTGGTTGACCTTGTACGTTCGCACTGGGGACTGGGCAGCCGTTTGTTAGCGGATCTGTTCGGACCGAGCTGGTCACTTGAGGATCGTGCTGTATTCACCAAGCTCCAGCGTGGCTCAGCCGACGCCGAAGTCGCGGCAGGTCTGCTGGAGCTGATCTACGAGACCGACGTGCGCGAGGACCTGGTTAGGGTGCACGCGCCGGCGCTGGTCGTGCATCGTGAGCACGATCGCGCCATGCGGCTGAGAGCCGCACGCGAGGTCGCCGCGCTGCTGCCTCGTTCCGAACTCGTGGTGCTGCCCGGTGACGCTCATCTCCCGTGGCACGGCGACGGTGACGCAGTCCTGCGCGCAGTCGCCCCCTTCCTTGGCATCAAGGCGCCCCCCGCGCCGTTGAGCGACCTAAGTGCCGACGCGCTGCGTGAGCTCAGCGAGCGCGAGCGAGAAGTGCTCCGGCTGGTGGCCCAAGGCCTGACCGATGTTCAGATTGCCGAGAGGCTGGTGATCAGCTCCCACACCGTCCATCGTCATGTGGCGAACATCCTGGCGAAGCTTCGGCTACCCACCCGCGCCGCGGCTGCCGCCCACGTCGCGCGAGCCGGGTTGCTCTGACCCGTGCCGCAGGGGCGCAAGACCGGCTGCCTTACTGCCTACGGGGGCCACGGCGATGGCCCAATTCGGCCATCGCGAAATGGCCCATACGCTCGATGACGCGCCGGCCGGAAGCTGGTCGAATGCAAATAACCGCAATCAACTCGTCATCGACGGACTGGCCCACCAGCCACCGCTATCGAAGGGAGTGCTATGTCACTCGTCACCTCCGAGATCCAAGCCCTGAAAGAGGGGCACCACAAGACCTGGGCATCCGGTGACTACGCCCGGATCGCCGAACTCGTCACCGACGTCGGTGAACGAGTCGTTGAGCGCGCTGGCGTGCGAGCCGGTTCTGACGTGCTCGACGTCGCCGCGGGTACCGGCAACGCCTCGATCCCAGCCGCCGCCGCCGGCGCTCATGTCATCGCCACGGATCTGGCCCCAGAGCTGTTTGCCGCCGGCCGCCACCGCTCCCAGCGAGCGGGGGTGGAACTCGAGTGGATCGCAGCCGACGCAGAGGACCTTACCTTCGAAGACGAGCGTTTCGACTATGTCCTTTCCAGCCTGGGCGTTCAGTTCGTCCCCCGCCACGAGGTCGTGGCGTCCGAACTCGTGCGCGTCTGCCGGCCCGGGGGCACGATCGCTCTGGGGAACTGGGCCGCCGACGGCTACATCGGGCGGTTCTGGTCGATCATGGGTCCATACCTTCCTGCGCCGCCCGACTTCGCCTCGCCTCCGGCGGGTTGGGGCCGTCGCGAGCATGTCGAGAAACTGTTCGCCGAGTATCCCGTCGATCTGACCTTCGAGCGTTACACCCTCGATTTCGAAGCCGACTCAGCCGACGCGTTCATCGACATGATGGCCGACTTCTACGGCCCCCTCCTGCAAGCCCGCACCAAGCTCTCCGCCGGCGGGCGCTGGGACACCCTGCGCAACGAACTCATCGTCCTGAGCACCGAGCTCAACACGGCCAGCGACGGGGGCTTCCGGGCTCCGAGCGAGTACCTCATCACACTCGCTCGCAAGCATGGGTAGGAGCGCATCCCATGACCTCCTCACTCGCACGCCAAGGGGGAGAACTTCACCGGACCGGCCGCGAACAATCCCGAGGTGGTTGTTAGGCACATCCATTGCGGACCCGGGTCGGGAAGCTGTGGTTCGAGGGCGCCAGAAAGTGCCCTCGGGTGTCCACTTTTCTCGCGCCAGGGGACGATCGTGATCAGGAATCGGGTTGTTTCGAGTGGAACACGAGCGTGAGGTCTTTCGTCGTCACCTGATGGGCCCTCACTGTGGCCGTGTTCCCAAAGGGCGTCGCCGTGACCGGACCCGACAGGGTGACCGCATAGTCGCCAGGCGCCAACGAGAATCGATACCCACCGCTCTTGCCAAGGTGTTCTCGAGCCACCTCATGGCGGCCCCGGGAGACCACCACGTGGTTATCATTTGACAGTGCGGCAGGGGGAAGTCGACCGACGAATCGGATCGTGCCCGTCAGCACCCCGTCATTGGTTCTTCCGGAGCACCCCGACAGGGTGACGATCACCGTGGCCAGTAGAAGGATCGTCTTTCTTGGCGTCATCACACAGTCTGACGTCTGGCCCCGGCGCATGGTTCCCGGACGAGGACGACGGCGAATCCCCGCTCCCGGGGCCGATCACATCGTGGGTGGCTTCCCTGACAGCGACGTCGGGTGTTGCAGCGACGAGAACGGCAGTGCCATCACGGGAGCCGTGATGGCGGTGCTGGCGGCCCATCGGGAGAAGGTGATCGTGCTCGACCACGGCTGCCCGGCGTCCGATCCGTGGGCGGAGTAGACGGCGGGGAGCTTGGAGCGCGCCGCCAAGTCGAGCCGCGCCCAACCCGACACGACGCTGCCGTGGGGAATCCGTCCCGTGATCCGGGACAGCAGCACCCCGTGCGTCCGGTGCACGGGCGCGGTGGAAAATGGTGCGATCGAGATCTCGGCCAACGCCGCCGACGTGGTCACGCCTTCCGCAACCGATGGATACGGTCCGTCGGACTGCTGGAGCGAGATCCACGAGCCGGCGTGGCCCGATGCTGTGGTGGCCGGGAGCCCGAGTTGGTCGCGCAGCGCAGCCGCGTCGCCCTTGAAGTACACCAGTTGGCCCGTGGAGACCACGGTGAACCGGTCGTCACCGACAGAGACGATTTCCGATCCCGAGGAAGGCCGGGCGTCGCCGACCACGACCTGCGAGACACCGTCGGCGCGCCACACGGCCCGGTAGTGAACGGCGTCGGTCGACCCGGCCGCCGTCATGGCCTGGTGCAGGAGCTGGAACGGCCCCGGCGCCGCCACGTTCGGGGACTGGGTGGCCGCCAGCCCGATCTCCGTACCAAGGAAGGCGACGAGCCCCACGATGACCCAGGTCGCGACCCTGCTGGTCATCGGCTTCGCCCCCGGGGTCCTGGCCATTGGGCGCAGCGTACGACGCGGTCCCTGCCCGTTGACGTCGGCCGTCGCCTACCGGCGAGGGTTATCCCAAAGCATCGTCGTCGCCGTAGTCCGGTGCGTATGGTCCCAAGCGGTGGACGTGGCGACGCCATCGCCACCACCGGATGGGATGGGCCATCCGACGAACGTGGAACGCGGGGGGGTCGGTCCCTTCTCGGTGGATCGCGAACCATTGCCGTGGGATCCCCAGGACACGGGGCTGGTCCTCCTCGGGGCGCAATCCATCCCGGGGCAGAGGTATCCCCAGTACCCGCCTGGGCTCCTCTCCCTCGTGCTTCACAAGGTGGGGGCCATGCCGACAACCGGCGCATCGAGGGAGCTGCCACCCATCGATCCCGCGAACTCGGCATCGCCGAAGTTGAAGATTCCGCCATCGGATCCCACCAACCAGTAGCCGCCCGCATCGCGAGGAGCGGCCATGCCCACGATCGGCGCGTCCAGTCCGGTTCCACCCATGGACCCGTCGAAGGGGGCGTCGAATGCGAACACCCCACCGTCCGACGCCACCAGCCAGTAGCCGCCCGTGGATGTGTCGGCAGCCATCCCCACGACCGGGGAGTGAAGGACGCTGCCTCCCATGGACCCGTCGAAGGCGGCGTTGCCGAAGGCGAAGACGCCTCCGTCTTTGGCCACCAGCCAGTAGCCGGTCCCGAACGGCATGGCTGCCATCCCCACGATCGGTTGGTTCAGAGGGGCGCCTCCCATCGAGCCGTAGAACGGAGCGTCGAATGCGAAGACCCCCCCGTCCGACGCCACCAGCCAGTAACCGCCGGTCAGGTTGTCGCTCACCATCCCCACGATCGGCGCGTTAAGAGCGGTGCCCCCCATCGAGCCATGGAAGGGAGCGTCGAAGGAGAAGACCCCACCATCTGATGCCACCTCCCAGTAGCCCCCGCTGCGAACGTCGCCGGCCATTCCCACCACCGGCGCATCGAGGGGGCTACCACCCACCGATCCCTCGAACGGGGCCGTCCCGAAGTTGAAGACGCCTCCGTCGGCTGCGGCCAGGTCGTATCCCTGCGTGAACGCCGGCGCCGTCACCGGCGATGGCGCTGGCGGCACCGTGGATTCAGACACGGTGCAGCAATACCCGGAGTCTGGAGATTGGGAGGCGGTGACCGAGGCATTGGGGTGGTATTCAGCGACGACCATGAACGAAGGAGTGTCGGCCAGGCATGCCGAGGGAAAGCTCATGCTGTAGACGTTGGCCGAGATGTTGAACGAGGCCGTCACGACCCCCGAGAGGACGGGACATCCGCCGCCGCTGTTTCCGAGTTTCGTGACGAACCCCAAGAACTGGCCCGGGCTGAGATCGGTCGCTTCGGCCTTGTAGATCGAGGTCGGGTCGTTGCTCGGAATGATGAACCATTCCACATAGGCCTGTCCGACGGTGGAGAACCATGACGGATTTGTCGTGGGGTCGGTGGCCAGGCCGACCGTCACGCTCAAATTGACCGTGCCGGTGCTGAACGACGTGTCGACCTGGGAGATGCAGGCACCGCCGTTCACCGCAGGCGAGCACGGACGGGGGTCCACATAGGTCGCCGTCGTGGCGCCCGCCGGCGGGGCGACGCACAGTACCGACCCGAGGATCGCCACGGCGCCGGTGAGCATTGCTGCCTTCCGAGGCCCGCCCTTCCCCTTTCTTCGCCCAGCTGATGCTGCTTCCACTGGTCCATGGTCACGACTTCTCGGACCGCCCGCCATCCCCAAATCTGGGGATCGGCTGCCGGTCGTGATGGACACCCGGGGTCAACCACCCCGAGTCAGCCACCCGGAATCAGCCACCCGGAGTCCGCCTCACGACCCTCCACTGGGTCGCGAGTCCTAGATCTGTCGCCGTCCTCGGTCCAGATTGGGTCCGTGAACCTATAGGCCGGCGGCGTTGGTTGATTGATAGTTGACCTTGTGTTGTGTGGACGTGGGGGAGCAAACAAATGACTGGTGCAGGATCGGTGTTGCGTCCCGGAGTGTTCTGGGTGGACGACGGTGGTGCGACGACATGTGCTGCCGCCGATGGCGCGGCCCGCGGACCATCGTTGATCATGGCGGTCAACGCCGGGTTCGTGGGGATGGTGGCGACCGCGGCGTTGGGAGTCGTCGAGCTCGCCACGCACGTGTTGTCATGAGGACGGCGGAGCACCTCGAGATGGCGGCCGACACGGACATCGCCGAGGGGAGGGGAGGGCGAAGCCTCGCCACCCGAAAGGGAATCGTCGCTGTCGTCGTCGAACGAGGTGACGGGACCTGCACGGCGCTCTGTCGAGGGTCGGACACATCCTGGCCATCGACCGACGTAGCCAAAGATGCGGTGGAGAGGATCTCACCTGCCGTCATGTGGCGTGAGATCACTGCCGGCGTCTGGGTGGCGCGTACCGACGGGAGCGAGTCCCCGTTCTTCGATCGCAGCCCGGGGCACAGTCGACGTGAGGCGCCGAAGGCGTCCCGGCCTTCCACCGGTGGGGATACCTACATGGCCGCCCTCGTGCTCCGGGGGACGGCGATGTCGGGTCCACCCGGAGGGGTCCCCGCCCTGAGGACCGTCACGTGACACCGGGGTAGGCCCTCTACACGCCTACCCCGGTCCCCTGCAATCACGAGCAACGAGTCAGGTGTCAGTGGTGACGCAGAACATCGCGAGACGCTCGCCATGATCCGCGCCTCGAGTGTCCGATCTTGACGTTGTCTCGCCCCGGCCGCATCGGGAATGACGACAACTCGGTGTTTTCGGTGTTTGGACTCAGGCGATTCCCAGGTTCGTTTCCGCCAAAGCCATGTTCGAGCGATCAGCGGTGGACCGGCGCCATGTCCCCGTACCGGTCGCCCGCCGCCGCGCCCACGGGAAGTACCTCGTCGATGCGACGGAGCTCCTCGCCGGTGAGCGTGATGTCCTCGGCGGCGACGTTCTCCTCGAGATACGAGCGGCGTTTGGTGCCGGGGATCGGCACCACGTCGTCGCCCTGGGACAGCACCCAGGCCAGGGCCAACTGCGACGGCGCCACTCCCTTGCCGGCGGCGATCTCCTTCACCTGATCGACCAGGCGCAGGTTCTTCTCGAAGTTCTCTCCTTGGAAGCGGGGATTATGCCGTCGAAAGTCGTCTTCGGCCAGGTCCTCGGGCTTCTGGAAGGCACCGGACAGAAAGCCGCGCCCCAGGGGTGAGTAGGCGACGAAGCCGATGCCGAGCTCGCGGACGGTGCGGAGCACACCGTTGGTCTCCGGATCGCGGGTCCACAACGACCACTCGGTCTGCAGTGCGGTGATCGGGTGCACGGCATGGGCACGCCGGATGGTGGTGGGTGCTGCCTCGGACAGCCCGAGATGCCGCACCTTGCCCGCCGCCACCAATTCCGCCATGGCGCCGACGGTGTCCTCGATGGGCGTGTCCGGATCGACGCGATGTTGGTAGTAGAGGTCGATGTGGTCCACTCCCAACCGCCGCAGTGACGCGTCACAGGCGCTGCGGACGTACTCGGGCCGGCCGTTGACTCCGATCCGGGTGCCGTCGGGCGCGCGTTCATTGCCGAATTTGGTGGCCAGCACGACCTGGTGGCGCCGCCCCGACAGTGCTCTTCCCACCAACTCCTCGTTGATGAACGGCCCGTACATGTCGGCGGTGTCGAAGAACGTGACGCCGAGGTCGAGTGCTCTGTGGATGGTGGCAACGGATTCGGCTTCGTCGCCCGCTCCGTAGAACTCGCTCATGCCCATGCAGCCCAGTCCTAGGGCGGAGACGATCAGATCCTGTCCGAGTGTCCGTGTTCGCATGACCCCCGGTCTACCGTGTCGGGGCCCCCGGCCGTGTCGAGGGCACCCGGCCCGGCGTGGAGCCTCAGCCGAAATCGGCCTTGAACCTGGCCAGGGACTTGGGGAAGGTGCCGTCGAGGAGGTTGTTCCGGTAGGTGGGGGACGAGTCGTAGGACCAGACATCGGTGAAGGCCACATTGTTGGAGACGAACCAGTCGGCCATGTTGTCGATGAACGACGGGTCGTCCCCGAGGCCGTGGCCGTCGGGGCGGAACTCGTCGGACCATTCGGGGATGGCGACGGGCTTGCCGTGTTCGACGGCGAAGGCGGACAGCCAGTCGAGTCCCCACTGCTGGGTGAGCTGGTGGATCCACGCCGCGGCGGGGGTGAACGGCTTGCCCCAGAAGTTGTCATAGACGTCGGTCCCGACGTAGTCCACATACGCGTTCCCCGGATAGGCCTGGGCGGGGGTGTACCGGGTGGGGCTTGGCGCGTTCGGATTCCACAGGAACCTGAATTCTTGTCCCGGCACGGCCCGCAAGGTGGTGACGATCTGGCGCCAGTAGGCGACGAAGTTCGATGCGTCTGTCGCCGTTGCCACCGACCACGGGAACCAACTGCCGTTGAACTCCCACCCCAGGCGCAGGATGGCCGTCGCCTCGTGGTCACCCACGAGGTTCTGGCCGAGCGTGGTGAAGTACTGGTTGTAGGCACCGGTGGCCCCGGCGCCCAGCGTTCCCACGCCGGGGAGCATGGGCACCCCCAGGACGAGGTGGTAGCGAGTGGGGCTCCACGCCTTGACACCGGCGGCGCCGTCCATGGCGGCCCAGCCACCGGTCTTGTCGAGGTAGTCCGTGGCGAACGAGGGCACCGTGCCCGTCGCCAAGCCGAAGGTGGCGACGCCGAAGTCGTTGGACTGCCCGGCGTAGTCGCCCAGGGGGAGGCCCTGGGCCACGCCGTCGGTCGGTGTGGACGGGGCCGAGGGCTGCGATGCCGCGCCGCCGCTCCCCGTATGGCTCGAAGGGGTCGATGCCACGGACCCCGCCGCGGGGGTCACGACGGGTGCGCTCTCGGAGGAGTCGACGAACGTGATCGAGGCCAGGGCGACCACGATCGATCCCAGCACCGCCCAGGCCCACCACACCCGGTAGATCGGTCGCACCGGGCGCGGCACGAAGGGTGGTGGCGGCGGCCATTGCCGGATGACGCCGCCGACCCGGACGGTGCGGGTGGCGTACATCCAGCGGGGGAGGCCGAACCTGTCGGTCTGAGAACCAACGCGTCGCCGCTCATCCCGATGCTGCTTCACCTTGCCTAATCGGCACGTCCGATGCCTGACATTAGGGCCGCCGGCCCGAGCCACGGAGGGGGTGGGCCTGGCGTTGTCCCAGGTGGCGGGCCATATGGACGCCATGGCGGCGGCGTCGGGACCTGGTCGCTCCCCGGCTCCCAACACCCAGGTGAGATCGGGCCCGAGACGCTGCGAACCGTGTCGGACGTAGCCTGACGACGTGGCCCGCACCATCCCGTTTCACCCTCGCATGGCGGCGCGCGGGATGGTCGCCGCCGCGGATCAGCTGGCGAGCTCTGCCGGCATCTCCATGCTCGACCGTGGTGGATCGGCCGCCGACGCCATGGTGGCGGCGGCCACGGTGATGGCTGTGGTCGGGCCGCATCTGTGCGGCCTCGGTGGTGATGCGCTGGCGATGGTGAAGGTGCCCGGTGAGGCCCCCCGAGCCCTCCTGGCGGTGGGGAGAGCCGGATCCGGAGCGGACCCCGATCGTCTGCGCGCCCAGGGGCATGCGGACATGCCGATTCGTGGGGACATCCGCACCGTCCCCGTTCCCGGGGCCGTCGACGGATGGCTGGCCCTGCACGAGCGCCATGGACGCCTGGCGTGGGCCGCGGTGCTGGGACCGGCGATCGCGCTGGCGGAGGAGGGTTTCGCGGCCTCCCTGCTCCTCGCCTTCGCCAGCCATCTCGTCGCCCATCTGCCCGGTGCCGCCGAGCTCTGTCCCCGCGGTCCGCTCCGACCGGGTCAGCTCGTCCGGTTGCCGGGCGTCGCCCGGACCCTGCGGAACCTGGCGTCGACCGGACGAGACGGCTTCTACGGCGGGGAGTTCGGCCGGGCCCTGCTGGAGTTGGGCGCCGGTGAGTACGCCCCCGAGGATCTGGCCCGACCCCTGGCGCAATGGACCGAGCCGCTGGTGCTGCAGGCATTCGGCCATGCACTGTGGACGGTTCCCGCCCCCTCCCAGGGGTATCTCACCCTGGCCGGCGCGTGGATCGCCGACCGCGTCGGGCTCCCCCGTGACCGCACCGACCCACTGTGGCCGCACCTGATCGCCGAGGCGGGCTACGCGGCGAGCTTCGACCGCCCCTCGGTGCTCTTTGACGGCGCCGACGGTGCCGCGCTCCTCGCGGTCGAGGGGCTCGAGCGCCGTGCGGCGTCCATCGACCCCGAGCGCTCGGCCTCGGCTGCACCCTCCGACGACGTGGGCGGGGCCGGGGTGCCGGCGCTTTCCGACGGGGACACCACCCATCTCTGCGCCGTCGACGCCGAGGGTCTCGGGATCTCGCTGACCCAGTCCAACGCCCTCGACTTCGGTGCTCACCTCGTCGCCGGTCACACCGGGGTCTTCCTCCACAACCGGGGGATCGGCTTCTCTCTCCAACCCGGGCACGGTGCCGAGTACGGTCCGCGCCGGCGTCCGACCCACACTCTGTCTCCTGCGCTCGTCACCCGTGGCGACGGCACGCTGGCACAGATCATCGGGACGATGGGTGGCGACGTCCAGCCGCAGATCATCGTGCAGTTGCTCGCCCGCCTGCTGCATGGCGAAGAGGATCCGGCCACGGCCATCTCGGCGGCCCGCGTCGTGCACGAGGCGCCGGGGGCGCCGCCCTTCAGGCTGTGGCAGGCGCCGGCCCAGTCTCTGCTCATGGAGTCCAACGCCCCCGAGGATTGGCGCCACGGCCTCGAGGCCCGAGGGCACCGGGTGCGGGTCGTGGGTGCGTTCAACCCCGTCGATGTCGGGTGTTCGCAGATCATCTCGGTCGAGACCGTCGACGATCACCTCGTCTTCACCGGAGCCTCGGATCCCCGCAGCCCCGACGGGGCGGCCCTGGGCCGTTAGCGCCCGGTGTCTTGTTGCAGCTCGATGGTGTTCCCCGCCGGGTCACTGATCCAGATCTGGACGGTGCTCTCTCCCTGGACAGCACGTTGGTACGCGATGCCACGCTGCTCGAGCTCGTGCACCGCGGCGTCGAGATCGGCGACCGAGACGCAGTAGTGGTGTCCGGTGGCATCGATGGGGGTGCCGCGTGGGGGAGCGCCGACGAGATGCAGCTCCTGATCCCCGACCACGTGCCAGTGGCCGGGAACACCGGGGATGTCGGGCCTCGGCTTGTCGCCGAGCCCGAGCACGTCCCGGTAGAACGCCGCCAACTCGTCGAGCGGCGCCCCGTTGGCGTTGACCGACACGTGATGAAAGCGCGTCACGTTCACTGGTGCTCTCCTTGTCGTCCCGGTTGGTCGGGGGGAGGGGGATCGAGTTGCTCCATGAACTCGAGGCGGATGCCACCGGGCGCATCCACGAAGGCGATGCGGCGTCTCCCGAAGGCTCCCTCGACGACGGCAGGGCCCCACAGGACGTCGTGGCCCTCGAGCTCGGCGTCCAGGTCGTCGGTGAACAGGGCGGGGTGCAGAAAGCCCTCGTCCGCGAGGTCCACCGAATCCTCGTAGATGGCCCGGGTGAAGAGCGTGATCATGACGGGCCCCAGGAACACGTCAGCCCGTTCGCCGTTGTTCCAGTGCATGCGGTCGCGCACCTCGGCCCCCGCCTTTTGGTAGAAGGTCACCGCGGCATCGAGATCGGCCACCTTCACCGCGAGGTTCGCCATCCCCGTGACCGCCACCGTCGCCTCCCGGCTCGTCGAGCACCTGCAGCGTACCGAGTGGTTCGACGGGACAGATCCCTGAGGATGAGTCGTGGTCCACTACCGTTTGCCCGTGCACGAGCCCGGAGCCTTGCTCGCATCGGGGAGGGACGCCGACATCTTCGAATACGGCCCCGGCCTGGTCCTGCGTCGTTCGCGGCGAGGCCGGTCGATGGCCGGCGAAGCCCGCACCATGGAGTACCTGCGAGGCCACGGCTATCCGGTCCCCGCCGTCGAAGAGGTGAGCGACGACGGGACCGACCTCGTCATGGAGCGGATCGACGGGTCGTCGATGGTGGATTTCATGTCGACGCGGCCGTGGGCGATCCGGCGGCAGGGCGCGGTCCTCGCTACCCTGCACCGTCGCCTTCACGCCATCGCACCCCCCGACTTCCTTCCCTTGTCCCCGGCGGGGCTCGGAGACTGTTTCCTCCACATGGACTTGCACCCGCTCAATGTCATGATCGGAGCCAAGGGGCCCGTGGTCATCGACTGGCCCAACGCGGCGCGCGGCGATCCCCTCGTGGACGTGGGTCTGGCGTGGGTGTTGATGGCCGCCGGCGAGGTATCGACCAACCGGGTCCTCGGCACCGTGCTCGGGTGGGGAAGAGCACTTCTCATCAAGGGCTTCTTGGCCACCATCGAACAGGACTTCGACCTCGAAGCGCTCAGGCACAAGCTGCGTGCGGTGGTGGAGTTCAAGGTCAGAGACCCGAACATGAGCCCGACCGAGCAGCGCGCCATGTGGCGGGTGGTGGAGCAACTCGAGGCGCGGACGTAACGGACAGGATCTCGTGGTGGTCGACGAGCTCCTGACGGCGCGCCTGCGACTACGGCGTTGGCGCCACGACGACGTCGTGGCCCTGGCCGAGGTGTTCGCCAAGCCCGAGGTGTGGCAGTTCCCGTTCGGACGGGGGTTCACTGCGCAAGAGACCGAGGCCTTTCTCGCCTACCGGATCGCCGAGCAGACCACCGGGGGGTGGGCCGAGTGGGCCGTGGAGCTTCGCGACACCGGCCGCCTCGTCGGATCGGTAGGCCTCTCCGAGCCGCACTTCCTGCCTGAGCTCATGCCGGCGGTGGAGGTCGGCTGGCGGCTCGACCCCATTGCCTGGGGTCGGGGGCTGGCCACCGAAGGGGCGCGCGCCGCGCTGGCCTACGGATTCTCGAGCCCCGGCCTCCACGAAGTCGTCAGCATCTACCAGCCGGAGAACGCCGCCTCGGGGCGTGTCATGGCCCGGTTGGGCATGCGGTTCGATCGTGACACCGTGCACCCCACGCGCGCTGTGGCGCTACGCGTGTACCGACTCGCACGAGTCGAGTGGCAGACCACGACGCCCGGTGGAGACGACGCTTCTCGCTAGGGGCACCCTCAGCGGAAATGGCGGTTGATTTCGTTGGCGTAGCGCCGCCCGAGCGTGTCGGCGTGCTGGGCCAGCCACTGCGACAGCGCCACGGTCCCCGTGGCGACCCCCTCGGTGTCGGCGAGCCCCTCGGCCATGGCCCGGTACTCCTCCCGGGACAGCAGCACGTCGCGCAGCACGAGCCCCAGGGCGGAGGACAGGACCGGCATGACGGCCCCGGGAAGCCTCACGATCCGGGTGTGGCTGCCCACCGTTTCCCGGATCATCCGGACCAGCTCCAAGAAGGTGGGGTGTTCGGGGCCCACGGCGTCGATCACCGTGGTGGTGGGCGAGGCCCCGACGGCCACACACAACCGGGCCAGGTCGTCGATGTGTACGGGCCGGATGCGGTAGTCGCCGTGGCCGCCGACTGCGAATACGGGGAGGTGACGCAAGAGCCAGGCGATGTTGTTGAGCAGCACACCGTCGCCACCGAAGAGGATGGCGGGGCGCAGGACGGCGTAGGAGATCCCGACCTCGGCTAGCACCCGTTCGACCTCGGCCTTGCCCCGGAAGTAGGGGTAGGGGGAGGTGATGCTGGGATGGGTGATCGAGACGTGGACGATGCGTTGCACGCCGGCGTGGCGCGCCGCGTAGAACAGCGTCCGGGAGTTCGCCACCGCCGTGGCGTGGTCGATCTGCCCGCGGGGGAACCGCACCCAGTAGGTGTTGTAGAGCGTCGTTGCACCTCGGAGCGACTCCGCCAGGCCGACCGGGTCGTCGAAGTCGAGGGGACGGACGTCGACGGTGTGCCGTCCCGTCGCCCGTTGAGGGTGTCCTGTCAGGGTCCGCACATCTCGACCGGTCGCCTGCAGCTCCCTGGCGATAGCCGCGCCCGAGTAGCTGAAGGCGCCGGTCACCACGTCGAATCCGTCCTTTGTTCCCCACCCGGTGGTGCTCGTGGTCGGGGTGGTCAGTTGGCTCATGGTTCCTCCCTCGTCGCCGACGCGCCGCCGAGCACGCCCAGCAGCCCGGCGAGCTGTCTCGCTCGTTCGAACAGCGCCAGCGCCGCGTCGCGATCGCCGTCGAGATGCGCCAGCATCTCGAGTCCGAGGTACAGCGCCACGATGCCGTGGGCGAGCTCGTCGGGCGGGAGCAGCTGCGAAAAAGGGGTGTCGGCCAGGGTGTCGCGCACCGCGTCGGCAGCGAAGGTGCGCCAGGGGGCGATCCGGGCGGCCACTTCGGCTCCGAGCCCCGGCGTGGAAGAGGCGCCGGCGATCATCTCGGCCAGCACCGAGATGTACCCCGCGTCGAGGTCCTCTCGGAACACCGACTCGGCCGTGTCGACCAACTCCTGCAACCCGTCGGCCTCGTCCACGGCGTGGCGGTAGCTCGTGAGACGCAGGGCACTGACTTCGTCGAGCGCGGCCAGGAGAAGACCGGTGACAGAGCCGAAATGGTAGAAGACGAGGCCTTGGTTGTACCCGGCGCGCCGGGCGATCTCCCGTGCGCTCGTGCCGGAAAACCCCACGTCCCGCAGCGAATCGATGGTGGCCGCCACCAGCGCCCGGCGCGTCTCTTCGGATCCCTGCGAGGAACCCCGCCCCACCGCTCGCTTGGCTCCCGATCTGGCCATCCCACGCTCCTGAGCAATCAGATTGAGCAACTGCTCAAATAATAGCCGCGGTTGCTGAGGTCTGCAAGGGCGTGTCCGAGGTCGGTCGGGGCCCGGGAGCGAGGAAGGAGTTACCCGGTGACGGTGAAGGTGGCCGACGCCTTGTTGCTCGCACCGTGGGCATTGAACAGCCGGACGGACCCGGTGACGTGGTGCGCTCCGACGGTGCCACGGAACTTGATCGTGTTGGAGATCGTGCTGCCCGCGGGCCCGACGACGAAATGGACCTTCTGCGACCCGAGCGTCCCGTCGACGTCGATCGTGGCGCTCTGGAGGTCCCGAAGAGCCGACGTGTCCTCCGACACCGATAGCGAGAAGGCGTGCCCCTGGAAACGACCGGTCCATCGTGCCACGGTCAAACGAGCCGGAAGGGCGCTCAGCCCTCCGGCGGGGACGACGGGTCCGAGAGCCGTGCCCCGTACCGGGATGCCCGCCACCGTGCCTGCGAAAGGCTGGGGTGGGCTTTGGGTGGGGTTGTTGGCGTCGACGTTGTTCGTTTGGACCGAGTGCCAGGTGAACGTGGCCGTACCCGTGCCGGTCGGGAATCCGGGAGCCCCGCACGCTGCCAGCGCCATGGAGGACAGCCCGACGAGGCCGCCGAGACACGAGCCTCGCAGGACACGCCGGACGTGCATGACGGGCGAGGTTAGGCCGCCCTTGCCGCCCAGGTGTGCGGGGCCATCTCGTTCCAGATGAGGATGTCTCCGACGACGGAGTCGACGGCATCCATGGCCTCGCGCCGTGTCTGCCACTCTTCGGGCCTGCTGTTGAAGGTGCGCCAGATCCCGGCCCACAGCACCGTGCAGGTGCCGTCGGTGCGCTCGACCACCACTGCGGCGATCTCGCCTCGGTGTGCGTCTCCTTCGGGCTGTTGCCGATCGGTTCGGTAGGAAACAGCTGGGCGTGTCTTCAACTGAGAATTGGCCATACATAGATGTCGGCGTTTTTGGCCTTTTTCTTGACCAAGGACACGATTCGCGGGTGGTGAACGCTCTGAGCGCGCACCGATGGGCGCACATCAGCCACGCATGGCGTTCTCCGTTGTCAATTCGTCGGCATCGTTCCGATGTAGCGGTGAGCGTGAGGCTCGTGGACATCAACCTCGCAGGCGATGCCGTGGCGCGACCCGATCAGATGGTGCATGTCGAGACACGTCGTGTTCTCAGGTTGCCGGGACCACCCCTTGGCGTTCGGCATCGGGTGCGGGCACGGCCCACAGGGGGTTCAGCGAGGGGTCCCGGGCGTGGGACTCGTACTTCTCCACGAGATGCTGGCACTTGGGACAGCGCCGCGGGATCATCGTCTGTCTCCACGTCCGGTGCGGCTCGCGGGTGCAACGGAATCCGCACAGCGCCACCGATGTCATCCCGTGGCTCGGCACGGCATGCCAAGCCAGCGGGAGCCCGTACCCACGGCCGAAGAACGTTCCTTGCAGCTTCCTCGACCACCGACGCGGCATCTGGGCTACGGCTAGGTACTCCACCGCCACGCATACTGCCATCGGTGGCGACGGCGCGCACAAACGCCGGACGGGGCCAAATAGCGCACACACGATCACGTTGCGCAGGCTCCGGGCACCCGCCGACGTGGTGCGTGACAGGAGTTGCTGTCGACCGCAATCCGGTGGTGCTTCAGGCGCGGTGTGGGGCCCGAGCCCCTCCAAACATCACTTTGTGTGAGAACCGAGCACGGAACGTCGATGTCGAGGCCCGGTCCGGCAGCAGACGCGCTGACTCCAAGCACGACGACCGTGGTCGCTCTTCAGGTCGTCGATCCACGCGCCGATAGCACAGGCAATGTCCATGCTCGATTCGAGGCCGATCGCCTCTCCATCGAAGAGCGCCCGTCGCAACATCAGGCCGTTCGTCTATGGATGCATGATCCTGGTGGTGTTCATCGCGGCGGTGACCATGATGTCGATGAAGGACGGGGCCAGCGGGGCACTGCTGACGGCGCTCGGTGCTGTCGCCCTCGCCGCCACCGGCGTCGGTGTGTGGGGGACGGCCGTGGCGGTCAAAGAGACCCACGACCTCGGGTCACACACCGAGGACTGATGTGCCGGCACCCGTTCGGGTGCCCGAGGCCGCCGCCTCGAGGTCGAGCAGGAGTCGCTTGGCTTCGAGACCGCCCCCGTATCCCGTCAGCTGGCCGGCGGAACCGATGACGCGGTGACACGGGACGATGATCGGAATCGGATTCCGGGCATTGGCGTGGCCGACGGCGCGGGCCGCGCCGGCCTTCCCGAGTCGTGTGGCCAACTGGGCGTAGGTGACCGTGGTGCCGAACGCGATGGTGTGCAGCTCGGCCCACACCCGTCGTTGGAACGGCGAGCCCTCCATGGCCAGCGAAAGGTCGAAAGCCTTCCGCACTCCCTCGAAGTACTCCTCGAGTTGTCGGGCCGTCTCATCGAAGACCCGCTCCTTGGCCTCGGTGTGGCCGGTGTCACTGTGGCCAGTGACCTCGACATCCGGGTGCGACCCGATATGGACCCCGGTCAATCGACCCGAGGAGTCCGCGCTGAGGCCGATGGGCCCCACGGGACTGTCGACGACCCGATGGGGCGACGTCACGATGCCCGCGCTTGGTCGGCCCGGCGGTACCCCCACAGATGGAGCGTGGCGTAGGAGCGCCACGGGCGCCATCTCCGGGACAGCTCGTCGATGGCAGCCGGGGTGTACGCCAGGCCCATGTGGGAGAAGGCGTGTCGGACGACGAGGTCTCCTGACAGCATCACGTCGGGATGACCGAGACCTCGCATGGCGATGTAGTCGGCGGTCCACTTCCCGATGCCGGGGAGAGTACGCAACCTGGATCGTGCCTCTTCGGCATCGGCACCCACGTCGAGGGTGAGGTCTCCGTCGGCCAGGGCTCGAGCCAAGGACACCACGGTCTGACCCCGCCGGCGGGGAAGGGCGAGGGAGTCGGGGTCGAGCGCCGCGATCGTCGCCACATCGGGGAATCGGTGCGTGAGGGTCTCGGTTCCCGGCTCGGATCCGAGGGGGTGGGGGCTGCCGAGCGTGACGCCGTGCTCGGCGACCAGACGGCCCAGCACACAGCGGGCGCTCGTCACCGACACCTGTTGGCCCATGACAGCCCGGATGGCGAGCTCGTGGGGGTCCACGGTCCCCGGAACCCGAAGCCCGGGCGTGCGCCCGGCCGTGGGACCGATCACGCCGTCGGCGTCCAGGTGCTCCGCCACCGCCGCGGGGTCGGCATCCAGGTCGAGCAGGTGGCGGCAGCGTTGCACGGCGGGCGTCAGGTCCCGGAGATCCTCGAGGCGCAGCGTGGCCCGCACGTACCCGTCGTCGGGGACGAGCTCGACGGTGCCGCATCCGTGGGGGAGCGTGAGGGTCCGGGCGAACAAGCGCGCCGTCGCCACTTCGACTCCGGGGATGGCGCGATGGGCCAGGAACGTCAAGGTGCCCGACGCGTCGTAGGGGAGTCGATGTGCCAGGCGCAAGTGGATGGTGTCCGATGCCTGCCCCGCGTGGCGCCGGCGGTGCCGACGTAGCTCGGTGGGTGTGCAGGCGAAGATCTGGCGGATGGTGTCGTTGAACTGCCGCACGCTGGCGAACCCGGCTGCGAATGCCACCGACGAGACCGGGAGCTCGGTGGTCTCCACCAATACGCGTGCGGTCTGTGCCCGTTGGGCACGCGCCAGGGCCAAGGGCCCGGCGCCCACCTCGCTCACGAGCAGCCGGTTGAGCTGGCGCGGGCTGTAGGCCAGACGCGCCGCCAACCCCACCACGCCGTCGCGGTCGACGACGCCTTCGCCGATCATGCGCATAGCGCGAGCCACCACGTCCTGGCGCAGGTTCCACGCCGGTGACCCCGGAGAGGCGTCGGGGCGGCAGCGCTTGCAAGCGCGGAACCCGGCCTGTTGGGCGGCGGCGGCGCTCGGGTAGAAGCGGACATGGCCGCGCCCCGGGGTGCGGGCCGGGCAGCTCGGCCGGCAGTAGATACGCGTCGAGGTCACCGCGGTTACGAACCAACCGTCAAAGCGGGCGTCTCGGGCCAACACCGCCCGGTAACAGCGTTCGAAGTCCTCGATCACGGGGTCATCCTGTCCGAGATCCTCACACGTTGTCCCTGCTCGATCTCAAGCGTCGGCGCCGATCGGCGTGTCTGAAGGCGCGTTGCCGGCGCCCGAGCCCCACAGGAAGAGGGCCAGTGGATGCGCGGCCGGCTCCTCTGCGTTCCAAATGACGCGTCGGCCCCCAGACCGCCGGCCCCACAAGGCGAGCAGTCGGGTGGCGGGGTCGGCGGTTGCGCACCAGGGTGTCGGGCACTCCCCGAGGTCGAGGCGCGCCCGGGCCCCGTCGACCACGAGGACCACGTCCGGGTGCCCGGGGGCGGCGAAGGTGGCTCGGAGTGTGGTGATGCCGGCCGCGGCGGCGCGCTTCGCGACCGCTTCGGCAGAGGCGTCGAGCATGGTGTTGAGCACCTTCACGGCGTGCACGGTGAGCGCAGGCTGGCTCAACAGCTCCTGGCTGAGGTCGTCGTCACCGGCGAGGTCCCACCGGTGCAGAGCAGCCTCGCTGCGGCCGTGCATGGTCAGCGCCCCCGAATCCAGCCGGCGTCCGGCGAAGGGGACCGTCAGCCCGGTGGAGGCCGTGTCCAGCTCCTCGATGGCGCTGGACAGGCGGATGGCCTCGACGACCAGGCGGGTGCGCAGCTCGTCGTCGGCCATCGCCACATACGGTGCCTCGCGGGCCGCGAAGTCCGTGGTGGCACCTTCGCCCCGTCCCGAGGTCACCGCCTCGGTGAGCCCGGCCATCTCGGCCGCCCCCGCCGTCAGATGGGCGACGAGCTGGTGTGCGGTCCACCCCGCACAGGCCGTGGGTGCGGTCGGGGCCGTGTTCTGTAGGGTCGAGAGAAACGCCGTCGCTTCGTCCATGGCGCCATGGTGGCCGATGGGCCCGGCCCGGTCTGGCGGGAATCGGACAGCGCGGTCGGCCCGGGAGCTACAGTTCCAGCGTGGTGGCGCCGGGTCGATGACCGGCCCGGCGCAGGGCCTTGGCCTTGGTGCGCATGAGCACGTCACGCGGGCCGCTCGCCACCATCGCCGCCGTCCGGGCCACCTCGCCGGCCAACTGGTCGGTCTCCACCACGCTGGAGACCAGGCCCATGCGCAGCGCCGTGACGGCGTCGATGGTGCGACCGGTGAGACAGAGGTCGCGCGCCACCGCCGAGCCCACCAGATCCGCCAGGGGGGAGAAGACGACGTCGCCCCACCGCTGCTCGGGATGGCCGAAGCGCGCGTTCGTGGCTGCCACCCGGATGTCGCACATCACGGCCAGGTCGAAGCCGCCCGCCAACGCCGGGCCTTGGACCGAGGCGACGATGGGCAGGGGGAACAGCAGGACGGTTCGATGGAAGCGGTCCGAGGAACGCCACAACCCCTCCTGGAAGCCGGGCTCGTCCACCGAGAACTCCGACAGGTCGAACCCGGCACAGAACGTGTCTCCCTGCGCGGCCAGCACCACGGCCCGGACTCCGTCGTCGAGCGCCAAGACGTCCAACGCGTCGCTCAACTCGTCGCGTAGCGCGATCGAAAGAGCGTTCTTCTTCTGGGGCCGGTCGAGGACGACCGAGACGACGCCCTCGTCGACCGCCGTCACCTGCACCAGCTCACCCATGATCCGCCTCCCTGCGGTCACTGTGCACGACGGTGGGTCGGATCGGCAAGAATCTCGCCGTGACTCAGGTGCCCGAGGACTACGCCCCGTTGGACCTGGCGACGCGCGCCGTCGAGCGGCCTGATGCGCCTGCGGTGACCATGGCCGAGGGGGAGACGCGCTCATACCGTGCGCTCGACGAGGGCTCCAACCGGGTGGCGGCGCTGTTGCGTGATCGGGGCCTGGCCCGGGGCGACCATCTCGCCATCCTCATGGAGAACTGCGTGACCTTCCTCGAGGTGGCGTGGGCGGCGCAGCGGTCGGGGTTGTACTACACCGCCCTCAACAGTCACCTGCGCAGTGCCGAAGTGCAGTACATCCTCGACGACTGCGGGGCCACCGCCCTCGTGACCACACCGGCGCTGGCCGACGTCGTCACGACGCTCGACCTGACCCGGGTCCCCGTGCGGCTCTCGGTCGGCGGCCCGCTGCCCGGCTTCAGCGACTACGAGACGGCCGTGGCCGACTTCGCCCCCCGACCGGTCGCCGATGAGTGCGAGGGCCGCGAGATGCTGTATTCGTCGGGGACCACGGGTCGGCCCAAGGGTGTGCGCAAAGAGCTCCCCGGCACGGCCATGGGTGCCGCCTCCGCCGCCCCGGTGCAGATCGCGATGGGGTTGGCACGACGGGGCGCGGGGCCGGACTCGGTGTACCTCTCGCCCGCGCCCCTATATCACTCGGCCCCGCTCGTCTACTGCATGTCGATGCTCCGCCTCGGCGCCACCGTCGTGGTCATGGAGCACTTCGATCCGCTCCTGTGCCTCGAGCTGATCGAACGGCACCGGGTCACCCACGCCCAGTTCGTCCCCACCATGTTCGTGCGGATGCTGCACCTGCCCGAGGACGAGCGCCGGCGTCACGACGTGTCCAGCCTCCGGTCGGTCGTGCACGCCGCCGCGCCCTGCCCGGTGCCGGTGAAACGGCAGATGCTCGAGTGGTGGGGCCCCATCATCGACGAGTACTACGCCGGCACCGAGGACATCGGCTCGACATGGATCACGGCCACGGAGTGGCTGGCGCACCCCGGGTCCGTGGGACGACCGCTGTCGCCTGCGCACGTGATGGGGCCCGACGGCGAGGAGCTGGGTCGGGGCCAGGAAGGCGTCGTCTATTTCGGGGGCGGGCGGCCCTTCGAGTACCACAACGACCCTTCCGCCACCGCCTCGATGCTGAACGACCGGGGATGGCGGACGCTCGGTGACATCGGGGTGCTCGACGAGGACGGCTATCTGTACCTCACCGACCGTCAGGCCCACATGATCATCTCCGGGGGCGTGAACATCTACCCCCAAGAATCCGAGAACGTCCTCGCCAGCGACCCGCGGGTGGCCGACGCGGCGGTCATCGGCGTGCCCGAGCCCGAGATGGGGGAAGCGGTAAAGGCGGTGGTCGAGCTCGTCGACCCCACCACGGCGGGGCCCGAGACGGCGGCGGCGCTGATCGCCCTGTGCCGGGAGCGGCTCTCCGCCTACAAGTGTCCCCGCACCGTGGACTTCGTGGCCGAGCTGCCCCGGGATCCCAACGGCAAGCTCTACAAGCGGCTGCTCAAGGAGCGGTACTGGGAAGGCCACGACACGCGCGTCGTGTGACCGCGTCCAGAGTGCGCAGCCTCACGGGTGCGCCGAGGTGGTCGTCGTCGTCGAGCTCGGGTCGGTCGACGTGGTCGAGGTGGTGTCGGTGGGGGCGACTGATGTCGTGGTGGTGGGCGAGTCCGCAGACGGCACGGTGAACTCCCACGTCCCTGCCACACAGTCGTTCGGCGGCGTCGTGGACACGGCGTAGACACCCGGAGAGCCTGCGAGCGAGACGACGGGCAGGGCCGGCTCTGCCTCCAGGCACGTGCGCGTCGGGTCGTTGGTGGCGAAGCCGGTGAGCTGCGCCGACGCCGGGGACGACGGCGCGCCCGCCAGTGTGGCGGGGGCGACGGGACTGAGCGTCACCGCCACGCCGTTCCACGTCCCGGCGTAGGTGTAGGGCGCGGGGACCGTCGTCGTGGTCGTGGTCGTCGGGCTCGCGACCGGCCCCGGTCGCAGTCCCTTCACGATCGGGGCATTCCCCTGCAGGGCCCCCTGCATGGCCGGGAGGTTGCCCTCCATGCCCAGCGCCCAGATACCCAGCCCGGCGATGTGGTACGTGTTCGCCAGTTCCGCCTTGAGGGCCAGGGAGGTGGCGTTGTCGAAGAACGTCTGGTGCCATTGGGTCCCCACCTGGTAGGAGGTCCAGGCCGTCTGGGAGGTCGGGTCCCAGTAGACGTGGCCGCCGACGGCCACGATCTGGGCGTAGCTCAACGGTGCGGCGGGACCGGTGGCAGGGTCGCCCAACCCCGGCCCGGCGGTGGGCCAGTCATAGCCGTAGTACGGCACCCCGAGGATCACCTTGGAGGGTGCCACCACCGCCGCGTACTGCTGGACGGCGTCGAGATCGGTGAACCCCGCACCGGTCAGCGGCGCCGTCGGAGACGGGGTCTTGGGGTCGTTCATGTCGTAGGCCATGACGAAGAACGCGTCGACGCTGGGGGCAAGCCCGGGGATGTCGTAGAAGCCCGCCGGGTCCCCCGCCGACGAGGCGTAGGTGTCCACCGTCACCTGCCAGTGCGGGTCGGCCTGGTGCATAGCGCTCGACACCGCCGCCACGAGGGTGTCGAGGCCGGCCTGGTCCTTGTCGCCCTTTCCCTCGAAGTCGAGGTTCACCCCGTCGAGGTTCTTGGCCGTGACGAGCTGCACCAGTGACGCCCCGAGTCGGGCTCCGGCGGCGGGGTCGGCGGCCATCTTGTCCAACGCCGACTGGTCGAAGCATGACGCCGTCAACACGACCCGGTCGCCCGCACCGTGCGCCCGGGTGACCAGCGTGGCCAGGGCCTGGCTCTGGTAGCCGACCCATCCGGGCCCGCTCTGTTGCACCGTGGCATCACCTCCCACCCCGACGCTGAAGTACGCCAGGGTGGTGAGCCCGGCCAGGTTGAATCCGGCCGAGATGGGAAGCGTCCAGTAGGGGGCAAACCCGAAGATCTCGTGGGGACGCAAGGCCGGGGAGCCTTCGAGCGACGGTGGAGCCGGCGCGGGCGGGGCGGTGGCCGCCGGAAGTGTGGCGGCGCTGGGTGAGCTGGCGAAGGTGTTGGCCATCCGGTTCATGATCGACACGCTCCCGCCCCCGTTCCCGGGGTTGATGACCGTGGCGGCCAGCGCACCGCCCGTGCTGACCGACCCCAGGGTGGCGCCCGCCACCACGAGCGACAGCGCCCCGAAGCAGGCGAAGAGCGGGCTGACCCGCAGCCGGACCGGGGCGGCGTGCCGGGGCCGCCGTCCGTGCCCCGCCACGCCGACCGAGCGGGGAGCTCCGAGCGCGCCCAGGGCGTACGCCGAGACCCGGCGGGCCCACGAGGACCGGGCCGCGTGCGCGCCTCGGCGTCGCGGGTCTCGGGACCGGCTCAACTGGGGGCCGAGCTGGAGCGCTCGAACCGCTGCGTGCCGTCGCCGGCCGGAGGGTGCGCTCGCGCTGGCGCTAGTCGGTTCATGGGGGTCTCGATCAGGTCGTGTGGCACGGGGGGCACCGACCGGTCCCCAAAGGGCTCCGGAGCAGGGCAGCGACCCAGTGTTGTCGGTGAGATATCAGTTGACAAGAGCACGCCCGTTTCCGCCAATTTCTCCCCGGATTGTCGGCACAAAGGGCTCGAAACTTCACTGTCGGCGCGGCCCGGGCACGGGCGCGGCCCGAGGTCGCCGTGGTCAGCGCGCCAACGGGTGCCCAAGATTCGGCCCCGGAGTCAGTGCCGGCTCCCGGGGTGCCGATGATCCGAGGATGCGGGGGACCTCGGGGCGCCATGGTGGTCGTCGTTCGCCATTTGCCTCATGGGGCGTCACGTCCCTCGCCGCGGCAGCGGTCCTCTCGGCCACGGTCATCCTCGATCCCGGGCCGGCCCGGGCCGGTACGCCGGTTCCCGGTGCCGCCGGTTGCCCGATGTTCCCGTCCGACAACATCTGGAACACCGACATCTCGTCGCTTCCCGTCGACATCCACAGCCCCCAGTGGCTCGGCGCCATGAACTCGTCCTCGACGTTCCTGCACCCCGACTTCGGGCCCTCGGGTGATCCCACCAACCCCTACGGCATGCCCTACACCGTGGTGCCGTCGGGACATCCCTTTGTCAGCGTGGCGTTCCAGTACGCGAGCGAGAGCGACCCGGGACCGTACCCATTCGGCGCCGACACCCCCATCGAAGGGGGCGCGGGCGCCACCGGTGACCGCCACGCCCTCATGATCGACCCCACCACCTGCACCCTGTACGAGCTCTACGACGCCCACTACAGCGCGGGAGCATCGACGGCGGGATCGGGGGCGATCTGGAACCTCCGCTCCAACGCTCTGCGGCCGGCGGGATGGACCTCGGCGGACGCGGCCGGCCTTCCCATCATGCCCGGCCTGTTGCGCTATGACGAGGTGCAGTCGGGCCTGATCACCCACGCCATCCGGATGACGGCGCAGACCACCGACACCAGCTACCTGTGGCCGGCGCGCCACGAGGCGGGGGCGCGCAGTGACCCCACCCTTCCCCCCATGGGGGCGCGGTTCCGGCTCAAGGCCAGCTTCAACATCTCCGGATACTCGGCCCAGGCACAGGTAGTCCTGCGGGCCATGCAGCACTACGGGTTGATCCTTGCCGACAACGGCAGCAACTGGTATTTCGGCGGGACCGCCGACTCGGCGTGGCCGCTGTCGCTCGTGAACGAACTGAAGGACATCCCCGCCAGTGCCTTCGAGGCGGTGGACGAGTCCTCGCTCATGGTCAGCGCCAACTCGGGCCAGGCGGGAGTCCTCGACGTACCCGGTCCCGGATACCGGCTGGTCGGCGCGGACGGCGGGGTCTTCGCCTTCGGTGACGGCTTCTACGGTTCGGCCGGCGGCCTGGCGCTGCGGGCGCCGGTGGTCGGCATGGCCGACACCGCATCGGGCAACGGCTACTGGCTCGTGGCCTCGGACGGGGGTGTGTTCTCCTACGGCGACGCCCGCTTCCTCGGATCGATGGGTGCCGTCCGGCTGCACAAGCCCGTCGTGGGCATGGCGGCCGATCCGGGCGGGGGCTACTGGTTGGTGGCCTCGGACGGAGGGGTCTTCTCCTTCGGTGCCCCGTTCTACGGGTCGACCGGTGCGCTGGTGCTGTCGAAGCCGGTGGTGGGCATCCGGCCCCTGCCCGGTGGGGGCGGGTACTGGTTGGGCGGGGCCGACGGCGGCGTGTTCACCTTCGGGGGGGCCAACTTCCACGGGTCGACCGCCAACGACCTGCTGAACGCCCCGGTCGTCGCCCTGGGTTGATCTTCGGCCCGGGGGCCCCTGGCCCAGGCACGAACCCGGGAGGTGACAGGGGGTCGGGCCGGTCGAAACCGAATGCCGCGGTTGGGAAGGTCACGACGGTTAGCGTGTCGGCAGTGATCAGAAAGTTCATCGTGGGAGTGTGCACGGCGAGCGTGGTCACGATCGGGTTCTCGGTCCCAGCCCTCGCCGACCCGACGTGTTACACGGGATGCGGGCCGGCTCCGATCAGCATCGTGGGCGGCGGCCCGGCTCCGATCAGCATCGTGGGCGGCGGGCCGTCGATTTCTCCCGGGGGCCCGAAATCGCCCCTTCCTGCCCCGACTGAGTCGGTCCCCACCCCCGGCGGCCTGCCTGTCACGGGGCAAGACGTCGAGCAGATCGCCGGCCTGGCGGCGGTGCTTCTAGTGGGTGGAGCCGCCATGGTCCGCATCAGCCGCCGCAGGACCCGCGGCCGCGCCCGGCATGTACGGGGCGGCCCCAAAGCCCTGGTCTGACCGGACCGTCCTGACTGGACCGTCCTGACTGGACCGTCTGACTGCGCCGGGCTGACCGCGCCGCGCCGCCGTCCGCTCAGCTCGGGCCGACGTTGGTGAGCTCGATGAAATTGCCGGCAGGGTCGTGCACGAAGGCGGCGAGGACGGTCATGCCGAAATCGACGCGCGAGCTCGGTTCGCCCAGAAACGGCACCCCGGCGGCGCGCAACGTCTCCATTGTGGCGTCGAACTCGTCGGTGGGGACGTGGAGCGCGTAGTGGGGGAAGCCCCGTCCCGGGGTCGGCATCTCGTCGGTCTCCACGAAGTGGAGTTGGAGTGACCCCACCCCGAGCCACATCCCGGGGATCCCCAGGTCGGGGCGGGGGAGTTCCTCGAATCCGAGGATCCCGCAGTAGAACTCGCGCGCCGCACCGAGGTCGGTCACGGCGATGGCCACGTGGCTGAAACCCGTCACGGCGATCGGAGTTGCTGGCATGGTTCCCCCGTTTCTCGGTGCCGTGTCACTGTAGTGACCACGGCCGCCGCCACCGGGTCGAGATCTCGAACGCCACCGCCAGGGGGAGGAGCACCATGGAAGCGCCCGTCCCGGACACGGCCCTGGGGCCGATCGCGCAGCTGGGCTATGTCGTGGGGGACATCTCGGCCGCCATGGAGTACTGGATCGGGTCGCTCGACGTGGGGCCCTTCTTCTACCTGCCGTCGCCACCGCTGCACGACCTCGTCTACCGGGGTGAGCCCACCACGGCCCGCATCGCCGTGGCCATCACCTACTCCGGCGATCTCCAGGTCGAGTTGATCCAGCCTCTGGACGACCAGCCGTCGCCCTATCGCGATTTCCAACGCGCCTTCGGGAGCGGTCTGCATCACCTCGCCCACTTCACCGACGAATTCGATGTCGCCATGGCGGGGTACCGGGCCCGGGGACGGACGCCTTACTACCAGGGGCGGGGGCTCACCGCCGAGCAGCGGTTCGCCTACTTCGACACAGCATCGCACGGCGGGACGGTCAACGAGGTCGTCGAGACCAGTGGCTTCGGTAGGTTCTTCGACCACATCCGGGCCCAGAGCGTGGGCTGGGACGGTACCGATCCCATCCGCACCATCGACATCTGAGGTCCCGGTGGGCCGGGTCGCCCGTCCGCCCGGCTCCTACACCGGGTCGGCCTCCCCGTCGCGGTGGACCGCCCCGGGCGAGAAGGCCGGGACACACACCGCCACATAGCGCGCCCCGCCCCCACCCGGGGTGGAGTACCGCACCCATTCGCCTGCCGGGGCGCGCGCCGCTTGGCCGGTCCCGACGGTGATGGGCCCGAGCTCGGTGTCGATGACGACCTCGCCCTCGATGACGACCGTGTACTCGTCGAAATCGGGGCGCTGCCCCGGTTCGGCCCACCCCGGGGGGCTGTCCATGACGGCCACGGACACCGAATCCGATCCCGTTGCCAGGCGCCCCACGAACTCCGAGATCGTCTTCGGAGGCGTGCCCGAAGCGTGGAGCACGGTTGGATGGGAAATGAGCTCGATCATCTCCACATTCTGCATCATCGACGACGACGACCGCGGCGGACGACGGCACCGATCCGTGCACAGTGTCAGAAGATCGGGCAATCTGCACCGGTGGTCGCCTTCATGATCCGCGACGCGGTGCCCGCCGACGTCGCATCGCTGCGCGCGTTGTTCCGCCGGTCGTCGCTGTCCAACGCCGGGGACCGGGCCAACCTGCTGGCCCATCCCGACGCCCTCGAGCTCTCCGACGTCGCCGTGACCGAGGGCCGCACCCGGGTCGTCACCGACATCGACGGCCAGATCGTGGGTTTCGTCACCGTCGCCCCGGAGCCGGGGTTGGTGGAGCTCGAGGACCTGTTCGTCGACCCGGAGTGGATGCGACGCGGCATCGGTCGCCAACTGGTGCTCGACGCCGTGGCGAGCGCACGCCGGGCCGGGATCACGCGCCTCGAGGTGACCGCCAACCACCACGCCTCGGCCTTCTACCGAGACGTCGGCTTTGTGCTCGACCACGAGGTGGAGACCCGGTTCGGCCCTGCCCCTCGGATGTGCCTGGTGGTGGCCCCTTGACGGTCAGTCCGCCGCGATCGCCGCCAGGACGTCGAGCCGGGCGGCGCGACGCGCCGGCCAGGAGGCCGCGCCGAGGCCCAGCAGGGCGGCGATGACGAGGAACACCACCAGTTTCCCGTAGGGAATCACGATGTCGGTGATCCCCTGTTGCTTCAACGAGGCCGCGAACGCCGTGCCCAGCGCGGTGCCGACGACGATGCCGATGATGGCACCGAACAGCGACAGGATCACGGCTTCGGCGCGGATCATCGCCTTGATCTGGCGGCGTTTCATGCCCACGGCCCGGAGCAGGCCGATCTCGTGCGTGCGCTCGAACACCGACAGCATGAGCGTGTTCACGATGCCGATGAGGGCGATGACGACGGCCAGGGCCAGCAGGGCGTAGACAAGGCCCAGCAACTTGTTGACCTGCGCCTGTTGTGACTTTTCGAACTGGGCCCGCGTTTGGATCTGGATGTTCGGGTAGGCCCTGAGCCCACCCGACACCGCTGTGGTGATATCGGGGGCGCCGGTCTTGGTGCTCAACAGCACGGCGACGGGGAGCGGGTCGTTGAAGTGTGACAGGAAAAACTCATCACCGACGAGAAAGCTGCCCAACAGCGCGTTCGGCTTGAAGATCCCGCCGATCCGCATGGTCGAAGACCCCGTCTGGGCGAACTTCACCGGCACTACGGACCCCACCGAGAGGTGATCGGAGTTCGCCGTGGTCGTGTCGATCAACAGCTCGTTGGCGCTGAGGGCAGGTGCCCCTCTCCCCGAGTCCATGCGCAGGATGATGGTGTCGGCCAGATGATGGGGCGAGACCGCGGTCACAGTGGAAAGCGAGTGCCGGAACTCGAACTCGTCGCTATAGACCGTGGAGGTCGTGGCCACCCCCGGCACGCGAGCTGCCGCCGCCGCCACCGAATTGCTGAACCCGCCGCTCCCGGCCCCTTTCCCCGTGATGATGTAGACGGCGCTGACGGCTTTGTCGACACTGCTTGTGGCCGACTTCGACAACGAGGCACCGAACACGGTGATGGTGGACACGAGCGCCAGCCCGACCATGAGCGCGGCCGCTGTCTGCGCCGTCCGTCGTGGACTGCGCATCGAGTTCTCCCGGCCCAACTTTCCCGAGATCCGAAAGGCGGCGGCCAGAGGTCGACCCAAGGTGCTCGCCATGGGGCGCGCCACGATCGGTGCCAGCATGCCGATGCCGATGAAGACGGCGACGGCGCCGATCCCGACCAGTTGGATCGCCGGCTTGGTCAGCCCCAGTGCCAGGGCGGCGATGCCCAGGACGGCGATGATCGTGCCGATGACGATCCGTCGTCGTGACGACTCCCCCTGCTCCCCCTGGTAGTCGACGAGGGCCGCCACCGGCGGGATCCGCACGGCGCGCCGCGCCGGACTGATGGCCGAGATCACGGTGACACCGAGACCGACGACGATGGCGGCGATGACGGTGCGAGCCTCGAAGACGAGCGATCCCGATGGGAGCGTGATCCCGAAACCCTTGAGCAGGGCCACGAGTCCCAACGCGGCCAAGACACCCAGGCCGAGGCCGATCAGCGACGCCACCAACCCGAGGATGGCCGCCTCGACGAGGACGGATCGGAACACCTGTCGCCGGCTGGCTCCGACGATCCGGAGCAGGGCCAGCTCCCGGGTGCGCTGGCCCACGAGGATCGAGAACGTGTTGAAGATCGTGAACCCGCCCACGAACAGCGAGATGAAGGCGAACACGAGCAAGGCTGTCGAGAAGAAGCCCAGCGCCTGGTTGACGTTGTTCGTCTGCTCGTTCGCCACCGTCTGCCCGGTCACGACCTCGACCCCGGCCGGCAGGGTCCTGGCGATGTCGTGTTGGACGGTCGCCTTGTCGACCCCCGGCTTGGCCAGCACGTCGATGGCATCGAAGCGCCCCGTCTCGTTGAAGAGGTGTTGCGCCGTGGGCAGGTCGAACGCCGCGATCGTGGCCCCAGCCAGATTGTCCGCCGTCCCGAATTTGACCAGGCCCGAGATGGTGAAGGTCTGTGGGGGGCCGGACAGGAGAACGCGCACGTGGTCGCCGACCGTGAAGTGGTACTTCTGCGCCGTACCCTCGTCCATCACCACTTGGTTCGGTGTGGTGGGGGCTGTGCCCTGCGCCAGGTGCAGCGACGACAGCTGCGGGTTGGGATCGAACGACAGGCCCAGCGTGGGCGCTCCTCCCGTGCTCACGGCGGTGCCGTCGGGGGAGACGAACTGGGCGTAGCCGCTGACGGTTCCGTCGGCGTACGACACGCCGGGAACCCGGCGGACGTCGTTGATGATCGATGCCGAAATCGGCTTGCGGACCACACCACCGCCCCCGCTGTTGGTGAAGACCGCCTTCCCACGGACCTCGAAGTCGATGTTCTGGTAGATGTGCCCGAACAGCGTGGTGAAGGTGTTGTGCAGGGTGTCGGTGAGGACGAATGTGCCCGAGATGAATGTCACCCCGAGCACAATGGCGATGCCGGTGAGCACCAGCCGCAGCTTGTGGGCGAGCAGTCCCTTGATCGTGACCTTCCACATCTCAGTTCCCCAGCTGCTTCATGTGCTCCAGGACCGAGTCGGCGGTGGGTGAGGTCAGCTCCCCGACGACGCGGCCGTCAGCGAGGAAGACGACCCGATCGGCAAAGGCAGCACCGCGGGGATCGTGGGTGACCATGACGATCGACTGGTTGAACTCGGTCACCGACCGACGCAGGAAGCCGAGCATCTCCGCTGACGAGTTCGAGTCGAGGTTGCCGGTGGGCTCGTCGGCGAAGATCAGGTCGGGCCGACCGATCAGGGCCCGGGCACAGGCGGCACGCTGTTGTTGGCCGCCCGACATCTCTTGGGGTCGGTGTGACAGCCGGTCTCCGATGCCCAGCTGGCCGACGAGATAGTCGAACCACGCCTGGTCGACTTTCTTCCCGGCGAGATCCGACGGCAGGGTGATGTTCTCCCGTGCGGTCAGCGTGGGCACGAGGTTGAAGGACTGAAAGACGAAGCCCACCCGGTCCCGGCGCATCTGGGTCAGCCCGGCGTCGTCGAGCAGCCCGATGTCCTGGTCCCCGACGTAGGCCTGTCCCGATGTCGGGGTGTCCAGCCCCGCCATGCAGTGCATGAGGGTGGACTTGCCCGAGCCGGAGGGGCCCATCACGGCGGTGAACTGCCCGTGCAGGAACTCGACGTTCACGCCGGCCAGCGCGTGGACCGCCGCTTCGTTCTTGCCGTAGATCTTGACCAGGTCGACGGCCCGCGCCGCGGGTCCCGAGGACGGCGGCGGCACGGGCGAAGCGTGGTCGGTGATCGTCATGGATATCCGTCCTTCGTGCCGCCGAGAGGCGGATTCTCAGGGGCCAGTCTTTCGCACGTGGGCCCGGGGTCGTGCGCACCCTGGCCCGGGTTCGACACGGCTCCGATTCGGCACGCCGGGATCGGCGTCTGTCGGTCCTCAGCGTGCCCCACGGCGAGGTCACAGGAAATCCGGTATGACCCTGACCGGACCCTGACGCATCGACGACGCGCTCGACCTGCGGTCAGCCAGACTGGGTGGCGTGGATGACCAGCATCTCGATGTCGAGCCCGAACCCGAGCCCGTTCGGAGGTCGCTGATCGATTGGATGTTCCGCAGTCGCCGGACCGGTCGGATCACCATCGCCCAGTTCCCCAACGCCGCCCTGTGGGTCTTCCTGGTGACCGTCGTGGTGCGCTGGGTGGTAACGACTCGGGGCGACATTCGCACCACTGTCGACGCGGTGGCGGTGGCTTCGCTGGCGGCCTGGGCCGTCGACGAGGTCCTGCGCGGCGAGAACCCGTGGCGGCGCCTGCTCGGACTCGGTGGGTGTGGCTTCGCCGTGGCCGGCGCAGTGTCGTTGGCCCGCTGAGGGGTTGGCGCGCTGAGGTGTTGGTGACGCGGCGCGCGCCCTACATGAAGCTGTCGTCGGCCGCCAGGCCCAGTGCGTCGTCACCTCCAGTGATGATGGGCTGGCAGTTGCCCCACCCCTCTCCGCCTCCCACAGGGTCGACCACGTGCACGACGGTGTCTCGGATCTGGTGCAGGCGTCGAGCCATCACCGGGTCCGCACAGTCGGGCACGTGCTCGCCCTCGACGAGAAGGTCGCCGCGCCATTCCCCGTGATGGTGGCCGTCGAGCCCGAAGTACAGCCCGGCCCCGAGGTGAAAGCCCGTGGCCGACACGGCGTCGAGCTCGAGGGTGCGGAGGTTCCCGTCGGCGGTCCGGGCCGCGATGGTCCCGCCCCGGAGCCGGCGGTTGGCGGGGTCGAAGCTGAGCTCGGGCTCGAGGTCGACGAAGCGCTCGACCGTCCCGTCGGGATGCTCCACCCCACCCATGACGACCTGCTTGTAGGTGAAGCCCGGGCCCTTCACGATCTGGTAGTGGAGGAATAGCCCGTACCGGGTGCCGTCGGGGCGCTGCATGGCCATGGGACTCCAGATCATGCGGAACGACAGCCCCGCCAACGGGTCGCGGGGCTCGAGGTCCCGGGGGGGCAGGCCCACGTCGTAGCGCACGCCCCAGGAGTGGTCGCGCGTGGACACCCAGGTGTCGGGGGAGATCTCGCTGCGTCTCCCCTCCACCTCGACCCAGCCCGACGCCAGTCCGATCTGGTGGTAGCGCACCAGGTCGGATCCCACCCGGAACCCCTGGCGCATGTGGGTGCGGTCCTCCAGCGCAGGGGGGACGATGCCCTCGAACAACCAGTCGAAGGCGATCGGCTGGGCCTCGCTGGCCTCGAGGAGGAAGCGGACCGATCGCAGCGGTTCCACGACCTCGTAGCGGATGGGCCCGACCGTGGTGTGCGCCGCAGCGGCGTCGAGCCGTCGGCTGGCGCGCACGGTGCGCTGCTGCACGCCCTGCGAGATCCCGGCGTACCCGTCCATGACGTTGCGGTTCGGGTACTTGCCCAAGCCGAACCCCAGTTGCAGGCTGCCGTCCTTGGCCGCCGCCATGGCGCAGATCTTCTCGGTCCACGACAGGTCGCTCGTCGCCACCACGGCGAAGGTGTCGGTGATCTGGTGGCACAGGCCCTCGTCGGCGGGGACGAGCGGTCCGATCGAATTGGTCACGGTGCGGGCTCGGGCCCCAGGCCGGCCACGGTCACAGCTTGTCCCAGTAGGTGCCGGCGAGCATCTGCTCGAGCGTGGGCCGGTGCATGATCATGTCGTCGGGGTCGTCGGGCAAGGTGATCTCCCCGAAGAGCACCTGTCGGCGCGCCACCCTGCTCATCACGATAGCGTGCCGCAGGGCGGCGTACATGGTGTAGAAGTCGAGATCAGCCGGCCGATGGCCGGCGTGCCGCTCGTAGGCGTTCACCACGTCGTCGAGCCGCATGAAATGCGGCATGCCGGGCAACCCGGCCTGGATGGCGATGTCGTCGAGAAAGCGGTGCAGGTACACCATCCAGCCGATGTCGATCTCGCGTGGCCCGACCGCCGCCATCTCCCAGTCGAGCACCGCCACCGGCTCGAAGTCCCGGAACATCATGTTGCCGATCCTGGCGTCACCCCAGCTGATCACCGGCGCTCCCTCGGTCGCCGGCCAATGGTCTTCCAACCAGGCGAAGGTGCGCTCGATGAGCGGCGATCGCGCCCCGTCGGCCACGACCCACTCGTAGTACGAACGTTGCTCGGCCAGATGACGACGCAGGGCGGTGTCGCCGGGCCGGTCGAGCTCCAAGAAGGCGATGTCGTCGGCAGTGACGTCGGCTCCGTGCAACTCGGCCAGCACCCGCACCGAAGAATCCTGGAGCCGGTCCTGGTCGGCGCGTGGCGCCTCGGAGAGCCACGACCCGAACGGGTACGGCATGATGTCGGGAGGGACGACCCCGTCCACGCGCTCCATCACGAAGAAGGGCGAGCCGATGGCTTCGGGGTCGAGCTCCAACCACAAGGTGCGTGGCACCGGGACGCGAGTGCGCTCGCCCACCAGGCGCAGGACCCGGAATTGGCGCTCGAGGTCGTAGACCGGGAAGACCGGCACGGCGTCGGGGTCGGGGATCAGACGCGCCGCACACGCCTGGGTCACCCGCCCCCCCGTGGCCGCCGAGGCGTGGCCGTCGCGCCACGTGCACTCGAACAGGAGTGTCTCGCTCGACATGCCGTTGGACTCGGGCACGAGCAGTTCCGAGACCTCGGGCTCAGGCACCTGCGTTGCCAACCAGCGCACCAGTCGTCGGTGCAGCTCGTCGCGATCGCGCGTCGAGGTCCGGGGGCGGGGCGCGGACTCCGGCGCGCCGGAGGCTTCGGTCGCCGACGCCTCGGGACCGGTCACGGCGTCGCCGCCGGGGCGACCGACTCCCATCCGGTGAACCCCGACGGCTCGTGGCGGCCGAAGGTTCCGTGCTCGAACATCCCCCATCCCTCGGATCCGTCGCACCTGGCCCGGGCCACGTGGTCGACCACGCCGAAGGGGATCCGCCCCGTGATGGCGGGGTCGCGCATGTCGACGACCACGCCCTCGGTGAAGCCCCGCCCACGCCATTGCCCGTGCGACCAGTCGGGGTCGCCGCCGTAGCCGGGGCCGCAGTTGAGGCCGACGAACCCGAGGGTCTCGATCTCAAGGGTGAGCGCAACGCCGCGCCGGGTCCGCATGTGGAGCACGGCCGACTCGGGGTGGCGGGTGCCGGGGCGGTACCGGACCTCGACCTCGGGCCACCCCAGCTGTTCGGCGGGGCGTCCCGAGGCGGCGGGGAAGACCCGGACCGCCTCGTTGAGCAGGCGGTTGCCGTCGCCGTCCTCCTGGGCGATGACGACCACGGCGAAGTCGTCGAATCGCAGCGGCACATAGGTCCACCAGAAGCCGAACCCCTCGTCGGGCTCCGACGCGGCCCGACCGGGGGGCTCGGGCTCTCCCACGGGCCGGATGCCCCACGACCGGTCGCGCGTGCCCACCCATTGGTCGTCGCCCACGCTGAGCTCCTCGCCGCCCACCTCCAGGGTTCCCGACCACGTGCCCACCTGGGCGAAGCGACAGGCGTCGAGGATGACGCGCCCGCCCTGGCGCATGACGTGGGCGGGTTCCTCCACTATGGGGAACGATCCCGTCCATGTGAGGTCGAAGCCCACACCGTGATCTGCGCCGTCACACACCACGCGCACTCGCTCCAATGGCTCGAGGACCTCGATGCGGTAGGGGCCGACGCGCTGGTCCATGCGATCGTCGCCCAGGGCATCGGAGGTGCGCACCGTGTACTGCTCGTCGCCCCGCCGGACCGTGGCGTAGGCGTCGACGACCCCCAGGTTCGGGTACACCCCCATTCCCGTGACGAGGAACACCTCGCCGGTGCGGTCATGGGCGTTGAAGTAGCACCGGTCGTAGGCGTTGCGGTCGCTCGTCGCCATGTGCCGCATCGAGAGCGGCACCTGGTGCACGGGATACTCGTCGAGCGGCACGGGCATGTGATCGGCTTCCCCCTGGTCGGTCTCGGCACCATGGTCGTCCCGACACAGGGCCGGGCCACCGAGGCACTCAACGTAGCCCCCGGACGCGGGGTGACTCCCGTTGGCCGACGGGTCCACCACCCCGGTCGGCCACAATCGGGGGATGCGGGACGGCTCGGGGCCAGGGAGCAGACGCGGGCCCCGGGGGGCGTGGGCGGCGTGGGCACTGGCGGTCAGCGCGTACTTCATGGCGGTGTTCCACCGCACCAGCCTCGGGGTGGCCTCGCTCGAAGCCGAACGGCGGTTCCACACCGGTCCGTCGGTGCTGGCCACCTTCGTCGCGGCCCAGCTGGCGGTGTACGCGGGGTTGCAGATCCCCTCCGGTGCAATGGCCGACCGCTTCGGGCCCCGCCGCATGCTCACCGCCGCGCTGGTGTTCCTGGCCGCGGGCGAGGCGCTCTTCGGATGGGGGACGAGCATCGGCACCGCGCTGGCCGGACGCGTGCTGGTGGGGATCGGTGACGGCCTCACCTTCTTGAACGTCCTCCGACTGGTCCAGAACTGGTTCCCCCCGGCGCGTTACGGGTTGCTCACCGCCCTCACCTCGTTGATCGGGGGCGTGGGCCAGTTGATCTCCACCGAGCCCTTGCGGCTCGGCCTCTCGCATCTCGGATGGGTGGCGACCTTCACGGGGTCCGCGGCGATCACCGCGGCGGTGGCGGTGGTGGTGGGGGTGTTCGTGCGCGACCGGCCCGACAGCGCGCCGCCGCTTCCCTGGCGCGAACGCCCCAGCATGATCCTGGCCGTCGGCCACGCCATGCGGACAGCGGGAACCTGGCAGGCGATGTGGGCCCACTTCGCTCTCACCGGGCCCTTCGTGGTTTTCACCGCCCTGTGGGGCTACCCGTTCCTGGTGCGCTCCCAGCACTACTCGGAGCAGAGCGCGAGCTTCACCCTGGGCCTGGTGGTCGTGAGCGCGGTGCTGAGCGCTCCCTTCGTGGGCGTGCTCATCATCCGAGTGCCCCGGGCCCGGTCCGGGGTGGTGAAGGGGAGCGCGCTGGTCCTCCTGGCGGTGTGGACCGCCGTGTTGAGTTGGGGAGGGGGAAGAGCGCCGTTGGCGCTCATCCTGGTCCTGGCCGTCAGCACCGGGGCGTGCGGATCCACCTCGGTCATCGCCTTCGACCTGGCCCGCGAGGTCAACCCGCCCGAGCGGGGCGGAGCCGCCACCGGGGTGGTCAACATCGGCGGGTTCGCGTGCGCGGTGTTCGCCGACCTCGGCATCGGGCTCGTGCTGTCGGGGATCGGCCACGGAGGGCGCGACGCGGTGGGATACCGCCCCGCCATGGCGATCGTGCCCGTCATGATCACGCTGGGCCTGGTGCAGTTCTGGCGCCTGGGACGCCGCCGCGCCGCGCCGGTGCCGCCGGCCCGGGTGCGAGCCTGACGACGCACCCGTACTTCAGACGACGAGGCCGCGCCCGGTGACGAGGGGCAGGTCGAGGGCGGTGAGCAGCCCCGGGGGAGCCTCGACCACGGCCGCCACCGCGTTGACGAGGCGCATGGCGGTGGCCTTGAGGCCGCCGGTGTTGTGGTCGCCGTCGGTCCCCATGAGCTGCAGGTCCACGGTGTAGGTGGGCTCGCCCCGCACCACCACCCGGTAGCCGCCTTGGCCCGCGGGCTGGGGCCAGTCGGGCCCGATGTCGTCGGCGAGGCGGGTGACGTGCTCGAGGACCACTACGGCCCGCCCGGCGCGCATGCCCCGCACCTCGAAGCGCAGCCCCGCCGCGGTGCCCTTCTCGACGGTGCCTGACGAGATCTCGATCTGACGGGGGGCGGGGAGCCGTTCGTAGTGCTCTTCGACTCCGTCGAGCTCGACGTCGAGCCCCGCCGCGATCTGGCGCACCACGCTGCCCCACGCCATGGTGAGCACGCCGGGCAACAGGAGCATGGGGATGTCGTCGAGGGCGCGCCCGAATCCCATGATGTCGAACATGACCATGGGCTGGTCGTAGGTGGCGTAGTTGAGGATCTCGAGGCAGCGGACCTCTTCGATGCGCTCGCTGATGCCGGTGATCACGAGCGGGAGCCAGTCGTTGGCGAAGCCGGGGTCGATGCCGTTCACCCACAGCGACACGCCCGCGCCCGTGGCGGCGCGGCGCAGGGGGTCGGTCATCTCGGCCGGCACCACACCCTCGGGGTACTGCAGGAACACCGGCCCGCTCGACACCACGTTGATGCCGGCCCGCAGGATCTTCTCGAGGTCGGCGAGCGCCTCGGGCAGGCGGTGGTCGGCCATGGCGGTGTGCACGACGCAATGGGGCTTCAGCGCGAACAGGGCGTCCACGTCGTCGGTGGCAGCCACCCCCAGGGGGCGGCCCAGGCCGGCGAGGTCTCCGGCGTCGCGTCCCACCTTGTCGGGGTTCGACACCCATACCCCCACGAGCTCGAGGTCGGGGCGGGCGTCGATGCCCGCCAGGGCGTGGCGGCCCACGTTTCCCGTGCCCCACAACACGACGCGATACGTCATGGCACGCTCCTTGGCCGGCTCAGCCGAGGTCGACCTGGGGGCGCTCGGCGCCTCCGTCGATCTCGAAGATCTTGCCGGTGACGAAGTCACCGGCGGGGGAGGAGAGATAGACGACGCACGCCGCGATGTCCTCGGGTTGCCCGATTCGCCCCACCAGGGCGGTCTCTTCGATGAAGGCGAGCATGGCCGCGTCCTGGACCACCACGTCGAGGGCGGAGGTGGCGATGGTTCCCACGGCGATGGCGTTGACCCGGATGCGCGGCGCCAGCTCGGCCGCGGCCAGACGCGTGTAGTGCGACAAGGCCGCCTTGGCCGTGGCGTAGGCGGTGAATCCCCGCGGGGCCACACGTCCTGCCATGGACGAGATGTTGACCACGGCGCCGCCGCCCCCGCTCATCATGGCGGGCACCGCGGCGCGCACCAGGGCGTGGGCGCTGCTCACGTTGTAGCGAAAGGCCCGCTCCAGATGTCCCGGGGACACATCGAGCAGGGGACGGGGCATCCACCCCCCGTGGTTGTTCACGATGATGTCGAGGCGCCCGAAGGTGTCGGTGGCCTTGTCGACGAGCTGCGCCATCACGTCGAGGTCGTTGAGATCGGCCGGCACCACGACGGCCCTGCGGCCCGCCGCCTCGATCTTCTTGGCCACCTCGAGTAGTTGCTCCTCGGTGCGAGCGGCGATGACGACGTCGGCGCCGGCCTCGGCGAGGGCGACGGCGGTGGCGGCGCCGATCCCGCGTCCTGCTCCGGTGACGATGGCGGCGCGGTCGGTAAGGCGGAAACGGTCCAGGATCATCGGCGCCGACCCTAGCTCAGGGCCTCGCCGAAGTGAAACGTGTTCCAGTGCGGGTCAGGTGGGCCGGGTTGAGGGGAGCCCGAGCTTGCGGTGGTCCCATGACACGGTGCGCTCGACGTGCAGGGCGATCACCACACGCTTGTTGAGCATGGTCTCGACGAACGGGCGCAGCTCTTCGGTGTAGGTCCCGTAGTAGCGCTCGAAGAGGTTGATGCCCAGCTCGAACATGCGGTCGGGGTCGTCGATGAACTCGGCCGTTCCCACGAGCTCGACGCCCCGGAGCTCCTCGTAGTAGTCGCCGTCCTCGGCCATGCACGTCATGCGGGGACTGCGTCGGAGGTTCTGGGCCTTCTGCGACTTGGCCTTGGTCTCGAAGGCGAGCATGCCGTCGAGGAACCCGTACCACATGGCCACGGCGTGGATCGAGCCGTCGTGGTTGATCGAGCACAACGACACCGGCCGCCGCTCGTGGAGGAAGTCGTCGATCTCCTCGGGCGTCATCTTGATCTGGGCCCGCTGGTTGACCCCGTGACCCATCTGTGCGGGTGTGTCGCTCATCGGAGGGAGCGTAGACGCGGGCCGACGCCGGGGTGGCAAGCCCCGGCGGTCAGTACGTACAGGGCAAGTGCTTGATGCCGTTGATGAAGTTCGATCGTAGGCGGTCGGGCTCGGCCGTGGCGCGGATGTCAGGGAGATGGCGGAAGAGCTCGCGGTACATGACCGTGATCTCCCGTCGGGCCAGATGGGCGCCGAGGCAGAAGTGCGGTCCCGGGGCCCCGAAGCCAATGTGGGGGTTGGGATGGCGCAGCACGTCGAAGCGCTGGGGGTCGGTGAAGACGTCCTCGTCGCGGTTGGCCGAGTTGTAGAAGAGGATGACCTTGTCGCCCTCGGCGAAGGTGTGGCCCGAGAGCGTCGTCTCCGCCGTGGTGGTGCGGCGCATGAAGATGACGGGAGAGGCCCAGCGGACGATCTCGTCGACGGCGGTGGGAGCCACCGTGTCGAAGTCCGCCGCCCACAGGGCGCGCTGGTCGGGGTGCTCGGTGAAGGCCCACAATCCGTGGCTGATGGCGTTGCGCGTCGTCTCGTTGCCGGCCACCACCAAGAGGATGAAGAACGAGGCCAGCTCGGCGTGGGTGAGGGACTCGCCGTCCACGTTGGCGTTCACGAGAGCCGAGGTGAGGTCGTCGGTGGGGTGCTCGACGCGGTGGGCGGCCAGCCCGGCCATGAGCTGCGCCAGGTCGTTGCCGGCGTTCATGAAGGCCAGCACGGGGTCCTCGCCCTCGGGCACGTACTCGGTGTCCCCGAACGACAAGATGATGTTGGAGCAGTTGAAGACCTTGTCGTAGTCGCTCTCGGGTACGCCCATCATGTCGCAGATGATCTTCAGCGGGAGCCGGGCCGCTACTTCGGTCACGAAGTCGCACTCCCCCTTCTCCCGCACCGTGGCGATGAGGTCGTCGGCGACCTGCTCGATGTTGTCCTCGACAGCGCGCACCATGCGGGGGTTGAAGGCGGCCGAGACGATGCGGCGCAGCCGGGCGTGGCGGGGGTCGTCCATGTTGATCATCGAGCCGAAGAACTCGAGGAGCTCGGGGGGCATGTCCAAGATGGTGGAGCCGGACTGTCCCGAGCAATACAGCTCGGGGTGTCGGCTGATCTCGACGACGTCCGCGTAGCGCGTGATGGCGTAGTAGCCCCGGCCCGGTGGAATGGGAACGATGGTCTCGATCTCGATCTCGGGGTCGGGGAAGAAGGCGATGGGCTGCTCGGCACGGAGCTTGGCGAACGCCGTCTCGCGCACCGACCATGGCTTCTCCCAGAACTCCAGGTTCGACAACTCGATGTCGTCCATCCGAAGCGTCTGCGGGGTCGTCACACCTCAATCCTCGCGCCGCCGTCCTCCTCACGCCCCATCGGGATCACGGCCCCACGAGCACGCTCCGGCGCAGGGCGGGACCGGCCAGGCCGGAGCGGACCTCGGCGCCGAGCTGCCCGGCGCGCACCGCCTCCTCGGGCGTGCACGGCTCGGAGCCGTAGCTGGCCCGGGCGGCCAGGGCGGCCAGCCGGACATACGCGTCGATGGTGGCGTCGATGGCGGCCGGGGCGGCGGTACCGCTAGGGACGGCGGTGCCGGTGCCGGGCCGGACCTCGGTCACCGGGCGATACGGCGTCAACCACTGCGCCCCGGCCAGGGACTGCAGGCGCAGGGCGTGCTCGTCAAGGGTCTCGGCGGGCCCTCGCCCCAGCCGGGCCCGTGCCAGGACGGCGGCGGTGTCGCGCCACTGGGCCAGTACCTCGGCGGTGGGATCGGGGGCGGGACGGCGCCGGCGCCGGCGACGCCGGTCGAGCAGGGTCCTGATGGGGTCCCACCCCTGGCCCACCCGGCGCCTCACCTCCAGCGTCACCACCACGACCAGGGCGACGATCGCCGCCGCGATGCCCGCCGCCTCCAGCCCGTCACCTGACGATCCACCGGCGTGCCGGGTGGGCACCACTGTGCCGTGCACCGTCCGGGGGTGCGTGGTCGGGACCGTGATGTTGGCCGAGAAGGGATGGCGGATGGTGGCCACCGTCGACGCCGTGGTGGCGGTGGACTTGGTCCCGGGGTTCTGCGGGCCCGACTTCGAGCCGGAGTTCACCCCCACGCCCGTCGCCTCACCCGAGGACGCCGGGGTGGGCTCGTACGAGGTCCACCCCGTGGACGGGCCGAGGTACACCTCGGGCCAGACGTGGGCGTCGGCCCCCGTGATCTCGTAGCGCTGGCGCCCGTGGGAGTTGCCCGTCGTGAACCCGACGGCCACGCGCGTGGGCAGGCCGTCGATCCGGGCCAGGACGCCGTAGGCGGCGGCGAACTGCTGACAGAATCCGGCGCGCGTGGTGAAGAGGAACGACTCCAGCGCGTCGGGGCCCGACGGGGCGGGCGGCGTGAGGGTGTAGCGGTACCGGCCGTTGTCGAACCACCGGGCCAGGTCGGCCGCCTCGGCGGCGGGCCCCTTGGCGCCGGCCACGATCTGGTGGGCGAGATCCACGACGGCGGCGGGCTCGACGGGAAGCTGCAGGTACGGAACCAGCGCCGACGCCGCGACGGTCTCGGAGGCCCCTGACGTGGTCGTTGTCGGCGCGGCGGCCTGGTGCCCGGGGCGCGTCCGGCTGGGCGTCTTGGCCGCCGGGGCCGGACTGACCGGGACCCGGGCCGAGGCGATGTAGGTCAGCCCAGGCGCAGCCTCCACCGGCTGCACCGCCCCGAAGCCCGGGACCAGGTCGGCGTCGGTGTCGACGGCGAAGGTGGTCGGAGGCAGCGGGAGCAGCGTGCTCTCGAGGTCCCCGATGGTGATCTGGGCGCGAAAGGTCTTGGTGTGGCTGGGCTCGGGGAGTGCGGGGAGTCCGGGCACCTCCTGGTTCTGGGGTGACAGGGCGAAGCTCTGGGCGGCGGCCTCTGTGGTCGGGTCGGGCAGCCACGCCGTCCCGTCGAATTCGGTCAACACGGCCACCTGCCAGTACGTGGGCAGCGGCGTCCGGGCGTCGAACATGACATCGGCCGTGCGGTTCACGAGCACCGCCTTGAGGTTGTCGACGAGGTCGATGGCGCGCACCCCGGAGGTCCCCAGCGGCGCATTCGACACGCCTCCGATGCCCGCCGCCCCGCCGGTGCCGTCGCCGGTGGCGAGGCCCAGACCCTTGGCTCCCGCCGCCGGCGGGAACGGCAGGGCGTTGACCTTCAGTGTCGCCAGGGCCGGGCTGGCCGCCAGGGGGACGACGACGGCCAGCGCCGCCACCAGCACGGCCGGGAGGGCACCCATCACGCCCGAGGCCAGGCGGCGCACCCCCGCGTCGTCGGCTCGGGCCCCCCTCGATGCCGAGCCGACGATGGCGCTGTGGTCGGCGGCGATCACGAAGGCGAGGGCGGCCACGACGTAGGTGAGCACGCCGGTGAGCCTGTCCACCTGCGAGCTCAGCAAGGCGGTGTAGCAGAACAACCCGAACGAGGGCACGAGCGCCAACGCCGCCCCGGACCCGCGGTCTTCCTGCCACGCCCAGATGGACCGGGACAACACCGCCACCAGCCCGGCTCCCGTGGCGATGCACAGCACGACCTCGGGTGTGGCCGGCACCGGGGTGGGATGGGACCGGATGACGGTGCCGGCGGTGTCGAACTTCGAGACCAGTGTCCGCCACGTCCCCAGGGTCGGGATGCCGTCGCGCGTGGCCGAGAGCACTTGGCCCCAGACCGTGGCCAGGGCCACGGCGACCACGCCGCCGGCCATGGCGGCTCCCACCGAGAGCCGCAGCCGCCGTGCCACCGAGGCCCCGAGGTAGCCGGCCACCACGGTGGCGGTGATGGGGCCCACCACGTGGCTGGCACCGGGCGCCTGGGTGAGGCGCGCCGTGCCCAGCCCCGCCGCCAGTGTCACCGCCAAGAGCCAGAAGTCCGGGGCCAGGGCGGGGTTCGGGCGCAGTGCCAGCCTGCCCCGGCCGGCCTGTGGGGAGCCAGGGGAGGTCACGGCACCAGGACCGTCTCGGCCTGACGCCGGAGCCCGTCGGGCAGGGTGGCCTCGGCGGCGCCGGACTCGGTGGTGACGAGGACCACGTCGTCGCCCGCCATGCTTCCCGTGGCCCATACCGCTCCTCCGGTGGGCCGGTTCCCCCACCGGCGCACCACGGCCGGGGGTGCGGTGGCGGCTCCGAGGAGGGCCAGGGCGCGCAACATGGTCTGGCGCCCCGCGGCGTTGGGGGTGACGACCAGGCGTTCGCCCGTGCTGGTGCACAGTTCCACCGTCAGGCCCCGTTCCAGCGCCGCCATGCCAAACCCCGCGGCGCGCGAGATCGTTCGCTCGATGGAGTCGCCGGTGTGCGCCGAAGGCCGCAGGTCGACGAGCAGCGCCAGCGACCCGGCGTGGGGCTCGAGGAATTCACGCACGACCAGCTCGCCGGTGCGAGCCAGGGAGGGCCAGTGCAGTCGGGTGAGCCGGTCGCCCGGCGCATAGGGGCGCAGCCCGTTGAGCTCGTCGCCCGACAGGGCGTTGGTCGCTCCCGACGCCGACGACCGCTCGCGCCCCCCGGGACGCGCCCCGGTGGGCCGTCCCGTGGCGGTGACGGCTGCGGGTACCGGGTACACGATCACATGGGCGGGAGGGGCCGTCGTGATCCGGCGGGCGACGAGACCGAAGGGGTCCTCGCACCACAGCCCCACGTCGGAAAGCGTCAGAAGCCCGCGGGCCCCGGTCGGCACCCGGATCGACAACGTGATCTCCGCATCCGGCGCCAGGTCGGGGAGCCGGCGCGACCCCGACACGGCCCGTCGCGCCCGGGCCCGCTCCCGTCGGGTGGGGCGACCCCCGGGGTTACCGAGCCAGTCCCCCGACCGGGAGCGCTGTCCGAGCGTGGTGAAGCCGGCGACGGGCGTCGGTGGTGGGTGAGGCAACCGGCGTGCCCCGGCCACTGAGCTCTCGCCCAGGCCCGGGTGCGACACCGACCAGTGCCCGTGGGGATCCTCCACCAGTACCGGGGGAAGGCGGCGACGCCCGACGTTGGCCACCGTGAGCTCGACGAGGGTGGATTGCGCAGCGGTGACCTCGGCCACGGGAACCTTCATGACCAGACGCAGCCCTTGCCGGCTCACGCGTTGGCGGTACCAGACCCCGACCCCGCCCAGCGCCAGCAGGAGGGCGACGACGATGGCCACGAAAACGAACTCCTCCACGCCGTAGGCGAGGCCGGTGATGGCCGAGCAGGCGGCGCCCGCCGCCAGCACCATCCCCCGCGTCGACAGCACCGCTCGGCTCAGGTGCCGCGACGGCGGCTCGGGCCCGTCGCCATGCGCGCTACCGGCTGGCGCCGACGGGTACCACGAGGCGCGCCAAGATCTCCTCGATGGTGGACGACGCTGTGACCCCGGCCAGCTCGGCGGCGGGATGCACCACCACGCGGTGCCCCAGGGCGGGCTCGGCCACGAGCTTCACGTCGTCGGGGGTCACGTAGTCGCGCCCGGTGGACACCGCCACCGCTCCCGCCGCTCGCAGCACGGCCAGAGAGGCGCGCGGCGACGCCCCCACGGTGAGGTCAGGGTGCGAACGCGTCTCCCCGATGAGGTCCAGGACATAGCCGCGCACCTCGGGGGCGACGTGGGTGCGCACCACGGCACCGGCGAAAGCGTGGAGGAACTCTGGGCCCCCGACTCCCGACAGTGAATCGGGCGAGGGACGCGTGAGCGTGCCGGCCAGCAGGTCGTCCTCGGCGGCCCGGTCGGGATAGCCGAGGCTGAGACGGAGGAGGAACCGGTCGCGTTGGCTGTGCGGGAGCGGGAACGTGCCGGCGGCGTCGTACGGGTTCTGGGTGGCGATGACCATGAACGGCTGGGGCAAGGCATGGCTGACCCCGTCGGCGCTCACCTGATGCTCCTCCATCGACTCCAACAGCGCCGACTGCGCCTTGGGCGATGCCCGGTTGAGCTCGTCGGCCAACAGGATGTTGGTGAACACGGGCCCGGGTCGGAAGGCGATCTTCCCCGTGTCCCGGTCGAAGACCATGGCACCGGTGACATCGGCGGGGAGGAGGTCGGCGGTGAACTGCACCCGGCCGAATCCCAGGCCCAGGGAGCGGGCCAGCGCCTTGGCGAGCGTGGTCTTGCCCACCCCGGGGTGGTCCTCGACCAGGAGATGGCCCTCGGCCATGAGACAGCACAACGCCAGGCGCACCGTGCTCTCCGTGCCCACATAGGCACTGCGGACGTTGGCGACCACGGCGCCGAAGGTGCCGGCCAGGCGCGCCGCGGTGTCAGGGAGCGGCGCCGCCGCCACGACAGGCTGGACCGGGGGGCCGGGCATGCTGGGAAGTGCGATACCGGGAACAACGGCTGGGCTGGGGAGATCCTTCACCGATGCCGAGATGGACACCCCGTCGCCCACCGCCAACGGGTCGCTCAGGTGCGGAACGATTCCCGCGTCCTCTGCGGACGGTGCCATGGCGAGGAGCCTAGGTGTCAGACCCCCCGACGGCACCGCGGCGAGGTTGCGAACCGGTTGCAACGATATTGAGACCGGCTTTCGAGATGGTCAGGGCACCGGCTGAGCGATGGCGTAGACGGCCACGCCGTTGTAGGACGACGAGTCCCGGGGGAGGAAGGGGCCGTTGATGATCGTGGCCAGCTGCCCCGACGGCGCCGGGCCGGCGTCGCCCTCGACGGTGAGCACCGCACTGTCGGGCCACACCTCGACCACGAGCCCGGTGTGGACCGAGGTGGCGGTGCTCTGGGGACCGGTCCCGTAGAGCACGGCGTCGCCCGGTGCGGGCAGCACGTTGCCGGGCAGGATCCGGCCGTGCGCAGCCGCCCACGCAAAGACGTTGCCGGTGAAGGGGATGGAGGGTACGGGGATCCCGGCATGGGCCCACACCCACGTGACGAACAGCGCGCACCATGCTTCGCAGGGGCCGAAGGGGTTGCAGAACGGGCCCTGGGTGGTGTCGGGGTCGGGCCCCACCTGGCTGGTCGCCACCGAGGTGATGGCGGCCGAGTTCACCAGGGCGTACGGCGACGGCGACGAGAAGGAATAGGACCAGTCGTCGGGCTCCAACAGCCAGTACCCCTTGCCGTCGGTGGTGGGCGTGATGGCCGCCACGGGGGAGAGCGGCTTGGTCGTCGCCGTCGACCCGTATCCCTGGGCGTCGCCGAAGTCGTAGACACTGCCGTCGTTGCCCACCATCCAGTACCCGGCGTGGTCGGGCGTGGCCGCCATCCCCGCGATCGAGTCGGGCGGTGGCTTCTTCCCCAGCGACCCGTAGAAGGTGGCGTCACCGAAGGCGAAGACCCCGCCGTCGCCGGCCACCATCCAGTACCCCTTGCCGTCGCCGGTGGCGGCGATGCCGGTGACACCGGCCACGAGATGGGTGGCGCCCAT